>NZ_JBITGA010000008.1:0-417415 GCF_044456565.1 Streptomyces sp. NPDC050842 | reverse complement strand
CCGTCGAGCGCATGATGCGCGACGCCAAGATCACCCAGATCTACGAAGGCACCAACCAGGTCCAGCGCATCGTCATGGCCCGCAACCTCCCGTAATTGCACACTCGTTGAAAGGAGACAGGCCGTGACTCTGAAGATCGCTGTCTGTGTGAAGTACGTCCCCGACGCGACCGGCGACCGCGGGTTCGCCGACGACCTGACGACCGACCGCGAGGCCGTCGACGGCCTGCTCTCCGAGCTGGACGAGTACGCGGTCGAGCAGGCCCTGCGCATCTCCGAGGAGTCCGACGACGCCGAGGTCACCGTCGTGACCGTGGGCCCGGACGACGCCAAGGACGCGCTGCGCAAGGCGCTGTCGATGGGCGCCGACAAGGCCGTCCACGTCAACGACGAGGACATCCACGGCTCCGACGTCATCGCCACCTCCGCGATCCTGGCCAAGGCCCTGGAGAAGACCGGTTTCGACCTGGTCGTCTGCGGCATGGCCTCGACCGACGGCACGATGGGCGTCCTGCCGGCCCTGCTCGCCGAGCGGCTGAACGTGCCGCAGGTGACGCTGCTCTCCGAGGTCTCGGTCGACGGCGGCACGGTCAAGGGCCGCCGCGACGGCGACTCCGCCACCGAGCTCCTGGAGGCCCCGCTGCCGGCCGTCGTCTCGGTCACCGACCAGTCCGGCGAGGCCCGTTACCCCTCCTTCAAGGGGATCATGGCCGCCAAGAAGAAGCCGGTCGAGGAGCTGGACCTGGACGACCTGGACATCGACGCCGACGAGGTCGGCCTCGGCGGGTCCTGGACCCTCGTCGACGCCGTGGCCGCCCGCCCGGCCCGTACGCAGGGCACGATCGTCACGGACGAGGGCGACGGCGGCAAGCAGCTCGCCGCCTACCTCGCCACCCAGAAGTTCATCTGACCCACCGTCAGCCAGACACCCACTCAGGAGCAATGAATCATGGCTGAGATCCTGGTTCTCGTGGACCACGCCGACGGTGCGGTCCGCAAGCCGGCCCTCGAACTCCTCACCCTGGCCCGCCGCATCGGCGAGCCCTCGGCGGTCGTCCTCGGCGCCGGCGAGGCCGCGGCCTCCATCGCCGCCACGGCCGGCGAGTACGGCGCGGCCACCGTGTACGTCGCGGACGGCGCCGAGTTCACCGACCAGCTGGTCGTCCCCAAGGTCGACGCGCTGACCCAGCTCGCGAAGGACAAGGGGGCCGCCGCCGTCCTGGTGACCTCCTCCGGCGAGGGCAAGGAGATCGCCGCCCGCGTCGCGCTGCGCCTCGGCTCCGGTCTGATCACCGACGCCGTGGAGCTGGAGGCCGGCGAGAACGGCCCGGTCGCCACCCAGTCCGTCTTCGCCGCCTCGTACCAGGTGCGCTCGACGGTCTCGCACGGCGTCCCGGTCATCACCGTCAAGCCGAACTCCGCCGCCCCGGAGGCCGCCCCGGCCGCCGGCACGGTCGAGAACGTCTCCGTCGCCTTCACCGGCAACGCCGCGAAGGTCGTCTCGCGCACCCCGCGCGTCTCCACCGGCCGCCCCGAGCTGACCGAGTCCGCGATCGTGGTCTCCGGCGGCCGTGGTGTCGGCGCGGCCGAGGGCTTCGCGGTCGTCGAGAAGCTGGCCGACTCGCTCGGTGCGGCCGTCGGCGCCTCCCGCGCCGCCGTCGACGCGGGCTGGTACCCGCACGCCAACCAGGTCGGCCAGACCGGCAAGCAGGTCTCGCCGCAGCTGTACGTCGCGGCGGGCATCTCCGGCGCGATCCAGCACCGGGCGGGCATGCAGACGTCGAAGACGATCGTGGCCGTCAACAAGGACCCCGAGGCCCCGATCTTCGACCTCGTGGACTACGGCGTGGTCGGCGACCTCTTCGAGGTGCTGCCGCAGCTGACGGACGAGATCGGCGCCCGCTGACCGTCCTCGTCGCCCAACGGTAAGGGGCGGGTGAATGGCACTCTGTGCCACTCGCCCGCCCCTTCCGTGTGCCGTCCCGTGTCAGAACCAGCCGTCGAGCGGGACCTCCTCGCAGAGCCGGACCACCGGCCTGCGTCCGGTCACGCCGACGCCCGAGGAGAGCTTGACCCGGACCCCGGGGCGTACCGCGTGCAGCGGCCCGTCGACGCGGCAGCGGACGGTGAAGCCCTCCGACATGTACACCGGCCAGAGGTCCGCGTCGGCCGCGGCGACCCCACGCCGTACGGAGATCACGCCTTCGCCCTCGCTGAGTTCGGGGGTGAGCTCGGTCGACCCGCAGGTCGGACAGAGCAGGCGCTGGAACGTCGTGGTGTGGCACCAGCGGCAGCGCTGGAAGTAGAGCTCGGAGTCGGGGGCCGACTCCTCGGCGTGGACGGCGGTCCCGCTCCTCAGTCCCGTGTGGAACACGATGCCTTCTCCTTGCACTCGGCGGCTCGACCGTGCAGGGCAAAGATATGGCACTCAGTGCCATCAAATAAAGACCTGAGCCTGAGTTCCCTCAATTCGAGATACTGAGACCCCCTGCGACAACCCGCGCAGCACGTGAACCTCACCGTCAGCCCTCGCCGAGGCTCGACTCCACCTCGCGCACCACGCGCCACATCGGCGTGGACCGCTTGGTGATGACCACCACGACGTCCTCGTTCTCCTCGGCCGGCGCGTCCGCCGGCGCGTCCGGGCTCCAGGTCGCCCGGACGAACTCCAGGGCCCGGTCCACCTCCGCCAGCGGGTCGCCCTCGCCGCCCGAGCGCAGCCAGTGGCGCAGGGCGTGGTTGTGGGCGGCGACCACCGCCGCCGCGACCACGTTGGCGCGCAGGGTGCCGTCCCGGCGGTCGGCCCAGCGGGTGCGCAGATAGTCGCCGAGGGTCTTCTCGTACCGCCAGACGACCGAGAGCTCGTACGTCCGCAGTCCGGTCACCTCGCGCGTGAGCCGGTAGCGCTGCACGGAGAAGGTGGGGTTCTCGGCGTACATCCGCATGACCAGCCGGGCGGCGTCGCAGACGCGGGCGATCGGGTCGTCGGAGTCGGCGCTCGCCGCGAGGAAGCGGGTCATGTCGGCGAGGCACTGCTCGTGGTCGGGGAAGACCACGTCCTCCTTCGACGGGAAGTACCGGAAGAAGGAGCGGCGGCCGACGCCGGCGAGCGTGACGATGTCGTCGACGGTGGTCTGCTCGTAGCCGCGCTCAAGGAAGAGCTGGAAGGCCGCGGCGATGAGGGAGTCCCGCATCGCGGGCTTCGGAGAGTTCGTCGAGGCAGTTCCCATGGCCCGAACCTAACACCCGAACCGCCCGATGCGGCACTTGGTGCCGGAGGATTCCGGCACCGAGTACCGCATCGAGGGTACGGAGGCTCAGCGCGGGCTCAGTACGGGCTCAGCGCGGGCTCAGCATGGGCTCAGCGCGGGCTCGACGCGGGGCCCGTCGCTCGGCTGCTCAGCGCGGGGCCATTCGCAGGGCGCCGTCCATCCGGATCGTCTCCCCGTTGAGGTAGTCGTGCTCGACGATCATCGTGACCAGCCGGGCGTACTCCTCCGGGCGGGCGAGGCGCTGCGGGAAGGTGACGCTCGCCGCGAGACCCGCTCGGACCTCCTCGCCGAATCCGGCCATCATCGGGGTGTCGACGATGCCGGGGGCGACGGTGACGACCCGGATGCCGAACTGCGCCAGGTCACGGGCCGCGGTGACGGTCATGCCCGCGACGCCCGCCTTGGAGGCCGCGTAGGCGATCTGGCCGACCTGGCCCTCGAAGGCGGCGATCGAGGCGGTGTTCACGACGAGGCCGCGCTGCCCGTGCTCGTCGGGCTCGTGCCGGGCGATGGCCTCGGCGGCGAGCCGCATCACGTTGAACGTCCCCAGCAGGTTGACGTTGAGCACCGTACGGAACAGGTCGAGGTCGTGCGGACCCTTGCGGCCCAGGATGCGGGCGGAGGGGGCGATGCCGGCGCAGTTCACGGCGAGCCGGAGCTCGGCGCCGTCGGCGTCGACGGCGGCCAGGGCCTCGCGCACCTGGTCCTCGTCGGTGACGTCCGCGGCGAGCAGCCGGACGCCCTCGGGCAGCGGCCCGGCGGCCGCGACGGCCTTGTCCAGGTCGAGGCCGTAGACGGTGGCGCCGCGGGCGGCGAGCGCGGCGGCCGTGGCGGCGCCGAGGCCGGAGGCGGCGCCGGTGACGAGAGCGGCGGAGCCGGCGATGTCCATGGAACTCCTCGTTCGTGTCGTGCGGGTGGGACCCTGCCGCCGGGATGGCCGCCGGATCGGGCGCGTACCCGCGAGGGACCGCGCGGTCCGCGCGATCTGCGCCGCCCACCATAGAACCGCAGGCAGCGCCCCCGGAAGCGGAACCAGGACATCCTCGGGGGATGGTCGGCCGGTCGAACACTTCCGCCATGGGGCGAACGAGTGACGCGCGGGAGCGCATCCTGACCGCCGCGAAGACGCTGATGCTGTCGCGCGGCTACTCCGCCCTGGGCGTGGCGGAGATCTGCAAGGCGGCCGGGGTCCCGAAGGGCAGCTTCTCCTGCTTCTTCGCCTCCAAGGAGGAGCCGGCCCTCGCCGTGATCGACGAGCAGGTGGCCCTGGTGGAGGAGACCGTCGCCGAGGCCCGCGTCGCCCTGCTCGGCGCGGGGGCGTCCCCCCACGCCGAGCTGACTACTCATCAGAAGGGCTTGGTCGGCAGGTACTTGCCGTCGAGCGTGATGACGGCGCGCTCGCCGCCGTCGGGGTCGGCGACCTTCTTCACGTCGAGCTTGAAGTTGATCGCGGAGATGATGCCGTCGCCGAACTCCTCGTGGACGAGGGCCTTCAGGGTGGTGCCGTACACCTGGAGCATCTCGTAGAAGCGGTAGATCGTCGGGTCGGTCGGGATGCCGCCGTCGATCGATCCCCGGGTGGGGATCGTGCGCAGCAGTCGTACGGCGTCCTCGTCCAGGCCGAGGAGCTCGGCGACCGCCCGCGCGGACGCCTCGGGCAGGGCGTGCTGGCCGAGGACGGCGGCGGTGGTGAAGGCGACGGAGAATCCGGCGGCGTCCGCGATCTGCTGCCAGGTCAGGTCCTTGACGGTCTTGGCCTCGACGGCGGCGAGGGCGAGCTCGCGGCGGGCGGTGGGGTCGAACTGGGCGTGCACCATGAGAAGTACGTCCTTCGTTTCCGTGGGGGGCGTTTCGGGGGTCAGACGGCGGCGAGGGCGGGCCGGGCGACGGTGTCGAGCTCCTCGAGGGAGCCCTCCGCGATGTCGAAGACCCAGCCGTGCAGCCGGATGTCTCCCGCGGCCAGCGCGCGGGCGACGGAGGGGTGGGTGGTGAGGTTCGCCAGCTGGGCGGCGACGTTCTCGCGCACCAGGGCGGCCACGTCCCCCTGGCGTCCGGCCGCGGCGGCGCGGGCCAGGGAGGCGTCCGCGTGCCGCAGCCAGGCGGCGACGGCGGGTGCGGAGCCGAGGTCGTGGCCCTCGGCGAGCGCGGTCATCGCGCCGCAGGCGGAGTGCCCGCAGACGATGACGTCCCGCACGCCGAGGACCGCGACGGCGTACTCGACGCCGGCGGAGACCGCGTCGGTGCCCGGGGCGTGGGCGGGGACGAGGTTGCCGGCGGTACGGATGACGAAGAGCTCGCCCGGCTCGGTCTGGGTGATCAGCTCGGGGACGACGCGGGCGTCGGAGCAGCCGATGAAGAGGGTTCGGGGGCGGTGGACGGTGGCCAGGCGGGCGAAGAGCCCGGCCTTGGCAGGGAAGATCTCCCGCTGGAAGCGGTCGATTCCCTCGGCGAGATGAGGCATGCCTTCACCCTGCACGACCAGGGGCTATAGCGTCCAAGACCGGTCATCGATCTCAGCCATAGATGCGATCTATATCAGCCGTACACTGGCATCATGCAGCCGGAACTCCGCCACCTCCGTTATCTGCTCGCCGTCGCCGAGCACGCCAACTTCACCCGCGCCGCCGAGGAGCTCCGGATCGCCCAGCCGACGCTGTCCCAGCAGATCAAGCAGCTGGAGAAGGCGCTCGGGGCCCAGCTCCTGGACCGCACCGGCCGGACCGTGCGCCTCACGGACGCCGGGGAGACCTACGCGCGGTACGCCCGGCGCGCGCTCCGGGACCTGGCGGCCGGCGAGCGGGCCGTGCTCGACGTACGGGACCTGTCCCGCGGTCTCCTCCGGCTGGCGGTCACCCCCACCTTCACCGCGTACCTCACGGGCCCGCTCGTCGCCGCGTTCCACACGCGCCACCCCGGCATCACCGTGGAGGTGCGGGAGTTGACGCAGGACCGTATCGAGGCCGAACTCCTCGCCGACCGGGTGGATCTCGGCATCGCCTTCGACGGAGTCCATCTCCCGGGCGTCGAGGCCGTGGAGCTCTTCACGGAGACGCTCGGCCTCGTCGTCGGCCCCGCCCACCCGTACGCGGGCCGCACCGAGCCGCTGCCCGTCACGGACCTGACCGGGCATCACCTCGCCCTGCTGAGCGATGACTTCGCGACGCGGCGACACGTCGACGCGTACGTGGCCGAGCATCGGATCGAGCCCCGGATCGCGGTGGAGGCCAACTCCGTCAGCGCGCTCACCGAGATCGTCCGGCGCACCGCCCTGGCGACGGTCCTCCCCGACGCCGTCGCCCGGGACCACCCGTACCTGACGCCCGTCCCGCTCTCCCCCGCGCTCCCGTCCCGCGGCGTCGCCCTGCTGCGCCGCTCGGGCGGCTACCGGAGCGCGGCGGCCGAGGCCTTCGCCGAACTGGCCCTGGAGGGCGGCGAGACGGAGTGGGGTCATCCGATCGGTTGACCCGGGGGTCGGCCGTTGAGCCCTCCGGGTGCAGCCGGGACGCCGACGGGGTGAGGTGCGGGGCGACACCAGGATGGAGAGGAGAGAGCGGGCCCCAGCTTCCCGACGGCCCTCGCGGTTCCCCGAGTTCCCTGGAGCAGACCCCATGAAGCACGTGAAGAAGGCCTCCTCGCGCACCCGTGCCGTGGCCGGTGGCGCGCTCGCCGCGGCCGTCGCGCTCGGCGCCTTCGGTGCCTACTCCGCCAGCGCCACCGGCGAGGACACGGCGGCCGCGCCGGCCGCCGCCGTCGCCAAGGCGGACGCCAAGAACAAGAACACGACGCGCTCGACGCACCTGACGATCGAGGCCGCGACGAAGGCCGCGCAGGCCACGCTGGACGCCGCCGAGAAGGAGAACCAGCGCGTCTCCGTCGCCGTCGTCGACCGCAACGGCAACACCCTCGTCACCCTCCGCGGCGACGGCGCCGGCCCCCAGTCCTACGAGTCCGCCGTGAAGAAGGCGTACACCGCCGTCTCCTGGAACGCCCCCACCTCCGAGCTCGCCAAGCGCCTGACGAACGCGCCCACACTCAAGGACATCCCCGGCACCCTCTTCCTCGGCGGCGGCGCCCCCGTCACCGCCAAGGGCGCCCCCATCGCCGGCATCGGCGTCGCGGGCGCCCCCTCCGGCGACCTCGACGAGAAGTTCGCCCAGGCCGGCGTCGCCAGCCTCGGCACGTAGGCCGGGACCCGACTCACGCCCTTCCTGCCTGCCACAACTTCTGTGCGCCCTGGGCCAGTTCTGCGAGACTGTGCCGACTGATGCGGGATGGCCGAGGGGAAGTGGACCGTTGGACGTCATGACGGTGTTAGGGGTGGTGGCGGGTGTGCTCGTCCTGGCGGAAATCGCCTGGGCCGTACGGATCGTCCCCGAGGCCTCGGTGGCCGTCGTCGAGCGCCACGGACGTCACACCCGCCTGCTGCGCCCCGGACTCAACATCATGTTCCCGCCGTTCGACCGGATCCGGAACCACGTCGATCTGCGCGAGCAGGTCGTCCCCTTCTTCCCGCAGTCGGTGAGCACCCTGGACAACCTCGTCGTCAACATCGACACGGTCGTCTACTACCAGGTGACCGATGCCCGGGCCGCGACCTACGAGGTCGCCAGCTACATCCAGGCGATCGAGCAGCTCACCAACACGACCGTGCGCACCGTCGTCGGCGGCATGGACCTGGAGCGGACCCTCGTCTCCCGCGAGGACATCAACGCGGCCCTGCGCGCCGACCTCGAACCGGCGACCGGCAAGTGGGGAATCCGCGTCAACCGCATCGAGGTCAGGGCGATCGAGCCGCCGACCTCCATCCAGGACTCGCTGGAGAAGCAGATGCGCGCCGATCGCGACAAGCGCGCCGCGATCCTCACCGCGGAAGGCGTCCGGCAGTCGCAGATCCTCACTGCCGAGGGCGAGAAGCAGGCCGCGATCCTGCGCGCGCAGGCCGAGGTCGAGGTGGCGAGGGTCCACCGGCTCGCCGAGACCGAGGACGCGCCGCGGTCCCCGGCGGGGTCGCACTCCCCGCTGCGTGCGGCGTCGCCTCTGCCGGTCCCCTTCACCCACGAGCCGCTGCGCGGGGACGACCCCCGGCAGGTGGGCAGGTACCGGTTGACGGCCCGGCTCGGCGAGGGCGGGATGGGCACGGTCTACCTCGGCCTGTCCCCCGGTGCCCGACAGGTCGCCGTGAAGGTGGTGCGCGAGGAGCTCGTCAGCGATCCGTCCTTCCGCCGCCGGTTCGCCCGGGAGGTCGACGCCGCGCGCAGGGTCAGCGGGTTCCACACCGCGCCGGTGGTCGACGCGGGGCCGGAGGACACCCGGCCGTGGCTCGTCACGGAGTACATCCCGGGCCCCTCCCTCCAGCAGGTCCTGGAACTCCACGGACCGCTGCCCGCGCTCACCCTGCGCGCCCTGGCCCTCGGCGTCGCCGAGGCCCTCGAAGCCATCCACGCGTGCGGCATCGTCCACCGGGACCTCAAGCCCGGCAACATCCTCATCTCGTCCGCCGGCCCCCGCGTGATCGACTTCGGCATCGCACGCGGCGCGGAGGCGACCGCGCTGACGCGCACCGACCTCGTCGTCGGCACGCGGGGGTTCCTCGCCCCCGAGCAGCTGACCGGCGCCCCGCTGACCGCCGCCGTGGACATGTACGCCTTCGGCATGGTGCTGTGCCACGCCGGCGGCTCGGCACGGTTCGCCGACGGCGCGGCCCTCTCCGGGGCGCTGCGCCTGCTGCCCTCGGACCTCGCCGCCGTCACCGCGGCCTGCCTCGGCCACGATCCGGTGGGCCGCCCGTCACCGACCGAGGTCCTGCGCGACCTCGGCGGCGCCGACGGCGAGACCCCGTCGGACTGGCTGCCGCCCGCCCTGCGCACCCTGGTCGACCTGCACCAGGCGTCGACGATGACCGCGGCCCCGCCGCGCGCCCGGCCCGACCGGCCGGGCGCGCCTTAGGCCGGGCGCACCTTAGGGCCGGGCGCGCCTTAAGGCCGGGCGCACCTTGGGCCGGGCGCCCTTCAGGCCGGCCGCGCGAGCCCGCGGCTGATGACCAGGCGCTGGATCTGGTTCGTCCCCTCGAAGATCTGCATGATCTTCGCCTCGCGCATGTAGCGCTCCACCGGGAAGTCGCGGGTGTAGCCGTAGCCGCCGAGGACCTGGACCGCGTCCGTGGTGACCTTCATGGCCGTGTCGGTGGCGATGAGCTTAGCCGCGCTGGCCTGGCGGCTGAAGGGGCGGCCGAGGTCGCGGCGGCGGGCCGCGTCCACGTAGGTGGCGCGGGCCGCGTCGACCGCGGCGGCCATGTCGGCGAGGAGGAAGCCGAGGCCCTGGTGGTCGACGATCCGGCGGCCGAACGTGGTGCGTTCGTTGGCGTAGTCGACCGCGGCGTCCAGCGCGGCCTGGGCCAGGCCCGTCGCGCAGGCGGCGATGCCGAGGCGGCCGCTGTCGAGGGCGCTGAAGGCGATCTGGAGGCCCTGCCCCTCCTCCCCTATGCGCCGGTCGGCGTCGATGAGGGCGCCGTCCCAGTACGCGGAGGTGGTCGGGACCGCCTGGAGGCCCATCTTGCGCTCGGGCAGGCCGAAGCTCAGCCCTTCGGTGGCGCCGGGGGCGAGGAAGCACGAGATGCCGCGGCTGCCGGGCGCCGTGCGGGCGAAGAGGGCGTAGAAGTCGGCCTTGCCGCCGTGGGTGATCCAGGCCTTGGTGCCGGTCACGCGGTAGCCGCTGCCGTCGTCCTGGAGCTCCGCCTTGCAGGAGAGGGCGGCCGCGTCCGAGCCGGCCTGCGGTTCGGAGAGGCTGTAGCCGCCGATGCTCCGGCCCTCCAGCATCGCGGGGAGCCAGCGCTCCTTCTGCTCCGCCGTGCCGAAGGTGTGGAGGGGGTGGCAGGCCAGTGTGTGGACGCTGGTGGCGACGGCGACGGCCGCCCAGCGCGCGGCGAGCTCCTCCAGGACCTGGAGGTACACCTCGTACGGCTGGCCTCCGCCGCCGTACTCCTCGGGGTAGGCGAGGCCGAGGAGCCCGGCCTCGCCGAGGGTGGTGAAGAGACCTTCGGGATAGGTCTCGGCGGCCTCGTGCTCGTTCACCCGCGGAGAGAGCTCCTTGTCGGCGATCTCCCGGGTGAGGGCGATGAGGTCCGCCGCTTCGGGGGTGGGAAGCAGGCGGTCGACATCCATGGTGACTCCAGCGGCGCGCAAAGTGGTACTGGGGCAGGTACTGCAGTACCACTTAGAGTAGCGCAGGAGGATGCCGGCGTAACCCCCCTCAGCGGGGGTCGAGATCCCGCCGAGGGGTGGCCTGGAATACTGGCCGGGTGATCGAGACCCCCTCCGCCGACGCCCCGAAACTGACGGGCCGCGGGGCCGCGCGCCGCTCCGCCCTCTTCGAGGAGCTCGTCGCCCTGCTCGTCGGCGAGGGCTTCGCCCGCCTGACGCTCGACGACCTGGCCGCCCGCCTGCGCTGCTCGAAGCGCACCCTGTACGGCCTCGCCGGCAGCAAGGAGCAGCTCGTCCGGGCGGCGGTCGTGCACTTCTTCCGGCGGGCCACGGCCCGGGTCGAGGCGGTTCTCGCCGCCGCGACCGACCCCGCCGAGCGGCTGGCCGCCTATCTGCGCGCCGTCTCGGCCGAGCTGGCCCCGGTCTCGCCGCAGTTCTTCGACGACGTCGCCGCCTTCGAGCCCGCGGCCGAGGTGTACGAGCGCAACACGCGCGCGGCGGCCGGCCGGGTCCAGCAGCTCATCGAGGAGGGCGTGCGCGCGGGCGTCTTCCGCGAGGTGCACGTGACCTTCGCGGCGGACGTCATCTCCTCGGTGATGGTCCGCATCCAGCGACGCCAGGTGGCCGCGGCGACCGGTCTGGCCGACGCCGAGGCGTACGAGCAGCTGGCCGAGCTGCTCCTCAGCGGGCTCCGGAAGGCCTGAGCCCCCACGACCACGCGCGGAAACACGGATGGCCGGTTTCCGTCCGCGGTCGATCACTCTGCGCAGGTGATCCACTACCGTGAGCGGCGCCACTGACCACTCCGTCCCCAGGGAGACCTCCGCGTGGAGCGCAGCCGTACCGCCTTCAGGATCCGTGCCGTACTCGCCGCCATGGGCGTGACCGCCGCCCTCGCCGCGGCCCCCGCGGCGCAGGCCGCACCCTCCGAGACGCCCGTCCCGCAGCAGGCCGGGGTGTCGCACGCCGCTCCCCCGGAGCCCTGCACCGGGGAGTTCCAGGGCGACAAGCGGCTCGGCCCGAAGTTCCTGCCGAAGAAGTGGCAGGAGCCGGTCGGCCCGCTGCTCAACCGCTACCACCGGACCGGGACGCTCTCCTCCGCCGACTTCCTCAGGAAGTACTGGGAGGGTCCGGCCGACACCGGCAGCTGGAAGTACCCGCCGAACGACGGCTTCGGCGAGGTCAATGGCGAGATCGACAAGGCGCCCGACGTGCTGGTGGAAGGTGAGCGCCTCGACCGCTTCGGCTCCGAGTTCGGCTCCTACCTGGCCCCGGCCGGCGACCCGTACGCCAAGCGCGCGCTGCCCCCGCAGAACCTCAACACCCGCGACGCCGCCTTCCCCTGCGACTACCACCTGTACGAGGTGACGCGGTCGTTCGTGGTCTGGGAGGGCTCCATCGCGCCCTGGTTCGAGCAGCCCGGCGGCGGCCGCCAGATCAAGCTGGACCCGGCCTTCCTGAACCCGGGCGAGGGTCAGCGCCTCAGCGTCAAGTGGCTGCTCGACAACGGCTACCTGGTGCGCGTCCCCGCGTGACCAACCGCCACGCGCTGGCACGGGCACTCCGGGAGGCCGGGGTGCCCGAGGCGTACTACTGGATCGAGGGCGTCCACGAACCGGCGCCCACCCCGCCCGACTTCGTCTATCTGCGGACGAGGCCGGGCGGGGCCGGTGACGGCACGACGGTGTGGGAGACCGGCGTGTACGAGCGCGGGACCCACGAACCCGTCGCCACGCACACCACCGAGGCCGAAGCCTGCACCCATCTCCGCACGCTCCTGGGCGCGTAACGCCGGGCCCCTTAATTCAGGATATGCGTTAAAGCTCAAGAGAAATCGCCCCAAGGGTCCCGGCAGCGGTATGTTTCGGTCAGGACTACTTCACCAGGGGGCCCAGTGACCACGCGGAACGGCCGCACGGTACGTGACCTGCGACGCGAGAACCGCACCGCCGTCCTCCACCGGCTGTACTTCGACGGGCCGATGAGCCGGTTCTCGCTGGGGCCCGCGACCGGACTGAGCTCGGGATCGGTCAGCAACGTGGTCGGCGAACTCGTCGCGGAGGGCCTCGTGGAGGAGGCCGGCAGCGTCGACTCGGCCGGCGGTCGGCCCCGTACCCTGCTGCGGATCACCCCCGGCAGCGGCTTCATGATCGGCGTCGACGTCGGCGAAACCCGGGTCAGGGTCGAGCTCTTCGACCTCACCCTCACCGAACTCGCCCGCACGGAACTCCCGTTGGCGGTCGACAGCCCCCACGCGCACGACCGGTACGAGGTCGGGCTCGTCGTCGGCCTCGTCCGCGACGGCATCGCGGAGGTCCTGCGGACGGCGGGCGTCCCCGCCGAGCGGCTGCTCGGCGTCGGGGTCGGCGTGCCCGGCATCGTGGACCGTACCGCCGAGGACGGCGCCGTCGTGCACGGCCAGACCATCGGCTGGGACGCCGTCCCGCTGGAGCGGCTCCTGCGGGAGGCCGTGGAACTGCCGGCCTCCGTCCCGTACCGGATCGACAACGGCGCCAAGACGCTCGGCCAGGCCGAGATGTGGTTCGGGGCCGGGCGCGGCGCGCGGAGTGCCGTGGTCGTGCTCTTCGGCTCGGGCGTCGGCGCCTGTGTCGTCACGGACCCGATGGGGCCGGGCCGGGCGCTCGAATGGGGTCACCTGACGGTACGGGTCCGGGGGCGCCGCTGCCGCTGCGGCGCCCGGGGCTGCCTGGAGGCGTACGCGGGCGCGGAGGCGCTGCTTGAGCGGTGGCGCGAGGCGGGCGGGGCCGCGCCGGCCGGCGCGGACGAGGAGACCGCTCTGACGGCGATGCTGGCCGCCGCGTACCCCGCCGACGCGGGGCGGACGCCCGACGCGACGGCGCTCGCCGTCCTGGAGGAGACCGCCGAGTACCTGGGCGCCGGCTTCGGCGATCTGATCAATCTCTTCCAGCCCGAGCGCATCCTCGTCGGCGGCTGGGCGGGGCTCCAGCTCGGCGCCCGCTTCCTGGAGACGGTCAAGGGCTACACGAAGGAGTACGCGCTCGCGTACCCGGCGGCCCGCGTCGGCATCGCGATGGGGACGCTCGGCCCCGACGCGGTGACGGTCGGCGCGGCGATCCTGCCGCTCGCGGACTTCTTCGCCCGGGGCGGGCGGCGGGCCGAGGCGGAGGCCGCCGAGGAGGAGCCCGCGTGGGCGCCGACCGTACGGGGGCGGGAGGCGCACTGAGCGCGCCCCGGCCGCCCGGTCAGGACACCCCCTAGGCGACGGACCCTATGCGGCCGTCCGGCTCGCGGGGGCCGTCGTGGTGGATCGGGGTGTGCGCGCCGGTGAGCGAGGCGCCGGTGCCGCCGCGCCGGTTGGCGACGATCTCGGCTCCGATGGACAGGGCGGTCTCCTCCGACGTACGGGCGCCGAGGTCGAGGCCTATCGGGGAGCGCAGCCTGGCCAGTTCGAGGTCGGTGACGCCGACCTCGCGCAGGCGCTTGTTGCGGTCCTCGTGGGTGCGGCGGGAGCCCATCGCGCCGATGTACGCGACGGGAAGCTTGAGGGCGGCCTTGATCAGGGGCACGTCGAACTTGGCGTCGTGGGTGAGGACGCACAGCACGGTGCGGCCGTCGACCTCCGTCGACTCCAGGTAGCGGTGGGGCCACTCGACGACGATCTCGTCGGCCTCGGGGAAGCGGGCCGGCGTCGCGAAGACGGGCCGCGCGTCGCAGACGGTGACGTGGTAGCCGAGGAACTTGCCGACCCGGACGAGGGCGGCGGCGAAGTCGATGGCACCGAAGACGATCATGCGGGGGGCGGGAACGGAGGACTCGACCAGGAGGGTCAGCGGCTGTCCGCAGCGGCTGCCGTCCTCGCCGATCTCCACGGTGCCGGTGCGGCCCGCGTCGAGCATCGCGCGGGCCTCGCCCGCCGCGGTGCGGTCCAGCTCGGGGTGGCCCCCGAGCTTCCCCTCGTACGCGCCGTCGGGGCGGACGAGGAGGGCAGTGCCCCGCAGCTCGGCCGGTCCGTCGACGATCCGGGCGAGGGCCGCCGCCTCCCCCGTGGAGGCGGCCGCGAGCGCGGCGGGGAAGACCCCGCCGCGGACCGGGGTGACGAGGATGTCGATGATGCCGCCGCAGGTCAGGCCGACCGCGAAGGCGTCCTCGTCGCTGTAGCCGAATTGCTCGACGACGGTCTGCCCGTCTTCGAGTGCCTGCTGACACAGCTCGTAGACCGCGCCCTCCACACACCCGCCGGAGACCGAGCCGATCGCCGTGCCCTCGCTGTCGACGGCGAGAGCGGCTCCTGGCTGCCGGGGCGCGCTGCCGCCGACCGCCACGACGGTGGCGACGGCGAACGTGCGTCCCTGCTCGACCCACCGGTGCAGCTCTTCGGCGATGTCCAGCATTTCGGTCTCCTTGGGTGTGTACGGAGGGCGACGGTACGACGTCAGCTGACGCCCAGCCAGCTCTCGATGGGGTGAAGAGCGAAGAACACGATGAAGATGCCGGTCAGGCACCACATGAACGCGCCGACCTCGCGGGCCTTGCCCTGCGCCACCTTGATGACGGTGTAGGCGATGACGCCGGCCGCGACACCCGGGGTGATGCTGTAGGTGAACGGCATCAGCACGACGGTGAGGAAGACCGGGATGGCGACGGAGCTGTCGCCCCAGTTCACGTGCTTGGCGTTCATCATCATCATCGCGCCGATGACGACCAGGGCGGCGGAGCCGACCTCACGGGGCACGATCTGGGTGATCGGCGTGAAGAAGAGGCAGGCCGCGAAGAACAGGCCGGTGATGACGGAGGAGAAGCCGGTACGGGCGCCTTCGCCGACGCCGGTGGCGGACTCCACGAACACGGTCTGGCCGGACGCGCCGGAGACGCCGCCGATCGCGCCGCCCGCGCCGTCGATGAACAGCGCCTTGGACAGGCCCGGCATCCGGCCCTTGTCGTCGGCCAGGTTGGCCTCGGTGCCGACACCGATGATGGTGGCCATGGCGTCGAAGAAGCCGGCGAGGACCAGGGTGAAGACGATCACGCCGACCGTGATGTAGCCGACGTCGCCCCAGCCGCCGAAGTCGACGTCGCCGAAGAGCGAGAAGTCCGGGGTCGAGACCGCGCTGCCCTTGAGCTCGGGCGAGCCGTTGGCCCAGGCGCCCGGGCCCTTGGCCGGGATGTCGGCGACCGCGTTGACGATCAGCGAGATGACCGTGCCGGCGACGATGCCGATGAGGATCGCACCCGGGATCTTGCGGGCCTGGAGCGCGAAGATGGCGAGGAGGGTGACGGCGAAGATCAGCACGGGCCAGCCGACGAGTTCACCGCCGGAGCCCATGGTGACGGGCGGACCGAACTGCGGGCCGGCGCCGACGAAGCCGGCCTTGTTGAAGCCGATCAGCGCGATGAAGAGGCCGATGCCGATGGTGATGCCGTGCTTGAGCGCGAGCGGGATCGCGTTCATGATCATCTCGCGGAGACCGGTGACCACCAGGAGGCAGATCACCAGACCGTAGACGACACACATGGCCATGGCCTGCGGCCAGGTCATCGCGGGCACGACCTGGGTGGCGAGCACACCGGAGACACTGAGACCGGCCGCGAGGACCAGCGGGACCTTGCCGATGAAGCCCATCAGCAGGGTGGTCACCGCCGCCGCGAGGGCGGTCGCCGTGATGACGGCGGAGGAGCCGAGAACGTTCTTCTCGACGTCCGGTCCACCGAGGAGGATCGGGTTGAGCAGGAGAATGTACGCCATCGCCATGAAGGTGGTGACGCCGCCGCGGATCTCCGTCGCGACGGTGGATCCTCTCTCCGAAATGTGAAAGTACCGGTCGAGCCAAGAACGGCCGGCGGGGACGTTGGAGCCGGAGCCCGCGTCCTCCGAAGCGGTCTTGGGCTCCACAGACGACTGGGTCATGGGGCCTACTCCCAAGGTTCAAAGGGGCACCCGCATCAGACTTCGAAGGGATTCTGATCTGGTTGAAGCTGCGGGATTTGGGATGCTGCGTGGGCTGCACGACCCGGGGGACGGCCCGAGACGAACGGAGTGAATCGGCACTGCGGGTACTACGGGGGTACTGCGGTGGTGCTGGTGGTGCTGGCAAGGCGAGTACTGCTGGTGAAGCGGGTACTGCTGGGGGGAAGTACTCCGGGCGGTGCGGGCGGGGAAGTGTGACGTTCCTGGGAGGCACACACCGCCCGGAGAGTTCTAGAGGGTGCCGGTGAGCGCCTCGGGGCGGACCGGCGTCTTGTTGAGCTCCAGGCCCGTCGCGGCCCGGATCGCCGCGAGGACGGCCGGGGTGGACGACAGGGTCGGGGCCTCACCGATGCCGCGCACTCCGTACGGGGCGTTCGGGTCCGCCAGCTCGAGGTAGTCGACCGGGATGGTCGGCGTGTCGAGGATGGTGGGGATCAGGTAGTCCGTGAAGGAGGGGTTGCGCACCTTCGCGGTCTTCGGGTCGACGATGATCTCCTCCATCACCGCGACGCCCAGGCCCTGGGTGGTGCCACCCTGGATCTGGCCGATGACGGAGAGCGGGTTGAGCGCCTTGCCGACGTCCTGGGCACAGGCCAGTTCGATGACCTTGACCAGGCCGAGCTCGGTGTCGACCTCCACCACCGCGCGGTGCGCGGCGAAGGCGTACTGGACGTGGCCGTCGCCCTGGCCGGTGACGAGGTCGAAGGCCTGCGTGGGGCGGTGGCGCCACTCCTCCTCGACCTCCACGGCCTGGCCCTCGAGGACGTCCGCGATGGTGGCGAGGACATCGCCGCCGTCGGTGACGACCTTGCCGCCCTCCAGGAGGAGTTCGGCGTTGGCCCACGCCGGGTGGTACGAGCCGAACTTGCGCCGGCCGATCTCCAGGACCTTCTCGCGGACGATCCGGCAGGAGTTCTTGATGGCGCCGCCGGTCATGTACGTCTGGCGGCCCGCGGAGGTCGAACCGGCCGAGCCCACCTGCGTGTCCGCGGGGTGGATGGTGACCTGCTGGACACCGAGCTCGGTACGGGCGATCTGCGCGTGGATGGTGACGCCGCCCTGGCCGACCTCCGCCATGGCGGTGTGGACCGTGGCGACGGCCTCGCCGTTGATGACCTCCATGCGGATCTTGGCGGTCGAGTAGTCGTCGAAGCCCTCGGAGAAGCCGACGTTCTTGATGCCGACGGCGTAGCCGACACCCCGGACGACACCCTCGCCGTGCGTGGTGTTGGAGAGGCCACCCGGGAGGGCGCGGACGTCCGCGTCCTCGCCGGCCGCGAGCCACTGCTGCTCCGGCGGCATCGGGCGGGCCTTGACGATACGGAGCAGCTCGGCGACCGGGGCCGGCGAGTCCACGACCTGGCCGGTCGGCATGATCGTGCCCTGCTCCATGGCGTTGAGCTGGCGCAGTTCCACCGGGTCCATGCCCAGCTTCGCCGCGAGCTTGTCCATCTGGGCCTCGTACGCGAAGCAGGCCTGGACCGCGCCGAAGCCGCGCATGGCGCCGCAGGGCGGGTTGTTGGTGTAGAGGCCGATCGCCTCGATCTCGACGTCCTCGATGACGTACGGGCCGACCGAGAGGGACGAGGCGTTGCCGACGACCGACGCCGTGGACGACGCGTAGGCGCCGCCGTCGAGCACGATCTTGCACTTCATGTGCGTGAGCTTGCCGTCCTTGGTGGCGCCGTGCTCGTACCAGAGCTTCGCCGGGTGCCGGTGGACGTGCCCGAAGAAGGACTCGTACCGGTTGTAGACCATCTTGACCGGCTTGCCGGTGCGGAGCGCGAGGATGGAGGCGAGGATCTGCATCGAGATGTCCTCGCGACCGCCGAACGCGCCGCCGACGCCCGCCATCGTCATGCGGACCTTCTCCTCGGGCAGGCCGAGGCAGGGGGCGATCTGCTTGAGGTCCGAGTGCAGCCACTGGGTGGCGACGTACAGGTCGACGCCGCCGTCCTCGGACGGCACCGCGAGGCCGGACTCCGGGCCGAGGAAGGCCTGGTCCTGCATGCCGAAGGTGTACTCGCCCGTGACGATGACGTCGGCCTTCTTGGCGGCCTCGGTCGCGTTGCCGCGGATGATCGGCTGGCGGTGCACGATGTTCGGGTGCGGGACGTGACCGGAGTGGTGGTCGTCGCGGCCTTCGTGGACCAGGATCGCGTCCGGAGCGGTGGCCGAGGCCTCGTCCGTGATGACCGGGAGCTCCCGGTACTCGATCTTGATCTTCGCGGCGGCGCGGCGGGCGGTCTCCGGGTGGTCGGCGGCCACGAGGGCGACCGGCTCACCGTGGTGACGGACCTTGCCGTAGGCGAGGACCGGGGTGTCCTGGAACTCCATGCCGTAGTTCTTCGCGGCCGGCAGGTCCTCGTGCGTCAGGACGGCGTAGACGCCGTCCATCACGAGGGCCTCGGTCGTGTCGATGGACACGATCTCGGCGTGCGCGACGGTGGACCGCAGGATCTGGCCCCACAGCATGTCCTCGTGCCACATGTCCGAGGAGTACGCGAACTCGCCGGTGACCTTGAGGGTGCCGTCGGGGCGCAGCGTGGACTCGCCGATGCCGCCCTTGACGTGGTTCTGCGTGACGTCGGTGGGCGTGCCCACCGGAACGGTGCGTGTGTTCTGAGCCATCGTCAGACCGCCTCTTCCTGACGCTCCTGGCGAGCGGCCGCGAGGCGGACCGCGTCGAGGATCTTCTCGTAGCCCGTGCAGCGGCACAGGTTGCCGGAGAGCGCCTCGCGGATGTCCGCGTCCGTCGGGGACGGGTTGCGCTCCAGCATCTCGTCGGCCGCGACGAGCAGACCGGGGGTGCAGAAACCGCACTGGACGGCGCCCGCGTCGATGAACGCCTGCTGGATCGGGGAGAGTTCGACACCCTCACCGGTCTGCGAGTCCTGACCGGCCCGCGGGCGGAGCCCGCTATTGGACGGGCGCGCCTCCCACCGCTTGGCGGCGTCGAGGGAGGTGCCACAGGTGCCGGTGGCGCAACCGGCGTGCTCCGCGCGGTCCTTGGCGAACTCGGCGAGGCCTTCGACGGTGACGACCTCGCGGCCCTCGACCTGACCGGCGGCGACGAGGCAGGAACAGACCGGCACGCCGTCGAGACGGACGGTGCAGGAACCGCACTCGCCCTGCTCGCAGGCGTTCTTGGAGCCGGGGAGGCCCATCCGCTCACGCAGGACGTAGAGGAGGGACTCGCCCTCCCAGACGTCGTCGGCTTCCTGGGGACGGCCGTTGACCGTGAAATTGACGCGCATGGTTATGCAGCTCCCTCAAGCGTGCGGCCGCTTCCGCGGTACTGCTCCCAGGTCCAGCCGAGCTGGCGGCGGGCCATGATGCCGACGGCGTGGCGCCGGTACTTGGCGGTGCCTCGGACGTCGTCGATCGGGTTGGCGGCGCCCGAGCAGAGGTCGGCGAACTGCTTCGCGATCGACGGCGTGATGATCTTGCCGTTGTCCCAGAAGCCGCCCTCTTCGAGAGCCGCGTTCAGGAAGGCCTCGGCCTCCTTGGCGCGGATCGGGGTCGGCGCGGCGGAGCCGATGCCGGTACGCACCGTCCGGGTCTCCGGGTGCAGGGCCAGGCCGAAGGCGCAGACGGCGATGACCATCGCGTTGCGGGTGCCGACCTTGGAGTACTGCTGGGGGCCGTCCGCCTTCTTGACGTGGACGGTCTTGATGAGCTCGTCGGGCTGGAGCGCGTTGCGCTTCACGCCGGTGTAGAACTCGTCGATCGGGATGAACCGGCTGCCGCGGACCGACTCGACCTCGACCTCGGCACCTGCGGCGAGCAGGGCGGGGTGGGCGTCACCGGCGGGCGAGGCGGTGCCGAGGTTGCCCCCGACGCCGCCGCGGTTGCGGATCTGCGGGGAGGCGACCGTGTGCGAGGCGAGGGCCAGGCCAGGGAGCTCGGTCCGCAGGTTCTCCATGATCTGGGTGTACGGAACGGACGCGCCGAGGCGGACGTTCTCCTCCCCGACCTCCCACTCGCGCAGCAGCTCGATACGGTTCAGGTCCAGGAGGTACTCGGGCCGCCGGTGGTCGAAGTTGATCTCGACCATGATGTCGGTGCCACCCGCAATGGGCACGGCCGTGGGGTGCTCGGCCTTGGCGGCGAGCGCCTCCTCCCAGCTGGCGGGGCGAAGGAAGTCCATGGTGGCTCTCTTCTAGTGCTTCTAGTGATCGGGGGTCGAACGCCTGGGCCCGGGGGGACGGCCGGCCCTCGACTTTCTTATTCATGTGCTGTTAACGCGGTGTGTGGCCTAGTACACAAGCCCACCTTCGCCCGGGTGCAGTCACCGAAAACATGAAGGAGTTGGCTGGTGCCCGTCGTCGTCTTGTAGATTCGAACGAAAGGCGGAGATCAGCAACCTCTCCGTTTTCCCCTGGAAACGGTGGCACCACGCCACCGTCGACAACGCGACATCCACGATCACCCACTCGAAGGAACGGCGGCGACACGATGCGGCTGCGCGCACTGCTGGAGAACGACGCGCTGGGGCTGCGCCTGCTCGGCGGCGAGGACGAGCTGGACCGCACCGTCCGCGGTGTGATGACCACTGACCTCAAGGATCCCAGCCGGTACCTGTCCGGCGGTGAGCTGGTGCTCACCGGCCTCGCCTGGCTGCGGGACGCGGCCGACGCCGAGCCCTTCGTCCGGATCCTGGCCTCGGCCGGTGTGGCGGCTCTCGCGGCGGGCGAGGCGGAGCTCGGCGACATCCCCGACGATCTCGTACAGGCGTGTTTGCGCCATCGGCTGCCGCTCTTCGCGGTGAACGAGACCGTTGCGTTCGCGACGATCACCGAGCACGTTGTTCGACAGGTCTCCGGCGAGCGGGCGGGCGACCTGGCGGCCGTCGTCGACCGGCACCGGCGGCTCATGACCTCAGGACCGGCGGGTGGCGGCCCCGAGGTCGTCCTCGACCTGCTCGGCTCCGACCTGGACCTCCGGGCCTGGGTCCTCTCCCCCACCGGCCGCCAGATCGCGGGCGCCGGCGAGCCCCTCGACAGCGGCCTCGCGGCGACCCTGGCGGGCGAGCACCTGGCCGCCACCCGAACGGGCCGGCGCGGCCCGCACCGGCTGAGCATCGCCGGAGCCACGTACTCGCTGTTCCCGATCCGCAACACCGGCAGGGGCCCGGCCCCCGCCTCCCGTGACGTGCGCGAGACGGTCCTGTCGGACTGGCTGCTCGCCGTCGAGGCGGACGCCGGGGACTGGCCTGCCGCCCGTCTCGACCTGCTCCAGGGCGTCACCCAGCTGATCGCCGTCGAGCGGGACCGGCGCGACGCGGCCCGTACGGTACGGCGCCGGCTCGCCCAGGAGGTCCTTGAGCTGGTGCAGACGGGCGCCGCGCCCGCCGAGATCGCGGCCCGCCTGCGGGTCGCGGCCCCGGTGCTGCTGCCCGGGCTCGGCACGGCCCCGCACTGGCAGGTCGTCGTCGCCCGCGTCGACTGGGAGCAGGAGGCCGGTCAGGGCAACGCCGTGGACGGCGGCCCGGTCGCCCAGGCGCTCCTGGAGGAGATCCTCGTCGACCCGGCGACCGTCGGGGCCGAGTCCGCGGACCGGATCGCCGTCGCGCACAGCGGCGACGAGGCGATCGCGCTGGTCCCGCTGGCCACCGCGCCGCTGCCGGACAGCGAGGACGAGGGCCCGGCGACCGCGCTCGGGCTGCACGCGGACGCGCTGCTCGCCGCCGTACGCGCCCCGCTCTCCTCCGGCCTCGCCGACGACGGGCGGCTCACGCTCGGCGTCAGCGCGGCCGTGCACTCGGCGGAGGGCCTGCGAGGGGCCCTGGAGGAGGCCAGGCACGCCCGCCGGGTCGCCGCGGCCCGTCCGGGCCGGGTCTGCGCCGCGGGCCACCACGAGCTGGCCTCGCACGTCCTCCTGCTGCCGTTCGTGCCGGACGACGTCCGCCGCGCGTTCACGGCCCGCCTGCTCGACCCGCTGCGCGACTACGACCGCCGTCACCGCGCGGAGCTGATCCCGACCCTGGAGGCCTTCCTCGACTGCGACGGCTCCTGGACGCGCTGCGCCACTCGGCTGCACCTGCACGTGAACACGCTGCGCTACCGGGTGGGCCGGATCGAGCAGCTCACGGGCCGCGACCTGTCCCGCCTGGAGGACAAGCTCGACTTCTTCCTCGCCCTCCGGATGAGCTGATCGACGGCTGGTACACCGTTGATCCACGGCTGATCCACAGCTACGCGCGTCCTGCGGATTCACTCTTTCGGAGGAGTCCGCAGGAGTGACATCCGAGCTGGTGGCGGCCCGTCGGCCGGAGTGGCCGACGGGCCGCGCCGGGGCCTGATCCCGGGCCCGACGGCGATCTGACGGCCTGTCGGTCGCCACCCGGACGACGGCGTCCGCCCGCCCCGGACTCTTGTGAATTCTTTCACCTGACCCCTTGGCCAGGTGCTGCCCTTCGTGCTGAGATGCGGGTCTACTCAACAGCTCGATGGCGCGCTCGGGGAGGGCAATGTGGCGGATACCGCCATGTCTGGTTCCGAATCAAGGGGTGGCGAAGATCCGTCCCTCGCCTACGGCAAGGAGACTCCCGTGGAGACCGCCATATGGCGGCTCCGCTCCCGAGGTTGCTGGACGGACGCGGCAGCGCTGCTCGCCCCGTACGCGACCGAACCGGCCGCCGCGCTCGAACGGGCGGCCCTTCTGATCGAGCGCTGTCTCTACACCGAACAGGGCTGGGCCGACGCCGAGGAGGCCCTCCGGGCGGCCGAGGCGATCGCCCGCACCGACGAGGAGCGCGGGGCCGCCGCCTGCGAACGCGGCTATCTCGCCTACGCGTCCACGCTCCTCGGGGTACGCGACCGGGCCGACGAGGCCCGGATGGCCCTGGGCCGGGCGGCGGCCCTGATCGGGCCCTCGGCCAAGGGCCGGCCCCTGCTGGACCTCCGGCGCGGGCTCATCGCCCAGAACCTCGGCGACTCCCCGGAGGCGGCCCGTGCCGCGTACCGCAGGGCGCACGCGGGAGCGACGGACCAGGGGGACTCGCTGCTGCTGTCCTCCACCTGGCGCCATCTCGCCGGACTGGCCCTGCGGGAAGGCGAGTTGGCGGAGGCCCGGCACGGCTTCGCCGAATCGCTGCGGATCCGCGAGGAGTTGGGATATCTGGTCGGCACGGCCCCGGCGCTCACGGCCCTCGCCGACACGGAGACGGAACCGGAGGCGGGCCGGCTGCGCGCGGAGGCGAGGCGTCTCTTCCGGCTCCTCGGCGGCGTCCCGACCTGGCTGTCGGCTCAGCTGACCCCCCGGACGGCGACGTGAAATCGTCGACGGGAACACCAAAGTGACGTTCCCTCGGCTTTCGTGCGATGCACCTCCACACCGGTCTCTCAGCCGGTGTGGAGGATGCGGAAGCGATCGGGTTCCGCCGGGTCCCGGTCGGCCACCTGGATGGGCGCCCACGCCCATTGCCACACGCCGATGCCCGGCGGGCGGGTGAAGCGGATCGGTCCTCGGGTTCCCTCGGCCGTCACGTGCGGCCATGAGCCGGCGAGGGCCGACCGGTCCGTGCCATGGGCGCGGAGCGCCTCGGCGAGGACGGTGACGGTGTCCCAGCCCTCGAAGGCGACGAAGGAGGGTTCCTCGCCCAGCCGTTCGCGGAGCTCCTTCCCCACGCGTTCGCCGAGCGGGCCTGGCTGTTCGGGCAGGTAGCGCAGGAACGGGATGCCGGCACCGTCCTCGCCCAGCGCTCCCAGCCATTCGGCGAACTCCGGCTGTCCGGCCGGGGCTCCGATGAGGAGCTCCGCGAGCCGCGGGTCGCTCCGGACGGCCCGGACGATCGGCACCGCCGGCTCCGGATGGCCGGCCAGCAGGAGGAGCGCCGTCGCGCCGTGGTCGACGAGGGCGTCGCACAGGGCCTCGGGCGTGAGGGCGTTCGTGTCGAGTTCGACGACGGTGCCGCCGCGGGGAGCGACGTGGTCCCGCAGGACGCGGGTCCCGGACGTCCAGTACACGCTCGGCTGGGTCGCCACGGCGATCCGGTGCCGGCCGGCGCCGAGGAGGAAGTCCGCATAGATCCGCCAGCCGCGCGACTGGGCCGGGGCCAGGCGCGCGACCCACTCCGTCGGCTCCTCGGTGAGCGCGTCGAGCACCGCGGAGGAGCAGAGGTACGGCACGCCGCGGACGTCGGCCCGGGCGGCGACGGCGCGGGCGACGACGCTGTGGTACTCGCCCACCACGGCGGCCACGCCCAGTCCTGCCAGTTCGTCCACGGCCGCCGCGGCCCGCACGGGGTCGGCCGCGGTGTCCCGGACCACCAGCTCCATGGCCCTGCCGTCGATCCCGCCGGAGTCGTTGACCTCACGGACGGCCAGGTCGAGCCCGGCGAGCAGATGCCGGCCCGCCCCGACCCAGCCGGGCCGCGTCAGCGGGACGAGCGCGCCTACGCGGACGGGCTCGCCGTCCGCGTGGTCCGCTCCGGACGACGACGGTGGCGTGTTCTCACCGATGATCATGGCGCCATTGGATCCACCATCGCCGTCGACAGGCAACCCCTATTCGTTCGTTCCGTAGTGCCGCAGGACGTACACGTGGTCCTCGTCGTACTGCTCCCAGTCCGTGACGAGGTGGAAGCGCTGGAGGTCCTGGAGGTCCCCTGCCGAGGCGACCGGCACCCGGGGGATTCCCCGGTAGAGACGGATGTGCTCGTCCTCCACCAGGTCGTCGAGCGCGGCGCGGAGTTCGTCGGGGCTCAGGCGCACGGCCTCGGCGAGACGGCCCGGCGTGGTGAACAGTTCCCCGGGGCGGCCGAGGGTGTGGTCGAGGTAGTCGGTCAGGGCGTGCTTCCAGGGCTCGGCGGCGTCGCTTCGCCGCAGCCTCCGGAAGGTCCCCCGCAGGTCGTCGGGGAGTTCGAGCACGTCCTCCGGCAGGGGCAGCCGGTCCGGCATGGACCAACGCCCCTCGGTCGTATGGGCGATGCCCAGCGCCAGCATCGTGCCGACGAGGTCGCGGATCGTCTCCGGTACGGGGAATCCCCCCGCCCGCAGGGCGCCTTCGCCGCCCGCCCGGCGCGCCGCCGCCTCCGCCCGGATCCGGGCCTCCTCCTCGGTGTCCTCTGCGGCGGCGAGGGTGTCGGGAGCCAGCCAGAGCACCGGCGAGTCCAGATCCTCACCGAGTCCGTGGAGGAAGTCGCGCGGAGAGTCGCCGAACACCTCCCGCGCGACCTCGTCGAGCGTCCCGGTCACGGGCCGCGTCGCGGCCGTGCTCAGGAGCATGCACATCAGCATGGCCTGGTACCCCGGCAGCAGGTGCATCCATCCGCTGGAGAACCAGTCGTTGTGCACGGCGAGATCGCCCTTCCCCGCCTCGCCCTTCCCCGCCTCGGTCTTCCCCGCGCCCTGATCAACCGTCATGGCCGTCCTCCCACATGTCAGCGGCATACTCACCCGCTCAACGGTCACGACCCCGCCGAGGTCACCGCTCGGGAGACGATTCGCGCGATGATCGGAAGAGCTTCTCCCGGGATCGCGGTACGAGGCAGACCAGGCTCTCGTCGGTGCCGACGAGCAGCGCGCCCGCGCCGGTGACGGCGACCGCGCGGACCGGGGGGCCCGGGCGGAAGGAGAGCGTCGCGCCGCCCTCGGGGCGGTGGAGTTCGACGAGGCCGTCGGCCCAGGCCGCGGCGACCAGGGGGCCGTGCGGGGTCTCCGCCGCGTGCAGGGAGACCACCGGGGACCGGCGTTCCGCGAGGGGTTCGGAGCGCGGCTCGCGGCCCGGGGTCCAGAGCCGTACCGTCCCGTCGGCTCCGCCGGAACACACGAACGGCGTCTCGGACTCCACGGCGGCGACCGCCGTGACCCGGCCGCTGTGCGGGGCCGCCTGGTGCAGGCCGGTGAGGCCGAAGGCGTGCACGGAGCCGAGCCGGTCCCCCACCACGACCGAGCCCGCGATCGCCGCGAGAGCCGTGCCGGGGTGGCGGGCCAGGGTCTTCGAGACGGCCTCGGTGAGGCGTTCCAGGTACGGGGCCCTGGGCACCGTACCGCGGACGGAGTGCAGCCGGCCCCGGTCGTCCAGGAGCAGCACCGTGCCGTCCGGGGCGGGCGCGAGCGCCGTGACCCGGCCGGGGACGGTGTGCGGGAGCCGCCCGGCGGAGCTCGCGTCGGCCTCGTGGAGCAGGCGGACGGTGCCGGTGCGGTCGCCGACGAGCAGGGTGCCCTCCAACGGGCCGCCCGCCGCGCCGAGTACGGCGACGGGACCCGGCCAGGGCGGTGTCAGGTCGCCGCGGTTGCGGGCCCAGCGGAGCCGCCAGGCGGCCCCTTCGGCGAGCTCGGCCAGCGCGGGCCGCAGCCGGGGGTCGGCACCGTCGCCGAGCGCGGCGAGGAGCACGAGTGCCCGTTCCGCGGGGGCCTGCGCGCGGCAGAGCGACTGCCCGGCCCGCAGCCAGGCGGTCCTGAGTCCCCCGTGGTCGTCAACTCCGGCCTCTCCTGAGCCTTCACCGGTTCCGGTGACGTACGCGGTGGTGACGAGCAGCGGGTCGGCGGCGCACACGGCGAGCGGGTCGGAGAGGTCCGGCAGCGGGCGCGGGGGCTCCGCGGGGGCTCCGCCGGCGGGGGCCGGTTCGCCGTCCGCGTCCAGGTCCACGACCGTCGCCCGGCGTGCGGCGCGCAGGGTCCCGGGTGCCGGGCTCCCGGTCCGGGCCTCGACGACGAGCCGGACCCGGCCCACCCCGGCGAGTTCGCCGATGAGTTCCGTGAGCGCGGCGGGCTCGGCGGCGGCGTGGAGGTCCGTGAGGAGGAGGACGGCCCGGCCCGAGGGCCGCGCCTCGCTGGTGGCGAGGGCGTGGACGAGTTCGTCCGGCGACCTGGCCACCACACCGAGGAGGTCGGCGATCGTCCAGGTCGCGCCGAGCGCGCTCTGTCCGGCGAGCGGGACGAGCACCCGGGGCGTGCGACGCCGGCCGCCCGAGCGCGGGCCGTACGCGGCGAGCCAGTCGAGGAGGGCCGTCTTGCCGCTGCCGGGGGCGCCGGTGACGAGGCAGAGCCGGGGCGCCTCCGGGTCGGTGAGCCAGCCGAGCAGGGCCGCGGCCTCGGCTTCCGTACCGGTGACGGCTCGGCCTCCCTCCCGTGCCGGGGGCGGGGTCGCGGACGGCATGGGACACCTCACGGACGACGCGGTGCGGGCGGTCTGACGTCAACGACCTTAATGCTCCGGACACCCTCCGGGGGGTGTGTCGTGGATCAGTACTCGGATCCGGCGAAGTGCTCCCGTACGAGCGACTGGACGACCGCCAGGTCCTGGGCGATCAGGGCGTCGAGCAGGGCCGTGTGCTCGGCGGCGTCGGCGACGAGCTCACCGTGGCGGAGGGCGGGGGCGCTGATCAGCGGCCACTGGGAGCGCCGGTGGAGGTCGTCGGCGACGGCGAGCAGCTGCGCGTTCCCGGCGAGGGAGAGGACCGCCCGGTGGAAGGCGCGGTCGGTCTCCGCGTAGTGGGCGCGGTCGCCCCGCGCGGCGGCGGCCCCGGTCGCCTCGGCGAGCGGGCGGAGGTCGGCCCAGCGGGCGGCCGGGACCGTGCGGGCGAGCCGCAGCATGACGGGGACCTCGATGAGCGCGCGGACCTCGGCGAGCTCGGCGAGCTCGCGGGGGGTGCGCTCGGTGACGCGGAAGCCGCGGTTCGGGACGACCTCGACGGCCCCTTCGACGGCGAGGCGCTGCATGGCCTCCCGGACGGGGGTGGCCGAGACGCCGAAGCGCTCGGCGAGGGCGGGGCCCGAGTAGACCTCGCCGGGGACGAGCTCGCCGCCGACGAGGGCGGTGCGGAGGGCTTCGAGGATCTGGTCGCGGACGGAGTGCCGCTGGACGACGCGCGGTCCGGGGGCGGTGGCGGGACGACGCGCCGCCGGTTCGCCGTGCGTGTGCTCGCCACGGGCCTGTTCCGGTACGCGTACGGCGTCGCCGAAGGGCGGGTACGGCCTCTCCGTCGCCCGCTCGCGCGCTGCGCCCTGCTCCACCCGGGTCCTCCTGCGGCCTCGTGCCGGGCCCGGCTCGCGATACCCGGGTCCCCTGTGCACCATAGGCGAACGGCCGACATTTGGGGCACGGGGGGCCTACCCGCGGGACCCGGGGGTGGACGCGGCCCGTGCGGTGGTGAGAGCCGATCGAGATTCGGGTAAGGTAAGGCTTACCTGCTAACGATCGCGATTCGGTGGTCCGCATGACCGTCCCCGCTCTGTTGCCCGCACCCCCGACCTCGCCCGTCGCGGCCTCGTACGCCCGGCTCGCCGAGGTCTTCACCGGCCTGCGGATAGAGGAATCGGCCCCGGACGAACGGCTGCCGCGCGGCGCCGGCTGGGTCGGCGCCGAAGAGCTCGCGGCCGGCGGATCCGCCCTCGACGCCTTCCTCGCCTGGGACAACGCCCAGGTGCTGCGCGACTACGGCACCCAGGCCCGCCCCGACGTCGTCGCGAGCTTCGGACTGCACCGCTACGCCTGGCCCGCCTGCCTCCTCGTCACCGTCCCCTGGTTCCTGCACCGGAGGGTGCCGCGGCTGCCCGCGGCGAACGTGTCGTTCCAGCGCGCGCTCGGCCGCATGTCCGTCGGCATCGAGGAGTTCGCCTGCCTGCCCGGCGACCCCGCCGCCGCGCTGCCCGGCGCCCGCGTCGTCGCCGACGAGGAGGCGCTGCGGACCGAGGTGCGCGCCTCGCTCGCCGAGCACTTCGAGGCGATCCTGGGCGGTTTCGGCCCCCGGATGAAGCGCGGCCGCCGGGCCCTGTGGGGCATGGCCACGGACGAGATCGTCGAGGGCCTCTGGTACATCGGCGCCCTGCTCGGCGAGGAGGAGCGGGCGATGGCCGAGCTCGAACTCCTCCTGCCGGGCACCACCGCCACCCGCAAGCAGCACAAGCCGTACGCCGGTTCGGCCGGTTTCCGCGAGCTCGCCGGCACC
Source organism: Streptomyces sp. NPDC050842 (assembly GCF_044456565.1). Taxonomy (NCBI): domain Bacteria; kingdom Bacillati; phylum Actinomycetota; class Actinomycetes; order Kitasatosporales; family Streptomycetaceae; genus Streptomyces; species Streptomyces sp. NPDC050842. The sequence continues at coordinate 388,100 of NZ_JBITGA010000008.1, read as the reverse complement.
GAGGGGCCCGATGGCGCCCCGCGCGCCACCCGCGACCGGGCGACCTGCTGCTTCTTCTACACGCTGCGCCCCGAGGACACCTGCCTCACCTGCCCGCGCACCTGCGACACCGAGCGCGTCCGTCGTCTGGCCGCGACGGCCTGAGGCTCCCGAGTGATTACGCCACCCGGACGGGTGGCGTCAATCGAACCCAACCCCCTTCTCTTGCACGGGTGTTCGACCAGATCGCACCTATTCGTATGCCCTGGGACCCCGATGGCGTGCTCTTGCCCCGAAACCGCTTGAGCGCCGCGCGGGGTCGGCCAGTATGGGCCGCCAAACGCCCTACTGCGATGCAAGGGACACCGCATGAGACTGACCGACATATCGCTGGACTGGCTGCTTCCGGGCGGCGTGATGGTGGCCGGGGTCCTGACGGCGGTGGCGGTGCTCGCGCGCGGGAAGCGCGCCGGTGACCAGGCCGCGGCCGAGGACTCCTGGGAGCGCAACGAGGAGCGCCGCAGACGCAAGGAGGCGGTGTACGGAACGGCTTCCTACGTCCTGCTCTTCTGCTGCGCCGCGGTCGCGGCGGCGCTCTCCTTCCACGGACTCGTCGGCTTCGGCCGGCAGAACCTCAACCTCTCCGGAGGCTGGGAGTACCTCGTCCCCTTCGGCCTCGACGGCGCCGCCATGTTCTGCTCGGTCCTCGCCGTCCGCGAGGCCAGCCACGGCGACGCGGCGCTCGGCTCGCGGCTCCTGGTCTGGCTGTTCGCCGGCGCGGCCGCCTGGTTCAACTGGGTGCACGCCCCGCGCGGCCTGGGCCATGACGGGGCACCGCAGTTCTTCGCGGGCATGTCCCTCTCGGCGGCGGTCCTCTTCGACCGGGCGCTGAAGCAGACCCGCCGGGCCGCGCTCCGCGAGCAGGGCCTGGTGCCCCGCCCGCTGCCGCAGATCCGGATCGTACGGTGGCTCCGCGCGCCCCGGGAGACTTTCGCGGCCTGGTCGCTGATGCTCCTGGAGAACGTACGGACGCTGGACGAGGCGGTCGACGAGGTGCGCGAGGACCGGCGGGAGAAGGAGCAGAACCGGCTCCGCCGGCGCGACCAGGTCAAGCTCGACCGGGCGCGGCTCAAGGCCATCAACCGCCAGCACCGCGCCTTCGGGCTCGGCCGCGGCGGCGGCACCGACCGTCAGGTCGAGATGGCGGCCTTGGGCGCCGCGGGCGGCGCCGGTACGGGCTCGGGCCCGGGTTCCGGTTCGGGTACGGGCTCCGGCTCCGCGACGCCGGCCGTGCAGGCCGCCGTCGCGGAGCCCGCCATAGCGGATCCCGGACAACTGCCGCTTCGACCCCGGCCCTCCCTGCAAGCCGTGAGGGGCGCCGAGTCCCGCACGGTGGACCTCACCGCTGAGGACGACACCCAGACGCTGCCCCGGCTCGACTCCCTGGAGCGCAAGCTCAAGGACCTGGAGCAGCAGTTCGGCTGAACAGGGACCTACGGAAATCCGGCGGGGCCGCCTCTCAGGCGGCCCCGCCGTTCAGTTCGAACCAGACCACCTTGCCCGCCCCGTACTCCTCGACTCCCCAGGAGTCGGCGAGCGCCTGGACGAGGACGAGCCCCCGGCCGTGCGTACGCGTACCGTCGTCGGCGGGCGGTACGTGCGGCGGTGCGAGCCCGGGGACGAAGTCGCGGACCTCGACCCTCAGTTGCTCGGGGACGACCGTCGCGGTCACGACGGCGCCGTGCTCGGTGTGGACCAGGGCATTGGTCACCAGTTCGCTGGTGAGCAGTTCGGCCACGTCGGAGGCGCCCGGTCCGCCCCATTTCCGCAGCAGTTCTCGCAAGGCATGTCGCACCTCCGGCACCGCGGTGAGATCCGCGCATCCCACCTTCCTGAGCAGTTGAGTCGGCTGTCGCGCCTCCCCGGCCATAACCCCCACCCACACGTCGTCGAACAGGCTCACGGGGATGCATGCCCCACGGGGGCGCCCGCATTCCCTCGGAGCCGGGCGACTCGGAGCGGGGACGGAGCCGGGGGTCAGAGCCGGGGGACGTTGCGCAGGTTGGAACGGGCCATCTGGAGCATGCGGCCCACTCCGCCGTCGAGGACGATCTTGCTGGCGGAGAGGGCGAAGCCGGTGACCATGTCGCTGCTGATCCTGGGCGGGATGGAGAGGGCATTGGGGTCGGTGACGACGTCCACGAGGGCCGGGCCCTTGTGCTTGAAGGCGTCCTTGAGGGCGCTCGCGAGCTGCTTGGGCTTCTCGACGCGGACGCCGTAGGCCCCGGCGGCGCGCGCGATGGCCGCGAAGTCGGGGTTCTTGTTCGTCGTCCCGTACGAGGGGAGCCCGGCGACCAGCATCTCCAACTCGACCATGCCCAGCGAGGAGTTGTTGAAGACGACGACCTTCACCGGGAGGTCGTACTGGACCAGGGTGAGGAAGTCGCCCATGAGCATGGAGAATCCGCCGTCGCCGGAGAGCGACACCACCTGCCGGTTGCGGTCGGTGAACTGTGCGCCGATGGCCTGCGGCAGCGCGTTCGCCATCGAGCCGTGGCTGAACGATCCGATGATCCTGCGCCGTCCGTTCGGCGAGAGGTAACGGGCCGCCCAGACGTTGCACATGCCGGTGTCGACGGTGAACACGGCATCCCCGTCGGCCAGTTCGTCGATGACGGAGGCGACGTACTCGGGGTGGATCGGGACGTGCTTCTCGACCTTGCGGGTGTACGCCTTCACGACGCCTTCGAGCGCGTCGGCGTGCTTCTTGAGCATCTTGTCGAGGAAGCGGCGGTCGGTCTTGGCCCGGACGCGCGGGACGACGCAGCGCAGGGTCTCGCGGACGTCGCCCCAGACGGCGAGGTCGAGCCGGGAGCGTCGACCGAGGTGCTCGGGCCGGACGTCCACCTGGACGATCTTCACGTCGTCGGGCAGGAAGGCGTTGTACGGGAAGTCCGTGCCGAGCAGGATCAGCAGGTCGCACCCGTGGGTGGCCTCGTAGGCGGCGCCGTAGCCGAGCAGACCGCTCATCCCGACGTCGTACGGATTGTCGTACTGGATCCATTCCTTGCCGCGCAGGGCGTGGCCGACCGGTGCCTTGATCCGCTCGGCGAACTGCATCACCTCGGCGTGCGCGCCCGCCGTGCCGCTGCCGCAGAAGAGCGTCACCCGGTCGGCCGCGTCGATCATCCGGACGAGCGCGTCGATCTCGTCGTCACCCGGTCGGACGGTGGGGCGGGAGGTGACGAGCGCGGTCTCCGCCGCCTTGTCGGGCGCGGGCAGGGAGGCGATGTCGCCGGGGAGCGAGACCACGCTGACGCCGCTGCGGCCGACGGCGTGCTGGATCGCCGTCTGGAGCAGCCGGGGCATCTGCTTCGGGTTGGAGATGAGCTCGCTGTAGTGGCTGCACTCGCGGAAGAGCTGGTCGGGGTGGGTCTCCTGGAAGTAGCCGAGGCCGATCTCGCTGGACGGGATGTGCGAGGCGAGGGCCAGGACCGGGGCCATGGAACGGTGGGCGTCGTACAGGCCGTTGATGAGGTGCAGGTTGCCGGGGCCGCAGGAGCCCGCGCAGGCGGCGAGGCTGCCGGTGATCTGGGCCTCGGCACCGGCGGCGAAGGCGGCCGTCTCCTCGTGCCGCACCTGGATCCAGTCGAGCGCGGGGGTGCGGCGGATGGCGTCGACGACCGGGTTCAGGCTGTCCCCGACGACGCCGTACAGACGCTTCACGCCCGCGCGCACGAGGATGTCGACGAACTGTTCTGCGACGTTCTGTTTGGCCATGGCTCCATCAACACATGACCCGGCGCGTTACGCCTCCCAGACGGCCACCCCCGTACGGTCGTCGGCGTAACCCGTCACCCTCAGCTGGGTGTCGGCGAGGAAGGCGGCGAGTCCTGGCGGTTCCTGGCCGCCCCAGCGGGTGGCGAGCTCGCGGGCGAGGGCGGGTTCGCCGCGCATCGGCTCGGCGAATCCGGGCGAGGCGAGGAGCAGGGTGTCCCCCGGGCGGGCGACGGAGGCCCGGAAGCGGAACGGTTCGGCGGGCGGCGGCACGGGCTCCTCGATGAGCGGACGGCCGGGTGCGGTCGTGACGCCGAGGTTCATGGTGAGCCGGTCGCCCTCCTCGGACCCGGCGTCGATGTCGGCGTCGGCGTCGGTCTCGGGCTCGGCTTCGGCCTGGGAGCGGCCCTCGGGTGAGCGCGGCGAGCCGAAGCCGACGACGGGGGCGCCGGTGACGGCGGCCGGTTCGGGCAGGAGCGGTTCGATGTCCTGCCAGGAGCCGTCGCGGAGCCGGAACAGGCCGCCGCCGCCGATCCCGAAGAAGACCCGCGTACGGCAGTCGGGGTCGGCGGGGACGAGGAGGCAGCGGAGGGTCGCGGTGTACTCGTCGGAGCCGAGGCCCCGGTCGGCGGCGCGGGCGCGCAGCTTGCCGTACGTACGGTCGGTGAGCCGGTGCAGTCCGGACTTGAGGTCGCCGCGGCGGCCGGTCCTGATGTCCTCCGAGAGCCTGGCGTGGCTGCGGCCGACGGCCTCCGCGATCCACTGGCAGGCGTCGGCGGCGGCGAGGTGGGCGTCCTCGGCGGCGCGGGAGCCGGCGGCGACGGCGACGAGGACGAGCGCGGCCTCGTCGTGACCGAAGCGGGCGGTGAGCAGGGCGTCGCGCCGGGGTTCGCCGCGATAGCGGGCGGAGTCGCCGCGTACGGATGCGGCCCGCAGGGTGCAGGTGCCGTAGCGGGCGCCGTCGAGGACGGTGTCGGCGACCAGTTCGGCGAGCTCGCCGGGGCGCGCGATGGGCAGGGCGGTGGGCTCGGACTCGTAGGTCGGCGGTCGGCTGCCGACGAACCCGGCGGCCCGGGGGCGGGGCACGGGCACCTGGACGGTGAGGTCGGCGTCCGCGCCGATGTCCGGATCTCCGTCGCCCGGAGGCACCGGCACCTGGACGGTGGGTGTCTCGACGGGCGGGGCGACCGGGGGCGGCGGCGGTGGCGGGGGTGCCGGGAAGGAGCGCGGTCCCGATTCGGGCGCCTCCCAGGGCGCCCGGTCGGACAGGACGGGCGGCGCTGTCCGGGGATCCGGCGCGGGCATCGCGGCCTGCTCCGGTTCCGGTTCCGGTTCCGGCTTCAGGTCCGGCTTCAGGTCCGGCGTCAGGTCCGGTTCCGGGCCCGACGGGACTGACGGGCCCGGCGGGCCCGTGGCGGCGCGGGGCGCCGTGGCGAAGTGGTCGTCGAGTGTGTCACCCGAGACCGCCGGGGCCGTGTCCGTCGCCGACTCGTCGTAGAGCTTGTCCCACCAGTTGTCCCCCTGCTGAGTCATGCCCATATTGTCCACCGCGCACGGCGCCCGAAAACGGACATCAGGAAAACCGTTGCTGCGAATGAGTGATCCGCCGGGCGGCCCCACCCCCCACGGGAAGGACGCCCGGCGGATCGTCGTGATCAGCGCACGTCGTAAGCGCGGACCACGGTCTGGGTGACGGAGTTGCCGTTGGCGTCCGTCAGTTCGGTCTTCAGGGTGACGGGCTTGCCGGTCGCGCCCGTGTGGTTCACGGTCGCGGTCCAGTCGCCGCCCTGCTGAGAGACCCGCGCTTCGGTCCAGGTCGTGCCCCCGTCATAGGAGTACGAGAGCTTGGCCGAGGTGAGCGCTGCGGGGGTGTAGCCCGCGTGACCCGTCGCGGTGAGGCCGATCTGCTGGCCGTCGGTCGCGGCGAGGGTCTTGAGTCCGTCCTCCGGAAGGTCGTACCGGGGGAAGAGAATCGGGATGCCCTGAGAATAGACGCTCTCGTCAAGCTTGGAGGTGAATTTCCAGACCGAGTTGACGGAGGTGGAGCGGGCCCACACCTTGCTGCCGATCTTCATGGTGTTCTGTTCGAGCGTGTACGTCCCGGCTTCGGCCGGGACCTCGAAGGCACCGAACGGCCAGCCGTTCTCACCGAGGAGCTCACCGTCGCGGCTGAGGCTGATGTTGCCGATGTCGCCGAAGGAGCCGGGCTCGGCGTAGTGGGTGCTGTCGCCCCACATGGCGTTGGCGAAGCCGATGAGGTTGCCCTGCCGCTCGGAGACGAGGACCGGCTTGCCGGTGGCGTCGCGCGGGGCGGTGGGGGCGAGGACGCCGTCGTACCAGTTCTCGGTGCGCCGTTCGCCGGGCGTGTACGTGTGCGGCGTGCCGATCATGATCTCCCCGAACGGGAAGCTGCTGCCGACCATCGGCTCCCAGAGCGTGTCACCGGCCGAGTAGTACTCGGTGCGGGCGCCGGGCGCGGGGACCGCCTCCAGCGAGGAGAAGCCGACGCGGACGCCGTCGGGACGGCGTGCGGACGGGAAGTCCACGAAGTCGGTGGCGATGCCCGCCGACCCGTGGGTGGCGTCGGTGCGGCCCAGTTCGCGGTCGCGGACCCGGTAGGTCCGGTCGTCGCGGATGGCTCCGTCCTCGGGGAAGGCGAGGCTGTAGACGTACGGGCTCTTCGCGGTGCCCTTCCAGGCGAGGGTGACCTCGCCGGTCGCCAGCTTGCCCTGGAGCGCGGTCGCCTCCGCGGACGGGACGGACAGGACCGGCAGGCCGAGGCCGTTGAAGCCACCGGCCGGGTACCAGCGGCCGGGGGCCGAGTGGTACGCGACGACGGCGACTGCGCCGGCGGCCTTGGCGTCACGGGCGAGAGCGCCCGCGCCGTTGGAGCCGTCCGGCAGGCGGACGAGGGCGATCCGGCCCTGGACTCCGGCGGCCTTGAGCTCCTCGGGGGTGCCGGTTCCGGCGTCGACGAGGCGGGCGGAGCCCGTGCCGTCGAGGTTGTCGGAGCCGAGGGTGCCGGTGAGCGGGTGCAGGGTCAGGCCGTCGCTCGTGCGGAGCGAGGTGATCTGCGGGGCGGCGGCGCGCCAGTAGCTGCCGAACTCGAAGGCGCCCTCGTCTGCCCGGCCTTCGACCGAGGCGTAGTAGCCGCGGATGGTGCGCGGTCCTGCGGCGGTGCCGGCGTGCAGCCAGGTGTCGTCCCAGGAGCGGGAGAACGTGAGGGTGGCGCCGCGGAGTTCGGTGGCCTGGTCGGTCTGCACCGACAGCTTGTGGGCCTTGCGGGCGTCGAGGACGACGGTGGTGTCCTTCTTCAGCTCCAGCTGCGGGCGGCCGAGGTAGCTGAGCGAGTCGTTCAGCGTGGCGCCCTCTCCGGCGTCGGGGGTGGTGACGAAGGAGGAGAGGAAGTAGCTGCCGGGACGCAGGCGGTAGACCTGGTCGGCGGCGCCCTCGTTGAAGCGGCGCTCGCCACTGGCGTCGTCGGTGCCGATGACGTCGAGGGAGGAGGCGCCGGAGGCGGGCTTGCCCTGACGGTCGATCAGCTTGACGCGCAGGGTGACCGTCTCGGGCTCGACGTAGAGCGAGAACGGGGTGGAGACGTGGATGCCGCCGGGGCCGGTGGCGAGGACGCGGCCGGTGACGTCGCCGTACTGGGCGCGCTCCAGGCGGGCGTCGGGGTCGAGCTCCAACGGGACCTGGGCGGTGGCGCCGGCCGGGACGGTGACGGTGCGCTTGCCGAGGCGGGCGACCGAACTCCGCACCCGGGAACCGTCGTTGCCGGTGACCTTCTCGACGGCCAGGTTCAGGGTGACCGGGGCGTCGGAGGTGTTGGTGTACGGGACGGAGACCGTGGTGCGGTCGCTGGTGTCCTGCGGCCAGTCGAACGTGCCGCCCTGGACGGCGGAGGCACCGAGGACGGTCTGGTCGACGGCGGCCTTGACGTCGAGGCGGCCGCCGCCGACCTGGCGGACGTCACCGGGGAGGTCGCTCTCGGCGGAGGAGACGAGGGCGGCCTTGATCTGCTGGGCGGTCCAGTCGGGGTGGCGCTGCTTGACGATGGCGGCGGCGCCCGCGACGTGCGGGGTGGCCATCGACGTACCGGACATGGACTGGTAGGCGTACACGCCACGGCCGCCGGCCGCGGCGGCGGAGATGTCGACGCCGGGCGCGGCGATCTCGGGCTTGAGGGTGTGGTTGACGATCGTCGGGCCGCCGCTGGAGAAGTACGCGGTGGAGTCGTCGCGGTCGGTGGCGCCGACGGTGAGGACGCTGGGCGCGCAGCCGGGCGAGGAGACCGTGTTGAGGGTCGGTCCCGAGTTGCCGGCGGCGATGACGAACAACGTGCCCTTGTTCTGGGCGAGTTCCTCGGCGGCGGCGCTCATCGGGTCGGTGCAGTCGGTGGGGACGGAGCTGCCGAGGCTCATGGAGACGACGTCGGCGCCCTGGGCGACGGCCCACTCCATGCCCGCGATGATCCAGGAGGCGGCGCCGGAGCCGGAGTCGTTGAGGACCTTGCCGTTGAGGAGGTCCGCGCCGGGGGCGACGCCCTTCTTCCTGCCGTCGCTCGCGGCGCCGGAGCCGCCGACGGTGGAGATGGTGTGGGTGCCGTGGCCCTGGCGGTCACCGGCGGTCTCGGAGTCGGTGAAGTTCTCCGAGGCGGTGACGCGGCCCTTGAGGTCGGGGTGCTCGGTGTCGGCGCCGGTGTCGAGGACGGCGACCTTGGTTCCGGTGCCGTCGTAGCCGGCGGCCCAGGCTTCGGGGGCGTGGACCTGCTTCGTCGACTGCTCCAGGGTGGCCTGAACCTTTCGGTCGAGCCAGAGCTTCTCGATGCCGGCGGCGGAGCGGGCCTTCGGGGTGTTCACGTCGGCCCAGAAGGTCGCGGCCTGCTTCTTGTCGGCCTTGAGCGCGACGCCGTCGACGGTCTTGAGGACCTGGCCGCGCTGGGCGCCACGCGGGGCGGCGGGGACCGAGCGGGCGAGGTCGGAGCCGTAGACCGCGATGAGGGGCAGCGTCGTGGTGGCGGCGTCGTCGTAGCCCTGGCGGACGAGCCCGGTGACGTTGAAGAGCTCCTCGTCGACACGGCCGGCGGCGAGCGCGTCGGTGGCGTCCTCGGGGTAGACGTACAGGTCATGGCCCGAGCGGCGCGTCTGGACGAGGGGGACGATGCCGTCCTCGCGGGGCAGCGCCGTGGCCGCCGGGTTTCCTTCGGCGTCGTGGGTGACCAGGACGCGGTCGCCGGTGACCAGGGTCACCGTGGCCGTCCGGTCCCCGGCGCGGGCCGAGGCCTCGCTGCCGACCAGCGGTCGCTTGCCGGCCGTGTCGTCCTGCGGCTCATTCGCCATGGACGGCGCGACCGCGGTGACGGCCAGGACGACGGCGGTCGCCGCCCCCAGGGCCGTACGCGAAATCGGGCGCATCGCTCTCCCCATCTGATTCCGGAAAAAAGGCACAAGACACCCGTCTCCGGAGGCTGTTGGTGCTGCGGTGGCGCCACATTGGCAGAGGTGAGGGCGGTACAGGGATGATGGGCAAGGCGGGAATACGCCGTGGCCGTTTCCCGCCAGGTCACCAACGGAACGAATGCCTCCGGTGAAGGTCCCGGAAATATCCGGGGCGCCCATCGGACGTACGGCGAGGGGTGGGGCAACCATGCTGGGAGCGATAGGGCTCGATGAACGCCAGGAGTCCGCGTACCGCGCGCTGGTCGCGCTGGGCGCGGCCGAGGTCACCGATCTCGCGCACCGGCTCGCCATGCCCGAGCGGGACACCGAGCGGGCGCTTCGCCGGCTGGAGTCGCAGGGGCTCGCCGCGCAGTCCTCGGCGCGGACCGGACGGTGGGTGGCGGCGCCGCCGGGAGTGGCCCTCGGTGCGCTGCTGACCCAGCAGCGCCACGAGCTGGAGCAGGCGGAGCTGGCGGCGAAGCTGCTCGCCGAGGAGTATCGCGCGGAGGCGGCGGAGTCCGCCGTCCACGACCTGGTGGAGGTGGTGACCGGCGCGAGCGCGGTCACCCACCGCTTCCTCCAGCTCCAGCTGGGGGCGACGGAGGAGGTCTGCGCCCTGGTCACCGGCAAGCCGATCGCGGTCACCGGGATGGAGAACGACGCGGAGGAGCAGGCCGCCGGGCGGGGGGTGCGCTACCGGGTGGTGCTCGAGCGCGAGGTGCTCGCGCTCCCGACCGGGCTGCTCGAACTGTCGGCGGCGCTCGGCCGCGAGGAACTGATCCGGGTCGCCGACCGGGTCCCCACCAAGCTGGTGGTCGCCGACCGGTCCCTGGCCATGGTGCCGCTGACCGGGCGGGGCGCGGAGCCCTCGGCGCTCGTCGTGCACGCGAGCGGGCTCCTCGAATCGCTGATGGGCCTCTTCGAGTCGGTGTGGCGGGACGCCCTGCCGCTGAGGCTGGGGGCGGGCGCGCAGATCACCGAGGACGAGGCCCCCGGCCCGGACGTGATGGACCTGGAGATCCTGTCGCTGCTGCTCGCCGGGATGACGGACGCGAGCGTGGCCAAGCAGCTGGATCTGGGGCTGCGGACCGTGCAGCGGCGGGTCAAGGGCCTGATGGAGCTGACCGGGGTGACGACCCGGCTCCAGCTGGGCTGGCACGCGTACGAGAAGGGCTGGGTGGCCCGCGGCTGAGCGCTCCCGGACCCGCGCTCGCCCCCCGTATGCGCCGCGCGACCTGCGCGGACTCGGATTCTGGGGGACGCTGGGCAGCGTGGGTGTGTGGCAGCTCCTGATGGTCGCGACGGTGATGCTGCTCGGTCTGTTCGGGGTGCTGACCCCCGGCGTGCCGGGAACGTGGCTGGTGTGGGCCGCGATGCTCTGGTGGTCCCTGCACGAGCGGACGGACCTCGCCTGGATCCTGCTGGCCTCCTCGACCGGTCTGCTGCTCCTCACGCAGGTGATCGTCTGGCAGCTGCCACCACGCCGCTTCCGGGGCGTCGGCATCACCCGGCGGATGATCCTTTACGCGGGCCTGGGCGCGCTCCTGGGCTTCGTCCTGATCCCGGTGCTCGGCGCGATCCCCGGCTTCGTCGGCGGGATCTACCTCGGGGAACGCCTCCGCCTCGGCGGCCACGGCCAGGCCAGGGCGGCCACCCGGACGGTCATGCGGGCGGCCGGCACGAGCGTCCTCGTCGAGCTCTTCTCGTGCCTGCTGATCGTGGGGGCGTGGGCGGGTGCGGTGCTCTGGGGCTGAGCCGTGTCCGGTGAGGTCTCTTAGGTGCGGACTCTTACGGCGCGGACTCTTACGGCGCGGTCGCGAGGTAGCGCGCCGCGTACGAGCGCCAGGGGCGCCACTCCTCCGCGTCCGGGGCGCCCCCGGGGAGGACGTCCGGGTCGCCGAGGGCCCGCATCCGGATGAGGGCGGCGGACTCGGGGGTCACGCCGGGGACGGTCAGCAGTGCCCGCTCGGCCTCGTCGCGGTCGGCGCCCGGGTCGAGGCGTACGGCTCCGTCGGCGAGCGCGCGGGCCAGCGGCCCCGCGACGGGGTGGCCGGTCAGGTCGGCCGGGGCCGGGAAGAGGTGGGTGAGGCCGCCGCAGGCGGTGGCCAGGGGTGTGCCGTGCGCTTCGACGAGCCGGGCCGACTCCTCGGGTCCGAGGAGGGTGCGCAGCGCGAACTCCTCGGGCTCGGCCGTCCCCGGGGACCGTACGCCGGGGCGGGCCGTCACCTCGGCAGCGAGGCCGGGGGCGGCGCCGAGGCGCTCGGCGACCGCGTACGGGTCGGCGTCGAGGTCGAAGAGGCGGCGCAGCCGGTGCACGGCGGTCGTGAGGTCGCGCAGCTCGGTGAGGTGGATGCGGGCGTCGAGCCAGCGCCCGGCGGACCGCTCGTCGACGGAGACGACCCCGGTGCCGTACGGGAGGCGGAGCGTGCGCCGGTAGGTGCGGGTGCCGGGGGCGCCGACGACCTCCTCGACGCGGGGCACGGCCTCGGCCGCGAGCAGGTCGAAGACCTCCCCCGCGGCGTACGGCCCCCGGTGGGCGAGCCGCAGCGGGACCCCGGCGGCGAGCGCGGTACGGCTTCCCGCGCCGCTGCCCGCCTCTTCCCGCAGGGCGGTGGGGGTGCGGGCGTAGACGGCGCGGATGGTCTCGTTGAACTGGCGGACGCTGGCGAAGCCGGCCGCGAAGGCGATCTCGGTGACGGGCAGGCCGGTCGTCTGGAGCAGCAGCCGCGCGGTGTGCGCCCGCTGGGCGCGGGCGAGGGCGACGGGTCCGGCGCCGAGCTCGGCGGTGAGCTGGCGCTGCACCTGCCGGGTGCTGTAGCCGAGGCGTCCGGCGAGGCCGGGCACGCCCTCGCGGTCGACGACCCCGTCGCCGATCATGCGCATGGCGCGGCCGACGACATCGGCCCGTACGTCCCACGCGGCGGAGCCGGGCACGGCGTCCGGCCGGCAGCGGCGGCAGGCGCGGAAGCCGTGGCCCTGGGCGGCGGCGGCCGTGGGGAAGAACGAGACGTTGCGCCGCTTCGGGGTGACGGCCGGGCAGCTGGGCCGGCAGTAGATGCCGGTGGTGCGGACGGCGAAGAAGAACTCGCCGTCGAACCGGGCGTCCCTGCTGCTGACCGCCTCGTAGCGGGTGTCGTCGTCCCTCATGCATCCCAGTGTGCGGGACCCGACGACACCCGACTCGCGGATTTCGGACACGGCGCTGCGGCCCGGAAGCGCCTCCCGGACCGCGACACGGCGCCAAGACGGCCCCTACCGGACGCGCCCGCGCTTGGCCTCCATGGCCGCGCGTCCTTCCGCGCCCTTGCGCTTCCAGTCCTTGAGGATCTCGGTACGCACCCGGGCGTCGGTCTTGGCCACGATGCGCTGGTTCTCGCGGAGCAGCTTGCGGTAGCTCTCCAGTCGGCGCACGGGCAGCGAGCCGTCCTCGATCGCCGCCGCCACCGCGCAGCCGGGCTCCGACTCGTGGGCGCAGTCGTGGAAGCGGCACTGCGCCGACAGCTCCTCGATCTCGGCGAAGACCTGGCCGACGCCGGTCTCGGCGTCCCAGAGCCCGACCCCGCGCAGCCCGGGGGTGTCGATGAGGACGCCCCCGCCCGGCAGGACGAAGAGGTTGCGGGTGGTCGTGGTGTGGCGGCCCTTGCCGTCGACGTCCCGGGCGGCCTGGACGGTCATCACGTCCGTGCCGACGAGCGCGTTGGCGAGGGTCGACTTGCCGGCGCCGGAGACGCCGAGGAGGACGGTCGTGCCGCCCGCGACCACCGCGGAGAGCACGTCGAGGCCCTCGCCCGTGGCGGAGCTGAGGGGCACGACCTGCACGCCGGGCGCGACGGTCTCCACGTCCTCGACGAGGTAGGACAGCCCGAGGGGGTCGGGCACCAGGTCCGCCTTGCTGAGGACGACGGTCGGCTGCGCGCCGGACTCCCAGGCCAGGGCGAGGAAGCGTTCGATCCGGCCGAGGTCCAGCTCGACGGCGAGCGAGACGGTGATGACCGCGTGGTCGACGTTGGCCGCGAGGATCTGGCCCTCGGACCGCTGGGAGGAGGTGGAGCGCGCGAAGGCCGTACGGCGCGGCAGCAGCGTCCGTACGTAGCGGGGGTCGCTGGCGCCCTCGGGGTCGACGGCGGCCCAGTCACCGGTGCAGACGACGCGGAGCGGGTCGTGCGGGGTCACGAACGCCGTGTCGGCGCGCACGACCCCCTCGGGGGTGGCGACGTCGCACTGCCCGCGGTCGACCCGGATGACCCTGCCGGGGAGGAGTCCCTGCCGGGCGTACGGAGCGAACTCCGCCTCCCAGTGCTCGTCCCAGCCGTAGGCGGTGAGGGAGGAGAGAGAAGACGGGTGGAGAGAAGCGTGGGACAAGGGGAACCCTTCGAAGGGTGGCCCCGGCGGCGCGCTCTGCGCGCGGAAGTCGAGTGAGTGTCAGCCGGAGACCACAGGGGTGGGGACGATGAACTCCTGAATGCGGGCAGTGCCCGTCACCGTGACAGTCATCAATGTCCTCACCTCCTGCTTCTTCTCTACGAACAGACGCTGTTCCGTGGAAACCCGTGGATCGATCCGTGGAACGAGCAGAACCATAGCCCGGCCCCGCGGCTCGGTCCACCGATTTAAAGGCCCTCGTGGATCAGCGGCATTTCCTCGGTATTGCAGTGCCACGGGAGAGGGTCCGCGGGCGAGAACCGTACGAGACGAGAGGGCTGCCACGTGAGTGAGACCCCGCAGAGCGATCCCCGACGGGCCTTCGGCGACAGCCGTCCCACCCAACCCCTCGGACAGACCGCCCCGGCCTGGGGACCCATGGCGCAGAGCCCCGGTCAGGTCCCGCCCCCGATGCCGGGTCAGATGCCCGGTCAGGTCCCGCCCCCGATGCCGGGTCAGGTCCCGCCGCCGGTCCCGCCGGTGGCGCCCTCGGCATGGTCCCAGCCGGTTCCCGCGGGTGGCCAGGGCGGACCCCGCGGCGGCCCGCGCGGATGGCACCCTGATCGCCTGGGGCAGCCCCGCGAGGACGGACCCGGTCGCGTCGACCAGGGGGTACGCCTCTCTCGCCCCGGAGTCCGGCGAGCGCGTGTGGGCCAAGGACCTCGTCGCCCTCTACCCGTCGGACACCGGCGAGGAGGAGTGTGCAGACCGCCGCCCGCGGGAACCGCGGCTACGCGCGCTCCGGCGCGACCGTCTGCTACCTGGACGGCAGGGTCCTGCACGGGATCGACGCCGGGACCGGCGCGAAACGCTGGACGGCCGGGTCCGGCCTGGGCGACCTGGAGTTCCTCGGCTCCCTGCGCGGCCTCTTCCTCGCCGCCGGCGACAAGGGCCTGTGCGCCTTCCACGCCGAGAGCGGCCGGCAGGTCTGGCATCACGCGGCCGGCGGCGCCGGTTCCGCGTCCGGCGCCTGGTCGACGCACGTCGTCGGCGATCACCTCTACGCCACGGTCCGGCAGGCTGCTCCGCTTCTCGCTGCCCCCGGCCTGACGAACGTCAGGCCAGGGCGAGCAGGATCAGCGACGCGGCCGTGAGGAGGGTTCCGGCGAGGAGGACCTGGGTGCCGGGGGCCGGGTTTCCGAGCCGGGGCGCCGTCGGGAGGTCGTTCGTGCGGACGGCGGCGCGGGCGCGGGCCAGTTCGGCGGCCGGCGGGTGCTGCGGGAGGTCGACCCGCCAGGGGCGGCGCGGGTCGTGGCGGACGAGCGCCGCGCGGTGGAGCCGGACGTCCTGGAGGTCGAGGGGGTGCTCGACCTCGATGCGGTACGGGGCACCCCTGTCGGGGAGGACGGTCAGGTCGAAGACGAAGTCGGTGCCACGGACGGTGAGGGAATGGAGCCTGGCCGGCGCGTGGACGGCCCCTTCCCCGGAGGGGAGGTCCTGGGCCACCCCGGGGCGGTGCCGAAGTCGCACGGTGCCGAGCGTGAAGAGCAGGGCGGCCGTGCCGTTGAGGCCGAGCATCATGGCCCAGCGCGGCCCGTCGAGGGCTCCGTGGACGAAGGCGGTGACCACGACGGCGGCCGGCGCGGCCACGAGGAGCGTGCCGGGGGCGAGGACCTGACGCAGCAGGGCCCGGCCGGGGACACGGCCGCCGTCCGCGGCCGGACCGGCCGCCTCGGGTTCCTGACGTAGCCCCCGCCGGCGCAGCGACCGCGCCGCTCCCGTGACGACGAGGACGACCCCGAGCGCGACCAGGCCGTACGCGGCGACGACCGCGTGGTCGTCCTCCCGGCGGAGGAGGAGCCCGAAGGCGGCGAGCACCACGGCGAGCCCGGCCCCGGCGAGCCCCAGGAAGGGGGCCGCGAGCACGGCGGCGCCCACGGCCGAGGGAACCGCGAGGAAGAGCGCCCCGCCCGCGAGCTGGTTCGTGCCGCACCCCTCGGTGTCACAGGTCCAGCGGACGCCCGAGCGCTCGGTGGCGTAGACGTGGCAGAGGAACCAGGTCTGCCAGAACAGCAGGACGGCCGTCGCGGCCCAGGGCCAGGACGTCCTTCCGTACGCACGTGTGCTCATGGACGGACCGTAGCCCTCGGGTCGGCTCTCCGGTCGGGGTACTCGTCTGTTTCGTTCAAGACCGGGACGTCCGGCAGCGCCTAGCGTGCGAGGCATGGACACAGCACCCCGCATCGCACCCCGACTGGACCTCGTCGGCGTGGTGGTCTCGGACATGGCCGCCTCGCTCGCCTTCTACCGCCGTCTCGGCCTGGACGTCCCGGACGGGGCCGAGACCGCCCCGCACGTGGAGGCCGCGCTGCCCGGTGGGCTGCGCATCGCCTGGGACACGGAGGAGACCGTGCGTTCCTTCGATCCCTCCTGGCGGCGCCCCGAGGGCGGGAACCGGATCGAGCTCGCCTTCCGGTGCCGTACGCCCGAGGACGTGGACGCGGTGTACGAGGAGCTCGTGGGCGCGGGCCACGGCGGGCATCTGAAGCCCTGGGACGCCGTCTGGGGGCAGCGTTACGCCGTGGTCCTCGACCCGGACGGCAACGGCGTGTCCCTGTTCGCGGACGCGCCGGCGGCCGCCTCGTAGGCACGGGCCTCGTAGGCACTCAGGGTCGTGCCGGCCAGGGCCCTCGTCTCGCGCGCGAGATGGGCCTGGTCGGCGCAGCCCGCGCGGAGGGCGGCCTCGGCGTACGGCAGCCCGGCCCTGACCAGGGCCAGGGCGCGCTGGAGGCGGAGGATCCGGGCGAGCGTCTTGGGGCCGTAGCCGAAGGCGTCCAGGGAGCGGCGGTGCAGCTGCCGGGCGCCGAGTCCGACCGCGTCGGCGGTCTCCGCGACCGGGCGGCCCGCGTCCAGGCGGGCGACGACGGCCCGCAGCAGCGGGTCCGGGGCGGGGGCGTCGGCCGCCCTGCGCAGGGCCAGGGACTCCAGGGCCGCGGCCGGGTCGGGGGCCTCCGTGATCCGTTCGCCGAGCTGTCGCGCCTCGGCCTCGCCCCAGAGCGCGCCGAGGGCGACCCGCCGGTCGCGCAGTTCACGGGCCGGTACGCCGAGGATCGCCGGCGCGTCTCCGGGGGCGAAGCGGATGCCCGCGTACCGCGTGACCGGGTCCCCCGGTACGTACGCCCGCGTGTCGGGTCCGGCGACGAGGAGGCTGCCGTCGGCCCAGATCAAGTCCATGCAGCCGTCGGGCAGCACGGGATGCAGGGGGTGCAGGGGGCCTGCCGGACGCGAGACCAGCGTCCTCGTCCACAGCACGGCTCCGTCCAGCAGGGCCGGGCGTTCCTCGTACATCCTTCGAGCCTACGACGGGACGGCTCGCCGCCTCATTCCTTCTCCCAGCCCGAGTGGATGCGCGACTTCACGTCGTCCGGGGGCAGGAACTTCGACCAGCGCTCCGGGAACTCGGAGGGCATGTCCGGGTCGTCCTCGTCGACGTCCTCCGCCTCGGCGCGGACGCGGGCGACCAGCTCGGCGGCCTGGACGGCCCGGGCCCGCTCGTTGGCCTCGCGGGCCGCCGCGGTGGCGACGGAGGGCCAGACGCGGTCGATGGCGGCGTTCACGGCGGCGCCGACGAGGACCGCGAAGGCGGAGATGCCGATCCAGAGGAGGACGGCGATGGGGGCGGCCAGGGAGCCGTAGATGGTCGGTCCCTCGACCTGGCTGGTGAGGTAGATCCGCAGCAGGAAGCTGCCGAGGACCCACATGCCGAGTGCGACGAGGGCGCCGGGGATGTCCTCGATCCACGGCGATCTGACGGGTACGGACACGTGGTAGAGCGTCGTGAGGAAGGCGATGGAGAGCAGGATGACGGCCGGCCAGTACAGGACGGCGACGACTTCCGTACCCCAGGGCACCAGTTCGACGACACGGTCGGGTCCGACGACCGCGAGCGGCAGGACGACGGCGCCGATGATCAGGGCCACGATGTAGAGCAGGAAGGCCAGGAGCCGGGTCTTGACGATGCCTCGGTGGCCGTCGAGCCCGTACATGACGGTGATGGTGTCGATGAAGACGTTCACCGCCCGCGAGCCGGACCAGAGGGCGATGGCGAAGCCGAGGGAGACGAGTTCGGGCCGTTTTCCCTGGGTGACGTCGTCGAGGAGCGGTTTGGCGATGTCGTGGACGCCCCGGTCGGAGAGGACCGTTCCGGCGGCGCGGAGGATGTTCTCCTCGATGCTCGCGACGGTGTCGGTGTTGGTCCAGTCGTCGGCGTAGCCGAGGAGGGCGATCATGCCGAGGAGCAGCGGCGGCAGCGAAAGCAGCGTGAAGAACGCGGCCTCGGCGGCGAGGCCGAGGATCCGGTACTCGATGCCCGAATTGACGGTGTCCTTGAGAAGGAGCCAGACCATCTTCCGCTTGGAGACGTTGCGGTAGAGGACGCGCGCGCGGTGGAGCCTGCTCCAGGGCCGCCGCTCGGGCCGATCGGGTGTTTCGCTTGCTGCCTGCACCTGCTTACCGTATCGGCATGGCAGCGAGCACCCACACCGTGACCAACCAGGCTCCGCCCCTGGTGGGATACGACGTCTTCACGTGCGACCGGACACTGGCGGAGGCCGTCGAGCGGCACCTCGCGCCCGAGGTCCTGGCGGAGGCTCGCGAGGACCTGGCCCTGTTGGGCCGGGCGGCGGGGTCGGAGCAGGTCAGGGAGTGGGGCGAGCTCGCGAACACGTACCCGCCGCGGCTGCGGACCCACGACCGGTACGGCAACCGGATCGACGAGGTCGACTTCCATCCGGCCTGGCACCGGCTGCTCGGCCGGTCGGTGGAGGCCGGCCTCACGGACGCGTGGGGCCGCCCGGGTGGTCATGTGCGGCGCGCCGCCGGGCTCCTGGTGGTGTCGCAGGCGGAGGCGGGGCACGTCTGTCCGCTGTCGATGACGCACGCGTCGGTGCCGGCGCTGCGCGCCGAGCCGGAGCTCGCGGCGGTGTGGGAGCCGGCGGCGACCGCGCACGTGTACGAGCGGGAGCTGCGTCCCGTCGCCGAGAAACCGGGGGCGCTGCTCGGGATGGCGCTGACGGAGAAGCAGGGCGGCAGCGACGTACGGGCGAACACGACGGAGGCGCGTCCGCTGGCGGCCGACGGGGAGTACGTCCTGACGGGGCACAAGTGGTTCTGTTCGGCGCCGATGTCGGACGCCTTCCTGGTCCTGGCGCAGGCTCCGGCCGGACTGACCTGTTTCCTGCTGCCGCGGGTCCTCCCGGACGGCTCGCGCAACGCGTTCGCGATCCAGCGGCTGAAGGACAAGCTGGGCAACCGCTCGAACGCCTCCGCCGAGGTGGAGTTCGACGGGACGACCTGGGCGCGCCGGATCGGCGAGGAGGGGCGCGGGGTCCGGTCCGTCATCGACATGGTGGCGGCGACGCGGCTCGACTGCGTGCTCGGCTCGGCGGCGCTGATGCGGCAGGCGGTGGCGCAGGCCGTGCACCACTGCGCGTACCGCGAGGCGTTCGGCGGGGTGCTGATCGAGAAGCCGCTCATGCGGAACGTGCTCGCCGATCTGGCCCTGGAGTCGGAGGCGGCGACGGTCCTCGCGATGCGCCTGGCAGCGGCCTACGACGCCGTCGAAGGCGCCACCGCAACCGACACCCCCGGTGAAACCGACGGCAGCAACCGCGCCGAGCGTGAGCGGGCCTTTCTCCGCATCGCCGTTCCGGTGGCGAAGTACTGGGTGACGAAGCGGTGTACGCCAGTGGTGGCGGAGGCCCTGGAGTGCCTCGGCGGCAACGGGTACGTGGAGGAGTCCGGGCTGCCGCGGCTGCTCCGCGAGTCGCCGCTCAACTCGGTCTGGGAGGGCTCGGGGAACGTCCAGGCGCTCGACGTGCTGCGGGCGCTGCGGACCGGGCCCGCGTCGTTCGACGCGTTCCTGCGGGAGGTGGGGGCGGCGCGGGGCGCGGACCACCGGCTCGACCGGGCGATCCGGGACCTGCTGGTCGAACTGGCCGATCTGGAGGGGGTCGAGGCGCGGGCGCGGCGGCTCGTGGAGCGGATGGCGCTGGTGCTCCAGGGCGCGCTGCTGGTGCGGTGGGCGCCGCCGGAGGTGGCGGACGCGTTCTGCGCGTCGCGGCTGGGCGGGGACGGGGGGTCGACGTTCGGGACGCTGGCGCACACGCTGGACCTGCGGGCGGTGGTGGAGCGGGCGCGGGTGACGGTCTGATGCGTCGTACGGCTCGCGCGGGCCGGTGCGGTCACGGTACGGCGCGCTCGGGCCGGTGCGGTGCGGTGCGGTGCGGTGCGGTCACGGTACGGGGCGCGTCGGCCGGAGTGTTGAGCCGCGCGTACCAGGGGTGGACCCGCGAGGGTCGGCACGCGCGGAGAGCGGGGGTGGTGCTGCGCCGACACGGCACCACCCACCGCTCACACCACCCTCGTGCACAGGGCCGGTCGGTCGCCAGAGTTGCAAAGGGTTGCAGGATTACCCGAACCGGGCCGCGCCGGACGGCCCCGAACGGCACCATGGGCAGCGACACTCCGGACATCTGCCCAGTGCAGAACCGATACAGCACCACGGGTGGCTGGGAGAGACCGATGAAGAACACGCAGCTCGACATGAAGCGGCTTGCCACCATGGACGCCGCCCAGGCCGCCCGGCTGCTGCACCGGGTCCGTGATGCGACCCTGGCGGGCCGTACGCCGCCGATCGCGCCCCGCGCGGTCATCGACGCGTCCTGGCAGCGGATGGCCCGGCTGGGGCTCGACCCCGACCAGGGCACGAGCAGCGTGCTGCTCCAGCGGGACGAGCTGGAGCAGCGGCGCAGGAGCACGCTCCTGTCCGAGGTGATGCAGACGCTCAGCGGCGGCCTCGCCGGCATCGCCGACACCTCCCTCCAGATCATGGTGGTCACCGACGAGAGCGGCCGCGTGCTGTGGCGTCAGGGCAACCTGGCGGTGCTGCGCCAGGCGAACGGCATCTGCCTGGAGGAGGGCGCGGCCTGGACCGAGCACACGACCGGGACGAACGCGGTCGGCACGGCGCTCGCCATGGGCCGGGCCGTGCAGGTGCACTCCGCCGAGCACTACGTGCAGACCCTGCACAACTGGACCTGCGCCGCCGCGCCCGTGCACGATCCGCGCGATCAGCGGCTCCTGGGGATCCTCGATGTGAGCGGTCCGGCGTCCAGCTTCCATCCGGCGATGCTGGCGCTGGTCGCCTCGGTCGCCCAGCTCGCCGAGGCGGAGATGCGGGAGCGGCACCGGCGGTCGGTCGAGCGGCTGCGGGCGGTGGCCGCGCCGATCCTGTGCCGGGTGGGAGGGCGCGCCGTGGCGGTCGACGTCCACGGCTGGACCGCCGCGGTGACCGGTCTCGCCCCGGTGGACCGGATCCCCCTGCCCAAGTCCTTCCGTGCCGGCCGGGTGTGGCTGCCCTCCCTCGGCGTGTGCGCGGTGGAACCGCTGCCCGGCGGCTGGCTGCTGCGGGTCGAGGAGGAGACCCGGCCGGTGGACCCCGGCGCGGCCGCGGCGAGCCGGGTGGTCCTCGACCTGAGCAGGCCGCGCCGGTGGACGGTGGCCGTCTCGGGGGAGGCGGGCAGCTGGCAGCTGGAGCTCAGCCCCCGGCACGCGGAGCTCCTCTATGTCCTGGCGCTGCACCGCGACGGACGCACGGCGGCGGAGCTGGCGGACGACGTCTTCGGGGACCGTACGAGGACGGTGACCGTACGGGCGGAGATGTCCCGGGTACGCCGGAACCTGGCGGGGGTCCTGGCGCACCGCCCGTACCGCTTCCGGGAGGAGGTCGCGGTGGAGATCCTCCGCCCGGAACGTCCGGCGGACCTGCTGCCGCACTCGACGGCCCCGGCGGTGACGGCGGCGCGCACGGTCGGGGACGCGTAGGCGCTCGGCGTAGGGCGCTCGGGTCCGGCGTCCGGGGCCGGCATCCGGGGCCGGCGTCCGGGGCCAGCGTCTGGGGCCAGCGTTCGGGTCCGGCGTTCGGTCGTCCCACCCCTTGGACACCCTGCCCACGGAACATCGGCCACCGGCCACCGGAGCGCGGAGGGCGGCCACCCCGGTCGCCTCACCACAGGGGCTCGTGATGCGATGGTTCCATGCACATCACGCTCACCACCTGGTCCCTCGAACAGACCTCGCCGTCCGACCTCCGCCCCGCCCGCGTCCCGGAGGGCGACGACATCACGATCGCCCGGGCCGAGGTGCCCTCGGCGGAGTTCAGCCGCTTCCTCTACACGGCGGTCGGTGGCGACATCCGCTGGAACGACCGCCTGGCGCTCACGTACAAGGAGTGGCAGGAGATCGTGGAGAAGCCGGGGGCCGAGATCTGGGTGGCGTACGACCGGGGGACGCCCGCCGGGTACGTGGAGCTCGACCCCCAGCCCGACGGCGTCGTGGAGATCATCTACTTCGGCCTGATCCCCGCCTTCCGGGGGCGCCGTATCGGCGGCCACCTCCTCTCCGAGGGCGTGCGGCGCGCCTGGGACCTGGCCGAGCGGTGGCCCGAGCGAGAGGCCACGAAGCGCGTGTGGCTGCACACCTGCTCGCTCGACGGCCCGCACGCGATGGACAACTACGAGCGGCGCGGCTTCCGGCTCTTCGACACGAAGGTGGAGGAGGTCGAGGAGTCGGAGACCCCCGGCCCGTGGCCCGGCGCCCACGCCTGAGCGCACGAGACACGCACCGACCACGTGAGAAGGGGCCCCGAGCGGGCCCCTTTTTCGTGACCTGCACCACAGCATCTCGCACAGCGAGACACCAATGTCCAAATTGTGGACGATGCTGGACTGGGTCCAAAGTCCCGTGACACGCTTCCGTCATGTCTGGAACTGGAACTGCCTTGGTGAGTCGGCGGCACGTCGACCTCGGCCGCATGTCCAGCGCCATCTGTCCGGCGCGCTGAGACCACCAGCACCGCCGCGATATCTCCTCTGCCCGACCCTGCTGCGCACTGACGCGCCACCCTCTGACCTCAGCGCGAGTGTGCAGGTCAGAGCCGCCCTCTCGCAGTCCCGAAGGACAAACGCCATGGCCGCCACCCCGGAAAACCCCACACCCGCCGCCGCCCGCCGCAAGACCGGGCGCCACCGTGGCGAGGGTCAGTGGGCCGTGGGGCACTTCACCCCGCTGAACGGCAATGAGCAGTTCAAGAAGGACGACGACGGTCTCAATGTGCGGACACGCATTGAGACGGTCTACTCGAAGCGCGGATTCGACTCCATCGACCCCAACGACCTGCGCGGACGCATGCGCTGGTGGGGCCTCTACACCCAGCGCAAGCAGGGTCTGGACGGTACCAAGACGGGTGTCCTGGAGCCGGAGGAGCTGGACGACGAGTACTTCATGCTCCGGGTCCGCATCGACGGCGGCCGGCTGACCACGCAGCAGCTCCGGGTGATCGGCGAGATCTCCGAGGAGTTCGCGCGCGGCACGGCCGACATCACCGACCGGCAGAACGTCCAGTACCACTGGATCCGCATCGAGGACGTCCCCGAGATCTGGAACCGCCTGGAGGCGGTCGGCCTGTCGACCACCGAGGCATGCGGCGACACCCCGCGTGTCGTCCTCGGCTCGCCGGTGGCCGGGATCGCCGAGGACGAGATCATCGACGGCACGCCCGCCATCGACGAGATCTACCGCCGGATCGTGGGCAACAAGGACTTCTCCAACCTGCCCCGCAAGTTCAAGTCCGCGATCTCCGGCTCGCCGCTGCTCGACGTGGCGCACGAGATCAACGACATCGCGTTCGTCGGCGTGCGTCACCCGGAGCACGGCCCCGGCTTCGACGTGTGGGTCGGCGGCGGTCTGTCGACCAACCCGAAGCTCGGCGTCCGGCTCGGCACCTGGGTCTCGCTCGACGAGGTCCCGGACGTGTACGAGGGCGTCATCTCGATCTTCCGCGACTACGGCTACCGCCGGCTGCGCAACCGCGCCCGGCTGAAGTTCCTCGTCGCCGACTGGGGCCCGGAGAAGTTCCGCCAGGTCCTGGAGGACGAGTACCTGAAGCGCAAGCTCAGCGACGGCCCCGCCCCCGAGCAGCCCGCCGGCCAGTGGCGTGACCACGTCGGCGTGCACCGGCAGAACGACGGCCGGTTCTACGTCGGTTTCGCGCCGCGCGTCGGCCGGGTCGACGGCGCCACCCTGACGAAGATCGCCGAGATCGCCGAGGCGCACGGTTCGGGCCGGGTCCGCACCACCGCCGAGCAGAAGATGCTCGTCCTCGACATCGAGGAGTCGCAGGTCGACGGGATCGTCTCCGCGCTGGAGTCGCTCGACCTGCGGGTCACCCCCTCGCCGTTCCGGCGCGGCACGATGGCCTGCACCGGGATCGAGTTCTGCAAGCTCGCGATCGTCGAGACGAAGGGCCGCGGCTCCTCGCTCATCGACGAACTGGAGCGCCGGATCCCGGAGTTCGACGAGCCGCTCACCATCAACATCAACGGCTGCCCGAACGCCTGCGCCCGCATCCAGGTCGCGGACATCGGCCTCAAGGGCCAGCTGGTCCTGGACGACGACGGCAACCGCGTCGAGGGCTACCAGGTGCACCTGGGCGGCGCGCTCGGCCTGGAGGCCGGCTTCGGCCGCAAGGTCCGCGGCCTCAAGGTCACCGCCGCCGGGCTCCCCGACTACGTGGAGCGGGTCCTCAAGCGCTTCCAGGCGGAGCGCGAGGACGGCGAGCGCTTCGCGACCTGGACGGCCCGCGCCTCCGAGGAGTCGCTGTCATGAGCGAGCGCGCGGCACCGTTCCACTGCCCCTACTGCGGGGACGAGGACCTGCGTCCGAACGAGCAGGGTCACGGCGCCTGGGAATGCGCCACGTGCAGCCGAGCCTTCCAGTTGAAGTTCCTGGGGCTGCTCGCCCCGGGCACTTCGGGCACCACCCCTGGGAGGGAACAGATATGACGGTCACTCAGGACCAGCAGGACCTCACCGCGGCCGACCTCAAGGCACTCGCCGAGCAGGCCGGCCGCGACCTGGAGGACGCCTCGCCGCTGGAGATCCTCCGGTGGGCCGTGGACACCTTCGGCGCGCGGTTCTGCGTCACGTCCTCCATGGAGGACGCGGTCGTCGCGCACCTCGCCTCGCGGGTCCGGCCCGGCGTGGACGTCGTCTTCCTCGACACGGGCTACCACTTCGAGGAGACCATCGGCACGCGGGACGCCGTCGACGCCGTCATGGACGTCAACGTCATCACCCTGACGCCGCGTCAGACCGTGGCCGAGCAGGACGCCGAGTACGGCGCGAAGCTGCACGACCGCGACCCCGACCTGTGCTGCGCGCTGCGCAAGGTCAAGCCGCTGGAGGAGGGCCTGACCGCGTACAGCGCATGGGCCACCGGCCTGCGCCGCGACGAGTCCCCGACCCGGGCGAACACCCCGGTCGTCGGCTGGGACGAGAAGCGGCGCAAGGTCAAGGTCTCCCCCATCGCCCGCTGGACGCAGGACGACGTCGACGCGTACGTCATGGAGCACGGTGTCCTCACCAACCCGCTCCTGATGGACGGTTACGCCTCCGTCGGCTGCGCCCCCTGCACCCGCCGCGTCCTGGAGGGCGAGGACGCCCGCGCCGGACGCTGGGCGGGCCGCGCCAAGACCGAGTGCGGGCTGCACGGCTGATGACCCCCACCCCTCAGACCTCCCACACCTCCCAGGAGACCCACGTGACCGGTGCCACCACATGGCTCACCGGCCTGCCGAGCGCCGGAAAGACCACCATCGCGTACGAGCTGGCCGGCCGCCTCCGCGAGGAAGGCCACCGCGTCGAGATCCTCGACGGCGACGAGATCCGCGAGTTCCTCTCCGCGGGCCTCGGCTTCACCCGCGAGGACCGGCACACCAACGTGCAGCGCATCGGCTTCGTCGCCGAACTGCTCGCCTCGCACGGCGTGCAGGTCCTGGTGCCGGTCATCGCCCCGTACGCCGACAGCCGCGAGGCGGTCCGCAAGCGCCACGCGGCCGAGGGCACCGCCTTCGTCGAGGTGCACGTGGCCACCCCCGTCGACGTCTGCTCGGTCCGCGACGTCAAGGGCCTCTACGCCAAACAGGCCGCCGGCGAGATCAGCGGTCTGACCGGCGTCGACGACCCCTACGAGGCCCCCGAGGCGCCCGATCTCCGGATCGAGTCCCAGAACCAGACCGTGCAGGAGTCCGCGGCACAGCTCCACGCGCTGCTCACCGAGAGGGGTCTGCTGTGACCACCGTCGTCAACGTCCACGAGGCGACCGACAGCCCGTTCGCGCTGTCGCACCTCGACTCCCTGGAGTCGGAGGCCGTCCACATCTTCCGCGAGGTGGCGGGCGAGTTCGAGCGGCCGGTGATCCTCTTCTCCGGCGGCAAGGACTCCATCGTCATGCTGCACCTGGCGCTGAAGGCCTTCGCCCCGGCGCCGGTCCCCTTCACGCTGCTGCACGTCGACACGGGGCACAACTTCCCCGAGGTCCTCGAGTACCGCGACCGCGTCGTCGCCGAGCACGGGCTGCGGCTGCACGTCGCGTCCGTGCAGGAGTACATCGACGCGGGCAAGCTCCGCGAGCGCCCGGACGGCACCCGCAACCCGCTGCAGACCGTCCCGCTGACCGAGGCGATCCAGCAGCACCGCTTCGACGCGGTCTTCGGCGGCGGCCGCCGCGACGAGGAGAAGGCCCGCGCCAAGGAGCGGGTGTTCTCGCTGCGCGACGAGTTCTCCCAGTGGGACCCGCGCCGTCAGCGCCCCGAGCTGTGGCAGCTCTACAACGGCCGCCACGCGCCCGGCGAGCACGTCCGCGTCTTCCCGCTCTCCAACTGGACCGAGCTGGACGTGTGGCAGTACATCGCCCGCGAGGGCATCGAGCTGCCGGAGATCTACTTCGCCCATGAGCGCGAGGTCTTCGCGCGCAGCGGCATGTGGCTGACCGCCGGCGAGTGGGGCGGCCCGAAGGACACCGAGACGGTCGAGACGCGGCTCATCCGCTACCGCACCGTCGGTGACATGTCCTGCACGGGTGCCGTCGACTCCGACGCCACCACGCTCGACGCCGTCATCGCCGAGATCGCCGCCTCCCGCCTCACCGAGCGGGGCGCGACCCGCGCCGACGACAAGATGTCCGAGGCCGCGATGGAAGACCGCAAGCGCGAAGGGTACTTCTAGCATGACGAGCACGACCGAGCAGTTCGCCGAGTTCGCCGACGTCTCGGCGACCACCCTGCTGCGCTTCGCCACCGCCGGCTCCGTCGACGACGGCAAGTCGACCCTGGTGGGCCGCCTGCTGCACGACTCCAAGTCGGTCCTCACCGACCAGCTGGAGGCCGTCGAGGCCGCGTCCCTCAAGCGCGGTCAGGAGGCGCCCGACCTGGCGCTCCTCACCGACGGTCTGCGGGCCGAGCGCGAGCAGGGCATCACCATCGACGTGGCCTACCGCTACTTCGCCACCGCCCGCCGCCGCTTCATCCTCGCCGACACCCCCGGCCACGTGCAGTACACCCGGAACATGGTCACCGGCGCCTCCACCGCCGAGCTGGCCGTCGTCCTGGTCGACGCCCGTAACGGCGTGGTCGAGCAGACCCGCCGGCACGCCGCCGTCGCCGCGCTGCTCCGCGTCCCGCACGTGGTCCTGGCCGTGAACAAGATGGACCTGGTCGACTACCGGGAGCCCGTCTTCGCCGCGATCGCCGAGGAGTTCACGACGTACGCCTCCGAGCTCGGCGTCCCGGAGATCACCGCGATCCCGATCTCGGCGCTCGCCGGCGACAACGTCGTGGAGCCGTCCGCGAACATGGACTGGTACGGCGGCCCGACGGTCCTGGAGCACCTGGAGACCGTCCCGGTCAGCCACGACCTGACGGCCTGCCACGCGCGCTTCCCCGTCCAGTACGTGATCCGGCCGCAGACCGCCGAGCACCCCGACTACCGGGGCTACGCCGGTCAGATCGCGGCCGGCGCCTTCCGCGTCGGCGAGCGGATCACCGTCCTGCCGTCGGGGAAGACGTCCACGATCAGCGGGATCGACGCGCTCGGCGAGTCTGTGGACATCGCCTGGGCCCCGCAGTCGGTCACGATCCGGCTCGCCGACGACATCGACATCTCGCGCGGCGACCTGCTCGCCCCGGTCGGTGACGCCCCGGCGACCAGCCAGGACATCGAGGCGACGGTCTGCCACGTGGCCGACCAGCCGCTCGCCGTGGGCCAGCGGGTGCTGCTCAAGCACACGACCCGCACGGTCAAGGCGATCGTCAAGGAGATCCCCTCGCGGCTGACCCTGGACGATCTCTCCCAGCACCCGAACCCCGGGCAGCTGGTCGCCAACGACATCGGCCGGGTCGTCGTGCGCACGGCGGAGCCGCTCGCGCTCGACGCGTACGCGGACTCGCGCCGTACCGGTTCCTTCCTGCTGATCGACCCGGCGGACGGCACCACGCTCGCGGCGGGCATGGCGGGCGAGTCCTTCGCCACCAGCAAGGCCGTCGCGGTCGTCGAGGACGAGGAGGGGTGGGACTTCTGATGTTCCAGGACATCTACGCCACCTTCGCCAAAGAGGGTGGTCGCGTGGGCGGCGGCACCCTCGGCACGGGCCAGGGAGGTGTTGCGCGATGTTGCGCGCCGACCTCCACGCACCGCGCGAGCGGTGCGACGCGGCTCCACCTTCTCCACCCCGAACGACATAAACGCAGACTTCGCAGAAGTTGAATCGAGGGGACCGACTCCCGTGCCTGCCACCACCCGTACCACCCTGCGCCGCAGCCTCACCGCCGCCACCGTCCTGCCGCTGTTGATCGGCGCGCTCGCCTCCTGCGGCTACGGCTCCGATGCCAAGAACGACGAGAAGAAGGTGGCCGCCGAGGGCGCGAAGCTCTCCGCCGACACCGTACGGCTCGGGTACTTCCCCAACCTCACGCACGCCACCGCGCTCGTCGGTGACCAGGAGGGCCTCCTCCAGAAGGAGTTGGGCGGCACGAAGCTGGTGCCCACCACCTTCAACGCCGGTCCGTCCGAGATCGAGGCGCTCAACGCGGACTCGATCGACATCGGCTTCATCGGCCCCTCGCCGTCGATCAACGGCTATGTCAAGACCAAGGGTTCCAACCTCCGCATCATCGGCGGTTCGGCCTCCGGCGGCGTGAAGCTCGTGGTGAACCCGGCGAAGATCAAGACCCTGGACGACCTCAAGGGCAAGAAGATCGCCACGCCTCAGCTCGGCAACACCCAGGACGTGGCCTTCCTCAACTGGATCTCCGAGAAGGGCTGGAAGGTCGACGCCCAGAGCGGCAAGGGCGACGTCTCGGTGGTCCGCACGGACAACAAGGTGACCCCGAACGCCTACGCCTCCGGCGCCATCGACGGCGCCTGGGTGCCGGAGCCGACCGCGTCGAAGCTGGTCAGCGACGGGGCGAAGGTCCTCCTCGACGAGTCCGACCTGTGGCCGGACAAGAAGTTCGTCATCACGAACATCATCGTGTCGCAGAAGTTCCTCAAGGCCCACCCGGACGTCGTCGAGGCCTTCCTGCGCGGCGCGGTGAAGACCAACGAGTGGATCAACGCGAACCCGGACAAGGCGAAGGCCTCGGCCAACGCCAAGCTGAAGGCCCTCTCGGGCAAGGCGCTGGGCGCGAAGGTCATCGACGCCGCGTGGCCGTCCATCCAGTTCACCAACGACCCGCTGGCGGCCACGCTCCAGTCCCAGGCCGACCACGCGGTGAAGGCCGGTCTCCTGAAGCAGCCCGAGCTCGCCGGCATCTACGACCTGAAGCCGCTCAACAAGGTCCTGAAGGCCGCGGGTCAGCCCGAGGTCGCCGACGCCGGTCTCGGCGTCAAGTAACCAGGCGTCAGACACCAGTGCAGCAGCCCGAGTTCAGCTTCACCAGGAGGTGACGACCATGGCCACGACCGCGACGCTCGCCAAGGCCGAGGACCGTGCGGCGGTGACCCATGCCGCCCGTATCGAGCATGTCTCCAAGTCCTTCGGCGGTCCCGCCGGCGGACAGCTCGTCCTCGACGACATCTCGCTCGACGTCGCCCCCGGCGAGTTCGTCACCCTCCTGGGCGCCTCGGGCTGCGGCAAGTCCACGCTGCTCAACCTGGTCGCCGGGCTCGACCGGCCGTCCGCGGGGTCCATCGAGACCCCCGGCGGCCGGCCGGCCCTGATGTTCCAGGAGCACGCCCTCTTCCCGTGGCTCACCGCGGGCAAGAACATCGAACTGGCCCTGCGGCTGCGCGGGGTACCCAAGACCGAGCGGCGTCCGGAGGCCGAACGGCTGCTCGACCTCGTCCGGCTCGGCGGCTCGTACGGCAAGCGGGTCCACGAGCTGTCCGGCGGCATGCGCCAGCGGGTCGCGCTGGCGCGCGCGCTCGCCCAGGACAGCGACCTGCTCCTGATGGACGAGCCGTTCGCCGCGCTCGACGCCATCACCCGGGACGTGCTGCACGACGAGCTGACCCGGATCTGGCGGGAGACGAAGGTGTCGGTGCTCTTCGTCACCCACAACGTCCGCGAGGCCGTGCGGCTGGCCGAGCGCGTCGTCCTCCTCTCGTCCCGGCCGGGCCGG
Source organism: Streptomyces sp. NPDC050842 (assembly GCF_044456565.1). Lineage (NCBI taxonomy): Bacteria > Bacillati > Actinomycetota > Actinomycetes > Kitasatosporales > Streptomycetaceae > Streptomyces > Streptomyces sp. NPDC050842. Next base: position 358,025 of record NZ_JBITGA010000008.1, on the reverse strand, counting down.
ATCGCCCACGAGTGGACGATCGACATTCCTCAGCCGCGCCGCATCGAGGACTCCGACGTCGCGGAGCTGTCCCTCGAGATCACCGAGCACCTGCGTGGGGAGATCCGCCGTCATGGCCAGCACTGACACCACTCCAAAGACGCCGAAGACACAGAAGGCCGACGACATCGCCGGCCTGGAGGCCGGCCTGGACGCCCTGGACAGCGTGCAGATCCGGCGGACCCCGGTCCGTGAGGTCCTGCTCAAGAAGGTGTTCCCGCCGGTCCTCGCCGTCGCGCTGATCCTGGTCGTGTGGCAGCTGCTGGTCTGGGGGAAGGTCACCGACGAGTACAAGCTCCCCGCCCCGTCCGCGGTGTGGGACAGCCTGACCACCATGTGGCTGGAGGGCACGCTCCTCGAAGTCCTGTGGACCAGCGTGTCCCGGGCCCTGCTCGGCTTCCTCATGGCGCTCGCCATCGGCACCCCGCTGGGTCTGCTGGTCTCCCGGGTGCGGTTCGTGCGCGCGGCGATCGGCCCGATCCTCTCCGGTCTCCAGTCGCTGCCCTCGGTGGCCTGGGTGGCCCCGGCCGTGCTCTGGCTCGGCCTGAACGACAGCATGATGTTCGCGGTGATCCTGCTCGGCGCCGTCCCGTCGATCGCCAACGGCCTCGTCGCGGGCGTCGACCAGGTCCCGCCGCTGTACCTGCGGGCCGGCCAGACGCTCGGCGCGTCGGGGCTCAAGGGCGCCTGGTTCATCGTGATGCCCGCCGCGCTGCCGGGCTACCTCGCCGGGCTCAAGCAGGGCTGGGCGTTCTCGTGGCGTTCGCTGATGGCCGCCGAGATCATCGCCTCCTCCCCCGAGCTCGGGCTCGGCCTCGGCCAGCTCCTGGAGAACGGCCGCAACAACATCGACATGGCCGGCATCTTCCTGGCGATCATCCTGATCCTGGTCGTCGGCATCGCCATCGACCTGCTGATCTTCAGCCCGCTGGAGCGTGCGGTGCTGCGCCGCCGCGGCCTGCTCACGAAGGGCTGAGCCGCACCGTGTACAGGCCATCCCTCCCGTCGCCCACCACCCTTGCAGGGAAGCGCTACGCGCCTGTCCTTTTCGTCATCGCCCACGGCAGCCGCGACCCGCGGCACGCGGCGACCGTCCAGGCGCTCGTGCGCCGGGCCGGCGCGCTGCGGCCGGGGCTGCGCGTGGAGACGGCGTTCCTGGACTTCAACCTGCCGTCGGTGACGGGGGTCCTCGACCGGCTCGCCGCCGACGGGGTACGGGACGTGGTGGCGCTACCGCTGCTGCTCACCCGGGCCTTCCACGCGAAGGCCGACATCCCCGCCGTCCTGCGGCAGGCGCCCCGCTCCCTGCGGATCCGGCAGGCGGAGGTCCTCGGACCGTCGCCGCTGCTGATCGCGGCGGTGGAACGGCGGCTGTACGAGGCCGGGCTCACGCCCGGCGACAAGAGCTCGACCGGGGTCGTCCTGGCCTCGGCGGGCTCCACGGACCCGGAGGCGATCGCGGTGATCGCAGAAACGGCGCGGGAGCTGCGGCGCACCGGTTGGTGCTCCGTGCGGCCCGCGTTCGCCTCCGCATCTCTCCCCCGTACGGAGGAAGCCGTCCGGGCCCTCCGTACCGACCCGGGCGTCCGGCGGGTGGCCGTCGCCCCGTACGTGATCGCCCCGGGCAGGCTCCCGGACCGGATCGCCGCCGGCGCGGCCGAAGCGGACGTCCTGGCGGACGTCCTCGGCCCCTCCCCCGAACTGGCCGCCCTCCTGGTGGAGCGCTACGACGGCGCGGTGCGGGCGTCGGAGCGTGTGGCCGCGGCCGTCGGCTAGCCGAACTCGTCAGTCGAAGTCGAGACCGCCCGCGCGGGTCCTCTTCAGTTCGAAGAGGTCGGGGTGGGCGGCCAGGGCGCGGACGTGGTCGAAGAGTTCGGCGGCCTTCTCGCCGCGCGGGATCGCGCGGAGGACCGGGCCGAACCAGACCGTGCCGTCGACGTGGATCGTCGGCGTACCGACGTACGCGTCAGCGGCGGGGTCCTTGCCCGCGTCGTGGCTGCGGCGGACGGCGTCGTCGTGGGCCGGGTCGTGGGCGGCCGCGGCGAGTGCGGCGGGGAGGCCGAGTTCGGTGAGGGATTCGGCGACGACCGTGTCGAAGTCCCTTTGCTTCTTCTCGTGGATGCGGATCCCGTACGCGGTGTAGAGCGGGCGCAGGATCTCCTCGCCGTGCTGCTCGGCGGCGGCCGCCGCGACGCGCACCGGGCCGATCGAGGCGTCGACGAGCTCGCGGTACCAGTCGGGCAGGGTGTTGCCCTCGTTGTGGAAGTACAGGCTCATGACCTTGAAGCGGAGGTCGACGGGCCGGTGGCGTTCGACCTCCAGCATCCAGCGGGAGGTGATCCAGGCGAAGGGGCAGGCGGGGTCGAAGTAGACGTCGACGGTGGTGCGGGGCTCGGTGGCGGTCGCGGTGCTCGTCATGTGTCCGAATCTAGCCAGCGGGTGGCCCGTCACCCTGGGCCAATCCGCAGTGGGCGGAGTGGGCCACTCGGCGCTCAGGCCTCGTGGGTCATCTCGACGAGCTTGACCACCGTGTTCCAGTTCCGGGCCGTGGCCACGAGCCCCTTGACGACGGCGGGGCGGGAGACGACGTCCCCCAGCTTCGACCGGCCGAGGCCCTCGGGGACGTAGAGGTAGAGCACGCGGTCGCCGAGGGCGAAGTCCTCCGGCAGGTACGTCTCCCGGTCGATCGCGGCGAAGCGTCCGGGCTCGACGGGGCCGGAGTAGTAGATGGCGTGGAGCTGCTTGCCCTCGAGCTCGGCGGCCGGGAAGGGGCAGGCCTCGACGACGGCCGCGAGGTAGTCGCCGTCGCGGACGAGGCAGTCGACACGGAAGCCGAAGCGGCGCTCGATCGCGTCCTCCAGCTCGGCGGTGAGTTCGTCCTCGGAGGCGGGCGAGTCCGTGGTGAAGACGGCGTTCCCGCTCTGGAGGTACGTGCGGACGTCCCGGTGGCCGAGGCCTTCGAGGACGGAACGGAGCTCCGCCATGGGGACCTTGCGGTGTCCGCTCACGTTGATGCCGCGCAGCAGGGCCGCGTATGTCGTCGCCATGGGTTCACCTTAGGCGGCCACCGCGCCTCGTGGGGGGCGGCACGGTGGCCGGTTCGAACACTCTCCGATGGGAGCGATCCGGGAGAAGACCCTTCACCCATCTGTGACTTATTCAACAAGGTTTCGTAATGACGAATCCATCATTTGCGGTAATAGCGGGCGAGGACCCGGTTGCCGTCCTCCACCAGCCGTCGACGCAGCTCGGCGGCGTCGATGGCTCCGCTGTAGTACTCCTGGAAGGCCGGGGTCGCCACCTTGTCCTTCCATTCCGGATATCCGCGCACGGCCTGCGCGGGGGCGGGCCGAAGCCGCTCGGCGACCTCGGCACCGGTCGCCCAGCCGTCCCGGGCGGTGTGCAGGGAGGGGTCGGCGAGCGCGGCCGTGCCGGTGGGCAGCATCCAGTCGCCGCGGGCGAGCCGCACCATGCTCTCCGGCCGCAGGAAGAAGTCGAGGAACTCCATCGCCTCCTTCTTGTACGGGCTGTCCTCGGCGATCGACAGGGTCTGCGGGGAGACGCCCTGGGCGAGGCCCTCGCTTCCGGCGGGGGCGGGCAGCACCGTCCACTCGAAGCCCTTGGGGGCCTGCTGGGCGATCTGCTGCCGGTAGGCGAAGCCCAGCGGGACCATGGCGTACTTGCCGGCGAAGAAGCCGGGCAGGGTGTCGGAGCCGCCGCTGCCGAGCGTGGTGCGCGGGGCGGTGCGGTCGACGACGACCTGGTCGTGGATGGTGCCGGTGACGACGGCGTCGGCCTCGGTGAAGTCGACGGTGATCCGGCTGTCCGCGCCCCGGTGGAAGAGGCTGCCGCCGGCCGAGACGCCGAGGTTGAGGCTGACGGAGACGGGCTCCTTGAGCGGCCAGGCGACCGCGTACCGGTCGGGTCCCATGAAGGTGGTGAGGTCCCGGGCGATCTGCCGGAACTCGGTCCAGGTCCAGGGCTTCTCGGGGGTGGGGACGCGGACGCCGGAGGACTCCAGGATCTTCCGGTTGGCGATGATCACGCGGGGTTCCTGGAGGAAGGGGACTCCGTAGATCCCGTCGCCGAAGGTGGTGGTCCGCCAGCTGCGGGCGGGGATGTCGGCGCGCAGCCGCTCGGACAGCAGCGGGCGCAGATCGGCGAGGTCGCCGCCGTGGGCGAAGTCGCCGAGGTCGTCGGCGGCGTCGTGGATGATGTCGGGCGCCTCGCCGCCCTCGAAGGAGGTGAGGAGCTGGTCGTGGACGGAGTCCCAGCTGCCCTGGACGTAGTCGACCTGGACGTCGGGGTGGGCGGCGTTCCACTCCGCGACGAGCTGCTTGTTGGCGTCGACGGACTCCTTCTGCCAGGCCAGGGACTGGAAGCGGAGTCGTACGACGCCGTCGTCATGGCGCTCGTCGCCGCCGGCGCAGCCGGTGAGGAGGAGGGCGAGCGCGGCGGTGAGGGTGACGAGCCGTCGTCCCATCACTTCACCGCCCCGGCCAGCATGCCTCCGGCGATCCGGCGTTGGAGGACCGCGAAGACGACGAGCGAGGGGAGGGTGGCGAGGAAGGCCGCGGCGGCCAACGGGCCGAGGTCGGCGACGCCCTCGGCGCCGAGGAAGTGGGTGAGGACGACCGGCAGGGTCTGCTTCTCGGGGGTCTTGAGCAGGACGAGCGCGAAGAAGAACTCGTTCCAGGCGGTGACGAAGGCGAAGAGGGCGGTGGCGACGATGCCGGGGACGAGCAGCGGGGCGGTGACGGAGACGAGGGTGCGGAGCCGGCCGGCGCCGTCGACGGCCGCGGCCTCCTCCAGTTCGGCCGGGACGGCCTTCACGTACCCCATGAGCATCCAGAGGGCGAAGGGCAGCGACCACACCACGTAGACCATGACGAGGCCGAGGACGCTGTTGATCAGGTGCAGGTTCTTGAGGATCAGGAAGAGCGGGATGATCACCAGGACGAAGGGGAAGGCCTGGCTGATCACGACCCAGCCGGTGGCCGCCGTGGCGAGCCGGCCCCGATGGCGGGCGGTCACGTAGGCGAGCGGGGTGGCGACGACGACCGCGATCAGGGCCGCGGCGAGCGCGGCGAACAGGCTGTTACCGGCCGCCCTGAGCAGCGGCTGCTCGGCGAAGGCCTGCCGGAAGTTGGCGAGGGTCGGCTGCTCCGGGATCCAGGTGGGGTGGAGCGAGGCCAGCTCGGGGGCGGGCTTGAAGGCGGTGGAGATCAGCCAGAGGAAGGGGAAGGCGAGGAAGACCAGGTAGGCGAGGAGGGCGAGGTACTGGCCGATCCGCGCGGGTCTGCTCGTCCGGAGGGCGCTCACCGGTCCTGGTCCCCTTTCAGCCGGCGTACGAGGGAGAGGGCGATCAGCACCGAGACGGCGGCGACCATCACGCAGCCCATCGCGGCGGCGTAGCCGAACTGGCCGTAACGGAAGGCCTCCTCGTAGGCGAAGAGCATGGGGAGCCGGGTCCGGCCGCCCGGTCCGCCGTTGGTCAGGACGTAGACCAGGGCGAAGGAGTTGAAGTTCCAGATGAGGTTGAGCGCGGTGATGGCGAGGGCCACGGGTCTCAGCGCGGGCCAGGTGACGGTGCGGAAGCGGCGCCAGGCGCCGGCGCCGTCGAGGGCGGCGGCCTCGTGGAGTTCGCGCGGCGTGTTCTGGAGTCCGGCGAGGAGGGCGACGGTGGTCTGCGGCATGCCGGCCCAGACGCCGACGACGATGACGGCGGGAAGAGCGGTGGCGAGTCCGGAGAGCCAGTCCTGGCCCTGGCCGAGGCCGAGGTCGCGGAGGGTCTCGTTGAGGATGCCCGCGTCGGGGTTGTAGACGAGCCGCCACATGATGCCGACGACGACCTCGGGCATCGCCCAGGGGACGATCGCGAGCGCCCGCGCCAGCCAGCGGAAGCGGAGCTTCTGGTTGAGCAGGAGGGCGAGGCCGAGGGCCAGGAGGAACTGAGGGACGGTCACCCCGACGGCCCAGACCAGGCCGATGCGGAAGGAGTCCCAGAAGAGGGTGTCGTGGAGCAGGTCCTGGAAGTTGAGGGTGCCCACCCAGCGGGTGGCCTGGCTGCGGCCGGACTGGGCGTCGGTGAAGGCGAGCGCGATCCCGTAGAGCAGCGGGCCGACGCTGAGGACGAGGATCGGCAGGAGCGCCGGGAGCACCAGGAACCAGGCGCCGAAGTCGGGCCCCCGGGGGCGTGACGGGCGGACGGTCCGCGGTGTCCGCGTCCCGCCCGGCCGCTTCGTCGCGGTCGCCGAGCTCATCGATCCGACCCCCGTCTGCCGGTGCCGCGCCGGTGGGAACCCCGTCATGGTGCTGACGGGTCGTGAGGCCGTCAAGACGGCCTGCGCGGCGGCTCAGGGGGTGGATGCGAGACTTTGGCTCAAACGCACAGGTAGGGAGAGGTCGATGGACGAGGCGCGGGCGAGGGAGATCCTGGCCGCGGCGGGGCTGCCGGTAGCGGAGGCGCGGCTGCTCGCGCTCGGGGAGAACGCGGTCTTCGCCGTGGGCGACCTGGCGGTGAAGGTCGGCAGGGACGCCGAGGTGTTCGAGCGGGCCGAGCGGGAGGTGGCGCTGTCCGGCTGGCTCGCCGAGGCGGGGGTCCCGGCTCCGCGGGCCGCCGAGGAGAAGCCGCGGCTCGTCGACGGGCACCCGGTCTCCTTCTGGCACCGGCTGCCCGATCCGGTCCGGCCCGCCGAGCCCCGCGATCTGGCCCCGCTGCTGCGGGCCGTGCACGCCCTGCCCGAGCCGCGGGGCTTCACGCTTCCGCGGCGTGAGCTGCTCGGCGGCGTCGAGCGGTGGCTGCGGCTCGCGGGCGAGGCGATCGACCCGGCGGACGCGGACTTCCTCCGGGAGCGGCGCGACGCCTTCGCCCCGGCGGCCGCCGCACTCGCCCCGCGTCTGACGCCGGGCCCGATCCACGGCGACGCCCTCCCGCGGAACGTGCTCGTCGGCCCGGACGGCCCGGTCCTGATGGACCTGGAGACGTTCTCCTCCGATCTGCGCGAGCACGACCTCGTGGTGCTCGCCCTCTCCCGGGACCGCTACGGCCTGGACCCGGCGGCCTACGACGCCTTCACCGAGGCGTACGGCTGGGACGTCCGGGAGTGGGAGGGGTGCGCCGTGCTGCGGGGCGCGCGGGAGACCGCGAGCTGCGCGTGGGTGGCCCAGCACGCGCCGGCGAACCCGAAGGCACTGGCCGAATTCGAGCGGCGGGTGCGCTCGCTGCGGGACGGCGACCCGGAGGTCCGCTGGTACCCGTTCTGACATCATGTCCGGGCCGGGCGACCGGCCCGGATCCCTTTGCCGAACGGGGTGTTGCGATGCGTGTGGAACTGTCCGAGGTGACGCTCGACGTCCAGGTGAGCGGCGAGGGCCCGGCCGTCCTCCTGGTGCACGGCTTCCCCGACAGCCATGACCTCTGGCGCCATCAGGTCCCGGCGCTGACCGCGGCCGGCTTCTCCTGCGTCGCTCCCACCCTGCGGGGCTTCGGCGCCTCGGACCGGCCCGAGGGCGGCCCGGAGGCGTACCACCTGGGCAAGCACGTCCGCGACCTCGTCGAACTGCTCGCCCGGCTGGAGCTCGACCGGGTCCATCTGGTCGGCCACGACTGGGGCTCGGGCATCGCCCAGGCGCTCGCGCAGGTCGCGCCGGACCGGGTGCGGAGCCTGAGCCTGCTGTCGGTGGGGCATCTGGGTGCGATCCGGGCGGCGGGCTGGGAGCAGCGGCAGCTGTCCTGGTACATGGTGCTGTTCCAGCTGGCCGGGGTGGCCGAGGACTGGCTCGCGCGGGACGACTACGCCAACTTCCGGGAGATGCTCGGTGAGCACCCGGACGCGGAGACCGTCCTCGAACCGCTGCGCGCGCCGGGCGCGCTGACGGCCGCGCTGAACATCTACCGCGCGGGCCTGCCGCCCGAGGTCCTGTTCGGCCCCGACCCTGTACTACCGCCGCTGGCGGAGTCGATCCCGGTGATGGGCGTCTGGTCGAAGGGCGACCGCTTCCTCACCGAGCGCTCGATGTCGGGCACGAGCGAGTACGTCGCCGGGCCGTGGCGCTACGAGCGCGTGGAGGAGGCGGGTCACTGGCTCCAGCTGGACCAGCCGGAGAAGGTGAACGAGCTGCTGCTCTCCTTCTTCAAGGAGAACTCCTAGCCGAGGAGGACTTCTAGCCGGCCGTCACGACCACCGGGCGCAGGGGCCAGGTGGACTCGATGACCGCTTCCGTCTCGCCCTTGCGGCGCAGGAAGGCCTGGAAGTCCTCGGCCCAGACGCGGTACCAGGCGATCTGGCGCTCGTGGAGCTCGGCCGGGTCCAGCTCGGCGACCTGGCGGTGCCGCTCGGCTATCGCGACGGCGACGCGGACGGCGGCGAGTGCGTCGGCCGCGGCCTGGTGGGCGGCTTCGAGGACGACGCCGTACTCGCCGCAGACGGCTTCCAGGGTCCGCTTGCCGCGCCGGTAGCGGTCGACGGCCCGGTCGATGGTGTACGGGTCGACGACCGGGCCGATGTCGACGCCGCCGAGCCGCTCGCTCAGCGAGGGCAGCCCGTGGCGGCGCAGCTCGGCGGAGAGGAGCGTGAGGTCGAACGAGGCGTTGTACGCGACGATCGGGACGCCGTCCTCCCAGTACGCCGCGAGGGTCCTCGCGATCTCGTCGGCGACCTCGCGCACCGGCCGGCCCTCGGCCGCCGCGCGCTCGGTGCTGATTCCGTGGATCGCGGAAGCCTGCTCCGGGATGCGGATGCCCGGGTCGGCGAGCCAGTCCTGTCGTCGTACGACGTCTCCCCCGCCGTCGACTTCGATGATCGAGGCCGTGACGATACGGGCCTCCAGCGGATCGGTGCCGGTCGTCTCCAGGTCGAAGCCGACCAGCGTGTCGCCGTGCCAGGCCATCGGGTCCTCCTTACGTGATCTCCCCCGTGGTGGTGACCACCCTCGCACGCACCACTGACAACGCCCCTGGGCGGTGCTCGACGACCGGTCAGGAGACCGGCCGGGAGTCGAGCCACACCGACTCGAATTCCTCCCGATATGTCTCGAATAGTCCGTGTTCGCCGTCGCCGCCCCGCTGGCCGTGGCGCACCACGCTCCGGCCGCCGCCGCGCAGGACCAGGACCGGGGCCTCCATGCCGCGGGCCTTGCGCAGATAGGACTGCACGACGCCCACCCCGTCAGGGCCGTCGCCGTCCACCAGGTACGCGGTGAAGCGGGGCGTCTCGTCGAAGACGTGGATCTGGAAGGCCCCCGGGTCGCGCAGTTTCGACCGCACCCGGCGCATGTGCAGGATGTTCATCTCGACCGAGCGGCTGAGCTCGCCCTTCTTGAGGCCGAGTTCCCGCTCGCGCCGCTTGACGGCGCTGCTCGCCGGGTTGAGGAAGAGCAGCCGCGTCCGGCAGCCGGACTCGGCGAGCCGGACCATGCGGCGCCCGGAGAAGTTCTGCACGAGCAGATTCAGGCCTATGCCGGTGGCGTCGAGCCGGCGGGCCCCGCCGAAGAGGTCCTCCGCGGGCAGCTGGCGCTGGAGGCGGACCCGGTCGGGATGGACGGAGACCACGTCCGCGTACCGGTCGCCGACGAGGTCCTCGACCGCGTCCACGGGCAGCCGGTCGGCGGACGGCACCCCGGCCCCGCTGCCGAGGATCTCCAGGAGCCGCGCCGACGCCCGCTCGGACTGGGCGAGCACGGTCAGCGAGAGCGCCCGGTTGCGGGAGACGACATTGCGCGTGACCTCCAGCTCGTCCAGGGCCAGTTCGACCTCGCGCCGGTCGTCGAAGTAGGGCTCGAAGCAGGGCCAGTGCTGCACCATCAGCTCGCGCAGCTGCGGCAGCGTGAGGAAGCTCAGCACGTTGTCGTCGGCCGGGTCGAGCAGATAGCCCTTGCGGCGCGACACCTCGCGCACGGCGACGGCCCGCTGCACCCACTCCTGGCCGGCGGGACCGGCCGCGGCCACGACCCACTCCTCGCCGTGCACGGGTTCGTACACGGGCCGCAGGACGGCCGCGACCACGGCCCGCAGCCGCTGCTCGACCAGGTTCAGCCAGATGTAGGCGCGCCCGGCGCGCTGCGCGCGGGTGCGCACCTCGCCCCAGGCCTCGGCGCCCCAGTCGAGTTCCGCCCCGATCTCCACCGGCCGGGCGACGGAGACCGTACCGGGCGGGACGACCGTCCCCGGCGGGACCGCCGCGCCGGGCGGGACGACCGCTCCGGGCGGCGCCTCGGCGGGGCCGGCCGGGCCCCCCTCGCGACCCGCGTCGCCTGGGGGCAGCTCCAGACCTCCCGAGCTCACCCGCGCACCGCCTTCTGCTCCTGGAAGCCCGTTTCGACCAATCCGACAACGATCAAGGAAGGGTACTCCGCGAGCGGGAGGCGGTGCAGCAGGATCGCCAGGCTGCTTGCTCAACTCCCCAGATCGGGCTGCCCGTTCTGCGAGGCGAGATCGGACGGAGTGAGCGGATTCATAGCGGTTACGTCCCGGGGCGCGAGCTGGAAGCCCTGCCAGTGGACCGGCATCGGCTGCTGGTCCTCGTCCCGGGCGACGTGGTGGAACCCGATGTTGACCCACACGGACGGTTTGGTCAGAGTCTCACCGTTGACCCATTTGTCCACGCTGTCCCCGGCGTTGGTCCCGCAGTTCCCGATGTTGTTGCTCGCGAACTGCTCGCATGCCCGTGACTGGGTGAAGTACACGTCGTGCTTGGTGAAGCCGCGGCCGGCGTGGGTGTTCGTGTGGCCGGGCACGATCTCGTACGAGCGGGCGTGGCCGTCGGCGTTCTTGCCGGTGCCGCTGACCACCCGCCACCAGCGCATGTTCTTCGCGTCGCCCGCGAGCTCCTTGGTGACGACGGTGCGCTTCGTCTTCACGGTCGGTCCGCCGCCGTTGGCGGGCGGCGCGGTGACGGTGGAGTCGAACTGCTCGACGCGGTCCTTGGTGGAGCCGTCGAGGCCGAAGTCGAGCTTCCAGAAGACGTTGTGGGCGTGGCTGGTGGCGTAGGCGCGGGCGCCCTTGCCGATGGGCCAGCCGCGGCCGTCGGTGGCGTTGTAGTCGACGGGCGAAAGGCTGCCGGTGGCCCCGACGTTGGCGCCGATGGTGCCGTCGGCGGAGAAGCGCCACTCGGAGATGTACTCGTACCAGCCGACCTTGTTCACGGTGTAGACGAGCAGGTCCTTGCCCTGCACCTGGTACACCTGGCCGCCGGCGCCGTCGGCGGCCATGCGGTACGCGTGGCCGCGCGCCCTGGTCGTGGTGCACAGGCCCTTGACCTGGCCGACCTCGGGCACCTTGATGGTGGAGATGGTGCCGCCGGGGCACTCGGCGGGCTTGAGGTTCTGCAGGCCCCAGCCGAAGCCGGCGCCGGTGAGGTCGTCGTACTCGGCGGCGCCGTCGTCGTACGGCACGTGGATCTGGGCGAGCCGGGCGCTGGTGAGGACCTTGATGGGCGCGCCGCCGGGCGGCTGGTAGGTGACGCGGTCGAGCGTGAGTCCGGCGTCGGTGTTGTAACGCCAGCACATGTTCCAGACGGCCCCGCCTTCGAGCTTCTGCGTGATGCGGTACGCGGCCGAGCAGACGGGCTGGACCGGCGGGCGCGGTGCGGACGTCGGCAGCGGCGGGGACGGCGGGCGGGGCGCGGCGGTCGCGGGTCCCGCGGCGGCCGAAGCGGTGCCGAGCAGGACGGCCGCGGTCAGGACGGCGCCCCTCCGGCGGGTGCGCGTGGTGCGCTGGGTGGACATGGGAACGTACTCCCTCGTACGGAGATGTCTGGGAACGCGGAAACCGAGTGCGGCGGTGGTCAGCCGACGCGCGTGACGGTCCTCGCGGAGAGGTCGACGATGAGGTTCCGGGTGTTGATCCAGGCCCCGTTGAGGACCTTGGTGACGAGGCGGACGCACCGGTGCTCGCCGCAGTCGGCGAGCTGCGCGGGCACGTTCGCCTCGCGGTAGGGGCGGTAGACGTCGCCGTTGAACCACAGTTGCCCGGTGGAGGTGAGCTGCTTGCCCGTGGCGTCCTTGTAGTCCTCCTTGACGCCCTTGCCGAGCGGGCTCGCGAGGATCAGCTCCAGGGCCTCGCGCAGCTCCTCGGGGTGGGCGGACGGCTGGACCCCGCGCTGCGCCGCGGACCTCTCGACCTTGCCCGTGCCGAGGTTGACGGTCCGGGTGACGAGCTCGTCCTTCGCGTAGTCGTAGAACCGGACCTCGGCGCGGCGCGTGCCGTCCCCGGGCAGCGGGTCGGCGAGCAGGGTGCCCAGGTGCTGCGGGCCCCGCCCTCCCTCGACGTTCTGCTGGGCGGCGGCGGCCGGCGGGGTCAGCGCCAGCTGCTCGGCCCGCGCGAGCTCGTCGTCGGTGAGCGGGTCGGAGCCGATGCCCTTCTCCCCCTCGGCCGCGGCCGGGGCGACGGTCGCCGGCGGCGGCGCGGCGCCGGCCGCCTGCGCGCCGGCCTCTCCCTGTCCGGCCTGCCCCTGGCCGGTCTCCCCCTGGCCTGTCGCACCGGCCGAACCGGCGGAACCCGCCGACCCCGAGGCGCCTGATCCTGCCGCCGAACCGTTGGCCCCCACCGCCGCCCCCCGGCCGCCCGGCGTGTCGTCGGCTCCTGCTGTGCCCGGGAGGCTGATCGCGACCGCGACGGCGGTTCCCGTCACCGCCATGGCCGCTCCGGCCACCACCTTCCCCAGGTGGCGGCGCGCTATTTCGTACACACTTCCCCCTCTTTCCCCCTCTTGATGTGCGGTCACCCGGTAGGACGGGGCGAAGTCCTAGGAGGTTGCGCCTCTTTCGGGCAGGATCTGGCCGAAGAACATGACCTGAACCCGGACAGAAGAGGACGAGTCGTATCCATGCAAGTCTGGCCGGGACGGGCGTATCCCCTGGGCGCCACCTATGACGGAGCGGGAACCAACTTCGCGGTCTTCTCGGAGGCCGCCCACAGGATCGAGCTGTGTCTGATCCACGACGACGGCTCGGAGACGGCGGTGGAGCTGCGCGAGACGGACGCTTTCGTCCGGCACGCCTACCTGCCGGGCGTGATGCCCGGCCAGCGGTACGGGTTCCGGGTCCACGGCCCGTACGCCCCCGAGCACGGGCTCCGCTGCAACGCCGCCAAGCTGCTTCTCGATCCCTACGCGCGGGCGGTGTCCGGGCAGGTCAAGTGGGGCGAGGCGGTGTACGGCTACCCGTTCGGGCGGCCGGACGCGCGCAACGAGCTCGACTCCGCCCCGGACACGATGACCTCGGTCGTGGTCAATCCGTACTTCGACTGGGGCGACGACCGGCGCCCGCGCACCGAGTACCACCACACCGTCATCTACGAGGCCCATGTGAAGGGCCTGACGATGCTCCACCCGGACCTTCCGGAGGAGCTGCGCGGTACGTACGCGGGGCTCGCCCACCCGGCGGTGATCGGTCACCTGAAGAAACTCGGCGTCACCGCGCTGGAACTGATGCCCGTTCACCAGTTCGTGAACGACCACCGGCTCGTGGACGCGGGTCTGTCGAACTACTGGGGCTACAACACGATCGGCTTCTTCGCCCCGCACAACGCCTACGCGTCCTGGGGCGACCGGGGCCAGCAGGTCCTGGAGTTCAAGTCGGCGGTCCGGGCGCTGCACCAGGCGGGCATCGAGGTCATCCTCGACGTGGTCTACAACCACACCGCCGAGGGCAACCACCTGGGCCCGACGCTCTCCTTCCGGGGCCTGGACAACCCCTCGTACTACCGGCTCTCGAACGACCCCCGGTACTACACGGACACGACGGGCACCGGGAACTCGCTGCTCATGCGCTCCCCGCACGTCCTCCAGATGATCATGGACAGCCTGCGGTACTGGGTGACCGAGATGCACGTGGACGGTTTCCGCTTCGACCTGGCGGCCACCCTGGCCCGGCAGTTCCACGAGGTGGACCGGCTGTCCTCGTTCTTCGACCTCGTGCAGCAGGACCCGGTGGTGAGCCAGGTGAAGCTGATCGCCGAGCCGTGGGACGTGGGCGAGGGCGGCTATCAGGTGGGCAACTTCCCGCCGCTGTGGACCGAGTGGAACGGCAAGTACCGGGACTGCGTGCGGGACCTGTGGCGGGGCGAGCCCCGTACGCTCGCCGAGTTCGCCTCCCGCCTGACGGGCTCGTCCGACCTCTACCAGGACGACGGGCGCCGCCCGCTCGCCTCGGTCAACTTCGTGACCTGCCACGACGGTTTCACGCTGCGGGACCTCGTCTCGTACAACGAGAAGCGCAACGAGGCGAACGGCGAGGGCAACCGGGACGGCGAGAGCTACAACCGCTCGTGGAACTGCGGCGAGGAGGGCGACACCGAGGACGTCGGGATCACCGAGCTGCGCGCCCGCCAGATGCGCAACTTCCTCGCCACGCTGATGCTTTCGCAGGGTGTGCCGATGCTGAGTCACGGCGACGAGTTCGGGCGGACGCAGGGCGGCAACAACAACGCGTACTGCCAGGACAACGAGGTGTCCTGGGTGCGGTGGCCGAAGGCGGACAGCGAGGCGGAGGCCACGCTCCTGCGCTTCACCCGGTCGATGGTGCGGCTGCGGCGGGAGCATCCGGTCTTCCGGCGGCGCCGCTTCTTCCACGGGCGGCCGGTGGAGGGCACCCACGACGAGCTCACCGACATCGCGTGGTTCACCCCCGAGGGCGAGGAGATGACGTCGAGGGACTGGCAGGCCGCGCACGCCCAGGCGTTGACGGTCTTCCTCAACGGCAACGCCATCTCGGAACCGGGGACGCAGGGCGAGCGGATCGCCGACGACTCCTTCCTGCTGATGTTCAACGCCTCGGCGAAGGAGCTGGAGTTCGTGGTGCCGGACAGCCACGGCCGGTACTGGCGGATGGTCGTGGACACCTCCGACCCGGAGGGCATGCCGCCGCAGGAGGGGCCGGAGCTGGCGGGTGGCGAGCGGGTGTCGCTCGCGCCGCTCAGTCTGACCGTGCTGCGACGGCCGGCCTGACCTCCCGTACGGGAGTCGTCACCCGCACCGTCCAGGAGAGCAGCGCGCAGGCCACGGCCGCCCCCACCGCCACCGCGAAGGCGGCGGGGGCGCCGTGGCCCTCGGCGAGGCGCCCCGAGACGGCGAGGGCGAGGGCCTGGCCGCCGACGATCCCGCTGGTGAGGAAGGCCATGGACTCGGCGAGCCGGGCGGCCGGCACGGTCCGCTCGGTGAGCCCGAAGACCGTGATCAGGTGCGGGGCGTAGGCGGCACCGAGGACGACCACGACCGCGTACAGCGCGCCGAGGGAGCCGACGAAGAGCAGCGGCACGGAGAGGACGACGAGCCCGGCGGTGGCGGCGCGCCAGCGGGTGGCGAGCCCGATGCGGGCGGGCAGGGCGGCGAGGGAGAGGCCGACGGCGGCGCTCATCACGCCCATCGCCGCGTAGACGAGCCCCGCCTGGGCGGGCGCGCCGAGCTCCTCGGTGAGCGCGGTGATGCCGGCCTGGGAGGCGCCGAACATCGCGCCCTGGAGGACCATCGTGCCGCGCAGCGCGTACGCGGACCGGGGCAGCCGCGCCCGCTCGGCCGCGTCCGTACGGGTGGCCGTGCCGAGGGCCGTACGTGCTGTGGGGTGCAGGGCGAAGGCGGAGCCGCAGACGACGAGCAGGAGCGCGGCCACGAGGAGCGCGGCGGCGGGGTGGGCGAGGGCGGCGGCGAGGCCGACGAAGGCCGGGCCGAGGACGAAGGACACCTCGTCGAGGGTGCCCTCGAAGGAGAGCACCGCTCCGACGAGCCGGTCATCGGCGCCGGAGCGGCGGGCGAGGGCCACCGAGCGGGTCCGGGCGAGCGGCCCGATCTGGGGGACGGTGGCCCCGGCGAGCGCGCCGAGCAGCATCAGCCAGCCGGTGGCCGCGTGGGCGAGCGCGGCGAGGACGAGGGCGGTGACGGCGACCGCGTTGGCGAAGGAGGCGGCGAGGACGACGCCGCGCTGGCCGTGCCGGTCGGCGAGGCGGCCGATGACGGGTCCGGCGACGGTCTGTCCGGCCGCGAGCGCGCCGCCCGCGAGGCCGGCCGTGGCGAGCGAACCGCTGGTCTCGGCGACCAGGAGCAGGCTGCCGAGCTGACACATGGCGGTGGGCAGCCGGCCGAGGAAGGAGACGACCGGCAGGACCGGCCCGAGCAGCGAGAACGTGTCGCGATACATCCGGAGCATCACTGGAACGTAACGCGATGCACTCGAACGGGTGCATGGGGCGATGACACAGAAGCCCTCGCGCGGGGTACGTACGTTCGCATGACCTCCCTCCCGCCCTTTTCCTCCCGCACGGGCCCCTCCTCCTCGCCGACCGGTTCCGCCCTCCCGACCGCCACCTACCGGCTCCAGCTCCAGCCGGATTTCCCGTTCGCCGCAGCCGAGAGGGCCGTGCCGTACCTCGCCGGGCTCGGGGTCTCGCACCTCCACCTCTCCCCCGTCCTGGAGGCGGTGCCCGGCTCGACCCACGGCTACGACGTCACCGACCACCGGTCCGTACGGGCCGAGCTGGGCGGCGAGGAGGGGCTGCGGGCCCTCGCGGCGACCGCGCGGACCCACGGTCTCGGCCTCGTCGTGGATCTGGTCCCCAACCACATGGCGGCCTCCCCCCGGCACAACCACGCGCTGCGGTCGGTGCTCCGCGAGGGCCCGGACTCGCCGTACGCCCGCTGGTTCGACGTCGACCGGCACGCCGGGGACGGCCGGCTGCTGCTGCCGGTGCTGCCCGCGCGGCTTCCCGAGGTACGGGACCGGCTGCGGGTCTCGGGCGGGGCGCTGCACCTCGACGACCAGGAGTTCCCGCTCCGGGCCGGTACGGAGGGGCTGCCGCTCGACGAGCTGCTCGACGCCCAGTGGTACCGGCTCGGCTGGTGGAGGCTGGCCCGCACCGAGCTCAACTACCGTCGCTTCTTCACCATTTCGGAGCTCATCGGGGTGCGGGTGGAGGACCCCGAGGTGTTCGCGGCGACCCACGCGAAGATCGTGGAGCTGGTGGCGGACGGCGTGGTCGAGGGACTGCGCATCGACCACCCGGACGGGCTCGCGGACCCGCAGGGGTACCTGGAGGACCTGGCGGCGGCGACCGGCGGGCGCTGCTGGACGGTGGTGGAGAAGATCCTCACGGGGGCGGAGACCCTGCCCGCCGCCTGGCCCGTCGCGGGCACCACCGGCTACGACGCGCTGCGGCAGATCGAAGGGGTCCTCACCGATCCGATCGGATCCGACGAACTGGCCGACGTGTACCGGGAGTTCACCCGGTGCGCCGGGGACCGGGGCGGCGATTGGGAGGCGACCGCGCGGCGCGCCGCGTACGAGGTGGTGACGCACGACCTGGCCGCCGAGACGGCCGCGCTGACCCGGATCGCGGAGCGGATCTGCGCGGCCGACCCGGCGCTGCGGGACCACGCGCCCTGGGCACTGCGGACCGCGGTCCGTGAGCTGCTCGTCCGGGTGCCGGTCTACCGGACCTACCGGACGGGCGGCGAGGAGGTGCTGACCCCGGCGGCGGCGCGGGGCGCGAAGGCCGCGTTCGCCGTGCCGGAGGAGGCCTCGGCCGTCGATCTCGTACGGGAGTTGGCGCTCGGCTCGCGGGGCGACGGCCCGGAACACCGGGCGTTCCGGGCCCGGTTCGCGCAGACCTCCTCGGCGCTGCGGGCCAAGTCCGTGGAGGACACGGCGTTCTACCGGTACACGCCGCTGCTCTCGGCGAACGAGGTGGGCGGCGACGCGGGGCGTCCGGCGGTGCCGGCCGAGGAGTTCCACGCGTACTGCCTGCGGATCGCCCGGGACTGGCCGGCCACCGGGACCGTGCTGTCCACGCACGACACCAAGCGCAGTGCGGACGTGCGGGCCGCGATCGCGGTGCTCGCGCAGTGCCCGGACGTGTGGGCGGCGCTCCTGACCGAGGTCGCGGGGGTGCCCGCACCCGATCCGCACCTCGCGTGGACGGCCTGGCAGACGGCCTTCGGTTTCGGCGCGCCGGACGCGGACCGGATCGGGCCCGCGGTCCTCAAGTCCGTACGGGAGGCGGGCCTTCGGACCAGCTGGACCGAGCCGGACCCGGCGTACGAGCGGGCGGTGACCGAGTTCACGACGGCGGGACCCGGCCGGATCCCGCTGCGGTCGGCCTCGGAGGCCGCCTTCGCGCTGGAGCCGCACATCCGGGCCCACGCGCTCGGCGCGGCGCTCGTCCAGCTGACGATGCCGGGGGTGCCGGAGCTGTACCAGAACACGGAGCGGGAGTACCGGGCGCTCGTCGACCCGGACAACCGGGCCCCGTTCGCGATCGGCCCGGACGACGACCGGACGGCCCTGGTCCGGGCGGCGCTGCGGCTGCGACGGGAGCGACCGGAGGCCTTCGGTGCCGCGGGCACGTACCTCCCGCTGACCGCCGAAGGCCCGGCCGCCGCGCACTGCCTGGCCTTCGCCCGCTCCGGTGAGGTGATCACCGCCGTGACCCGGCTCTCGCTGCGCCTCGCGGAGGCGGGCGGCTGGCAGGACACCGAGCTGGTACTTCCGGACGGCCACTGGGCCGATGTCCTGGACGGCGTACGGGAGTTCACCGGCGGCCCGGCGACAGAGCTGAAGCTCGCGGAGCTCTTCGCGGACCGCCCGGTGGCACTGCTCGCACGGCTGGACGGCTAGGGCCTGTCCGGCCGGACCCGTCGTGAGCGCTCCCGCGGACCCGGGAGCGCTCGGTCGATCAGAAGCGGGAGGCGCGCGTGACCTCGCACTCGGTGTACTCGGAGCCGTCGCCGGTTCCGATGTACGGGGTGGACACCTCGGCGCTGGCGGAGGCGCCCGCCGCGACCGCGATGCCGGCCTTGATCGCGGTCGCCGGGAGGACACTGCCGCCCGCGGCGCCCTTGAACTTCATGGTGACGTTGTAGTCGTAGTCCATCGAGCCGTCGTTCTTGACGGTGATCCGGGCGACGAGCTTCTTGGTCGCCTGGTCGTACTTGCACTCGTCGATCGTCACGTCGCGGATCGCCTTGTCGGCGCTGGAGCCGCCGGGCAGGGAGCCGCCGGAGCTGCTGCCGTTGTCGTTGTGGTCGCTGCCGCCGGAGCTGCTGGAGCCGCCGCTGCTGCCGCTGCTGCTGTTGTCACAGCCGCCGCCGCCGGAACCGCGGGCTCCGGTCAGGGCGACGACCGCGACGGCGGCGACAGCGATGGCGCGGACATGACGCATCTTCATGTTTCAATCCCCGTTGAAAGTGGCAAGATAGAGGGGCTCTTTGACGAGCGCACGACACCCTAGCAGCGGTGGCGGGCCACTCGTCCAAGCCCCGGATCAGCCGCCCGGGCGGACGATCAGGCTGCGCGGGGCACGGGTGATGAGGCCGGTGGCGGCGGGACGGAAGCCGTCGGCGAGGCGCAGCCGGGGCATCGCCGTGAAGAGCGCGCGCAGGGCGTACTCGGCCTCCAGGCCCGCGAGCAGGACGGCGGGGCAGAAGCCGCTGCCGTACGTGAGCTGGCCCGGGTCGTCACGGAACGGGTCGAACCGCTCGGGCTCGCGGAAGCGCTCCGGGTCCCGGCCGGCGGAGCCGACGAGCAGGGCGACGGACGCGCCCGCCGGGATCAGGCCGCCGCTGACCCGGACCTCGGAGCGGGTACGGCGTACGGCGATCTGCACGGGCGGGTCGCGGCGCAGCGACTCGGCCCAGGCGCGGGCGGTGAGCCCGGCGGGGGCGTCGCGGAGGGCGGCGACCTGGTCGGGGTCGGCGAGGACGTTGCCGAGGAAGGAGGCGAGGGCCTTCTCCCGTACAGCGATCTGGCCGCCGCACTCACCGGCGAGCGCCCCGGCCGCCCGGCCGCGCACGAGCCGCATCATGTCGCGGTAGGGCACGCCGACGGCGGCGGCGACGGTCCCGGCGGGCAGCCAGTGGCAGAAGTCGGCGACGAGGTCGGCCTGCGGGCGTTCGGCGATGCGACGGGCGAGGACGTACGCCGTGCGTTCGGTGACGTCCCTCAACTCGGCCATGTCGACGTCGACATGAGCCTGGGCGCAGGGTGGGTCGCCCGGTCGGTGCCCGTGGGTGAAGCGGGTGTCGGTGAGGGCGGCGGCGACGTCCGCGTACCGGCTGAGGACCCAGGCGCGCAGCAGCGGGTCGTACGTGAGCGGGAACTGATCGCGCAGGGTCCGGTGGATCGCGTGCGGATCGTGGGTGGCGCCGGGGTCCAGGGGGCTCGGTGCGACGGTCCGGCCGGTGGGTGCGAAGGGTTCGGCGAGTCCGGCGGGACCCATGGGACCTGCGGCCGTCGGGTCGGCGACGGTCCGTACCCGGCCCGCGGTGCCGCCCCGCGCGGGGGTCGTGCCGGTCGTCACCGTCGGGATCGCGGCGGAGACCGCGCCCGCGGCCATGGACGGCAGCCTCGTCCAGGCGTCCTCGGACTCCTCGGGCCGGTCGTTCCGTGTGCCGCGGTTCGGTACGCCGCTGTTCGGTACGCCGCTGTTCGGTATGCCGCTGTTCGGCTCGTCGCTCATCGCGCCCCCTGTCGATCGGCGGTGGGTGCCGCGGCCGGAGAAACGTGGCGCGACGCGTCTCCCCACCCCATCACCGGGCGGCCCGCACGGCGCGTCACATACCGCCGAACGGGTGACGCCGAGCCGTGGGCGATTCAGCCGTGGGAGAGCCGGAACGTCATCTGGCCGAAGCCGACCACGTCCCCGGGCCGTACGACCACCGCGCCGGTGACCCGGCGCCCGTTGACGGTCGTCCCGTTCGTCGAGCCGAGGTCGCGCAGCACCCACATCCCGCTCTGCAGCGAGAGCTCGGCGTGCAGCCGGGACGCGGTCTCGTGGCTGAGCCGCAGGCCGTTGACCGGGTCGCGCCCGATCCGCAGCGGGTGCGGGCCGGGCAGCGGAAGCAGCAGCTTCGGCAGCCGCTCCGCGCGCCAGGCGCGCCCGAGCCGCACCGTGAACGCCGACATCCGCTCGACCGCGCCGACGACCCGCCGGGTCCAGGTGCCCTCGGTCCGCAGGTCGGCGACGAGCAGGTCGAGCTCGTCCGACCGGCGGGCCTGGAGCGCGCGCTCCATCCGGTAGACGAAGGTGTCGTGCGAGAGGCGTCCCTGAGCGGCGCCCTCACGGAGCAGCCCCAGCGCACGGTCCCGCTCGGCGTCGGTCAGCCGAGGGGTGTTCGCCGGAAGCTCGAAGGGGGTCGTCACACCTGTGATTGTCGGCCCGGCGGGCCCGAAGTGTCCAGAAGGGCCCCCGACCTGGGAACTCCGTACCGGCCTGACAAGATCGCTGCTACGGTCTGCGGTCTCCACACCAGAGATCCCCAGGGGGAAACACGACGTGACCGCGTCTTCTTCTCGCACCGCTTCCACCACTGCCGTTTCGCAGACCGCCGGCGTGGCGAACCTCGTCATACGTCCGCTCGCCGGGCCCGAGGAACTGGACCTGTTCCTCCGTCTCGCGTACTCGCTCGACCACGAGCTCGCCGACGACCTCGCCACCCGCCGCCGCGTCCCCGAGTGGATGTGGGTGGCGCTGGACGGCGACCGGCTCCTCGGCCGGATCGCCTGGTGGACGAACAAGGAGGGCGGCGAGCCGCTCGCGCTCGACTTCTTCGACCTCGCCCCGGAGCTGACGGAGGAGGAGCGCGCGGACGTCGGCCTGCGGCTCCTGGAGACCGCGATGGCCTCGGTCGTCCCGGCGGGCACGCAGCGCCCCGAGTTCGGCCGGTTCATGCCGGCGGACTGGCGCGAGGTCCCGGAGACCCGGTCCGTCCTGGAGTCCCTGTTCGCGGTACTGGAGCGGACGGGCGCCCGTCCGCTGGTCGAGCGCTTCCGGCTGGAGTGGCAGCCCGGCACGCCCGTACCGGAGCCGAAGGGCCGTCTGGAGTTCCGGCCGGTGCGGGACCGCGAGGACCTGATCGCGCTGATGACGCCCGTCATGGAGGGCACGCTCGACGCGCACGGCCAGGCCGACCTGGCGACCGGGCTCTCGGCCCGGGAGGCGGCGGAGCTGCACTACGACGAAGAGCTCGCGCACTACACCTCGCCTCAGGAGTGGTGGCAGGTCGCGCAGCTGCCGGAGAGCGGCGAGCCGGTCGGCTTCGTGATCCCCGCGCGGAACAACTACCACCACACCATCGCCTACATCGGCGTGCTGCCCGCCCACCGCGGGCACGGCTACATCGACGACATCCTGGCGGAGGGCACCCGGATCCTGGCCGCCCAGGACGTGCCCCGGATCAGGGCCGCGACGGACCTGGGGAACGTCCCGATGGCGGCGTCCTTCGCCCGGGCGGGCTACGTCAACTTCGAGCGCGCGATCAACTACGTGTGGGACGCGCCGGGCGCGTCGGGGTCCTGACTGCCAGGATGGACGGGGTAGTCAGTGGTTGAGTGGCTGGTCCGTCGACGAGGGGATTCCCGTGCTCTTCGAGGTGTGGGCGCCGAGCGCCCGTAACCGGGTGATGCTGGCGCTGAACGGCACCAACCACCCCTTGGAGAGGGACGCCGAACGGGACGGCTGGTGGACCGGTGTCGTACCCGCCGAGGACGGCGACCGGTACGGCTTCGCCCTCGACCACCGGCCCGTCCTGCCGGACCCGCGCTCCCGCCGGCTGCCCGACGGCCCCGAGGGCCTCAGCGCGGTCGTCGACCACTCCTCGTACGCCTGGCGGCACGAGTCCCCGCGGCTGCGGCTGCGCAGCGCGGTCCTGTACGAGCTGCACGTCGGCACCTTCACGCCCGAGGGCACGCTCGACGCGGCGACCGCCCGCCTCGGGGAGCTCGCGGGCCTCGGCATCACCCATGTGGAGCTGATGCCGCTGTGCTCGTTCCCCGGGGTGCGGGGCTGGGGGTACGACGGGGTGGCGCCGTGGGCGGTCCACGAGCCGTACGGGGGCCCGGAGGCCCTCAAGCGGTTCGTGGACGCCGCGCATGGTCTCGGCATGGGCGTGGTCCTGGACGTCGTCCACAACCACCTCGGCCCGTCCGGCAACCATCTCCCGTCCTTCGGCCCGTACTTCACGGACACGCACCACACACCGTGGGGTGCGGCGGTGAACCTGGACGCGCCGGGTTCGGACGAGGTCCGGGCGTACTTCCTGGGGAGCGCGCTGGCGTGGCTGCGGGACTACCGGATCGACGGGTTGCGGCTCGACGCGGTGCACGCGCTCGCCGACACCCGGGCGCTGACCTTCCTCGAAGAACTCTCGTCCGCTGTCGACGAGTTGGCGAAGGAGCAGGGCCGCCAGCACTTCCTGATCGCCGAGTCCGACCTCGCCGACCCGCGCACCACGACCCCGCGCACGCTCGGCGGCCTCGGCGTCCACGCCCAGTGGAACGACGACTTCCACCACTCCCTGCACACGGCGCTGACCGGTGAATCCCAGGGCTACTACGGCGACTTCGCGCGGGCCCCGATGGCGGCGCTCACCAAGACGCTCACGCACGTTTTCTTCCACGACGGGACGTACTCGACGTTCCGGGGCTGCCGCCACGGCCGCCCGGTGGACCGGGAGCGCACCCCCGCGCACCGCTTCCTGGGGTACGCCCAGAACCACGATCAGATCGGCAACAGGGCCCTGGGCGACCGCCTTTCGTCCTCCCTCTCCCCCGGCCTGCTCGCCTGCGCGGCGACCCTCGTCCTGACCGGCCCCTCCGTCCCCATGCTCTTCATGGGCGAGGAGTGGGGGGCGCTCACGCCCTGGCAGTACTTCACCGACCACACCGACCCGGAGCTCGCGGAGGCCGTACGGCGGGGCAGGCGGCGGGAGTTCGCGGAGCACGGCTGGTCCGAGCACGAGGTCCCCGACCCGCAGGACCCGGCCACGCGCGACCGCTCGGTGCTCGACCGCACCGAGCGCGAACGGGACCCCCACAAGCGTCTCCTCGCCTGGCACCGCCAGCTCATCGCCCTCCGCCGCACCCTGCCGGACCTGACGGACCCGGACCTGGCGGGCGTGAAGGTCGCCTTCGACGAGGAGTCCCGCTGGCTGGTCTTCCGCCGGGGCGACCTGCGGGTCGCGGTCAACATGGGCAAGGAGCCGGCGGTGATCCCCCTCGGCTCGAACGGCCGCGACCGGGTCCTCGCGGCCTGGGACCCGGCCGAGGCCCCGGGCGCGGACGGCGTCCTGCGTCTGCCGGGCGAGTCGGCGATCGTCCTGACGGACGGCTGACGACACCGACTCCGAGCGGCGGGCTCCTACTCGACGATCGCCATCTCGTGCGGGGTGCTGTTGAAGCGGTGGCCCGCGCCGTCCTCCGTCGCCGTCACGATGTCCTCGATGCGGACGCCGAAGCGGCCCGGGAGGTAGACGCCCGGTTCGATCGAGAAGCACATGCCGGGGACGATCGGGAGCTCCTCGCCCTCGATCATGTACGGGGGTTCGTGCGTCGTGACGCCGATGCCGTGGCCCGTGCGGTGGATGAAGTACTCGCCGTAGCCGGCGTCCGTGATGACCTTGCGGGCCGCGCGGTCGACCTCCTGGCAGGCCGCTCCCGGGCGGACCGCCTCGAAGCCGGCCTGCTGGGCCTCGCGGACGAGGTCGTGGACGCGCTGCTCCTCGTCGGTCGGTTCCCCGACGTGGACGGTACGGGTGGTGTCGGAGCCGTAGCCGTGCTTGAGGCCGCCGAAGTCGAGGACGACCATGTCGCCGCGTTCGATGGTCCGGTCGCCCGCCTCGTGGTGCGGGTTGGCGCCGTTGGGGCCGGAGCCGACGACGGTGAAGTCGACCTGGGAGTGGCCGAAGCGCATGAGGAGCGCGGCGAGGTCGGCGGCGACGTCGGTCTCCTTGCGGCCGGCGAAGCGGACCTTGAGGATCTCGCCGTACGCCTGGTCGGCGGCGGCTCCCGCTGCCGCGATCCGCGCGAGCTCGTGCGCGTCCTTGACGCCGCGGAGCATCGGCAGGGCCTCGGTGAGGGAGACGTACGACGTGCCGGGCAGGGCCTGCTGGAGGCCGAGCAGGTGCATGGCCCAGGCGTTGTCGCTGACGCCGAACCTGCCGTCGACGTCCAAGAGCGGCGCGGTGACCGCGTACGGGTCCTTGCCGTCCGTCCAGTCGCGCAGCGTGAGCGCCGCCGCCCCCGTCGCCTTCTCGGCGTCGGGCGCCTCCAGGGTCGGGACGACGAGGACCGGCTCCTGGCCGGCGGCGAGGACGAGGACGGTGAGCCGCTCGGTGATCGCGGTCGGCTGGTAGCCGGTGAGGTAGACGAGGTCGGGGCCGGGCGCGACGAGCACGCCCGCGAGCCCGGCGTCCGCCGCGGACTCGGCCGCCCGGGTCATCCGGGCCCGGTAGTCGTCCGCGGTGAAGGGCACGACCTCTTCGACGGATGCGGGGGGAGTGCTCGGCATGGGGTGCTCCTTCTCGGCGACGGTGGCGAGCGCGGCGGTGGAGGGCGCGGCGGCAGCGGCGGGCGCCCCTCGGCGCCGGCGCCGTACAGCATCCTGCCCCCGGGCGGGCCCCGACGCGACCGCTCAGCGGCGGTCCGGGCCCTGCGCGATGAGTCGCTCAAGGAGATCCTGGAAGTCGTCGCCGACGACGATCCGCAGGTCGCCGCGCTCCTCGTCGTGCTCGCTGAGCTGGGTGAGCGTGCCGCCGCGCCACCAGAAGACGTACGGGCTGATGGCGCCCGGCGTGTCCTCGTACCCGGAGGCGGCGAAGGAGGCCATCGCGCCGAGCGCCGGGATGATCGAGGTGTCCCGGATGGGATGGAAGGCGAGCTGGTGGCGGAAGGGCAGGGCGACGAGCGCGCCGTGCTCGCCGAGCGGAAGGCCGGTGACGCGCTGGGCGACGCCGTCCAGGTCGAGGACGCGGCTCGCGGTGTAGAAGGAGTCGCCGAGGATGATCTCGAAGCACATGCCGTCGGCGTCGCGGACGGTCTCGTGCTCCTCGACGGGCAGTCCGCGCAGATTGCGGAGCGCCCGGTCGCGGAGCTGCGCGTGGTCGCCGAGCCGTTCGAGCGCCTCGTCGGTGAGCATCATGACGCTCTCCGGCAGGTCGAGGGCGAGGACCTCGTAGAGCCCGGGGGCGACGGTCCTCGCGTAGCCGAAGGCACCGGCGTCGATGCCGTCGCCGCTGACGACGCGGGGGTAGAGCTGGGCGCGGATCTGCTCCGGCCGGAGGGTCTCCAGGGCGGACGGACCTTCCATCGCCCGCACGACCAGCTCGACATGACGGTAGATCAGCTGAGCCCAGACGCGGGTGCCGCGGCGGTCCTGGTGGCAGACGGCGGCGAGGTTGCCGAGGCCGAACCTGCGCCCCTTGTCGTCGACGACGTGGTCCGCGAAGACCGACACCTCCAGGCCCAGCTCGGCGAAGGTGGCGCGGACCCGGCCGCGGAAGAGCGCGGCCTCCCGCTCCGAGAAGTACGCGAACTCGGGATCCCTCGGCTCGTCCTCGCCGTCCCGCTTCGGTCCTCGCCGCAGCCAGCCCACGTCAGCCCGCCTTCCGTCGCCCCGTCGCCGTTGCGCACAGGGTAGCGAGTGCGTGTGTCAGCTCTTGAGACGTCGTGCGAACTCGGCCGCCGGACCGGCGGGTTCACCGGATTCGTCCCCGCCGGGACCCGGGAGGAGGAGTTCGGTGCGGTGGACGAGCCGGGGTGCGACCAGCGGGACGGCGGTGGCCCCCGGGACGCCGGCCGCCACGGGGAGCGGCAGGAGCGCGAGGCCGTGCCCGGCGGCGGCGAGGGCGGCGAGGGTACGGGTGTCGGTGCCCTCGTAGCGCAGGGCCGTACGGAAGCCCCGCCCGGCGGGACCGGCGTGGACGGCCCGCAGCTGCCCGAGAGGGACGCCGGCGGCGGGCGCGTCGAGCCAGCGGGCGTCCACGAGGTCGTCGAGCCGGAGCCCGGTGCGCCCGGCGAGGGGATGGCTCGCGGGCAGGACGACGGCGAGCGGCTCCTCGGCGACGCCGGTCGCGGAGAGCGGGGCGACGTCGGGCAGCCGCAGCGGGTCGCTGGGGGCGGCGATCCCGTCGACGAGTCCCGCGTCGGCCTCGCCGGTGGCGACGGCCTCGGGCACCCGCTCGCGGGGCAGGCCGCGCAGGGTGACCCCGGTGGCGGGAAGGGCGGCGAGGGTACGGGGGTGCAGGGCGAGCGGGGAGGCGGCGACGCTCAGGGTCGTGCGGGGCGCGGCGGCGAACCGGCCGAGGTCGGCGCGGGCGGCGTCGAGGCGGAGGAGCAGCGCCCCCGCGTGTTCGAGGAGC
Source organism: Streptomyces sp. NPDC050842 (assembly GCF_044456565.1). NCBI lineage: Bacteria > Bacillati > Actinomycetota > Actinomycetes > Kitasatosporales > Streptomycetaceae > Streptomyces > Streptomyces sp. NPDC050842. The sequence goes on along the minus strand of NZ_JBITGA010000008.1, from coordinate 330,864 downwards.
CGCTGCCCGGCGGGGGTGGGTGCGACGGGCCGCCGGGTGAGGAGGGGCAGCCCGAGGTCGGTCTCCAGGGCGGCGATGTGCTGGGAGACGGCGGACTGGGTGTAGCCCAGCTCGCGCGCGGCCTCCGAGAAGGAGGCGAGGCGGGCGACGGTGACGTACGTACGGAGGAGGTGCGGGTCCACGCGGGCCGCTCAGGAACCGTCGCGCGCGGTGAGCAGAGCACGGGCGTAGTGGGCGAGCGAGCGGTTGTAGCGGGGCAGCAGCGGCGCGAGGGCGCCGAGGGCGAGGGAGGCGGCCTCGCGGTCCCGGCCGGTGTCGGCGAGGGCGAGGGCGAGGAAGGCGTCGACGGCGCCGGAGAGAGCGAGCTCGTCGGCGTCGAGCCGGTCGGCGGGGATGTCGCGCTCGGCGGTGAGGAGTTCGACGCTGCGGTCGGGCCGGCCGAGGTTGCGGAGGCTGCTGGCGAGCTGGACGACGGCCCGGCGGCGGCGCAGCCCGGTGAGTCCGTGGTCGAGGGCGCGCTCGTAGAGGCGGACGGCTTCCACGGGCAGGCCGGTGGAGTCGTGGGCGGCGCCCAGCTCGAACAGGGCCGCGGCGTCGTCGTCGGGCCGCTCGGCGGCGAGTTCGGCGACGAGGGCGCGGAACGCGGCGGGCTCGTGGTCGTCGAGCCGCTCCCAGAGGGCGGCGACGCGGTGCTCCCAGTCCTGATCGGTGGAGGTCATACGGCCACCCTATCGACGGCTCCCCAGGCATCCATAAGCATGCGTGATGGAGAGTGCAGGAATCATCGTTGGACGTGAAGAGAGGCGGCCGACCAGCATGGTCGCCATGACCACGAACACCCCTCACCCCGCTCACCCCACGCCCCGCATCGCCCTGGTCGGCGACCGTTCCCCGCACGTCAGGTCCCATGTCCGCGTCCCCGTCCTCCTCGACGCGCTCGCCGAACGGGACGGGCTCGCGCTCGACGCGTACTGGATCCCGACGGGCGACGCGGAGGCGCCGGGCGCGGTGAAGGGCTTCGACGCGGTGTGGGTGCTGCCGGGCAGCCCGTACGCGAGCGAGGCGGGGGCGCTGGCCGCGATCCGTACGGCCCGCGAGGACGGCATCCCCTTCCTCGGCACCTGCGGCGGCTTCCAGCACGCCCTCCTCGAGTACGCGCGGAACGTCTGCGGCCTGACCCGCGCCGCGCACGCCGAGAACGACCCGGCGGCCGACTCCGGCGACCTGCTGATCGCGCCGCTCGCCTGCTCGCTCGTCGGCCACGAGGGCGTCGTCCGGGTCACCCCCGGCTCGCTCGCCGAGCGCGCACTCGGCGCGGAGCGGACCACCGAGCGCTACCACTGCGAGTACGGTCCGGACAGCCGTCACCTCGACACCCTGCGGGCCCACGGTCTGCGCTTCACGGGCGCGGACGAGGAGGGCGGGATCCGCGTCGCGGAACTCCCCGCGCACCCCTTCTTCCTGGCGACCCTCTTCCAGCCGGAGCTCGCGGGCGACGGCGCCCACCCGCACCCCCTGATCCGCGCCCTGGCGACGGCGGCGACACGGCACGCGGGGAAGCGGGACGTTTCGGCGGGGGCGGTGTCTTAGGTCCTCAGACGCGCGGCATGTGGCGGCTCACCACGTCGAGCAGCCGCTCCGCTTCTTCCGGCGAGCTGAGCCCACGCTTGGGCAGCACCTCGGCGAGCAGGATGTTCGGGTCGCGGCTGAGGAACACCACGTGGTCGCGGGTCTCGCGGTAGCCACGGAAGACCGACCAGCGCTGGAGGAGCGTCACGTGCTCGGATTCGGTCGTGATCCCCGTCCCGCTCACGGAGGCCCGGTACTCGCCCTGCCATTCGACCGTGCGCAGCGCGTGGTTCGCCTGGATGTGGGGCGTCGCCCAGATCAGGGCGGCGCAGAAGGCGGCCAGTGCGATCGGCACCGTGAAGCTTCGCTGTGCGGCCACGAGCAGCAGGGCGCTGCCGCCGAACAACAGCGTGAAGCCCCATCGGACGATGTGGAGGCGCCGAAGCCGCTCGCGCACGAGGACGGCCGTGAGGATGTCGGCGCGTGTCGGCCGGTACACCAGCTCGACCGCGTCCTGGACGCCGCTCTGCCCTGATTCCATGACCATGACACGCGATCGTACTGTCCCGCTAACTCATCCTCACGACCAGGTGGGCGCGGTTCCGACCCCGGGCCACCAGGCGGGCGTTGACCTCGTCCGAGTCGTGCACCCAGCGCTCGGCCCGGGCCCGTTCCTTGCCGAAGCGGACGTGTCGCTCGACGAGCCGGGGAACGCGGCGCCGGTCGTCCAGGTCCAGGTACCAGACCTCGTCGAGGAGGGGCAGGGTCGCGGCCCAGGGGCCCTCGTCGTGGAGGAGGTAATTGCCCTCGGTGACGACGAGCGGGACGTCGGGCGGTACGGGTATCGCCCCGGCGATCGGCTGCTCCAGCGAGCGGTCGAAGGCCGGGGCGTAGACGGTGGTGCCGGGCTCGGGGGCGCGGAGCCGGGCGAGGAGAGCCGTGTACCCGGCGGCGTCGAAGGTGTCGGGCGCGCCCTTCCTGCCGGCCCGGCCGAGGCGCTCCAGCTCGGCCTGCGCGAGATGGAAGCCGTCCATCGGGACGAGGACGGCGAGCCCGTCGAGGCGCGCGACGAGCCGCGCGGCCAGCGTGGACTTCCCGGCCCCGGGCGCGCCCGCGATGCCGAGTATCCGCCGGCGGCGCGGAGCGGACACCTGTTCCCGTTCTCGCCCCTGCTCCTGTTCCGCGAGGGCGCGCGCCCGGGCGGCGAGCCGGTCGAACTGCTGCGCGTCCATGCGCGGCATTCTCGCACCGGGCGAGCCGGTTGACGCGGGTAGATTCCTCCGTATTACTTTTGACCCCATGCCGTCCATCGCACTCGTCACCCTCGTCGTCCGTGAGTACGACGAGGCCATCGCCTTCTACACCGACGCCCTCGGCTTCGACCTCGTCGAGGACACCGACCGGGGCGACGGCAGTCGCTGGGTCGTCGTCCGCCCGCGCGGCGCGGCCGGGGTCGGCGGCCTCGGCAACGCGGGCCTGCTCCTGGCCCGTGCCAAGAACGAGGCCGAGGCGGCCTCGGTCGGCAACCAGACGGGCGGCCGGGTCGCGTTCTTCCTCCACACCGAGGACTTCGCGCGCGACCACGCCCGGATGACGGCGGCGGGGGTCACGTTCAAGGAGGAGCCGCGTCACGAGCCGTACGGCTCGGTCGCCGTCTTCGAGGACCTCTACGGCAACCGCTGGGACCTCCTCCAGCCGGCGGACGACGCCCCCTCCGCGTAACGACGCCTACGCCTGCCCGGGCAGCGGGTCGAGCCTGTCGAGCCGGTCTCGCTGGGCCGGTGTCAGACGAAGATCCGCCGCCGCGACGTTCTCCTCCAGGTGTCCCACGTGTCCGGTGCCCGGGATCGGGAGGACGACCGGCGAGCGGTCGAGGAGCCACGCGAGAGAGACCTGCGCGGGAGTGGCGTCGAGTTCGGAGGCGACGGCGCCGATCTCGGCCGACGCGCCGCCCGGCGCCCCTCCGGCGACGGGCCGCCACGGCAGGAACGCGATGCCCGCCGCCTCGCAGGCCGCGAGCACCGGCTCGTGTTCGCGGTCGACCAGGCTGTAGCGGTTCTGCACGCTCGCGATGTCGACGATCTCCCGCGCCCTGTCGAGTTCGGTGACGGTGACCTCGGACAGGCCGATCCGTCCGACCTTGCCCTCCGCCTGAAGCTCCCGCAGGGCCCCGAGCTGGTCCGCGAGGGGCGTCCCCGGATCGATGCGGTGCAGCTGGAGCAGCTCGATCCGCTCGACGCGCAGCCGCCGGAGAGCCTGTTCGACCTGGTCGCGCAGGGCGTCCGGCCGTGCGTCGTGCTTCCAGCCCTCCGCCGAGTCCGCTCGCACGATGCCGACCTTGGTGGCGATGAGCAGCCCGTCGGCGTACGGATGGAGGGCTTCGGCGAGGAGCTCCTCGTTGGCCCCCCAGCCGTACATGTGAGCCGTGTCGATCAGCGTGACGCCGAGCTCGACGGCTCGGCGGGCCACCTGGAGGGAGGCCTCGCGAGCGGGGCCCGCCGCGGCCGGCAGGCGCATGGCCCCGAATCCGAGCCTCCGCACGCTCAGGTCCCCGCCGATGCGAAACGTGGTCGCTGTCATCTCTCGTCTCCACCCCTAGGCCAAAGGGCAAGGCTAACAACGCGGTTGATCTCACCGGAGGACGAAAACCGCTGTCGCGCGGCCCGTCGCTCTCCCTACACTCACGTCTCGGCGCACCGGTCGGTGCGCCGCGAGCCGTCCGACCGAGGGGAGAAGACCGTGCGCAGCCACAGTGCCGTCGCCGTGTCCTCCTCCCGTGCCCGGTACGACGTGATCCTCGCCTCCTCGGCAGAGCGGTGGCGGCTGCGCGCCCGCCATCGCCGCCCGTGACGACGTCACACGCCTGACCTTCGTCCGGGAATCGCGCTGCCCTGTTCTCCACGCAGCAGCGAAAGGCACGACACCGTGCGTACGAACCTCACGCCCGTCATCCGCAACCTCGGCATCCTCGCCCACGTCGACGCGGGCAAGACCACCGTCACCGAGCGGATCCTCTTCCTCACCGGCGCCACCCACAAGCGCGGCGAGGTCCACGACGGCACGACCGTCACCGACTTCGACCCGCAGGAGCGGGACCGGGGCATCACGATCTTCGCCGCGGCCGTCAGCTGCGACTGGGCCGGCCACCGGATCAACCTGATCGACACACCGGGTCACGTCGACTTCTCCGACGAGGTCGAGCGCTCGCTGCGCGTCCTCGACGGCGCCGTCGCCGTCTTCGACGCCGTCGCGGGCGTCGAACCGCAGAGCGAGACGGTGTGGCGGCAGGCGGACCGGCACGGCGTCCCGCGCATCGCGTTCGTCAACAAGCTGGACCGCGCGGGCGCGGACCTCGACAGCGCGGTGGAGTCGATCCGTACGCGCCTCGGCACCGTCCCGCTCCCCGTCCAGCTGCCGATCGGGCGCGAGGACGGCTTCACCGGCGTCGTGGACCTGGTCCGGATGCGGGCGTACGTGTGGGCCGACGGCGCCGACACGTACACCGTCCTGCCGGTCCCGGACGGGCTCCGGGACGAGGCCCGGCACCGCAGGCGACGCCTGGAGGAGCAGGTGGCGGAGCTGCACCCGGCGGCCCTGGAGGAGTTCTGCGCGACGGACGCGCTCTCCGAGGGGACGCTGACGGGCGCGCTCCGCGACCTCACCCTCACCGGCGAGGCCGTGGTCGTCCTCTGCGGCTCGGCCTACCGCAACCGCGGCACCGAGCCGCTCCTCGACGCCGTCGTCGCGTACCTCCCGGCACCGTCCGACATGCCTCCGGTACGCGGCGAGACGCCGGCGGACCCGGCGGCGCCGTTCACGGCGCTCGCGTTCAAGGTGACCGCGACGGCCACCGGCCGCATGACCTACGTCCGCGTCTACGCGGGCACGCTCACGAAGGGAGACACCGTGCTCGACACCACCACCGGCCGCACCGAGCGGATCTCCCGCATCCTGCGCGTCCAGGCGGACCGCGCGACGGAGATGGACGCGGCGCGCGCCGGGGACATCGTCGCCGTCGTCGGCCCGAAGGCCGCCCGCCCGGGCGCGACGCTCTGCGCTCCGGACGCGCCGGTCGTCCTCGAACCGCCGACGACCGCCGACCCGGTGGTCTCGGTCGCCGTGGAGGCCCGCCGGAGCACGGACACGGGCCGTCTGGCGACGGCTCTCGCCCGGCTCTCCGAGGAGGACCCGTCGCTCGTCGTACGGTCCGACCCGGAGACGGGCCAGACGGTCCTGTCGGGCCTCGGCGAACTGCACCTGGAGGTCGCGGTGGAGAAGCTCCGGCGCGACCGGGGCCTTGAGGTGACGGTCGGCCGTCCGCAGGTGGCGTACCGGGAGACGGTGGCGAAGGGTGTCACCGGTCTGCTCTATCGTCACGTCAAACAGGACGGCGGCGCGGGCCAGTTCGCCCACGTGGTCGTCGACGTCGAACCGACGGGCTCGGACTCGGACGCGGAATTCACCTTCCGCTCCACGGTCACGGGCGGCCGCGTACCGCAGGAGTACGTCCGCGCGGTCGAGGCCGGCTGCCGGGACGCGCTCGTCGAGGGCCCCCTCGGCGGCCACCCGGTGACGGGTGTCCGGGTCACGCTCACGGACGGTGCCACGCATCCGAAGGACTCCTCGGAGATGGCGTTCCGCACGGCGGGCCGCTTCGCCCTGCGCGAGGCGCTCCGCGCCAGCGCGATGACGCTCCTGGAACCGGTGGCCGAGGTGACGGTCACGGTCCCGGCGGAGTCGGTCGGCGCGGTCCTCGGCGACCTCGCGGCCCGCCGGGGCCGGGTGACGGACCAGACGACCCGCTCCGGTACGGCGGTGGTGTCGGCGACGGTCCCGCTGGCCGAGCTCTTCGGCTACGCGTCCCGCCTCCGCGGCCGCACCCAGGGCCGGGGCACCTTCACCACCCGCCCCGCGGGGTACGCCCCGGCTCCGACCCCGTAGGACCGCCTGAACGTCGCCGTTCGGCCCGCACGAGCAGTGCGGGCCGAACGGGGACGGCGGCGCCGGCTCTACGGCGCGAGGGTGCGCAGGACGCAGAACTCGTTGCCCTCGGGGTCGGCCATGACCACCCGACTCCGGTCCGGCCCCTGGCCCACGTCCACCGGATCCGAGTTCTTCTCCAGGCGGTCGGCGACGTCCGTGCCGAGGCCGATGTGCTCTGCCACCACCCGCCGGAAATGGGCGCACCGGGTGGCGTCCTCGTGGTCGCAGCCGAGAGCGCATTCGATGAGTGCGAGGGACGCCTGAGCCGCCGCGATCCGCGAACGGAGCGCCTCGGCCTCCTCGCGCAGGATGCCCCTGCGCCGGGCGGGATCGGCGGTGGCGACCAGGGAGCGGATGGCGTCGAGGGAGAGCCCCGCCTCCTTGGCGCGCAGGATGACGGCGACGCGAGTGAGGTCGGCGGTCCCGTAGCGACGGCGGCCGGCGGCGTCGCGCGCGGGCGTGAGCAGCCCCATCGTCTCCCAGTGACGCAGGACGTGCGTGGCCAGGCCGAAACGTTCGGCGATTGCCCCGATGCTCATGGATTCGCACGCGCTTGACTTCATGCCGACATTAAGTCGCAGCCTGGCACTCATGACCAAGGAAACGGAGCATGACGGCCGTTCGACGGACGGTCTCATCGCGCGCCTGGACGCCGCTGACCGACTGCCCGGCGCCCACGAACTGCGTTCCCTCACCTACGACGTGCTCGGAGCCGGTCCAGGAAAATCCGTGGTGGACGTGGGCTGCGGCGCCGGACGAGCGGTGAGGGAGCTGGCCGAACGGGGCGTGCGAGCCGTCGGCGTGGATCCGAGCGAGCAGATGATCGCCGTCGCCCGAGGCCGGTGGCCCGAGGAGGATTTCCGGCTCGGGAGCGCGTACGAACTGCCGCTGACGGATGGCTCGGCGGACGGCTACCGGGCAGACAAGGTGTTCCACGAACTGGCGGAGCCGGAGCGGGCGTTGACGGAAGCCCGCCGAGTGCTCGCGCCCGGAGGGCGGATCGCCCTGATCGGCCAGGACTGGGACACCGTAGTCATCGACTCCGACGAGCCGGCCCTCACCCGCACCCTCATCCATGCCCGCGCCGACCGGACCACCGCCCCACGCGCTGCCCGCCGGTACCGCAACCTGCTGCTGGACGCCGGCTTCGACGACGTGGCGGTCGAGGTGCACACCGGCGTGTTCACCGGCCCGGCGATGCTGCCCTTGCTGATCGGGCTGACCGAAGGAGCCCGCTCGACCGGAGTCGTCACAGACGACCAGGCGGACACCTGGATCGCCGAACAGCGCGAGCGGGCCGAGACCGACCGGCTCTTCCTGGCCCTGCCGATGTTCATGGCCACGGCGACGGCACCACGGTGAGCAGGTGCCATTGAACGGAACCGTGCTTCAGCCCGTGGCGGGTGGTCCCGGGATGGTCTCCGACAAGAACGTGTGTTGCTCGACCGACGCCCACTCCGGAACCCCTGTCGACTCGGATCCGTCCGTTCAGTCTCCACTCACTCGGATCCGCTGCCACGTAGCGAACGCTTGCACCGCGGACGCGAGTTGGGGAGTGGTGCCGAGTGGGCTGAGTCTGCGCGTACGGATGCGGATGACGCCGCCACGGCCACTGCGGGCCCAGGTCGGGTGGTGGGAACCCGTGGGTAGCTGCCGCACCACGTCGAGGTGGACGGTCAGGTCCGTCCATCCGGTGCACCGCTTCAGTTCCAGGGCCTTGATCTCGTGCCAGGGCGTGACCACGAGGTTGTTCGGCGGGCCCACCCCGATACCGCGGCTGTTGAGGGTGAGGCCCTCCTTGGCGGTGCCGAGCAGCCCCAGGAGCCGTATGGCCAGCAAGAAGGCGGCGATCCCGGACGTCGCCGGCACCACGACGGGGAAGGCCTCCGTGCCGCTCAGCACCGCTCCGGCGACGAGTGCGGCCACACCGAGCACGTTGCGCAGGATCTGCAGGAACCAGACGCGCCTGCGAACGAGATACACGGCAAGGGGAGGTGAGGGGTTCTCCGCTGTCATTGTCGGTGGCTGCGACGGGGCGGTGTGAGGGGTCGGCGCGTCGTCGATCACCGTGTCGTCGTGCTTCGGCTCGGCCCCCGCGCTCGCCGTGCACAGGTCGAGCAGTTCGAGCGGGGTGGGGCGGCGGGAAGGCTCCTTGCGGAGGCAGGCGAGGACCAGGGGACGCAGGGATGGCGGCACCGTGGAGCCGTCCGGGTCCTCGTGCACCACCCGGTACATCAGTCCCGCGGGCGAGCCGTGGCCGAACGCGCTACCCCCGGACGCCGAGACGAGGACCGCACCAAGAGCGAACACGTCGCTCGCTCCCGTTACCGGACGTCCGAGAGCCTGTTCCGGCGAGTGGTACCCCGCGGTGCCGACCACCACGCCGTCGGTCGTCAGCCGGGACTCCTCCACGGCCCGGGCGATCCCGAAGTCCAGGACGCGGGGGCCGTCGGAGGCCAGCACGATGTTGGCGGGTTTCAGATCGCGGTGCACGAGACCATGGCTGTGGATCGCCCCGAGTGCCTCGGCCAGCACGGCGGCGAGCCGCCAGAGCTCCTGTTCGGAGAGCCGTCCGCGCCGGGCGACCTCCGCCTGCAGGGTCGGTCCTTCGATGTACGCACTGGCCATCCACGGCTGCGGGGCGTCCGGATCGGCGTCGACCACCGCCGCCGTATGGAAGCCCCCGACCTTGCGGGCAGCCTCGACCTCCTGGCGGAAGCGTTCCCTGAACCGGGGGTCGGCGGCGTACTCGGGCCGGATGACCTTGATCGCCACGAGCCTTCCGGACCGCGAGCGCGCCAGATGGACGGAGCCCATGCCTCCGCTGCCCAGCAGTCGAAGGACGGTGTAGTCGCCGATCCGTTTCACGGACGCCTAACCCCTACCCCATATCGCGCCGCACGAGCTCCGGCGGAACCACACCCGGCACGAGGACGCACCCGAGGGATCCCCCGTAGCGTCTCTACGTCCTGCGCCATGTTCGGGAGCCCCGCGCCATCTGTCGAGCCCTAATCCGGTCGAAGTCGTCGCAGCCGGCAAGAGCGTGCCGGAAGTGTGGGCGGTCGAATCCAGATGCACTGATCTCCGTAGCAGCCGCATACTCGCCGCATGTCTTCGTTCTCCGGTCGGTTCCGGGACCCGCGCAGCACCGAGTACGACTTCATCAGCTCGATCCTTGTGCGATGCCCCGGCTGCGCGAAGGCCGCCCGCGTCATTCCCGCGCCCGAAGCCTCCGATCCCGGAGGTCGGATTCTGTTCACGCCGCGACGCCTGGTCTGCCGTGGTTGCGGACTGTCACGGATGTGGAGCGGCCGTCGGGTCATGATCTCCCACGGCACAACCGAACCCGCGATGGATCCGTACTTCGGTATGCCGCTGTGGCTTCAGGTTGAGACCCGGCATGGCTGGTTGTGGGCGTACAACCTCGAACATCTCGACTTGATCCGCCGTTTCGTCCAAGCGTCGCTGCGGGAACGAGCGCCCTGGTACGACACAGGACGGAAGATGACGTTGGTGGCCAACCTTCCGGCATGGATCAAGCGAGCGAAGAACCGAGACGAGATCCTGCGTGCCGTCAGTCGGATCCACGGTTCATTGACCGCCGCCTGATCCCGCGATCCTGGACGCGACCCGTCTCGGTCCTGCCGGCTTCGTGGGCCGGGTCCGCTCCGACCACTTCATGCCGCCGGCCGCTCCAGGCCGGGGCAGATCGAGCTCCGCCCGTACGGTCTTCCCGACCGGTACGCGGTCGAGCACCGTCCACCGCGAGGCCAGCGCCTCGACGAGGAGCAGACCGCGCCCGCCTTCACCGTCGAGGGGCCGGGCGCGGTCCGGCGCCCCGCCGGGCGGCCGGCGCTCGCCCCTGGTGTCGGAGACAAGGACCCCACCGGTCCCCAACTCGCCCTCTCCCCCGCCACCTGGACGGAGTTCCTCTCCCGGGTCGGCTGAGACGGCGTTCGGCCGGAAGCATCACTTCCATGTCCTCCGTTCGTCACAAGCGAGACGGGAACGGATGACGGCCACGGCTCCGGTGCAGAATCGGATCGTCAGCCACATCGTTCAAGCCATGTGATGCACACGGGGGTTCACCATGGGCTCTGCCCGGAAGAGTTGGAAGACGTACGCCCTGGGAGCCGCGGCCGTCGCCGCGCTCCTCTCGTCCACGGCCTGTCAGCCGGGCGGCGGCTCGGACGACGGGGCGTCGGGCGCGACGCCCTCGGGTAGCGCGAGCGCGACGACCGGTTCCGAGCAGCCCACCACTCCGAGTGCGACCGAGACCACCGCGCCCAGCGAGTCGACCGCCCCACCCGTCGCGACCGACTCCGCCACGCCCGGCGACGGCGGCGGCGGGGACGGGGGCAGCACGGCGGCCGCCGAGGCCTGCGTCGACGACGACCTCTCGTACGACACGTCGTACTGGCCGAGGGACTCGGGCCAGCACCTCCTCCTCACGGCCACCAACAACTCCGACAAGCCCTGCACGCTCTACCACTACCCGTTCGTGTACTTCGGCCAGGAGACCGAGAACCCCCTCGGCCCGATGGAGTCGAAGCCGGCGGCCATCGCCACGATCGGGCCGAAGGAGAAGGCGTACGCGGGCATGAAGCTCTTCCTCGGGGGCGAGAAGACAGTCACCTACGAGTCGTTCGGCCTCGCTCTCGCGAACCCGAAGCAGGCCGAGCAGGGAGCGCCGCTCGACATCGCGGTGTCCGACGAGGTCAAGTTCGTCACGGTCGGCCCCAACCCTTCGGTCACGTTCTGGAACCGCGACCGCCGCGAGGTCGAGAAGTACGTCTTCAAGGCCAGGTGACCGTGCCGTCCGCCTGCCCCGCTCCTCGTCCCCCGGCTGCCGGGCAGCTGATGGGAAGGATCGTCGCCCTGCCGGCCGGTGGGTACCGGGTGGTGTTCACCCCCGAGCAGGGGCTCGCGGTCTACTCGGCCCTGGGCGCCCTCGCCCGCAGTTCCTTCACGGACACCGCGACCAGGGTGCGGACAGGCCTGGGCAAGCAGGAGCTGGACGAGTTGGCGGGCCGGATGCCGACCGATCCCGCTGATCCCGGGGCCGACGGGCTGGAGCTGAGCGAGGAGGAACTGCACGCGATTTCCACGCGGCCCTCATGGCCGTCGCCACCCTCTACCTGGTCAACTCGGCCTAATTCGCCAAGGAACCGTTCCAGATCGAGGTGGGCTACCTCCGCGAGCACATGGACGCCTTCGCGCTGGGCCTGACGAACGCGGTCTCCGAGGCGGACGAAGCACCCTACCCTCGGGCTTGCTCGGCTGCGGCGATGTCGGCCACTGTCGCCGTGGCCCTCCGGCCTGCCTGGACCTGCTGGAGTCGCTTGATCGTGGCAGCCAGCACGTCATGGGCGTCGGTGGGATCTCCGCCCGCCTCCTTGACGCGGACTCGGACGACGACGGTGCCGGACCGGCTGTAGCCGTAGACCGTGCCGCTCGATCCGGTGTACGCGAGGAAGACCGATTCCTCTCCGACCACCCGAGAGGGCACCTTGGCGGGAGCCGTCTCGTCCCGGTCCGACCACCGGTCGTACGCCGTCTTCGCGTGCGCGGCGTTGTCGAACTGGCAGACGTCCAGATCGATCTCCAGCGAGCGGCTGTCGTATTCGCCGCTGCCTGCCCGCTGCCAACCGGTCGGGGCGGGGGCATCCGAGGGAGCGCAGTCGTCGGGCTCCCCCGGCAGGCTCTTGTGCAGGTAGCCGGGGGCCACGTCCTCGGCGTCGGGGATTGCCTGGGTGAGCTCGCCCCGGCTGAGCTGCCTGGTCAGCGGTACGTCGGTGTCGTCCCTGAAGGGCTGCACCTCGCCGGTCCTGCCCGCGGACGGCTTTCCCGCGCCTGCCGGCGGCGCCCCTTCGGGAACCTCGTCCGCCGAGCAGGCGGAAAGCGTGAGACAGGTCAGAAGGGTTGTCGCTATGGCGAGGTGACTACGTGTCATGTGATCAAGATAGTCACGCCTCGGTCGCCCGGATCGGACGCGGTGCCCGGCCTGCCGGCCGCCTGACCGGGGCGCCCGACCCGCCGCCCGACCCGCCGCCCGACCCGCCGCCCGACCCGCCGCCCGACCCGCCGCCCGACCCGCCGCCCGACCCGCCGGCTGGCCGGCCGGCTGGCCGGCCACGATACTGGCCGCCATGACCAGCACACCCGACACCGCGACGGCCCCGTTCTCCCGGATCAAGATCCGAACCGCGGCCCTGGTGTTCTGCGGCGACGACGTCGCCCTCATCCGCCGCGACCGCGCCGACTCCACCCACTACACCCCGCCCGGCGGCAACGTCGAGCACGGCGAAGACCTCGGCCATGCCCTCGCCCGCGAACTCTCCGAAGAGCTCGACCTCGACATCGCCCTGGCCGAAGGCGGCGACCTGATGTGGGTCGTCGACCAGCGCGTCTCCCGCCCCGGACCCACCCCGCCCCCGCGCAAACTCCACCTGATCTACCGCCTCCACATCACCCCCGAACTCCGCGCCACCCTCGCCGAGGTCGAGCAGGACGAACTGCCCGACGGCAGCCACGAGACCGGCGTCGTCGAATGGATCGACTACCGCAAGACCGCCGAACTGCCCCTCTTCCCGCCCATCGGCCCCGCCCTCGCCGCCCTGCCCGACCCCCGCGCCACCGTCACCGATGCCGCCCTCCCCGCCGTCACCGACGCGAACTACACCTGGGTGTGACCGCCGGCCTGCCCAGCGTGGGGTGCCGCGCGGGGCGGCCCGGTCCGGCCGTCGATCGTGATGCGGGTCCGCTGCCCCCGAGGGCCCTGTGCCAGGATGCGGGGACCGGCCATCCACCGCACAAGGACGGGCCGGCGCCGTACGACGCGAGGAGCGCCACGATGGACACGAACCCCGCCCTCTACCTCTCCGGGCTGTTCTCGCTCGACGGGCGCACCGCGCTCGTCACCGGCGGCAGTTCGGGTATCGGCCGGGCCATCGCCGGGGCGCTGGCCCGGGCCGGGGCGCGTGTGGTCGTCCTGGCGCGCAAGGAGGGCGAGCTCGTCGCGACCGTGGACGAGCTGACGGCCGCCGGCTGCCGGGCCGGCTGGGTGAGTGCCGACCTGAGCACCCGCGAGGGCATCAGGGCCGGGGCGGAGGCGGCGGCGGCCGTCTTCGGCGAGCCGGACATCCTGGTGAACTCGGCCGGGATCAACCTCCGGCCGCCGCTGGGCGAGTTGGGTGACGAGGTCTGGGACACGACGATGACCGTGAACCTGGAGGCGCCGTTCCTCCTCGGTCAGCGCTTCGGTCCCGGGATGGCCGAGCGGGGCTTCGGCCGGATCGTCCACGTCACGTCCCAGCAGGCGCACCGCGCGTTCGTCCAGAGCGGGGCGTACGGGGTGTCCAAGGGCGCGCTGGAGTCGCTGGCCCGCTCGCAGGCGGAGGCCTGGTCCCCGTACGGCGTCACGGCCAACACCCTGGTGCCCGGCTTCGTGATGACCCCGCTCAACCGGCGGCTCTCCTCCGACCCGGAGAAGGTGAACGCGCTCGCCGCCCGGACCATGGTCGGCCGCAACGGCCTCGCCGAGGACTTCGCGGGCGCGGCCGTCTTCCTGGCGAGCGCCTCCTCCGCGTACGTCACGGGCCAGTCGCTCTTCGTGGACGGCGGCTTCTCCGTCCACTGAGCCGTCAGGGGCGGACCGGAACTCCCGACCAGGCGGCGAAGGCCTTGGCGCAGGTGCGCAGGATCTCTGCCGTGGGGGCGAGGGACGCGGCCGGAGCCGCCGAGAGGGTCAGTACGGGTCCCTCGGCCGGGTTTCCCACCGTCACGGCGCACTCCACCGTGGCCGACGGGCCGTCCGTGCCCGGCGGGGCGGTGACCGTCAGGGTCAGTTCGCAGCCGGCCGCGCGCACGCCCGAGGCGTCGAGGCGGCCGGTCATCGCCGCGATCAGCGGTTCGGTGCTGCTGTCGAGGGAGCCCGGGCCCAGCGGGAAGACCTCGTCCACGGCCACGACGCCGATGCCCCGCAGGGTCGTCGCCCGCAGACGCAGTGCCCGGGCGCCGTACACGCCGCTGCTGTGCAGGACGTAGACGGCGACGAGCGCGGCTCGTACGGCGGCGGCGAGGTCGGCGGAGTCGCCGCCCTCGCCGGGCAGCGGGAAACTCCGGCGGGGCGCGCGGATTCGTGCCGGTGCGATCCCCTCCGCGAGCGCGGTCAGGCCCTCGCGCACGGTCGATCCGAGGAGCCAGGCGCCGCCGGGGCCGAGGAGGACGAGGCGGCCTTCCTCGTCGACGGCGAGCGGCGCGTCCGTGTCCGTACGGCCCAGGGGGAAGAGCCGGACCCCCAGGTCGGCCGCGAGCCGGTCGAGCTGCGGGGCCGCGAAGCGGGCCTCGCGGGGGTCGACGACGCAGCCGGTGGCGGCGACCTCGCGCCCGCCGTCCGGGGCGGGCGGGACGCGCAGGCCGTGGAACTCGCGGACGGCCCGCTCGGCGGCGGGGAAGACGCTCCCCCCGCCGACCGTCACCGTCGTGAGGATCGCCAGCATGGCGGCGTCCCCCGCGTCCCGCCCCTGCCGCCAGCCGGCCTTCGTCAGTACGTCGTCCACGGGCAGGTCAGCCCTCGCCGTGGAGGACGTCGATGCCGAGCCGGTCGAGGAGCGCCGTGCACGAGCGGCAGACCTCGGCCTCCGTACCGTGCTCGGGGTCGCCGTGCGGGCGGATCTTCCGGGCGACGAGCGCGGCGCCCTCGAAGTGCGGGGCAGCCTCGTCCAGGGTGATCGTCCGGCCGTCGGCCCGCTGCCGGTCGAGACCGAAGAGCTCGTCGGAGACGAGCGCGGACTCGGCGCAGTAGCCGATGAACGGCTCGCGCAGGGACGGCGGGAGCCCGTCGAAGAACTCCCGGACGGCGGGGTGAAGGTGAGGCTCGCCGTCGCCGGCGAGGTTGGTGTGGCTGGTGATCGTGCCGTGCATGAGCAACGACGCGGCCGTGCCGGGAATCAGGTCAGACATGGAAATCCTCCGCGTCCTGCAGGGGCCACCGGAAGAGGCCGATCATGGCCTCGTGCTTGCCGGTGCCCAGGTAGTAGTTGCCGAAGCTGTTGATGGTGAAGAACCGGCTCTGCTCGTCCATGACGAACACTTCCCCTTCGCCGGATTCCCACCGGAAAACCAGCCGTACGCGGCGAACCAGGCGTCGACGTCCTCGGGGACACGGAGATGGGGCACAGGGCGCTCCTAACCCGCCGCCGTGTCGGGCGTCGGGTCAGACAAAGTAGTCCTCCGCGTCCTGCATCGGGGCGTGGGCGAGGCCGATCATCGCCTCGTGCTTGTCGGCACCCATGTAGTAGGCGCCGGTGTGGTGCAGGTAGAAGAACCTGCCCCGCTCGTCGACGAGCACCGGGGACGAGTCCGAGCTGTCGAGGCCGACCGGGAAGAGCCGGACGCCGAGGTCGCGGCTCAGCTCGGCGACGTCGGCCGGAGCCGACCGGTAGCCCAGGTACGGAGTGAAGTAGAGGTACTCCTCGCGGGGGGCGTCGATCGTCAGGCGCAGCCCCCCGTGTTCGGTGAGGAAGGCGGTCGCGGCCTCGAAGGGCTCCACGGGAGAGCCTGCTTCACGGTACTGCTCGGCGACCTCCCTCATCATCGCCGTCGCCTGGTCGGTCACGTCGCGGCCGGGGAACCATCCGTGTTCCCCGAACCAGGCGTCGACGTCCTCCCGGGTCTCCATTCGTGGCACGGGAACTCCTATCCGGTGTAGGCGGAGACACCCGCCATGTCCATTGCGATCTCGCACGACCGGCACGGCGCTTTGTACTCGCCGTGGCCGAGGGGGTGCGGTTTGACCTGCTCGCCGATCTGCACGCTGTAGACCTGCGATCCCTTCATGGCCTCGCGTACGTCGTCGGCCGACGTGATCGAGGTGCCGTCGGGGTCGAGACTCCGCAGCCGGTCCGAGACCAGGTTGGCCTCCGCGCATTTGCCGTGTCCCGCCCCCGGGTTCCTGCCTTCGCCTTCGATCTGCGCCTTGACGTCGTCGTAGATCGACTGCATGGCGGGGTGCAGGTCGGGCAGCTTCTGGCCGGCTCCCTTGGTGGAGCTGGAGTGGCTCGTGACGGTTCCGTCGTGCAGGAGGCTGCCGGAGCACGATCCGTCGAGGAGGTTCGTGCCGGGCGGGAAGTGGGTCTTGGCAAGGTCGATCTGGTGCTTGGGGTCGTTCGGGTTGTCGGGGTCGGCCTTGCGCGCCTGGTTCGCGAGGTCGCGGGCCTCCTGGACGAGCGCCGCTCGCTGCTGTTCGGGCGTCAGGTGCCTGACGTCGAGCGGGTCCGTCCGGTGGTGCCTCATGTTACCGGCGGAGCTGCCGTGCCACGGCGGGGCCGGTGAGATGCGGTTTCCGCCGGGGTTGTTGCCGCTGCCGCCGCCCGGGCCGTTGCCGCCACCGCCGCCGCCCCCACCGCCGCCGTTACCGCCGCCGCCCCCGCCGCCGTTGTTGTCGTGGTCGCCCTTGCGCTGGCGGGCGAAGCGGTCGCGGAGGTTGTCGTCGGTGGTCTTGTGGTCGACGGAGATCTGCTTGACGGCCTTGGGCAGCGTCTGGCCGACGTGGTCGCCCATGTTCTTCGCGGCCTTGGTGAGCGCTTCGAGGGCCTTGTCGGCGATCGGGTCGATCGCGTCGGCGATCGAGTCGCGGCCCCGCGTCCGGCCGTGCGCGGTCTTCGCCTTCGTAAGTTTGCCCGCGGTCTTGCCGTGGATGCCCGCGCTGACGGTGTTGAGCTGGGTGGAGGCGTGGGTGTGCTCGGCATGCTCGATGTGCAGGTTCTTCAGCCCCCCGCCCTTCGAGCCACCGCCACCACCTCCGCCGCCACCGCCGCCGGCCGAGGCCAGGCTCAGGGCCTCCTTGCCGGACTGGACGCCCTCCTTGAAGCCGTCCTGCCCGGCGTCCTTGGTCTGGTCGAGGTCGACCCCGTCCTGCAGACCGATCGCCACCGCGCCCAGCTGGACGACGAGATCGGCGGCCATGCCTTCGAGGGCCGCCACCGCCGGCTCGGTCATCGCGGCCACGACGTAACCGACGGCCTCCTCCACGCACTCCTTGATCAGCCGCTTGATGACCTCCTGCGTGGCCCGCATCGACGCCGCGCCGATCAGCGCCGACAGTCCGCCCGTCACCGGGATCAGCGAGATCGCGATACCGGCCTCGGCCGCGAGATAGCCGAGCTGGACGAGTGCGGCGAGCTTCATGCCCTCGATCGCGCCGGCCGCCGTGTCCAGACCACCCGCGACCGTCCGCGCCGCACCCGAGATGTCCTTCAGGTGCTTGGTCTTGATCTTCGCCCAGTGCTCGTTGAGCGCGTCGAGCGCCTCGCCCTCACCGGACGACAGCAGCCGCTCGAAGTGGTTGTTCGCGAGCTGACCGTCGTCCTCCAGGTCCTCCGCGAACTCCCTGAGCGCGTCCGCCATCTCGCGGTACGCGTCCTCGTCGACGTTCGGCCACGCCACCCCGATCAGGTCGAGAAGTGTGTCCGCCCAGTCCGGAACCGTGACTGCCACGTTCCCCCGCCCCCCGTTGAAGACTGTTTGCAATCCGCAATAGTCCTACCACAGGGGGCTGGTGACGAGGCGTCCGGGCGTCAGCCCTCGTCCGGCTCCAGGCGCAGCGAGATCGAGTTGATGCAGTACCGCTGGTCCGTCGGGGTGGGGTAGCCCTCGCCCTCGAAGACGTGGCCCAGGTGCGAGCCGCAGCGCGCGCAGCGGACCTCGGTGCGGACCATGCCGTGGGAGGCGTCGTCGATCAGCTCGACCGCCGCGGAGTCCTTGGGGTCGAAGAAGGAGGGCCAGCCGCAGTGCGACTCGAACTTCTCGTTCGACGTGAAGAGCTCCGCGCCGCAGGCCCGGCAGGAGTACACGCCCTTCGTCTTCGTGTCCGTGTACTCCCCGCGGAAGGCCGGCTCGGTGCCCGCCTGGCGGAGCACCTGGTACTCCGCAGGAGTGAGCTCCGCGCGCCACTGCTCGTCCGGCTTCTCGACCTCGTACGCGGTCATCGGATGCTCCTCAGTTCGACAGGTGGTCCAGGATGCGCGGTCCGAGGTCCGTGACATCGCCCGCGCCCATCGTCAGAACGAGATCGCCGGGCTTGGCCATTCCCGCGATGACGTCCGGGACGGTCGCCTTGTCGCCGACGGCCGTGACGTCGGCGCCGGCCCGCTGCGCGGCGGCGATGATCAGCTCGCTGGTGATGCCGGGGATCGGGTCCTCGCGGGCCGGGTAGATGTCGAGGACGACCGAGGCGTCGGCGAGGGCCAGCGCGTCGCCCATCTCCTTGCCGAGCTCCTGGGTGCGGGAGAACAGGTGGGGCTGGAAGACGACGAGCAGGCGCGAGCCACCGGCGGCGCCGCGCATGGCCTCCAGGTCGGCGGTCATCTCGGTGGGGTGGTGCGCGTACGAGTCGATGACCTGGACGCCCGCGGCCTCGCCCTTGAGCTGGAGGCGGCGGCCGACGCCGGTGTAGGCCGTGAGGGCCTGGGCCAGCTCGGCCGGGTCGATGCCGACGCGGGCGCCGGCGGCGAGGGCCGCGGCGGCGTTGTGGGCGTAGTGGCGACCGGGGACCGAGACGGTGAAGGTGTGCTCGACGCCGTCGAGGAGGACGACGACCTCGCTCTTCATGCCGTTCGGGGCGATCTTCAGGATCCGGGCGTCGGAGTCCTCGGACTCGCCGACCGTGACGATGTCCAGGCCGTCGCGGTCCGCGACCCGGCGGGCCAGCTCGCGGGCGCCGGCGTGTTCGCCGACGACCAGGGTGCCGCCCGGGCGGATCTTGGCGGTGAAGGCCTCGAAGGACTCGTAGATCTCGTCCATGGAGGCGTAGTTCGCGTGGTGGTCCAGCTCGACGTTGAGGACGATCGCGACCTCGGGGTCGTACTTCTGGAAGCTGCGGTCGCTCTCGTCGGCCTCGGCGACGAAGACGTCCCCGGAGCCGTGGCGGGCGTTGGTGCCGGGGCCGGCGAGGTCGCCGCCGATGGCGTACGAGGGGTCGAGGCCCAGCTCGGTCAGGGCGACGGCCAGCATCGACGTGGTCGTCGTCTTGCCGTGCGTACCGGCGACCGCGATCGCGCGCAGGTCGTCCATGAGGGAGGCGAGCGCGTCGGAGCGGTGCACGACGGGGATGCCGAGCTCGGCGGCGCGGGCCAGCTCGGGGTTGTCGGCGCGGATGGCGCTGGAGACGACGACGGCGGAGGCGTCGCCGGCGAGGTGCTCGGCGGCGTGGCCGATGTGCACGGTGGCGCCGAGGGCGCGCAGCGCCTCGGCGGTCGGGGACTCCTTGGCGTCGCTGCCGGCGACCTTGGCGCCGCGCTGGGCGAGGATCTTCGCGATGCCCGACATTCCGGCACCGCCGATGCCGATGAAGTGCGGCCGTTCCATGGCGGCAGGGATGGCGGGTGCCATGTGGATCTCTCCCCGGGTGCGTCTGGCTGTGTCGTACTGGAAGGACCAGCCTAGTGGCTCGCGCCGGGCGGCCCGGGGCACGGGGCTCGGCGGTCCGCAGTGTCCCCGGCCGGTGCGGGGCCGCCGTGTCCGCGCTCCGTGACAGGCCGCCGTGTCCCCGGCCCCGTGAGGGCCGCCGTGTCCGCGCCCCCTGCACGGGGCGCGGACACGGACCCTCGGTGTTCCTACTCCTCGCTGTGGGCGAAGAGCTTCAGTACGGGTACGCCCACCTTGTGGCGGGCCCGGGAGGCCCAGTCCCGGTGGAAGAACTCCTCCACGTAGTGCGGAGCGGTGAGAACGATCACCTCGTCCGCCTCCGACTCCTCGACCACCGCCTTCATCTTGGTGAGCGGGTGGTCCTCGACGACCTGGCCGACCGCTTCGCAGCCGGCGTCTCTCAGGGCCTGGAGCGAGTGCTCCAGGGCCAGCTCGGCGGGGACCCGGGCGGCCTTGCCCTCCGGTTCCCCGCCCTCGTGGGCGGCTTCCTTCAGTTCGCCCATGGCGACGTCGTCGATGGCACGCAACAGCACGTCGGCCTGGTCACCACGCGGCTGCATAAGGACGATGAAGGACACGCCCTCGTCGCCGTGCAGCGTGGTGACGAATTCCACGTCGACGGAGGTCAGGGGCTTCTCGATCATCAGAACGCTTGTGAACACCTCAGGAGCCCTTCTGCGGAAACCATCCTTCCCCGTGCCCGCACGGGGTCTGCGACATAAGTGTGCCCAGCGGACGGAAAGCGGAACGACAAATTCCGCCGATTGTCAGATCCGACGGTAGCGGGTGAAGAGGAAGCCGTCCTGCTCCAGCACGGAAGCCACGGCGAAGCGTGTCGGGACGGCCACCGAAGGGCCTCCGGCGATCCGCTGGGCGCCGCCCGCGGTCATCGTCGGCGAGATCGTCAGGCACAGCTCGTCGAGGACCTCCGCCGCCACGAACTGGCCCAGCAGCCGGGGCCCGCCCTCGGTCAGCTGGCGCCGCAGCCCGCGCTCCGCGAGGACCGCGACCGCGCGGGCCGGGTCCACCCCGGCCCCCTCGCCCGCGAAGAGCACCTCGGCACCCGCCTTCCGGGCGGCCTGTACGCGCTCGGCGGGCGCGGCGGCCCCCGTGAGGATCAGGGTCGGCACCAGCGGCTCCGTGAAGAGCGGCAGCGAGAAGTCAAGGTCGAGCGAGGCGGTGACCACGGCGATCACGGGTGCGGGACCCTGCCCGGCGGCGGCCCGGCGGGCGGCGAAGGCCTCCCGCGCCCTGGCCGGGCGGTACCCCTCCAGACGTACCGTTTCCGCGCCCACGACGATCACGTCGGCGAGCCCGCGCAGGGTGCCGAAGATCCGCATGTCCGTCTCGGAGGAGAGCGGCTGGGAGCGGCCGTCGTGCTGGCCCGCCCCGTCGAGGGACGAGACCATGTTGGCCCGCAGCCACACACGGTCACCCTGCGGGTACGCGTAGGCGTCGGCCAGCTCGTCGAGGGACCATTCCCGGCCACCGGCCGGGGCCTCCGCGGTGGTCCCCGCACCGGTCTCCGGGGCCTCCCCCGCGGCGGTGTCGTGGGCTGTCATGTCCGTCACAGGGAGCAGGCGTCGCATCCTCGCAGTCTGACATGGCGCTTACAGTGGGGAACTGTGTCGACCCACGCCCTCACCGAAGCGGCTTCCACCGAAGCGGCCCCGCTCTCGCTCTGCTCCCGAGAGCCCCACGTCCCCGCCGACCGTCTCGTCGCGGAGATGGTGCCGCCGCCGCGCTTCGACTCCGTACGTTTCGACACGTACCTGCCGGACCCGAACCAGCCGAGCCAGACGGACGCCGTCAAGGCGCTGAGCGGCTTCGCCGAGGGCCTCGGCGGGGCGCACGCCACCGGCGCGGGGAAGCGCCGCTGGTTCGCCAAGAAGCCGGCTGCCCCGAGCGGGCCGCGCGGGGTCTACCTGGACGGCGGGTACGGCGTCGGCAAGACCCACCTGCTGGCCTCCCTCTGGCACGCGACCCCCGCCGATCCGGCGCTGAAAGCTTTCGGCACCTTCGTCGAGCTGACCAACCTGGTCGGCGCGCTCGGCTTCCAGCAGACGGTGAAGACCCTCAGCGGGCACCGTCTCCTCTGCATCGACGAATTCGAACTGGACGACCCGGGCGACACCGTCCTCGTCTCCAGCCTCCTCGGCAAGCTCGTCGAGGCGGGCGTGGCCCTCGCCGCCACCTCCAACACGCTCCCCGGCAAGCTCGGCGAGGGCCGCTTCGCCGCCGCCGACTTCCTCCGCGAGATCCAGGGCCTCTCCGCGCACTTCATGCCGCTGCGGATCGACGGCGAGGACTTCCGCCACCGCGGCCTGCCCGAGGCCCCCGCCCCGTACTCCGACCAGGTCGTGACGGAGACCGCGTACGCGACGCCGGGCGCGTCCCTCGACGACTTCCCGCACCTGCTCGACCACCTGGCCAAGGTGCACCCGAGCCGGTACGGCGCGCTCACCGACGACCTCGCCGCGGTCTGCCTCACCGACGTCCAGCCGGTCCCCGACCAGTCGACGGCCCTCCGGCTCGTCGTCCTCGCGGACCGCCTCTACGACCGCGAGATACCCGTCCTCGCCTCCGGACTGCCCTTCGACCGGCTCTTCAGCGACGAGATGCTGAACGGCGGATACCGCAAGAAGTACTTCCGGGCCATCTCCCGGCTCACCGCGCTCGCGCGCGACGCGAAGGGGCTTGTGGCGCAGTAGCTTGGGGGCCGTACCCGATCGAAAGGGATCCACCATGGCCACCGTGCGTCACGCCCACACCGTCTGGCAGGGCGACCTCCTCAAGGGTTCCGGCGTCGTCACCCTCGACTCGTCCGGCCTCGGCTCGTACGACGTCTCCTGGCCGGCCCGGAAGGACGAACCGAACGGCAAGACGAGCCCCGAGGAGCTCATCGCCGCCGCGCACTCCTCCTGCTTCTCGATGGCCTTCTCCGGCGGTCTGGCCAAGGCCGGCAATCCGCCGACTCGCCTGGAGACCAAGGCGGACGTCACCTTCCAGCCGGGCGAGGGCATCACGGGCATCCACCTGACCGTGCGCGGCGAGGTCCCGGGTCTGGACGCCGACCAGTTCCAGGCGCTCGCCGAGGACGCGAAGAAGAACTGCCCCGTGAGCCAGGCGCTCACGGGCACGACGATCACGCTCACCGCCGAACTGATCTGACCCCAGGTCAGTTCCCGCGCCACATGAGGCTGTTGTGGCCCGCATGGTTCACGTGTCACCACAGTGCGTGATACACACATGCGGGTCACACGTCACAGCACACTCCACAGCGCACGTCACCGTGCACAGCACACGCCTGTCCGCCAACAGGAAAAGTGGGTTGCCTCATGTCCGCGACACGACGTCAGATCCTCTCCCGCACCGGCGCGTCCGTCGCCGGGATCGCCTTCACCGGCGCGCTCTCCGAACTCTTCGCCGGCAGCGCGGTCGCCGCGGGAGGAGCGGGGTACGGCCCTCTCCTCCCCGACCCCGCCGGACTCCTCGACCTCCCGGCCGGCTTCCGCTACAAGGTCCTCTCCCGGCAGGGCGATCCGCTCCGCTCCGGCGAGGGGCCCGTCCCCAGCAACCACGACGGCATGGGCGCCTTCGCCGGCCGGCGCGGACGCGTGCACCTCGTCCGCAACCACGAGAACCGGGTCACCGGACGCATCGGCGTCCCCACCGTCCCCGGCCTGACGTACGACCCGGCCGCGAAGGGCGGGTGCACGGCCCTCGAACTCGACGGCCGGAACAACGTCCTCGGCGAGCGCGTCGCCATCGCCGGGACCGCCGTCAACTGCGCGGGCGGGCACACTCCTTGGAACACCTGGCTGACCTGTGAGGAGACCGAGGACAAGGCCGGCACGAACGGCTACACCAAGGACCACGGCTTCATCTTCGAGGTCGACGGAGCCGACCCGCGCCGCACCGGAGCCGTCCCCCTCACCGCGATGGGCCGCTTCCAGCACGAGGCGATCGCCGTCGACCCGTCGAGCGGCATCGTGTACGAGACGGAGGACGCCTTCCAGCAGCCCTTCGGCCTCTTCTACCGCTTCCTCCCGCGCAAGCCGCTCGGCGGCACCGGCTCGCTGCGCGCGGGCGGCGCGCTGGAGGCGATGCGGGTGCCCGGCGTACCCGACCTGTCCGTGATCCAGGAGACCGGCGCGCGCTTCGAGGGCGTCGAGTGGGTCCCCGTACCGGATCCGCAGGCGGCCGAGACCCCCATCAGGCTCCAGGACTTCGGCCCGAAGGGCATCACGCACGCCCAGAAGCTGGAGGGCTGTTACTGGGGCGGGCGGGCCGTGTACTTCGTGTCCTCCTTCGCCCGCCTCACGGACGGCTCGGGCGCGACCCACTTCGGGCAGGTGTGGAAGTACGAGCCGCACCGGCGCCGCCTCACGCTCGTCGTCGTCTTCGGCCCGAGCACGGACATCCAGCTCCCCGGCGAGTCGCCGGACAACATCTGTCTGACGCCGAGCGGCGGCCTGATGGTCAGCGAGGACGGCGACGGGGCGCAGCACGTCTACGGGGTGAGCAGGAAGGGCGAGGTGTACCCGGTCGCCCGGGGCGCGCAGAACATCGGGACGCCCGAGGCCCCGGAGTGGGGCGAGTTCGCGGGCGTCACCTTCTCCCCGGACGGCTCCACGATGTACGTGAACTGCTACACGCCGGGGACGACGTTCGCGGTGACGGGCCCTTGGTGCTGAGCTGAGCTGACCTGAGCCGAGCCGAGCCGGTTCGCGGTCGCGGACGACCTGGTTCCGTCGCAGGATCGGGGAAGGACGAGTGGCGCGGCGGAAGGGTCACGCGGTGGCGAAGACGAAGGACGACCGGAAGCGGGCGGACCGGAAGCGGAAGGGGCTGTCGTATCCGCAGGACACGCCCCTGCGGGACGTGCTCCGCGTGCCCGAGGGCGAGCGGCTCGACCTCACCGCGTACGACGCCTCGGCGACCCCGGCCGGCCCCTCCGACAAGGCGGCCGGCCTGGCCGCCACCGCCGCCCTCGCGCCGCGCCTCGCGGACCTCCAGGAACGCCTGTACGCGGCGAGCACGGCGGGCGACCGGCGCCGGCTGCTCCTGGTCCTCCAGGGCATGGACACCAGCGGCAAGGGCGGCACGGTCAAGCACGTCATCGGCCTCTTCAACCCGTCCGGCTGCCGCATCCGCGCCTTCAAGGCCCCGACGCCGGAGGAACAGAACCATCCGTTCCTCTGGCGGATCATGAAGGCGCTCCCGCAGCCGGGCGAGATCGGCATCTTCGACCGCTCGCACTACGAGGACGTCCTCATCGCGCGCGTCCGCGACCTGGTCCCGCGCGCGCGGCTCGACCGCCGCTACGACCAGATCAACCGCTTCGAGAGCTCCCTCGCCGACGACGGGGTGACGGTCGTCAAGATCTTCCTGCACCTTTCGTACGAGGAGCAGCGCAACCGGCTCCTGGAGCGCCTGGACAACCCCGAGAAGCACTGGAAGTTCAACGCGGGCGACATCGAGGAGCGGGCGGTGTGGCCGGCGTACCGGGAGGCGTACGAGATCGCCCTCGACCGCTGCACGACGGACGAGGCCCCCTGGTACCTGGTCCCGGCGGACCGCAAGTGGTACCGGAACTGGGCGATCAGCAAGCTGCTGCTCGAACATCTGGAGGCGCTGGACCCGACGTACCCGCCGGCGGACTTCGACGTCGACGAGTGCCGGCGGCGGCTACTTCTGACGTGAGCGGCGCCATCGTCCTCCCTTTCCGTCGCGAGCGGGCCAGTCGCGAGCGTTAGTTACTTTGATCGGTTAACTTCCGATCGTGAACATTCCTGTACGAAAGATGGCGGCGTTCGTTCTCCTGGGCGCCGCTCTCGTCGGTTGCGGCGGGGGCGCCGCCGAGAAGCCGAGGGCGCCGAAGGCGAAGACCCCGACCGCGTCCCACAGCCCGTCGCCCCGGGCGAGCGCGGCCGCCGGCCCGAAGCCCGCGCGCGTGCCCGCCGCCCCTCCCACCATGGCGCCGGGGCCCGGGGGGCTCACCCCCGTCTACAGCCGCCGCGCGCAGGGCACCGAGAAGGTCGTCGCGCTCACCTTCGACGCCGACATGACGGCCGACCAGGGCCCCCGGGCGGCGGGCGGCGAGCGTTTCGACAATCCTCAGCTCATCGCGACGCTGCGCCGGCTCAAGGTGGACGCCACCGTCTTCATGACGGGCCGCTGGGCGGAGGAGTACCCGGACCAGGCCAAGTCCATCGGCGGCGACCCGCGCTTCGAGATCGCCAACCACTCGTACAGCCACTACGCCTTCGCGTCCCCCTGCTACGGCCTCCCGACCGTCGCGGGCCCCGACATGACGGCCGACGTGCAGCGGGCCTTCGACGCCTTCCGGGATGCCGGGGCCGTCAACGTCGTCCCGTACTTCCGCTTCCCCGGCGGCTGCTACGACGACGCGGCCCTGCGCGCGCTCGGTCCCGCCGGGGTGACGGCGGTCCAGTGGGACGTGGTCAGCGGCGACGCCTTCGCCAAGGACGCGGACGCCGTCGCCGAGCAGGTACTCGACGGCGTGAAGCCCGGTTCGCTCGTCGTCATGCACTGCACGCGCAGCGCCGCCCCCGTCACCGAGGAGGCGATCCGCCGGATCGTCCCGGAGCTGCGGGCGCGCGGCTACCGCTTCGTGAAGGTCTCGGAGCTGATGGGCGGCCGCTGAGCTTCTCGCTCCTCAGCCCGAGCAGGCCGTGCGCTGGGCTTCCTGCCACTCGCAGACCGGGCAGAGCGTGATCCCCTTGGTCGACTCGGGGTACTCGGTCGGCTCCTGGCACAGCACGCACGAGGCGAACGGTCCCTCGGCCGCCGGTTCGGGCTTCGGGCCGGTGGGCCCGGGGGTTCCGTCGCAGTACGACGTGGACTCGGTCATGCCTTCGAGCGTACTCACTCCGAGCCCGCTCACTCCAGGCGTGCCGTGGCCCGGCAGGCGAGGGTCGCCGTAGCCGCCGCGAGGAGCACGGCGCCGGCGCACGCGAGCCAGGGAAGGTGCGCGGTCGTCGTGCGGGAGCCGGTGACCAGCGCGGTCAGGGCGTGCTTCGCCGGGGAGCCGGTGGTGACGAGGGCCAGCAGCGAGCCGGACACCAGGGCCGTGACCGACCAGCCGGTGGCCTTGAGGAACGGGCGGGCGGCCAGCGCGCCGACGGCGGCGCCCGTCAGGACGCAGGCCGCCGTCGCGAGGAGCCCGGCGCCCGCGGCGGCGAGCGGGCCGATCC
Organism: Streptomyces sp. NPDC050842; assembly: GCF_044456565.1. Lineage (NCBI taxonomy): Bacteria > Bacillati > Actinomycetota > Actinomycetes > Kitasatosporales > Streptomycetaceae > Streptomyces > Streptomyces sp. NPDC050842. Next base: position 303,664 of record NZ_JBITGA010000008.1, on the reverse strand, counting down.
CGCGCCGGTCGCCGACCGCGGTGAGACCGAGGACGGCGGCCACGCCGAGGAGCCCCGGCAGCGCGGTCCCGGTGAGGAGCGCCGCGAGGTGGGCGCGGCTCCGGCCGGCGGCCGCGGCGACGACGTGCCGGGCGGCGGGCTGTTCCTGGGTCAGGCAGATCCGCACGCACCAGGCCGTCACCGGCACCAGCGGCGCCGCCGAGAATCCGAGGGCGCCGAGCACGGGTTCGCCGGCGCGGACGCCGACGGCGAGGAAGGCCGCGTACAGGAGGAGCGGTGCGAGCCAGCGCTGCGAGCGGAGCAGCAGACCCGTCTGGTAGCGCAGGAGCGCCGTCATACCCGGACGCCTTCGGAGTCGAGTCGGTGAATGTGCCAGGAGGCCGCGAGGAGCGCCCCGAGCAGGGCGTCGGAGTGTGCCGCGTCCACGGTGAGGACGAGGGGGCGGGCAGGGTCGGCCGGGTCCGGCGGCTCGGTGGCGGGGGCGCCGGGCAGGCCCTCCGGGAGGGACTTGCCGCCGGAGGCGGTGATCCGCACCCGGGGGCCCGGCGGTACGTCCCGCGCGGCGGGCGCCACGGCCCGTACCGCGCCCGACTCCACCTCGTACACCGCGTCCGCCTCCCCGGCCAGGCGGCGCGGGTCGTGGTCGACGAAGACGGCCGTGCCGCCCGCCGCGACCCGTTCCCGGACGGCGCGGTCGAGCGCGGTGCGGGCCGTGGCGTCGAGGCCGGTCCAGGCCTCGTCGAGGACGAGGAGGTCCGGGTCGGCGATGAGGGCCTGGGCGACGGCGACCTTCTGACCGGTGCCTTTGGAGAGTTCCGCCAGTTCGGTACGGGCGTGCTCCCCGGCCCCGAAGCGCTCCAGCCACTCCCCGGCCCGGGCCCGGGCCGCCGCCCGGCCGAGGCCCTGGACGCGGCCCAGGTGGACCAGGTAGTCGGCGGCCGTGAAGGGCAGGGCCGCGGGGAACCGCTCGGGGACGTACGCGGTGCGGGGCGGGCGGCCGGTGATCCGGCCCTCGCTCGGGGCGTCGATCCCGGCGATCAGCCGGAGCAGGGTCGACTTGCCGGTGCCGTTCGTGCCGGCGACCCGGACGAGGGTGGAGGCGGGCAGGTCGAGGACGGCCCCGCGCAGGACCCATGGCCCGCGCGGGCCGTACCGGCGCCCGACCCGCTCCAGTCTCAACTCGACGAGTTCTTCTGCGGGGTGTGCTCGCTCGGCCGGACGACGACGAAGCCCTGGCCCTCCAGCTTGAGCTGCACCGCCTCGCCCGAGCCGCCGCGGATCATCGAGCCGAGGGACTGCGAGCGGTGCAGCGAGGTGTGGAGCTGCTCGCTCCATCCGACGACGGCGTCGGTGTCGACGTACACGGGGGCCTGCGGGGAGACGGGGATGACGATGGGGCTGCCCTCGCAGATCAGCGCCACCTTCCCGTAGCCGGAGAAGACGGAGTTGAAGATGCCGCCGCCGGTGACCCCGGCGCCCTTCACGGTCTTGATCTCGTAGTGGAGGGTGGAGTCGAAGCAGAGGACGTTGCGGCCGTTGACCGAGAAGGCGTCGCCCTGCTCGATCTCGATGATGAAGCAGTTCTGCGCCTCGTGCGCTAACCAGGCCTCGCCCTGGCCGCGCACGGCCATCAGCGCCAGGCCCTCGCCGGTGACGGCCCGCTTGAGCAGGCCGCCGATGCCCTGGCCCTTGCGCTCGAAGTGGAGGTCGCCGCGGAAGGCGATCATCGATCCCTGGCGGGCGTGCATCTCGCCATTGACGGTGTACTTGACCGACTTCGCGTTCTGCAGGGTCATGCCCGGGAAGCCGGCCGCCTCGGCGAGGTGTTCGCCGGCGAAAAGATCACTCTTCATGCAGGGCATCCTGGCCCGGAAGCTCCGATTCCCACAAGATTGCCCCCGTCGTCCCGCCGTCGGGCGTGCGTCACGGCGGTGGCAGACTTGCCGGGTGAGCAGCGACGAGACCGACCTCCGCGATGAGAAGCCCCAGTTCGTCCTCCCCCTGGTGGTACGGATCGAGCGCGACGCGCCCCCGTCGCGTACCGACGCCCTGGAGACCGCCGCGCGGGCCGTCCTGGAGATCCTCACCGACGACCGCTCCCTCGGAGAGGGCGAGTGGGCGCAGCTCATGACGGACTGGCAGGACGCCCGGATCCGCAAGGTCGTGCGCCGGGCGCGCGGCGCGGAGTGGCGGAAGGCCGGAGCGCTCCCGGGGATCACCGTGACCGGCGCGGAGGCGGAGGTACGGGTCTTCCCGCCGGTGCCGCTCGACGGCTGGCCCAAGGAGCTGGCCAAGCTCCAGGTGTCGGGCACCGACCTCGACGACCCGGCCGCGCCCGGCCCCGTACCGGACGGGGCCGTGACGCTCTGGATCAACCCCGGGCTGGACATGTCGGCGGGCAAGACGATGGCGCAGGCCGGACACGGCGCGCAGCTGCTGTGGTGGGCGATGCCGGACGCGGACCGGAAGGCCTGGCAGGAGGCGGGCTTCCCGCTCGCGGTGCGCACCGCGACGCCCGGGCACTGGGTGGAGCTCGCGGCGAGCGGCAGCGGGCTGCCCGTGGTGCGGGACGCCGGCTTCACGGAGATCGCGCCCGGGAAGACGGTCGTGTCCGAGGGAAGCCGCCTCTTCGCTCCTCACCTGCGGCTGCCCCGGCCGTAGGACACTCGGGGCATGAGCCCACACTCAGGCCGCCGGGCGGGCCAGGCCGCGTCCCTGTTGCTTCTGTTCGTCCTGGTGGGGGTCGACGCCTGTACCCGCCGCCCCCGCAAAGGGAAGCTCCGGAGGATCGCCAGGTCGGACGAGGTCCGGCGGAAGCGGGAGCGCGCCGAGCGTGAACTGCGGGCGCGCGCCGAGGAGATCGGCAGGTCCGGGCCGTGGGGTCCGGCCCTGCGCACGACGCTGGTGGACGTGTGCGCCCGGGGTGGCGGCAGGAACTTCCTCGACCAGAACGCCCCGAAGCAGCCCGCGATGGACTGCATGATGCGGGTGCACCTGTACTTCGTCGTGGACGGTCCCGCACCCGACGCCCTCGGGGACCTGCGCTCCACGGGCGGTGAGCTCGTGACGTGGGACGCTCCCGGCGACGGTCCACGGGTGAAGCTCTCGGAACCGTGCTCGGTGCGGCACAGGGCGATCCTCCGCACCTGCGTGTCCGATCCCGCCGACATCACCCTCCGCGCGCTGCGGGATCGCCCGGGCACGCTCGTCGAGTGGACGCTGATCACGACCTACCACACGGTCCCGGGCACCAGGTGAACGGCAGCAGGTGAACTCCACCAGGTGAACCGCGCCCGTCAGTCCGCCTCCGGCCGGGTGCGGCGGGCGTAGGCGCGGGCGGCGCGGGCGCGGTCGCCGCAGCGGGTCGAGCACCAGTGGCGGCGGCCGTGGCGCAGCAGGTAGCGCCGGCAGGGGGTGGAGCCGCAGCGGGTGAGGCGCTCGCCGTCGGGGCCGGTGAGGAGGTCGGCCGCGTTGGCCGCGAGGGCCGCGAGGGCGCGGCCGAGGATCTGGTCGGTGGGGCAGGGCGCCGCGCGGTAGGGGCCGTTCTTCTCGTCCCAGTACAGCAGGGCGGCCGTGGGGGCCTTGCTCAGCGCGTCGTTGACGGCGGAGACCGCCATGGGCAGGGCGGGCAGCCCCGCGACGCGGGCGGCGCACAGCGAACCGATGTGTTCGCGCAGGGAGCGCAGCTGCGCCGCGCACATCTCCTGTACCCCGGCGTCGGCCGGCGCGAGGCCGTGGTCGGTGAGCCACCGGTTCGTGGCCTCGGGGGTGTTGAGGCCGTCCATGGAGTGTCCTCCGGGCAGCGCGACGGCGCTGTTCACGAAGGCGAGGGCGACGTACTCCTCCTCCCCCGGTGCGGGCGGCAGCACGGACTCGGCGGTCGGCGTCGGCGTCTCACTCATGGTTCTCATGGTACGGGTTGCGTTCATCCGTGAGGCATGGGCTATGGTTCTCACGGATGGATCGCCACTTATTCGTGAGGTTTTGATGACTGACATCAGCACGCCCACCCAGCACGAGCAGATCCCCGTCCGCGTCCTCGGCGGCCCGACCGCGCTCTTCGAGTACGGCGGCCTGCGCTTCCTCACCGACCCCACCTTCGACGCGCCCCGCGAGTACCCCGTGCCCGGCGGTCTGCTGACCAAGACGGCGCCCGCCTCCGCCACGCCGGCCGAACTCGGCCCGATCGACGTGGTGCTGCTCTCCCACGACGAGCACCCCGACAACCTCGACGCGTCCGGCCGGGCCCTGCTCGCGGACGTCCCGCTGACCCTGACCACGCCCGGCGGCGCACAGCGCCTGGGGACAGGGGCCAAGGGCCTCGCCGACTGGGAGTCGGTCGACCTGGACCGCCCCGGCGGCGGCACCGTCACCGTCACGGGCGTGCCCGCCCTGCACGGGCCCGGCACCCGCGACGAGGTCGAGCCGTTCACCGGCCAGGTCGTCGGATTCGTCCTGACCGGGCAGGACCTGCCCACGATCTACGTCAGTGGCGACAACGCCTCGCTCGGCCTGGTCGAGGAGATCGCCGAACGGTTCGGTCCGGTGGACACGGCCATCCTCTTCGCCGGGGCTCCGCGCTTCACCGAGCTCTTCGACGGCGCTGTGATCGTCCTCGACAGCGCACAGGCCGCCGAGGCCGCCGGGATCCTCGGTGCCCGCCGCGTGGTCCCCGTCCACTGCGACAGCTGGGCCCACTTCACCGAGAGCCGTGACGACGTGGTCGCCGCGTTCACGAAGGCCGGTCTCGCCGACCGGCTCGATCTGGGCGGAGCCGCCCTCCGGACGCCGGAACCTCAAATGTAGCTCTGAACGTCCCCCTCCCTGGGTTCGAACGTCTCCACCGGGGTCATCACGTGGATGACTGAGGACCGAAGGAGGGGGACGGGACATGGGGGACATGGCGGAACTCGGCATCGGCATCGGCTGGCGTCCCGAGATCGCGGAGGCGGTCGAGGCGCTGCCCGGCGTCGACTGGGTCGAGGTGGTCGCGGAGAACATCTGCGCCGACCACCTGCCCGACTCGCTGACCCGGCTGCGGGAGCGCGGCGTGACGGTCGTCCCGCACGGGGTGTCGCTGGGGCTCGGCGGCGCGGACCGGCCGGACCCGGCGCGGCTCGCGGCGCTCGGGGAGAAGGCGGTGGCGCTGGGGGCGCCGCTCGTCACGGAGCACATCGCGTTCGTACGGGCCGGGGGGCCGCTCACCGCGTCGCCGCTCCTGGAAGCGGGCCACCTGCTGCCCGTGCCCCGGACCCGGGACGCGCTCGACGTGCTCTGCGAGAACGTGCGCATCGCGCAGGACGCGCTGCCCGTGCCGCTCGCCCTGGAGAACATCGCGGCCCTGATCGCCTGGCCCGGGGAGGAGCTGACGGAGGGGCAGTTCCTGGCGGAGCTCGTGGAGCGTACGGGGGTACGGCTCCTCATCGACGTCGCCAACCTGCACACCAACCACGTCAACCACGGCGAGGACCCGGCGAAGGCCCTGTCCGAGCTGCCGGTGGAGGCCATCGCGTACGTGCACGTGGCGGGCGGCGTCGAACGCGACGGCGTCTGGCACGACACGCACGCGCATCCGGTGCCGGGTGCGGTGCTCGACGTTCTGGCGGATCTCACGTCGCGGGTCTCCCCGCCGGGGGTGCTGTTGGAGCGGGACGACGACTTCCCGCCGGCGGAGGAGCTGGCGGCGGAACTGACGGTGATCCGGGGGACGGTCGCCCGGCAGACGGTGGCCCCGCCGCTGCTCATCGGCGCGGGCGCCCGGGTGTCGGGCGGACCCATGCCGACGTCGATACCGCCGCGGACGAGAACCGCTGCCGCCGCTGCCGATGTCGTGACACCCGAGCAGCTGCCCGAGCCCCGCGCCACGGACGACGTGTCCGTGTCCTGCGACGCCGCCCGCCAGCGCCTCGGCCTCGCGCAGGCCGCACTGCTGTCCGCGCTCGTCGCCGGAACCCCCGCCCCCGAGGGCTTCGACAGCCGGCGCCTCGGGGTGCAGAGCCGGGCGCTCGCGGCCAAGCGGGCCGGTGTCGTCGCGAAGGTCGCCCCCGAGCTGCCGGAGATCCTCGGCAGGGGCTTCCGGCCCGCGTTCCTCGCGTACGCCAGGACCCGCCCCATGACCGGCGGCTACCGCCGTGACGCCCTCGACTTCGCCGAGCACCTGCTGCTCGCCGACCGCCCGGAGGACCCGGCGGCGCGACGGCGGCTCACGGAGTGGTGGCAGGACCGTTCCGGCAGCCGTCCCCCCGGCCGCGCCGTCCGGCTCGCCCGGGCCGCCCGCCACGCCCTTGTACGGAGGTGACCGTGAACACCCTGGTCGTCGTCTTCTACATGGCCGGCGCCGCCGGCATCGCGCTGCTCGTCACCCGGGTCGTCCGGTCGCGCGGCGGCTCCGGCGGGCCGGTCCACGACCGGTACGAGGCCGCCTTCCTGAACGGCGGCCCGGCGCGGGTCGTCGACACCGCCATCGCCGCCCTCCAGTACGACGGCCGGATCGCCATCGGCGGCCCCGGCATCGTCGCGGTCGTCCGGCCCGTCGCGTACGACCCGGTGGAACGCGCCGTGCTCCAGGAGCACGCGGCCGCCCCGCACGGGGCCCTGCACCACCTGCGGCTCGCCGTGATGCGGCACCCGGCGGTCCAGGAGATCGGCGACGGACTCGCGGGGCGCGGGCTGATCGTGGAACCGGCGCGGCGGAGCAGCACCCTCGGCTGGTGCCTCGCGCTCGGTCTCACGGCCTTCTTCCTCTTCCCCGTCTCGGTCGTCCTCACGGTCCTCGACCTGGCCACCGCGTCGGAGATGTCGGTGCCGTTCGTGGTGAAGGTGCTGCCCGCCCTCTTCGCCGCCGGGGTCACGGCCATCTCGTGCGGGGCGATCGCCTCGAAGCGGGTCACCTCGACCGGGCAGGCCGCCCTCACGGCGTACGGAAGGGCCCACGGGCACCTCGCGGACGCCGGTCACCTCGTGGCCCTGTACGGGCTGCGGGGGCTGCCCGACCCGGTGCTGCGGGAACAACTCCTCGCCGCCGCCCGGGTGTACGCGCCGCCGCGGGGGCGGGGGCGCGGAAGGCGGCCCGCGGCCGCACGGCACTCCACCGCGGACTACGCCGCCGGTGTGGCCGTCGCGTGGTGCGCGGAGAACAGCTTCTGCGGCGGGGGCGGCTCCTCGGGCGGAGACTCCGGTTCCTGCTCGTCCGGCTCGTGTTCCTCCGGTTCGTGCTCGGGTGGAGGGTCCAGCTGCGGCGGAGGAGGCGGCGGCAGTTCCTGTTCGAGCTCCAGCGGCAGTTCGTGCTCCAGCTCCAGTTCCAGCGGGAGTTCGTGCTCCAGTTCCAGCGGCTGATCACCCGTTCGAGTGGCGGGCCTGCCGGTCCTGTCGTAGAACTCGGACATGGTCTGGGTTCCGCTTCTCCTCGTGGCGTGCGTCGTGGCCGGCATCGGCTGCGCGCGGCTGTGCCGGGCCACCCTCGTGGCGGCCCTGCCCACCGCCCCGTCCCCCGCGGGGGACGACGCCGAGCTCACCGTCCTCGAAGCGGCCTACCTCGCCGGCGGTCCGCTCCGGGTCACCGATCTCACCCTCGTCGCCATGCACCGGGAGCGGCGGCTGCTGCTCGCCCACACCGGCTGGGCGACGGTCCTGGACTCCTCCACCGGCTCCCGCGACGAGTGGGAGAGCACCGTGCTCGGTGCCATCGGGCCCGGCGGGCAGTCCCCGATCCCCTCGGTCCGTCCGGCGGTGGCCGCCGCCGACCCGGTGCGGTCGCTCGGTCAGCGGCTCGTCGACCGGGGGCTCGCCGTGTCCGATGCGGGCCGCCGAGAGGTCGCGGCGGGTGTCCGCGCGGTGCGGGCCGCCTTCCTGCTGTCCCTGGCGCTCGGGACGGCGGCGGCGCTCCTCGTACCCGGCGCCGAACGGACCATGGTCGTCGCCGCGTTCGCGCTGCCGCTGCTCGCGTCCGGACTGTGCCTGCTGATCGGCCGCGTCGAGGTGTACCCGTACACCCGCTGGGCGTCCCCCGCCGGGCAGCGGCTGCTCTCCGGCCTCTCCCCCACCGATCCGCTCACCGCGCTCGCGACGCGCGGCACGGCCGTCCTGGAGCCCGAGCTCCGCGCGGCACTCCGGGGACACGCTCCCGTACGCCTGCCGTAGTTCCTTTACTTCGCTCCTCCCCCGCGCCGACGATCTCTTCGCCCCCGCGCGCGCCCCACGCGCACGCGGTCACGAAGGGAAGCACCACCGATGCCCTCTCCCGCGCTGTACGGAGCCCTCAGCGCCCTCCTGTTCACCTCCGTCCCCCTCACCCCCGCGCTCGACGCCCCGCCGTCCGAGACGCGCGGCACCGTGCTCGCCGCCCGCCGGGCCGCCGCCGAGGGGATCGCCTTCGGCTCCTGCCCGGCGGCCGAGAAGCTGCCGCCGTCCGTCGTCTGCGGCACGGTCCGCGTGCCGCTCGACTACGCGGACCCGGACGGGCCCCGTATCCCGCTGACCGTCAGCCGCGTCCGGGCCTCGGGGCCCGCCGCCGGCCGGCAGGGAGCGCTCCTCTTCAACCCCGGCGGCCCGGGCGCCTCCTCCACGTACTTCCCGCTGGCCGCCGACCTCCCGGAGTGGCGGCGGATCTCCGCCGCGTACGACCTGGTGGGCTACGCTCCGCGCGGGGTGGGCAGCTCGGCACCGGTCTCCTGCCAGGACCCGGCGGACCGGGTGACGGGCCCGACCCCGGCGCCCAACCGGCCGTCCGAGGTGTACAAGCGGGAGCGGATCGCGCGGGCGAAGACGTACGCGGAGGGCTGCGCCCGCCGGACGGGCCCGGCCCTGCGCCACTACCACTCGCTCAACAACGCCCGGGACCTGGAGGTGGTGCGGGCGGCGCTCGGCGAGCCGCGCCTCACCTACCTCGGAGCCTCGTACGGCACATACATCGGCGGCCTGTACGCGACCCTCTTCCCGCACCGGGTGCGCCGGATGGTCCTCGACGCGCCGGTGGACCCGACGCCGGGCCGCATCTGGTACCACAACAACCTCGCCCAGTCCGAGGCGTTCGAGCGGCGCTGGGCGGACTTCCGCACCTGGGCGGCGAAGCACGACGCGGTGTACGGGCTCGGGGGCACCGCGCGGGAGGTGGGCGCTAGCTACGACCGGGTCCGCGCCGAACTCGCGGCGCGCCCGGCGGGCGGCCGGGTCGGGCCCGGCCAGCTGCACGGGGCGATGCTGGCGGCCGGCTACGACGACCGGTTCTGGCCGCTGCGGGCGGGCGCCCTCGCCGCGTACCTGAAGGGCGATCCGAAGCCGCTGATCGCCCAGGCCGCGCCCCCGGAGACGGCGGGTCCCGACGCGGGCAACGGACGGGCGGTGTACACGGCGGTGGAGTGCAACGACGCGCCCTGGCCGGAGGAGTTCGCCGTCTGGGACCGGGACAACACGCTGCTCGCGGAGCGGGCCCCGTTCGAGACCTGGGACAACGCGTGGACGAACCTGCCCTGCGCGTACTGGAAGGCCCCCCGGCAACGGCCGCTGGACGTGCGGACGGATCCCGGGGCGCTGCCGCCCGTGCTGATCCTGGCGGCGGAGCGGGACGCGGCGGCCCCGTACGCGGGAGCCCTCGAACTGCAGCGCCGACTGTCGGGCGCGGCCCTCGTGACGGAGCGGGACGCGGGCACGCACGGTGTCGCGGGCGGGCCGAACGCCTGCGCGAACGGATACCTGGAGCGCTACCTGCTCACAGGAGCGGTGCCGGACGCCGAAAAGGGCCCGGAAATGACGCCGGTGCGGCGCGCGTCATGCGCGCCGCACCCGGAGCCGGACCCGGTGTCGCTGGACGGGAGGGCAACGAAGACGCCCGCCGTCTGATCTTCCGGGTCAAGGGGTGGCGCGCCCGGCCGGGAGCAGGGCCGCCACCAGGTTCGTACGGCCGTGTCAGGCCAGGCCCGCCACCAGGTCGGCGACGCTCTTGCGGCGACCGGTGTAGAACGGGACCTCCTCGCGGACGTGCATCCGCGCCTCGGAGGCACGCAGGTGGCGCATGAGGTCGACGATGCGGTGCAGCTCGTCGGCCTCGAAGGCGAGGAGCCACTCGTAGTCGCCGAGCGAGAAGGAGGCGACCGTGTTGGCACGGACGTCGGGGTAGCCGCGGGCCATCTTGCCGTGGTCGGCGAGCATCCGGCGGCGGTCCTCGTCCGGCAGCAGGTACCAGTCGTAGGAGCGCACGAAGGGGTAGACCGAGACGTAGTCGCGCGGGTTCTCGTCGGCCAGGAAGGCCGGGATGTGCGACTTGTTGAACTCGGCGGGGCGGTGCAGCGCCATGTTGGACCAGACCGGCTCCAGGGCGCGGCCCAGGCGGGTGCGGCGGAAGAGGTTGTACGCCTCCTGGAGCTCGTCGCTCGTCTCGGCGTGCCACCAGATCATGACGTCGGCGTCGGCGCGCAGACCGGACAGGTCGTACGAGCCGCGGACGGTGATGTCCTTGGCGGCGAGCTGGTCGAACAGCTCCTGGACCTCGTCGGCGTAACCGGCGCGGTCCTCGGGCAGAACGTCGCGCAGCTTGAACACAGACCACAGGGTGTAGCGGATGACCTCGTTGAGGTCCTTCGCCTTCTTACCGGCGTTCGGGATCTTTTCGGGCGCACTCATACGCCTATTCTCGCCCGTCACGAGGAGTGCCCCGCACCGGGGTCGGTCCTTTTCGACGTGGCGATGATCTCGTCGGCCGCTCGATGGGCCGAGGCGACGCACGCGGGGATGCCGACACCGTCGTACGCGGCGCCCGCGACACGCAGTCCGGGCAGGGCGGCGACGGCCTCGCGGACCCGGGCGACGCGGGCGAGATGGCCCAAGGGGTACTGGGGCAGGCCGCCGGTCCAGCGGGTGACGGTGGTGGCGACGGGGCGGGCCGCGAGCCCGGTGGCGGCGGCGAGGTCCTTGAGGGAGGCGGCGACGAGGTCGGTGTCCTCGCGGTGGACCTGCCCCTCCTCGCCGTGGCGGCCGACGGAGGTGCGCAGGACGAAGAGGTCGGGGGCGCCGTCGGCGACCCACCGCCACTTCTGACTGGAGAAGGTGGACGCCTTGATGGTGTGGCCGTCGACGGGCGGCACGAGGAAGCCCGAGCCGTGGAGGGCGGGCATGTCCGCGCGGCGGAAGGCGAGGGTGATCAGCGCCATGGAGGCGTACGCGATCTCCGCCAGTTCGGCGGAGGCGGCGGGCGCGTGGCCGGCGAGGAGCGCGGCGGCGGGCCCGGCGGGGGTGGCGAGGACCACGGCGTCGGCGGTCAGGACCCGGTCGCCCGCGTCTCCCACCACGACCTCCCAGCCGGCCGGCCCGGTGCGGCGCAGGGCGGTGACGGGGGTACGGGTGAGGATCTCGCCGCCGGCGGCGCGGATCGCGTCGGCGACGGCGCCGGGCAGGGTCCCCACACCGCCCTCGAGGCCGAGGAAGACGGAGCCGCCGAGGCCGGTGGCGGCGCCCGCCGCGTCGGCCGGGACGGCGGCTCCGGCCTGCTGGACGGCGTGGACGGCGGCGGTGAGCATGGGGTGGTGGCGGGCGGCCTCGAAGAGGGCGGGGACGGCGGCCTTCATCGAGATGCGGTAGGCGTCACCGGCGTAGACGCCGCCGAGGAGGGGCTCGACGAGCCGGTCGACGACCTCGTGGCCCATGCGCTCGGCGACGTACGCGCCGATGGCGATGTCGTCGCCGATGCCGGTCGGGGGCAGCTCGCGGTCGAGGCCGATCCGGCGCACGCCCTCCTCGGAGAGCAGCCCGTCGACGGCGCGGGCGTCGCCGGGGACGCCCATCACGTGCCCCTTGGGCATGGGGGTGAGCTCGCCGCGGGACCAGACGGACGCGGTGGTCGTGGCCGGTGCCTGGAGCCGGTCGCCGAGGCCGACGGCCCGGGCGAGGGCGACGGCCTCGGGGCGGCGGGCGAGCAGCGACTCGGCGCCGAGGTCCACGGGCGCTCCCGCGATCTCCCCGGCGAGGAGCTTGCCGCCGAGTCGGTCACCCGCTTCGAGGAGGGTCACCCGGTGGCCGGCGGTGGCGAGCCGGAGAGCGGCCGCGAGTCCGGCGATTCCGCCTCCGGCGACGACGACGTGGGGTCCCGTGGTGTCCGCGTTCATGGGACCACTCTCTCAAATCGCCCGCGCGCTCCCGTTCCGAGGCCGGAACGTGACCGCATCGCTACCGCCGGACGGCAACCCGCACCGGGGCCTCCCACGTCCAACGGGCACGACTCGCCACCATCCCTGGGGGGATCCATGAACAGAACACGAACGGTGTCACGGGCGGCCCGGACGACGACGGCCGCCGCGCTCCTGACGGCCTCGCTCGTCCTGACCGGCTGCGGCGCGGGCGGCTCGGCGGGCCACGGCGGCGACAGCAAGCGCGACCTGGGCGCGGCGACGCGCGCCGCCGGGGGCTCTCAGGCCGACGGCGCGGCCGCCCCCGCCTCGGGCGGCGAGCAGCAGTCCGCTGCGCCGGGCAAGGCCGTGCGGCAGCAGCAGCACGTCATCCGTACGGCCTCGCTGGCCGTGGAGGTCGAGGACGCGGCGAAGGCCTTGGTCACGGCCCGCAGGGTGGCGACGGGCGCCGGCGGTCTGGTGGAGAACGAGTCGACGGAGCGGTTCGACGACTCGTACGTCACCTCGCGCATCGTGCTGCGGGTGCCGCAGGAGCAGTACGACGCGGTCCTCATCGAGCTGGCGGGCACGGGCAAGCTCCTCGCCCGCAAGGCGGACGCCAAGGACGTCACCGAGCAGGTGGTGGACGTGGAGAGCCGGATCGCGACGCAGCGGGCGAGCGTGGCGCGGGTGCGGGCGCTGATGCAGCGGGCGGAGAAGCTGGCCGACGTGGTGACCCTGGAGGGCGAGCTGAGCCGCCGCCAGGCGGACCTGGAGTCGCTGCTCGCCCAGCAGTCCTCGCTGAAGGACAAGACGACGCTGGCGACGATCACCCTCGAACTGACCGAGAAGGAGAAGCCGGGCGCCGACAAGAAGGAGGACGAGGGCCGCCCCGGCTTCGGTGACGCCCTGTCCGGCGGGTGGAACGCGCTGGTGGGGGCGCTCGCCTGGATCGTGATCGTCCTGGCCGCGCTGGCCCCGTGGCTCATGGTGGCACTGGTCGCCTTCGTCGCCTGGCACCGCCTGCTCCGCCCGCGCCGCGCGGCACGGCAGGCCACGGCCCCGACCCCAGCCTCGGAGACCCGCCCCCTGCCGGAGCCGAACGCCGCCGGGGTCACGGCGGCTCCGGAGGAACCCGACACCCCCAGGACCGGCGAGTGAGCCGCAGGGGCGCGCCGGGGGAACAGCCCCGAGCGCGCGGAGCCTCCTGAGGAACGAAGGAGGCGAGCACGGTCGGGGCTGTGAGCCCGGCTTTGGCGCCCCGGAGGCGAACCGAGCCTGAAAATAGGGAGATGACTGAACGACTGATCGTGATCGGGGGCGACGCGGCGGGCATGTCCGCCGCGTCGCAGGCGCGCAGGCTCAAGTCCGCCGGGGAGCTGGAGATCGTCGCCTTCGAGCGCGGTCACTTCTCCTCGTACTCGGCCTGCGGCATCCCGTACTGGGTCGGCGGGGACGTCGCCGCGCGGGGCGAGTTGATCGCCCGCTCCCCGGAGGAGCACCGGGCGCGGGACATCGATCTGCGGATGCGGACCGAGGTGACCGCGATCGACGTGCCGGGCCGGCGGGTCCTCTCCCGGGACCTCGAAGCGGGTACGGAGGCGTGGACGGGCTTCGACAAGCTGGTGATCGCGACCGGGGCCCGGCCCATGCGTCCGCCGCTGCCGGGGATCGACGCGCCCGGAGTGCACGGCGTACAGACCCTCGACGACGGCCAGGCGCTGCTCGACTCGCTGGAGCGGACGCCGGGGCGGCGGGCGGTCGTGGTCGGCGCCGGCTACATCGGCGTGGAGATGGCGGAGGCGCTCCTCTCCCGGGGGTACGACGTGACGGTCCTGACCCGGGGCGAGCAGCCGATGGCGACGCTCGATCCGGACATGGGCCGGCTGGTGCACCGGGCGATGGACGGCCTCGGGATCACGACGGTCGTCTCCGCGGAGGTGACGAAGATCCTGACGGGTGCGGACGGCCGGGTGCGGGCGGTGGCGACGGCCGACGCCGAGTATCCGGCGGACGTGGTGGTCCTGGGGACGGGCGTCGTGCCGGAGACCTCGCTCGCCCGGGCGGCGGGGCTGCCGCTGGGCGCGTCCGGCGGGCTGCTCACCGACCTCGCGATGCGGGTGCGGGGCCACGAGGACATCTGGGCGGGCGGTGACTGCGTGGAGGTCCTGGACCTGGTCTCGGGCCGGGAGCGGTACGTGCCGCTGGGGACGCACGCGAACAAGCACGGCCAGGTCATCGGGGCGAACGTCGGCGGCGACTACGCGACCTTCCCGGGCGTGGTGGGCACGGCGGTGTCGAAGGTGTGCGACCTGGAGATCGCGCGGACGGGGCTGCGGGAGCGGGACGCCCGGGACGTGGGGCTGCGGTTCGTGACGGTGACGGTGGAGTCGACGAGCCGCGCGGGCTACTACCCGGGGGCCGCGCCGATGACGGTGAAGATGCTGGCGGAGCGGCGTACGGGACGGCTGCTCGGCGTGCAGATCGTGGGGCGGGAGGGCGCGGCCAAGCGCGTGGACATCGCGGCGGTCGCGCTGACGGCGGGGATGACCGTGGAGGCGATGACGGCCCTGGACCTGGGGTACGCGCCGCCGTTCTCGCCGGTGTGGGACCCGGTGCTGATCGCGGCCCGGAAGGCGACGGCGGCGGTCCGGGCGGCGGGCTGAGGAAAGGCGACGGCCGCCGGGGCGACCCGGCGGCCGTCGTCGCACTCCGTGCCCGTGGGTCAGACGGCCGTCCGCGTGTGCACGTAGTCGACGAGTCGGGTCAGGGCGTCGGGGTCCATGGACGGCATGACGCCGTGGCCCAGGTTGAAGACGTGCCCCTCCAGGTCCTTCGCGGCGGCGAGGATCTCGTCCGTCTTCGCCTCCACGACCTCGCGCGAGGCGAAGAGCACGGCGGGGTCCAGGTTGCCCTGGAGGGCCTTGCCGGGGCCGACGCGGCGGGCGGCCTCGTCGAGCGGGACGCGCCAGTCGACGCCGACGACGTCCGCGCCCGCCTCGCCCATGAGGCCGAGCAGCTCGCCCGTACCCACGCCGAAGTGGATGCGCGGGACGCCGTAGCCGGCGACCGCGTCGAAGACCTTCACGGAGGCCGGCATCACCGAGCGGCGGTAGTCGGCCGGGGCGAGGGCACCGACCCAGGAGTCGAAGAGCTGGACGGCGGAGGCGCCGGCCTCGATCTGCACCTTGAGGAAGGCCGAGGTGATCTCGGCGAGGCGGTCGAGCAGGTCGGCCCAGAGCTGCGGGTCGCCGTACATCATCGCCTTGGTGCGCTCGTGGCTGCGCGACGGGCCGCCCTCGACGAGGTAGCTCGCGAGGGTGAAAGGCGCGCCCGCGAAGCCGATGAGCGGGGTCTCGCCCAGCTCGGCGGTGAGCATCCCGATGGCCTCGGTGACGTAGTGGACGTCCTCGGGGGTCAGGTCGCGCAGCCGGGCCAGGTCGGCGCGGGTGCGGATCGGCTCGGCGACGACCGGGCCGACGCCGGGCTTGATGTCGAGGTCGAGGCCGATGGCCTTGAGCGGGACGACGATGTCGCTGAAGTAGATGGCGGCGTCGACCTTGTGCCGGCGGACCGGCTGGAGCGTGATCTCGGTGACCAGCTCGGGCCGCATGCACGACTCGAGCATGGGGATGCCCTCGCGGACCTTCAGGTACTCGGGGAGGGAGCGCCCGGCCTGCCGCATGAACCAGACGGGGGTGTGCGGCACGGGCTCGCGCCGGCATGCCTTGAGGAACGCGGAGTCGTGCGTCCGCGACTGCTGCTTCGTCTGCTGGCCCTGCGGGCGTTCGTTGGCACTCACGCCCAGAATCTTCGCATGTGGCGGGAAGCCGCTCGTCCGGGCCGGGTGTCCCTCCCCGCACTGAGGCCCCGTTCCGCCTACTCTTCCCCGCATGGCTGCGGCTCAGGGACATTTTTCCGATCATTCCGACGGCAAAAGAGGGACGGACGAGACAGCGGACAGTACGGAGACGAACCCGGTACCCGCCGCCTTCCGGCGTGCGGTGGAGGCGCTGCGATCGGCGCGACTGCGTTCCGAGATCGAGATCGACCCGACCAGGCCCCCGCAGCGCCTGGCCCCGTACGCGTACGCGGTGGAGGCGGCCGTCGTCGACGGCGAGGACGATCTCGCGGACGGACGGCTCGTGCTGCTGCACGATCCGGACGGCCACGAGGCATGGAAGGGGACGTTCCGGCTGGTGACGCTCGTCCGGGCGGAGCTGGAGCCGGAGATGGCGGCGGACCCGCTGCTCCCCGAGGTGTGCTGGTCCTGGCTGACCGGGGCCCTGGAGGCACGCGGGCTGGCGTACGGGGAGGCGAGCGGGACCGTCACCATGGCGGGCTCGCACTATTTCGGCGGGCTCGCGGACCGGAGGCCGGCGACCCAGATCGAGATCCGGGCCTCCTGGACGCCGCGCGAGGGGCTCGGCGGGGTGCCGGACACGGGGGCGCACCTGGCGGCCTGGTGCGATCTGCTCTGCCAGATCGCGGGGCTGCCTCCCGCACCGCCCGAGCCGGCGACGGGACCGACGGGGACGGTGACGGGCGCGGGGGTCGTCTCGCTGCCCCAGCGGCGGGGCCCGCAGCAGGCGTAGGAGCGAGCGCGGGAGCCCTCCGGCGGGCCCTCTCCGGCGGGACGGGAGGGGGTCCGTTCGGGGGCCCGACCGAGGGCCCGCTCGGGGTCCTGAGGAGCTCCGATCGAGGGTCCGATTCGGGGGTCCGCTCGTAGGATGATCGATCACGCGTCCGAATTGCCCTAATTGTTACTCACCAAATCGTGATCTTTCCCTAAAGGCGAGGGGCCCAGCTGCCGAAGGAGTCAGTGACCCCTTCAGCAGCACGGGTTCGCCCCCCGGCTTCATCCCCGAGCCGGCTCCGTCCCGCACCCTTCCCCCCAGGAGGCCTGGTGTCCGTTCTCCTCGAGCAGCCCGCAAGCCTGGTCGCCTACCGCCCGAACAAGCCGACGGCCATGGTCGTCGTGGCCGACCCGCGCGTCCGCTCCACCGTGACCCGCCACCTGTGGGCCCTCGGAGTACGCGACGTGATCGAGGCTTCTTCCATCGCGGAGGCACGTCCCCGCGTCGGCAATCCACGCGATATCTGCGTGGCCGACGTCCACCTGCCCGACGGCAGCGGCCTGACCCTGCTGTCCGAGACCCGCGCCGCGGGCTGGCCCAACGGCCTCGCCCTCTCCGCGGCCGATGACATCGGCGCCGTACGCAACGCCCTGGCCGGCGGCGTGAAGGGCTATGTCGTCACCGGTACCCGTACCAACATCGGTCACCCGACCCGGCCCGGAGCCGCACCCATCGGTTCCGCAGCCGCGCGTCTCGGCCACCGCCGCCCCCCGGGTTCCCCGAGCCACCCGGGCGGCTACCGCGAGCTCTCCGGCCGTGAGGTCGAGGTGCTCCGGCTCGTCGCGGAGGGCCAGTCGAACAAGGCGATCGGCGTCTCCATGGGCCTGTCCGCCCTGACCGTCAAGAGCCACCTCGCCCGCATCGCCCGCAAGCTGGGCACCGGCGACCGCGCCGGCATGGTCGCGGTGGCCCTGCGGACGGGCATCATCCACTGACGGAAGGCCGGTGGAAAGCCCGCGCCTGTCGACGGAACGTTCCGTCGACAGGCGCTTGCCGTTCACCGATACCCTTGACAGGTGACCGACGCCCAAGAGACCGCAGCAGACACAGCACTGCGCACCACCGGGGGCGGCCCCCCGGACGACGATGTCCCTGCGAATGGGCTTCCGATCCCGTTGCTGGAGCCCCGCGAGGGGATTCCGCCCGTCGTCGAGACCGACGAGGCCCTCGCCGAGGTGATCGCCGCGTTCGCCGCCGGGACGGGCCCCGTGGCCGTCGACGCCGAGCGCGCCTCCGGCTACCGCTACGGGCAGCGCGCCTACCTCGTCCAGCTCCGTCGCGAGGGCGCGGGCACCGCGCTCATCGACCCCGTGGGCTGCCCCGACCTCTCGGGGCTCGGCGAGGCGCTCGCCGGGACCGAGTGGATCCTGCACGCCGCGACCCAGGACCTTCCCTGCCTGCGCGACATAGGCATGCTCCCCACCTCGCTCTTCGACACCGAGCTGGCCGGGCGGCTCGCGGGCTTCCCCCGCGTCGGCCTCGGCGCGATGGTCGAGTCCGTCCTCGGCTACGCCCTGGAGAAGGGCCACTCGGCCGTCGACTGGTCCACCCGTCCGCTGCCCGAGCCCTGGCTGCGGTACGCGGCGCTCGACGTCGAACTCCTCGTCGACCTGCGCGACGCGCTGGAGAAGGAGCTCGACCGGCAGGGGAAGCTGGAGTGGGCGCACCAGGAGTTCGACGCGATCGCCGCCGCCCCGCCCGCGCCGCCGCGCAAGGACCCGTGGCGCCGCACCTCCGGCATGCACAAGGTGCGCCGGCGCCGCCAGATGGCGGTCGTACGGGAGCTGTGGACGGCCCGTGACAAGGTCGCCCAGCGGCGGGACGTCTCGCCCGGCAAGGTGCTGAGCGACGCGGCGATCGTCGAGGCGGCGCTCGCGGTGCCGGTGAACGTGGCCGCGCTGACGGCGCTGCCCGGCTTCGGCAACCGCATGGGCCGCCGCCAGCTGGAACAGTGGCAGGCGGCGGTGGACCGTGCCAGGGCCCTGCCGGAGAGCGAGCTCCCGCAGCCGGGCCAGCAGGTCGCCGGCCCGCCCCCGCCCCGCGCCTGGGCGGACAAGGACCCGGTCGCGGCGGCCCGCCTCTCGGCGGCGCGCGCATCGGTGTCGGCCCTCGCGGAGGAGCTGAACCTCCCCCAGGAGAACCTGATCACCCCGGACACGGTCCGCCGCGTCTGCTGGGAACCGCCGACCCCGGCGACGCCGGAAGCGGTGGCCGCCGCCCTGGCGGGGTACGGCGCCCGGCAGTGGCAGGTCGAGCTGGTGACCCCGCTGCTCGTGCAGTCCCTGACGGTGACCGAGTAGCACCCGTCCGGAAAGCCCCCGGCGCCCTCGAAGGCGCCGGGGGCTTCGCCGTCCTACGGGGCCGGGCTGAGGTTCCCGTCGGTGTCCATGTCGAAGACGCCCTGGGTCTTGCCGTCGACCTTGAGGTGCTTGAGCCAGTGCTTCGAGAGGTTGTGCACGTTCTTGTGCTGCATCTCCCACACCACCGAATGCCCCGCACAGGCCAGCTTGACCATCAGCTTGTGCGAGCCCGCGACGGCGTCGTAGAGCGCGGGGACCGAGAAGTTGAGTTCGGGGTCGGGGTTGGGCGGTGACGTGTTCACCTGGGTGTCGTGGTCCCCGTACACCATCAGCACGGGCACGCTTCCGCCGAGGACACCGCCCTGGGACGCGGTCGTCTCGTTCCAGCCCCACCGGACGAAGTTCCGGATCCGGTTGAGGCCCTCCGGCGGCCCCCACGTCCTTCCCTTCGAGTCGTTCTCCATCATCGCGGCCCACGCCCTCTCGACCATGCCGGGTTCACGCTGGTCCTCGCAGGCCAGCTCCGTGTTCCACCCCGACTCAAGACCCCACCTCGTGGCCAGGAACATCGGGAAGCCCGGCTTCGGCAGCGTGCTCGGCGGGGTCGACGTGCCCTTGGGTGGGAAGATCGGCGCCAGCAGGAACAGACTCTCCACCTTGCCGGGGTTGTTCACCGCGTACGGCCCCATGGTGAACGCCGCTGCGGACCAGCCGATGAACGCGACCTTGTCCACGTGGCGCTCGTTGCGGATGTACTCCACGACGGTGTGCAGCTCGTCCCGGTCGCTGTTCGAGTTGTTCAGCTGGAAGGGGTAGTTCGCAGGGCCTGGAGTGAAGCCCGGTGGCCTCGGCTTCAGGAGGTTCTGGTTGGCGGGGTTGGCATTGCGCGGGTCGTCCATCTTGGGACGCGGCGACCGTCCGGAGCCCTGGAGGTCCATCATGAAGACGTCGTAGCCGGCCTTGGCCAGGTGCTCCGCCCAGCCGTAGGAGGTGTGCTGGAGATCGAAGCCGGCAAGCACCGGAACGCTCCGGCCGTGCAGCATCAGAACGGCCCTGCGCTCCGGGAGGAGCCCCAGGGGCGTGCCGTCCCGCTCGCGCACGAAGAGCTTGACGGGGTCGTTCTTGTTCGCGGGGACGGTGGACGTGTGGGGGACCTGGTGGTCCTTCGTGATGATCGGCATGGGATCCCTTCCGTGCGCTCGGTCCGGGGGCCTCGCGCCCCTGCCGTGCCAGCCTCGGGCCTGCCGGGGACCGGGCGCCGCGACACGGCCGCCGCCCTGGGCCCATCGGGTTGCAGGACCCTTCGAACGGACGGGCGTACGCGGGGGGCGCGCGGCCGTCCCGGCGGCATCCTCTCCGTGTGACCTTCGCCGCTTGCTCCCCAGGGGCTGGGCAGCCCGGTTACCCGCAAGTAGCATGGGGGAAGCAAGCGCACGCTTAGGCGTGCGCGGCAGCAGCAGTGCCATTCCGCACCTGGAGGAGAGCCATCGTGCCTCGTAGCGTCAGGGACGTCGTCTTCGTCGACGGCGTCCGCACCCCGTTCGGCAAGGCGGGCCCGAAGGGCATCTACCACGAGACCCGCGCCGACGACCTCGTCGTCAAGGCCATCCGGGAGCTGCTGCGCCGCAACCCCGGCCTCGACCCCGCGAAGATCGACGAGGTCGCCATCGCCGCGACCACGCAGATCGGTGACCAGGGCCTGACCCTCGGCCGTACGGCGGGCATCCTCGCCGGGCTGCCGCAGTCGGTGCCGGGCTACTCGATCGACCGTATGTGCGCCGGCGCGCTGACCGCCGTCACCTCGGTGGCCGGTTCGATCGCCTTCGGCGCGTACGACGCCGTCATCGCCGGTGGCGTCGAGCACATGGGCCGTCACCCCATGGGCGAGGGCGTCGACCCGAACCCGCGGTTCGTCAGCGAGAAGCTCGTCGACGAGTCCGCCCTGTTCATGGGAATGACCGCCGAGAACCTGCACGACCGGTACCCGAGCATCACCAAGCAGCGCGCCGACGAGTACGCCGTGCGCTCGCAGGAGAAGGCCGCCAAGGCGTACGCCGACGGCAAGATCCAGCAGGACCTGGTGCCGATCTCGGTCCGCCGTACCGACGCCTCCACCGGCGAGACCGGCTGGGGCCTGGTCACCGCCGACGAGCCGATGCGCCCGGGCACCACCCTGGAGTCGCTCGCGAACCTGAAGACGCCGTTCCGCGTCCACGGCAACGTGACCGCGGGCAACGCGGCCGGTCTCAACGACGGCGCGACCGCCTCGATCATCGCCTCCGAGGACTTCGCCCGCGAGCACGACCTCCCGGTCAAGATGCGCCTCGTCTCGTACGCCTTCGCCGGCGTCGAGCCCGAGGTCATGGGCTACGGCCCGATCCCGGCGACCGAGAAGGCCCTCGCCAAGGCCGGTCTGTCGATCGAGGACATCGACCTCTTCGAGGTCAACGAGGCCTTCGCGGTCCAGGTCCTCGCGTTCCTGGAGCACTACGGCATCGCCGACGACGACGCCCGCGTCAACCAGTACGGCGGCGCCATCGCCTACGGCCACCCGCTCGCCTCCTCCGGCGTCCGTCTGATGACGCAGCTGGCCCGCCAGTTCGAGGAGAACCCGCAGGTCCGCTACGGCCTCAACACCATGTGCGTCGGCTTCGGCATGGGCGCGACGGTCATCTGGGAAAACCCCCACTGGGAGGGCAAGTGAGCACCACCGCCGAGCTTCTGAAGGGCGCCGCCGCGCTCTTCCCCGACGAGGTCGTCACGAGCGCCCACGTACGGCACTTCGAACTCCCCGCCGGTGCGGGTCGGTTCGCGCTGATCACGCTGGACAACGGCTTCGACCACACCAAGCCGACCACCTTCGGCCCGCAGTCGCTCGCCAACCTGAACACGGCGATCGACCAGGTCGAGGCCGAGGCCGCGAACGGTGAGATCACCGGCGTCGGCATCACCGGCAAGCCGTTCATCTTCGCCGTCGGCGCCGACCTCAAGGGCGTCGAGCTGCTGAAGAAGCACGACGAGGCCCTCGCCATCGGCAAGGGCGGCCACGACGTCTTCAAGCGTCTGTCCGCGCTCGCCGTGCCGACCTTCGCGTACTACAACGGCGCGGCCATGGGCGGCGGCGTCGAGGTCGGTCTGCACTGCACCTACCGCACCGTGTCGAAGGCCCTGCCGGCCTTCTCGCTGCCCGAGGTCTTCCTCGGCCTGGTGCCCGGCTGGGGCGGCTGCGCGATCCTGCCGAACCTCATCGGTGCCGAGAAGGCCGTCTCGGTCGTCATCGAGAACTCGCTGAACCAGAACCGTCAGCTCAAGGGCAAGCAGGTCTTCGAGCTCGGCATCGCCGACGCGCTGTTCGAGGGCGCTGACTTCCTGGAGCAGTCGCTGATCTGGACGGCTTCCGTCCTGAACGGCTCCGTCACCGTCGAGCGCCCCGAGATCGACCGCGGCGAGGGCTGGGACCAGGCCGTCGCCAAGGGCCGTGCCATCGCCGACTCCAAGGTGCACGGCGCCGCCCCGGCCGCCTACCGCGCCCTCGACATCATCGAGGCCGCCAAGGACGGGGACCTGCAGAAGGGCTTCGACGCCGAGGACCAGGCCCTCGCGGACCTGATCATGGGCGGCGAGCTGCGCTCCGGCATCTACGCCTTCAACCTGGTGCAGAAGCGCGGCAAGCGCCCCGCCGGCGCGCCGGACAAGTCGCTGGCCCGCCCGGTCACCAAGGTCGGCGTCGTCGGCGCCGGTCTGATGGCGTCCCAGCTGGCCCTGCTCTTCCTGCGCCGCCTCGAGGTGCCGGTCGTCCTGACCGACATCGACCAGGAGCGCGTCGACAAGGGCGTGGGCTACGTCCACGCCGAGATCGAGAAGCTGCTCGGCAAGGGCCGCATCAACCAGGACAAGGCCAACCGTCTCAAGGGCCTCGTCTCCGGTGTCCTGGACAAGGCCGCCGGCTTCGCGGACGCGGACTTCATCATCGAGGCCGTGTTCGAGGAGATGTCCGTCAAGCAGAAGGTGTTCGCGGAGGTCGAGGCGGTCGCCCCGGCGCACGCGATCCTCGCCACCAACACCTCCTCGCTGTCGGTCTCCGAGATGGCGTCGAAGCTCCGGCACCCGGAGCGCGTGGTCGGCTTCCACTTCTTCAACCCGGTCGCGATCCTCCCGCTCCTGGAGATCGTCCGCGGTGAGCAGACGGACGAGGCCTCCCTGGCCACCGCGTTCGGTGTCGCGAAGAAGCTCAAGAAGACCGCGGTCCTGACGAAGGACGCCCCGGCGTTCGTCGTGAACCGCATCCTCACCCGCTTCATGGGCGAGATCCAGAACGTCATCGACGAGGGCACCTCGGTCGAGACCGCGGAGAAGGCCATCGAGCCGCTCGGTCTGCCGATGTCCCCGCTGGTCCTCCTGGAGCTCGTCGGCCCGGCGATCGGTCTGCACGTCTCCGAGACCCTGAACCGCGCGTTCCCGGACCGCTTCACGGTCTCCCCCAACCTGAAGGCCGTCGTCGAGGCCGGCAAGCGCGGCTTCTACGTCTACAAGCCGGAGAACGGCTTCAAGCCGGAGCTCGACCCCGAGGTCGCCGCCCTCCTCGTCCAGGGCGACTCCGTCCTGACCGAGGAGCAGGTCCGCGACCGCGTCCTCGACGCGGTGGCGCAGGAGATCGGCCTGATGCTGGAGGAGGGTGTCGTCGCCGAGGCGCAGGACATCGACCTCTGCCTGATCACGGGCGCGGGCTGGCCCTTCCACCTGGGCGGCATCACGCCGTACCTGGACCGTGAGGGCGTCTCCGAGCGCGTCAACGGCAAGCGTTTCCTGGCGCAGGGCGTGGCGAGCGTCCCGGCGTAACACCGGAGCTCACCCCCTCAGGGCGTACGCGAACGGCCCCGGCACCTTCTCCAGGTGCCGGGGCCGTTCCCGTACGTGTTCGGGCGGGTGGGTCAGCCCACGGGACGCCAGCTCTCAAGGAGGAGGCCGTCCGCCTCCGCCTTCTGGCGCGTGGTGATCAGCGTCCCCCCGGCGGCCAGGGCCATCGCGACCAGGCGGCCGTCGAGCCCCCGGGTGAGGACGGTGGTCAGCTGCCCGCGCGGCTCCCCGGTCTCCGACCAGCGCGCGCCCGACTCCTCCTGCTCGCTCGGGTAGGCGGCGAGGGCGAGGCGGCCGTCGGCCGACTGCTGGGCGAGGACCGTGCAGTCGAAGCCGTCGATCAGACAGCGGGTGGCGGTCAGCCGGCCCGAACCGACCGCGTCGGCGAGGCGCGTCGGCGCCAGGCCGCGTCCCGGGGACCAGGCGCGGACCCCGCCGTCCTTGTCGCAGTAGAAGAGCGTCACATGGCCCGAGGGGCCGGTCACCGCGGCGAGGGTGCCGGGGGCGGCCTCCGCGGGCACCACGTCCTGGCGGACGGGCTTGGCCCCGGGCTCCTCCTGGACGTAGCGGAGGAGGCCCTTCGCGGTCGCCGTGAGGAGCTCGACGCGCCCCTGGCCGTTGACCGCCGCGACCGGCGACGCGTCGGTGCCCGAGCCGTGCAGGTCCCACCACGGGTGCCAGCCGCCCGCGTCCTTCTGCGCCCGGACGCTCAGCCCGCCGCCGCCGTTCCGTACGAAGGCGTACGCGCGGCCCTGGGCGTCCACCGCGACGGTCGGGTTACCCGTCCACGGCCCCTTGCCGTTCGAGTGCCCGATCGAGCGCCACGCCACGGCCGGACGGCCCGTCTGGAACTGGATGCTGTGCACCAGCTCGACGTGTCCCTCGTCGCCGGCCGTGGGCCGCAGGCCGACGAGGTGGACGTAGCGGTCGGCGCCCTGGCCGACCGCGAGGAAGGGGGTCAGACCGTCGCCTCCGAGGGAGGCCGGTCCGCTCCAGCCGCCGTCGGGCTCCTCGGTCCAGCGCACCACCTCGCCGTCCCGGGGCAGGTACACGCTGAACCGTCCCTCCTCCCCTCTGGTCAGCCAGCCGCCCTGGAGGAGAGGGGCGGAAGTGGAACCGTGGGCAGAGGCTGTGGGGGCCTGGGATCGATTCGCCATGGGGGGATCCAGCGCTCCGGTCGTCGGGGGAGTTCGGGTACGAACCGACTGTAGTCGCCCGCCCGAACCCCGCTGCCCGCCCGGTGCCTTGCCCGCTCAGTACTTCGCTTCCCGGCCCTCCCGGCCCAACCGGCTGTGCCCGCGCCCGTACAGGAAGTACACGACGATGCCGATCGCCATCCACACGGCGAAGCGGAACCAGGTCTCGCCCGGCAGGTTGAGCATCAGCCAGAGCGAGGCCGCGATGGAGAGGCACGGCAGCACCGGCACCCAGGGGGTGCGGAAGGCGCGGTGCAGGTCGGGGCGGGTCCGGCGGAGCACCATGACACCGACGGCCACCATGACGAAGGCGAAGAGCGTGCCGATGTTCACCAGGGTCGCGAGCTCGTTGATGCTCGTGAAGCCGGCGACGATGGCGATGATCACGCCGAGGAGGATCGTCGGGCGGTACGGGGTCTTGAACTTCGGGTGCGTGACGGAGAAGAAGCGCGGCAGCAGGCCGTCGCGGCTCATCGCGAAGAACACGCGGGTCTGGCCGAGGAGCAGGATCAGACAGACCGTGGTGAGGCCGACGGCGGCGCCGAAGCTGATCACGCCCGCGTAGAAGGGATGCCCCGCGGCCTTGAAGGCGTCGGCGAGCGGGGCGCTCACGGAGAGCTCCGTGTAGTGCTGCATGCCGGTGACGACGAGTGCCACGGCCACGTACAGCACGGTGCAGATGAGGAGGGAGCCGAGGATGCCCCGGGGCATGTCCCGCTGCGGCAGCTTGGTCTCCTCGGCGGCTGTGGCCACCACGTCGAAGCCGATGAAGGCGAAGAAGACGACCGAGGCGGCGGTGAAGATGCCCATCACGCCGAAGTTGGTCGGCTCGTAGCCGAAGATGAGCTGGACGAGCGGGGAGTCCCAGTTGGAGCCGCCGCCCTCCGGGGTGACGGCCGGCGGGATGAACGGGTCGTAGTTGTCGCCGACGATGAAGAACAGGCCGGCGACGATCACGATCATCACGACGGTCACCTTGATCGCGACGACGACCGCGGTGATCCGGGCGGAGAGCTTCATGCCCAGGACCAGGATGACGGTCAGCACCAGGACCAGCAGGAACGCCAGGATGTCGAAGGAGCCGCCCGCCGCGTCCGGGCCCTCCAGCGAGGCCGGTAGATGCCAGCCGATGTTGTCCATCAGCGAGCGGACGTAGCCGGACCAGCCGACGGCCACCACCGCCGTACCGAGCGCGAACTCCAGGACGAGGTCCCAGCCGATGATCCAGGCGGGCAGCTCGCCGATCGAGGCGTACGCGAAGGTGTACGCCGATCCCGCCACCGGCACCGTCGAGGCGAACTCGGCGTAGCAGAGGGCGGCGAGGGCGCAGACGATGCCGGCCGCGACGAAGGCGAGGGCCGTGGCCGGTCCCGCGTTCTCCTTGGCGACCTTGCCCGTGAGGACGAAGATGCCGGTGCCGATGATGACGCCGACGCCGAAGACGGTCAGATCCCAGGCCGACAGGGATTTGCGGAGCGCATGCTCGGGCTCCTCCGTGTCGCGGATCGACTGCTCGACCGACTTGGTCCGGAACATTCCGGAATTCGCCCGTGGCTGTTGGTCCGTACTCACCCTGGCACCTCCGCGCCGTGCCCGACGTCGATCTCGGAGCCTCCGTGGACGGGAGGCTGAGATGACGCCTGCCCGCAGAACGCCAGAATGCACGCGAAAAGGCCGGTCGGCACCCGGGAGGGTGAACCGACCGGCCCAAAGGTTACGCAGTGTGACCGGAATTCGCTGGTGCGGACTCAGTCGCGCGCGGGCTCCACGGCCTTCGCGCTGGCCTCGAACCGTCCGTCGAGACGCGAGACCAGACCGGTGACCTGGCGGGCGATGTCCGGGGCGGTCAGCCCGATCTCGGCCATGACCTCGGCACGCGAGGCGTGGTCGAGGAACCGCGGCGGGATGCCGAAGTCACGCAGCGGCACGTCCACGCCGGCGTCGCGCAGCGCCTGCGCGACGGCCGAGCCGACACCGCCCACGCGGCTGTTGTCCTCGACGGTGACGACGACCCGGTGGCCCTCGGCGAGCGGGGCGAGGGCCTCGTCGACGGGCTTGACCCAGCGGGGGTCGACCACGGTGGTGGAGATGCCGTGGTTGTCGAGCAGGTCGGCGATCTCCAGGCACATGGGTGCCAGGGCGCCCACGGAGACCAGGAGGACGTCCGGCCGGTCGGAGCCGGGCTCGCGGAGCACGTCCATGCCGCCGACGCGGCGCAGGGCCGGTACGGCGGGGCCGACGGCGCCCTTGGAGAAGCGCACCACGGTCGGGGCGTCGGTGACCTCGACGGCCTCGCGCAGCTGGGCGCGGACCTGGTCGGCGTCGCGCGGCGCGGCGAGCCGCAGACCGGGCACGACCTGGAGGATCGACATGTCCCACATGCCGTTGTGGGAGGCGCCGTCGGTGCCGGTGACGCCCGCCCGGTCCAGGACGAAGGTGACGCCGCACTTGTGCAGGGCCACGTCCATCAGGACCTGGTCGAAGGCGCGGTTGAGGAAGGTCGCGTAGACCGCGAAGACGGGGTGCACCCCGCCGGTGGCGAGGCCGGCCGCCGAGACGGCGGCGTGCTGCTCGGCGATGCCGACGTCGTACACCCGGTCGGGGAAGGCCTTGGCGAACTTGTCGAGGCCGACGGGCTGGAGCATGGCCGCGGTGATCGCGACGATGTCCTCACGCTCCTTGCCGAGCTCGACCATCTCCTGGGCGAAGACGCCGGTCCAGTCGGCGCCGGAGGAGGAGATCGGCAGGCCGGTGTCGGGGTGGATCTTGCCGACGGCGTGGAAGCGGTCGGCCTCGTCCTGGAGCGCCGGCTGGTAGCCGCGGCCCTTCTCGGTGAGGCAGTGGACGATGACCGGGCCGCCGAAGCGCTTGGCGCGGGTCAGCGCGGACTCCAGGGCCTCGATGTCGTGGCCGTCGATGGGGCCGACGTACTTGAGGCCGAGGTCCTCGAACATGCCCTGCGGGGCGATGAAGTCCTTGAGGCCCTTCTTGGCGCCGTGCAGGGTCTCGTAGAGCGGCTTCCCGACGACCGGGGTGCGCTCCAGGATGTCCTTGCCGCGGGCGAGGAAGCGCTCGTACCCGTCGGTGGTGCGCAGGGTCGCCAGGTGGTTGGCGAGGCCGCCGATGGTCGGGGCGTAGGAGCGCTCGTTGTCGTTGACGACGATGACGAGCGGGCGGTCCTTGGCGGCGGCGATGTTGTTCAGCGCCTCCCAGGCCATGCCGCCCGTGAGGGCTCCGTCGCCGATGACGGCGACGACGTGGTCGTCCTTCTTCAGGACCTCGTTGGCCTTGGCGAGGCCGTCGGCCCAGCCGAGGACGGTCGAGGCGTGCGAGTTCTCGATCACGTCGTGCTCGGACTCCGCCTGCGAGGGGTAGCCGGAGAGGCCGCCCTTCATCTTGAGCTTGGAGAAGTCCTGGCGGCCCGTGAGCAGCTTGTGGACGTAGCTCTGGTGTCCGGTGTCCCAGAGGACCTTGTCCTTCGGGGAGTCGAACACACGGTGCAGGGCGATGGTCAGCTCCACCACACCGAGGTTGGGGCCGAGGTGCCCGCCGGTCTTGGAGACGGCGTCCACGAGGAACGTCCTGATCTCGTCGGCCAGCTGGTCCAGCTGTTCCGGGGAAAGCCGGTCCAGATCTCGCGGTCCCCTGATACGGGTCAGCAGAGCCACCCGTGCCTCCTTGCGTTTGAGCTGGTCGAGCTTGCCGATTTGTCGAGTCTAATGTTCCGTCTTGGATCGTGGGCATCGGGCCAGGGGGTGAGGCGTCACCCTCATGGCGGACAACCCGCTGATCTGTACGGCTCTGTACGCGCTCGTGCACTGCTCCGGACGCAGCAGTGCCCGGCGCCGGTTTCGCGGCGCCGGACACTGTGGCGAGCGTTACGCGCGGGACGACCCTACGCGCGCCCGGCCGTCTTCTGCGTCTTGCGGGATACCGAGTCGATGATCACGGCGATGAGCAGGACCGCTCCGGTGATCATGTACTGGATCGCGTTCGAGGACAGGTTCATCTGGTTGAGGCCCTGGACGATCGACTGGATGACCAGGATGCCGAGGAGCGCCGACCAGACCTTGCCGCGTCCGCCGAAGAGCGACGTGCCGCCGATGACGGCCGCGGCGATGCACATCATCAGCTGGTTGCCGCCGCCGAGGGAGCGGTCGGCGCCACCGGTCGCGGACGCCAGGAAGAGGCCGCCGATCGCGCCCATGGTGCCGGAGATCATGAAGACCGAGATCCGGATCCACGAGACGTTGATGCCGGCGCGGCGGGCTGCCTCGATGCCGCCGCCGACCGCGAAGACCTGACGGCCGTACGTGGTGCGGCGCAGCACGAAGTCGGTGACCAGCAGGATCACCAGGAAGATCACCAGGGAGAGCGGGAGGCCCTGCTCCTGGTTGAAGCCGTACGCGGCGACGAGGACCAGGACCGCCAGGACGGCGGTGCGCAGGATGATCTCGCTCTGCGGGCGGCTCGGCAGCTCGGCCGCCTTGCGGCGGCGGGAGTCGCGCAGCTGGGCGAGGTAGAAGGCGGCGACGACGGCCACGGCGAGGCCGTAGGCGGCGGCGACGTCGGAGAAGTAGTACTTCGTGAGGTCGCCGACGAAGCTGCCGATCGGGGTGGGGATGGTGGACCGGTCGCCCATGACCCAGGTCTGCAGGCCCGCCCAGCCGAGGAAGCCGGCCAGGGTGACGACGAAGGCGGGCACGCCGATCTTGGCGAAGACCAGGCCGTGGAAGGCGCCGATCAGGGTGCCGGAGAGGATGCCGAGGACGATCGCGAGGCCGTCCGGCATGTCCGTGCCGAGGACGCCCCAGACCGCGCCGGCCAGGCCCGCCACGGAGCCGACGGCGAGGTCGATCTCGCCGAGCAGCAGGACGAAGACGATGCCGACGGCCATGATGCCGGGGCCGACCGCGTACAGCGTGATCTGGTCGAGGTTGTACGAGGTGATGAAGTTGCCGGTCAGGGCCTGGAAGACGATGCCGATGACGATGAGGCCGACGACGACCGGGAGCGAGCCGATCTCGCCGGAGCGGATCTTGCGCTTGAACTCGTCGACGTAGCCCTTGAGGCCCTGCTGGCGGACGAGGAGGCGGGGGTCGACGGCGGGGATCGCCGCGGCGGCCGGGGCGTCCTCGCTCGTGCGGGGGTCGGGCACGGCGGCCTGGTCGCTCGCGGTGGAAGGGGTCTTGCTCACTTCGCTACCTCCGCGTTGCGCGCCTGGCGTCGGGTCACGGCGTTGTCCGTGGCTCCCGTGATCGCGGCGATGATCTCTTCGTGCGTGGTGGCGGCCACCGGGAAGGTGCCGTTGTTCCGGCCCAGGCGCAGCACCGCGACGGTGTCGGCCACGGCCTTGACGTCGGCCATGTTGTGGCTGATGAGGATGACGCCGAGGCCTTGCTCGCGCAGCCGCTCGACCAGGTCGAGGACCTGCGCGGTCTGCTCGACGCCGAGGGCGGCGGTCGGCTCGTCCAGGATCACGATCTTGGGATTGCCGACGAGGGCGCGCGCGATGGCGACGACCTGCCGCTGGCCGCCGGAGAGGGCGGCGACGGGGATGCGGACGCTGGGGATGCGGATGGAGAGGGTCGAGAGGAGGTCCTTCGCCCGCTTCTCCATGGCGACCTCGTCGAGGACGCCGCCCTTCTTGATCTCCCGGCCGAGGAACAGGTTGGCGACGACGTCGAGGTTGTCGCAGAGCGCGAGGTCCTGGTAGACGGTCGCGACACCGAGGTTCTGGGAGTCGTGGGGGCGGTTGATCTCGACCGGCTCGCCCTCCCACTCGATGGTGCCCTCGTCGATGGGGTGCACGCCGGCGATCGTCTTGACGAGCGTCGACTTGCCCGCTCCGTTGTCGCCGACGAGCGCGACGACCTCTCCTGCGTGGACTTCGAGATCGACACCGGAGAGGACCTGAACCGCTCCGAACCGCTTGAAGATCCCGCGCAACGCCAACACGGGCGTCTGGGACACGTGAACCAACTCCTTCGCCACCGGTGCGGCGGCGGGCCTGGCGCGCCGCCCGGGCGGCGCCGAAATCTGAGGGGGGCTTGCACGTCCGGCTCCCGGACCGACAGCGGGGTCTGGGTCGGCCGGGAACCGGACGGCGTGGGTGGGGACGGAGCCCGTTCGTGGCGCGTCTGACGCCGCGCGTTCCTTCACCTCTTGCACGTGACGTCCGGCGGGAGGCCGGTCGTACGGGCGGGGAGGCGGGGACGGGGCGGTCGTACGCGGCCACGGGGGACCGTCGCCGGGGGCCGGGCCCTTCACGGGGCCCGGCGGGGCTCAGGACGAGACCCGGAGGCTTACTTGATGCCCAGCTCGGTGCACTTGGCGGCGAGGTCCGCGGTGCAGACGTCGGCGGCCTTGTAGATGCCGTCGGCGATCACCGTGGTCTGGATGTTGGTCTTGTCGACCACGACCGGCGGGAAGAGCGTGGAGGGCACGCCGTCGGTCTCGCCCTGCGCGCCGAGCTCCTTGCCCTGGAGCAGGTTCACCGCGAACTTGGCGGCCTCGGGGGCCAGCTGGAGCGGCGACTTGTAGATCGTGAAGGTCTGCGAGCCGGCGACGATGCGCTGGATGCCCGCGACCTCGGCGTCCTGGCCGCCGACCGGGACGTTCTTCACGCCGGCGTTCTCGAGGGAGGTGATGATGCCGCCCGCCATGCCGTCGTTGGCGGAGTAGACGGCGCCGATCTTGTCCTTGCCGACCGAGGAGATCGCGGCGGACATCTTCTCGCCGGCGACCTTCGGGTCCCACTCGCCGGACGCCTCGTAGGCGACCTTGCCGACCTTGCCGTCGAGCGCGGTGTGGGCGCCCTTCTTGAACAGAGCGGCGTTCGGGTCCTTCTCGTCGCCGTTGATCATCACGACGTTGGCGGTGGCGGCCTTGGAGCCGAGGGCGGCGAGCAGCGCCTGGCCCTGGAGTTCGCCCACCTTGTTGTTGTCGTGGCTGACGTAGGCGTCGGCGCCCGGGACGGCACGGTCGTACGCGACGACCTTCACGCCCTTCGCCTTCGCGTCCTTGACCCAGCCGGCGGCCTTGGCCGAGTCGACCGGGTCGAGGGCGATGACCTTGACGCCGTCGGCGATCAGCTGGTCGAACTGCTGCTTCTGCTTGACGACGTCGGAGACGGCGTTGTTGTACACGATCTCGCAGTCGGAGCAGGCGGCCTTGACGGCCTTCTCGAACTGCGGCTTGTCCAGGGCCTCGTAGCGCGAGGTCTTGTTCTCGGGAAGGAGCAGACCGATCTTGGTCGAGCTGCCCTTGTCTTCACTGCCTCCGCCACCGGCCTGGCCACAGGCGGCGAGCGAGAGGGCCATCGAGACCGCGGCCGTGGCTATGACGGCGCGACGCGTCACTGCGTTCATTGGGGTTTGCCTCCCTGACGAGGCCGCGACGTTGCGGCCGAGGATGCACGAAGTCAACTCGGCCGCCACACTGCCGTCAAGAAGTAAATTCTTAACGAGATGACAACGGTGGTGTTCGTTATCTAAGTGAAGGCAGGCGTCGAGGTCGGGGCGGCCGTCGGCAGCGGGCTCTCCAACAGGGTCGAATCGCCCATCTCGCTCAGGACGAGGGCGAGGGCGCCGAGCACCTCCGCGCGCCCGCCGAGCGCCCCCTGGGCCAGCGAGAGCTGCCGGGCGGCGCTGGGGATCGCGTACCGCGAGACGGAGTCCCTGATGGGCGCGAGGACCAGCTCGCCGGCCTCGGCGAGGTCGCCGCCGAGCACGACCCGGCTGGGGTTGAGGAGGTTGCAGAGGTTGGCGATGCCGCTGCCGATGTGCCGGCCGACGTCGGCGATGACCCGGCGGCAGCCGGGGTCGCCCGCCCGGGCCAGCTGGACGACCCGCTCCATGGTCAGGTCCGGGCCGTGGCTGGGCTGGAGGAGCGGCAGGACGTAGCGGGCGGCGGTGAAGGTCTCCAGGCAGCCGCGGTTGCCGCAGCGGCAGACCGGTCCCGACTCGTCGAGGGTGATGTGCCCGATCTCGCCCGCGGTGCCGCCGGGCCCCCGGTAGACCCGTCCGTCGATGACGAGGCCGGCGCCGACGCCGCTGGCCACCTTGATGTAGGCGAGGTCCTTGACGCCCCGCCCGCTCCCCCAGACCAGCTCGCCGAGCGCGCCCAGGTTGGCGTCGTTGTCGACGTGCACGGGGACGCCGAGGCGGCCGGAGAGCTCCTCGGCGGGGTTGATGCCGCTCCAGCCCGGGAGGATCGAGGTCGAGCCGAGCCTGCCGGAGGAGACGTCTATGGGGCCCGGTACGCCGAGACCGACGCCGATGACCTTGTCGCGGCCGATCCCGGTGGCCGCGATCAGCCGGGTGACCAGCTGTTCCGCCCGGTCGAAGCCCTCGGCGGCGGAGGCGTCCACGTCGAGCGGCTCGGCCTCCT
This sequence comes from Streptomyces sp. NPDC050842, assembly GCF_044456565.1. Classification (NCBI taxonomy): domain Bacteria; kingdom Bacillati; phylum Actinomycetota; class Actinomycetes; order Kitasatosporales; family Streptomycetaceae; genus Streptomyces; species Streptomyces sp. NPDC050842. The sequence continues at coordinate 270,188 of NZ_JBITGA010000008.1, read as the reverse complement.
CGGCCAGGACCTGGTGGGCGAGGTTGCCGACGGCGACCCGCAGATGGGTGTGGCCGAAATCGACGCCGATGACGATGCCGGCGTCCCCCGAGAGCGAGACGCTGCGGGCTCTGCGGCCGCCCGCGGAGGTGGGGACGACCTCGACCGTCCCGCCGTCCTTCAGCTCCCGCACGATGTTGGAGACCGTGGCTGCGGACAGGCCCGTCGCCCGGGCGATCTCCGCCTGGGTGAGCGAGCCGGCCATGCGTACCGCCCGGACGACCCGTTCGAGATTGGCCCTGTGCAGAGACGTCTGCGACCCCGGAGTCTCCATCGACTCACTCACTCCCACCGTTTTCTCCAACATGTGAACTCTAAGGGGACGCTTTCGGCTTGCTCCCCGTCAAGACCTTGAGCAGTGGGCTTCGGGTGTCACGGCACACGAAGGGCCCCCGGCGCGGCGGCGCCGGGGGCCCTTCGGGGCGGGAGAACGGGCCTTCGGGGGCCCTGGTGCGGCTGTCGTGGCTACTTCACCGCACCGGCGGTCAGACCGGCCACCACCTGTCGCTGGAAGATGATGTACGCGGCGAGGACCGGCAGCATGGCCATCACGAGACCCGCGAAGAGACCGGACCAGTCGCCCTTGTAGCCCTGGCTGACCGCGAGCTGCACGAGGCCCTGCGAGAGCACCTTCTGCTCCTGCTCCGTGTTGAGCACGGTGGGCAGCAGGTACTGGTTCCACTGCCCGAGGAAGTTGAAGATGCCGACGCTGATCAGGCCCGGCTTGGCCATGGGCAGCATGACCTGGAAGAAGGTCCGGGTGTGCGAGGCGCCGTCGATGCAGGCCGCCTCCGCCACCGAGCTCGGCAGGGTGCGGAAGAAGGCCGTGAGGAAGAAGACCGTGAACGGCAGCGAGTACGCGATGTAGACGAGGATCAGGCCGTGCAGCGAGTTGAGCAGGGCCATGTTCTGCATCACGTAGAAGAGCGGCACGAGCGCCAGGATGATCGGGAAGCTCATCCCTCCGATGAAGAGGAAGTAGATGAAGCGGTTGCCCGGGAAGTCGAAGCGGGCCAGCACGTAGGCCGCCATCGAGCCGAAGAGGAGGGTGCCGATGAGCGAGCCGCCGACCACCAGGACCGTGTTCAGGAAGTAGTCGCTCATGTGCGCGTCGGTCCAGGCGCGCGACCAGTTCTCGAAGTGCAGCTTGTCGGGCAGCGACCACGGCGCGGTGAAGATCGCCTTGTCGGTCTTGAAGGAGGTCATGACCGCCCAGAGCAGCGGCATGACGACCATGATCGCCCAGATGATCAGGACCCCGTGCGAGAAGACGTTGAGGACCCCGCCCTCGCGCTTGGGCTCCTTGCGCACGACGGGGGCCGTCGTCTTGATCGGAGTGGTGTCCGCGCCACCCGGGGAGCCGGGGGTCTTGTCGAGGCCGGTGGAGGCCGTGTCGGTCGTCTTCATCAGAACTCCAGCCGCTCGCGCCGGCCCACCTTCATCACGAGGGCCGCGAAGGCCAGCGTGACGAGGAGGAGCGCGACACCGATGGTCGTTGCGTAGGCGGCCTGACCGTCCCGGAATGCCTTCTGGTACACGTACAGCGGAAGGACGATGGTGGAGTAGTCGGGCCCGCCGCCGTTGGGGCCGACGGTCATGATCTGGACGACGGCGAAGGACTCCGCGCCGAGCGCGAGGATGCCCATGTAGATCCACCCGGACTGCACCGTGTCCCAGAGCAGCGGCAGGGTGATCTTGAAGAAGGTGGTGAAGCGGTTGGCGCCGTCGAGCAGGGCGGCCTCGTAGAAGTCCCTCGGAATGGAGGCCATGCCGGCCGAGAAGAGGACGACGAAGAAACCGACCGTGGACCAGACGAGAACCACCATCACGCAGATGAGGGCGAGGTCCGGGTCACCCAGCCAGTCCGGCTGGATACTGCCCAGACCGAAGAGCTTCAGCGCGGAGTTGATCGCTCCGCTGTTCGGGTTGTACGCGAACTGGAAGAGCAGCGCGACAATCACGATCGACAGCACCTGCGGGAAGAAGTACACGATCTTGTAGAACGATGATCCGCGCACTCCCGCGATGGCCGCTCCCCGGCGGCGCCGACCGCCGACATTGAGCATGAACGCGAAGAACAGCGCGAGCCCGACGGTCACCAGTGGCAGCACCACGGCGAAGGTCAGACTGTGCTGGAGCGATTTCCAGAAGATCTCGTCGTCCAGCATTCTGCTGTAGTTGTCGAATCCGACCATTCCGAATTCGGGACTCAGTCCGGTCCAGTCCGTGAACGAGTAGTAGATGGACTGGATGAACGGCCAGATGACGAACAGCGCGTAGAGCGCGAGGGGAGCCGTGAGGAACCCCACGATGAAACGGTTCTTGCCGTGCTGCATTCCTACCGACCCCGATCTTCCCGCGGAGGCGCGCCGCCGGTGCCGCGCGCGAAGGAACCGGGGCCCGCTCCCGGTCGGCGGGAAGGGGCCCCGGCACTGCTCACTGGTGCTTGTAGTGCTTGATGTTCGGGTCCTTGGCCGCCTCGTCGGCGAACTTCTGGATCTTCTTGATCGTCTCGGCCGGGGTCGCGCGGCCGGCCATCATCTCGCCGATGCAGGCGACACCGATCTTCTCCTTCTGCAGGGCGACGTACCAGTCCTGCAGGCGCGGGTTGACGACGTTCTGGCCGGCCTTGTCCAGGGCGGCGACACCGGACTTGAGGCCCGGGGTCAGCTCGATGCCGTCGGTGCCGCCGTTGAAGGCGGAGAGGGACTTCACGGACTGCGTGAAGTTCTTGGACGAGGCCTCGCTGAGCATGATGCGCAGCTGCTCCATGCCACCCTCGGCGTTCGCCGCCTTGGCCGGGACGATGAAGGGCTCGCCGCCGGAGGCCCACATGGTGCCGAAGGGCATCTTGTCGGAGGCGTCGAGGCCGCTCGGCGCGGAGACGGCCAGGTCGAAGTCGGCCGGCATGGTCTTCGCCGCCTCGTTCTCGACCCAGGAGCCGTTCGGGATGAAGAGCGCCTTGTTCTCGGTCCAGGCGGTCTGCGACTGGATGTGGTCGAGGCCGGGGGTGCCCTTGAGGATGTAGCCCTTGCGCTGGAGTTCGTAGTACGCCTCGAAACAGGCCTTGACCGCGGGGTGCTCCCAGGCCTTCGGCTCCAGGTTGTCGATGGCGTCCAGGACCTCGCGGCCGCCGACCTTGCCGATCATCGGGTAGAGCGAGAAGGGCAGGTAGTACGGGTGCTTGCCCGCGTACGTCCAGCCGGCGATGCCCTTCTTCTTGGCCTTCTCGCAGACGGCCAGCATCTCGTCCCAGGTCTCGGGGTACTTCGCGTCGAGGGAGTCGAGCAGCTTCTGCGAGTACCAGACGCCGTAGACGGTGTAGGCGTAGTAGAGGACCCAGACCGGGGCGCCGTCGAACTGGCCCATCTCGACGATGCCGGGCCGCAGGGTGTCGCGGACCGTCTTCTTCGGGTCGTCGATGGAGGGCGCGTCGAGGAGGGCGGTGAGGTCCGCCAGCTGCTTCTGGCCGACGAGGACGCCCATGTCCATCTGCTCGGCGCCGGAGTTGTCGATGAGGTCCGGCGGGTTGCCGCCGTTGAAGCGCGGCTGGAGGACCGTCGTGATCTTCTGAGTGGGGGTGAACTTGACCTTGGCCTTGGGGTAGCTCTTCTCATAGATCGTGATGGCGTCCTTGGCGTACTGCTGTCCGAAACCGCCGTCGAAGAGGACGAAGTCGAGCGCCGCCCCCTCGTTCACCCCGAGCGGGTTCTTTTCGGACTTCGTGCCCTTCTGGACCTTTTCGTTTCCGTCGCCGCCGCTGCTCGCACAGGCGGAGAGGAAGCCCATCGTCGGCACCGAGATCAGGCCGATCGCCGCGGAACGCTTGATCAGATCGCGACGGCCGACGCCGCCCTCATTGGTGTGTGCGGAGGTGGATCCCATGCTCAAGTCCTCGCCTTCATTCAGGACTCAGGCGGTGTACCGGTCGCCCGTACTCACTCGCCACAGGCGAAGGGCCCCGCCACCGCGGTCATTTGCAGCCGGGTCGTGCACGCGTCGGGCCGTCGTCGGAGTGTTCCGACTGGCTGGACGCCGACAGGTATAGTCCACTTCCCTTCACCTGAGCAAGATCGAAAGCAGGTTTCCGCAACCATCTTTCCCGAGTTGAGACCTCCGGGATAAGCGCGCCGAATCTGCGGCGTTTCGTCCAACCGTTGGCCCTGTAACACCCTTGACAGCACATCAGACCTCCACATATTGCAGGCCTCGTCGCGCCATTGGTGGGACCCAACCGTACGGAGAGGGGAGGTGAAGGGGCAAAGGCGGACATACGTCCGTGACCGAAACAGTTGTGTCACAGACCCCCCGTGAGATGAAGATTCCGTAAGGAAGACCGGGATCATGGAGGTCTCGCCGACGCCCGTCCTCGCGACGGAGGCGCGGCGAACCTGCCTGTTCCCTACGCATATGGAGTCTTACGTGGCCAACTCTTCTGGCCTGAACCGCACGGGCGTGCTGTCCCGTGTCACGGTCGCGGCGATAACGGCCGGCCTGCTCGCCACCACGACGGCCGCCGTCGCGGCGGACGCGCCGGTCGCCACCCCGCGCGCGGCGGACGCCTCCGTCGCCGCACCGCAGTCGGAGCGCGTGTCCGCCGCCGCCGCCTCCGCGACCGCCGCCTCCGGGGCCGCGCTCAACAACCTCTACGGCTGGCACACCAACGGCGACATCATCGGCTACACCCCCGTCGGCGGCGGCGCCATCCAGCGGATCGCCGGGCGGCAGGGCTGGGACTGGGTGGGGTACAAGAACTTCACCCAGGCGGACACCGACGGACAGCCCGAGGCGGAGGGCTGGTACCACGCCGACGGCTGGTACGCCGTCAACCGCACGGGCCGGCTGCACTACGCCAGCAACGGCCCGGTCCGCGACCTCGGCGGCGGCTGGAACATCTACAACAAGGTCGTCTCGGCCGGCAACACCGGCGGCGGCGCCCCGGACGACGTCCTGGCCCGTGACGGCTACGGCGTGCTCTGGCACTACCTGGGCAACGGCAACGCGTCCCTGACCCAGCGCTACCGCGTCGGTTCCGGGTGGAACCAGTACACCCAGATCGCGGGCAAGGGCGACGTGACCGGCGACGGTCGCGCCGACGTCGTCGCCCGTGACCGCAGCGGCGTCCTGTGGCTCTACAAGGGCACCGGCAACTACCGGTCGCCCTTCGCGACCCGGACCCGCGTCGGCAGCGGCTGGAACATGTACAACAACATCTTCTCCCCCGGCGACCTGACCGGCGACCGCCGCGCGGACCTGGTGGCCCGCGACAGCGCCGGTGCGCTGTGGCTGTACAAGGGCGCGGGCAGCTCGTCCAACCCGTTCCCCTCCCGCATCAAGATCGGCACCTCGGGCTGGAACGGCTTCGGCGCGCTGTTCTGATCGACCCGGTGATACGGAAGGGCCCCGCTCCTCGTCACGAGGAGCGGGGCCCTTCCCGCTTGCTACCGGATCAGCAGGCGTCAGCCACGACTGTGCTCAGCCACGGATGAGGTTGCGGAGCACGTACTGCATGATGCCGCCGTTGCGGTAGTAGTCCGCCTCACCGGGGGTGTCGATGCGGACGACCGCGTCGAACTCGACACCGGTGTCGGTGGTGACCTTGACCGTGCGGGGCGTGGTGCCGTTGTTGAGCTCCTCGACGCCGGTGAAGGAGAAGGTCTCCTCGCCGGTCAGACCGAGGGACTCGGCGTTCGCGCCCTCCGGGAACTGGAGCGGCAGGACGCCCATGCCGATGAGGTTCGAGCGGTGGATGCGCTCGTACGACTCGGCGATGACGGCCTTGACGCCGAGGAGCGCGGTGCCCTTGGCGGCCCAGTCGCGGGACGAGCCGGAGCCGTACTCCTTGCCCGCGAGGATCGCGAGCGGGGTGCCCTGCTCGATGTAGTTGCGCGAGGCGTCGTAGATGAACGACACCGGCGCGTCCGCCTGGGTGAAGTCGCGGGTGAAGCCGCCCTCGGTGCCCGGCGCGATCTGGTTGCGCAGGCGGATGTTGGCGAACGTGCCGCGGATCATGACCTCGTGGTTGCCTCGGCGCGAGCCGTAGGAGTTGAAGTCACGACGCTCCACACCGTGCTCGGTGAGGTACTTGCCGGCCGGGGTGTCGGCCTTGATGGCGCCGGCCGGGGAGATGTGGTCGGTGGTGACCGAGTCGCCCAGCTTGGCCAGGACGCGCGCGCCGACGATGTCGGTGACCGGGGTGGTCTCCATCGTCATGCCCTCGAAGTACGGGGGCTTCCGGACGTAGGTGGACTCGGTGTCCCACTCGAAGGTGTTGCCGGTCGGGATCGGCAGGGCCTGCCACTGAGCGTCGCCCGCGAAGACGTCCTGGTAGGACTTGTTGAACATGTCCTCGCCGATGGCGTTGGCCACGACGTCGTTGACCTCGGCCTCCGTCGGCCAGATGTCGGCCAGGTAGACGGGCTTGCCGTCCTGGTCGATGCCGAGGGCGTCCTTGGTGATGTCCACCTTCATGGAGCCGGCGAGGGCGTACGCGACGACCAGCGGCGGCGAGGCCAGGTAGTTCATCTTGACGTCGGGGTTGATGCGACCCTCGAAGTTACGGTTGCCCGAGAGCACCGAGGTCACGGCCAGGTCGTGCTCGTTGACGGCCTTGGAGACCTCCTCCGGCAGCGGGCCGGAGTTGCCGATGCAGGTGGTGCAGCCGTAGCCGACGAGGTTGAAGCCGACCTTGTCGAGATACGGGGTCAGGCCCGCCTTGTCGAAGTAGTCGGTGACGACCTTCGAGCCCGGGGCGAGGGTGGTCTTGACCCACGGCTTGCGGGTCAGGCCCTTCTCGACGGCCTTCTTCGCGACGAGCGCGGCGGCGACCATCACGTACGGGTTCGACGTGTTGGTGCAGGAGGTGATCGCGGCGACGGTGACGGCGCCGTGGTCGATCTCGTAGGTCGAGCCGTCGGGGGCCGTGACGGTGACCGGCTTCGACGGAGCGCCGTTGGGGTGGTTCGCCGGAGCGTCGGAGGCCGGGAAGGACTCCTTGCCCGCCTCGTCGACCTCGTCGACGTAGTTGCGCACGTCCAGCGCGAACTGCTGGGCGGCGTTCGCGAGGACGATGCGGTCCTGCGGGCGCTTCGGGCCGGCGATCGACGGGACGACCGTGGAGAGGTCGAGCTCCAGCTTCTCGGAGAAGTCGGGCTCGGCGGCCGGGTCGAGCCAGAGGCCCTGCTCCTTGGCGTACGCCTCGACGAGCGCGACCTGCTGGGCGTCACGGCCGGTCAGGCGCAGGTACTTCAGCGTCTCGCCGTCGATCGGGAAGATCGCGGCGGTGGAGCCGAACTCCGGCGACATGTTGCCGATGGTGGCGCGGTTCGCGAGGGAGGTGGCGGCGACGCCCTCACCGTAGAACTCGACGAACTTGCCGACGACGCCGTGCTTGCGCAGCATCTCGGTGATCGTGAGGACCAGGTCGGTGGCGGTGGTGCCGGCCGGGAGCTCGCCGGTCAGCTTGAAGCCGACGACGCGCGGGATGAGCATGGAGACCGGCTGGCCGAGCATCGCGGCCTCGGCCTCGATGCCGCCGACGCCCCAGCCGAGCACACCGAGGCCGTTGACCATGGTGGTGTGGGAGTCGGTGCCGACGAGGGTGTCGGGGTACGCCTGGCCGTTGCGGACCATGACCGTACGAGCGAGGTGCTCGATGTTGACCTGGTGGACGATGCCGGTGCCCGGCGGGACGACCTTGAAGTCGTCGAAGGCGGTCTGGCCCCAGCGCAGGAACTGGTAGCGCTCCTTGTTGCGGCCGTACTCCAGCTCGACGTTCTGGCCGAAGGCGTCCGCGGTGCCGAACTTGTCGGCGATGACGGAGTGGTCGATGACCAGCTCGGCCGGGGAGAGCGGGTTGACCTTCGCCGGGTCGCCGCCGAGCTCCTTGACGGCCTCGCGCATGGTGGCGAGGTCGACGACGCAGGGCACACCGGTGAAGTCCTGCATGATCACGCGGGCGGGCGTGAACTGGATCTCCTGGCTCGGCTGAGCCTGCGAGTCCCAGCCGCCGAGGGCCCGGATGTGGTCGGCGGTGATGTTCGCGCCGTCCTCGGTGCGGAGCAGGTTCTCCAGGAGGACCTTCAGGCTGTAAGGGAGGCGCGCGGAGCCCTCGACCTTGTCCAGCTTGAAGATCTCGTACGACTCGTCGCCCACGCGCAGCGTGCTGCGGGCGTCGAAGCTGTTCGCCGACACGACAGTCTCCTTCATCAATGTGCGCGTACTACCGTCATGCTGCCGCCACGACCCCTCGCCAATCCGCTAAGGTAAGGCTTAGTTAGGGAACCCTTACCGGGCAGGCGGCCACGGTGCGCCGTAAGCAGTTATCTCGATGTCGAGATAACTCTAGTGCATCCCCGCCGCTCGGTCATGCCCGGCCGCCCTGTGGATCCGAGGTGGCGTTCGTCTCTCCGGGTCTCCGTCTCCCGAGTCAGGGGGTGGCGACGAGTTCGCCGAGCCGCGTCGCGAGCCACGGCCTGCGGCCGCCCGCTCGCATCCGACCCGAAGCGATCGTCTTCCAGATCGGCGTGCGCCGGAAGGAGACGAGCAGGAAGGCCGTCGGGTCCACCGTGATCCTGCAGTCGTACGCGCGCGGCGGCGCGTCGCGCGTCACCGTCATCGTCCCGTCGTCGACGACGACCGCGAGGCGCGGACCGCCCTTGACGACCAGGTCGAACGCGATGCGGACCCCCCGCGCCTTCGCCGCGTCCAGGGCCAGTCCCATCATCGTCGGCATCGACTGCCCGATCACCAGGCTCGCCTCGTCCCGGCCGATCGGCCACGGAAGCCCGGCGCCGCGCGCGATGTCCAGACCGTGCACGAGGCTCTCACTGAGCATCAGGCCGGTCACCACCGCCACCGTGAGCGTCGGCTCCGGCCCGTACCAGGGCGCGGTGACCGGGGTGTCCGGGGCGAGGCCCTCGGTGGTCCGCAGGAACGTCTCGCCCCGTTCGGCGAGGAGCTCGCCGAGCCGGGCGCGCCCCTCGCCGTCGAGCAGGCCGATCGAGGTGGCGTTCAGGGCCGCGATGCGCTCGACGAAGGGCAGGTCGCCCGGCGGGAGGATGCCGCCCCAGTCCAGGGAGCCGTCGGCGGTGACGACGGAGCCGTACGCGAGGTACACGGACGCGAGGTGCGCGCCGACGTCGCCGACGCTCCACCTGGGGACGCCGGCGGGGGCGTCCAGGTCGGGGGCGTCACGGAGCAGTCGCGCGAGGCGCGGAATCGCGGCGGCCAGCGCGGTGCGGGTCTTCTCGTGCTCGGAGACGGGATCGAACGTCGTGACGGTGCCCATGCCACTCCCCATGCCATTCCCCATGCTGCGGACGGGCCCGCAGATTACCGCCGAGTAGCGCGGCGGCGATAGACGTAACGCCGGACACCGATGGCCGCGCACGAATGGCCGGGGACGGCCGACGGGCCGAGGATCGAGCCATGTTCAACGGCGCGCACGTGATTCTCTACACCCAGGACGCGGAGGCCGACAGCGCCTTCCTCAAGAACGTCCTCGGCTTCGACCACGTCGACGCCGGCCGGGGCTGGCTCATCTTCAAGCTGCCGCCCGCCGAGATCGCCGTGCACCCCACGGAGGGCGAGCCGAAGCACGAGGTCTACCTCATGTGCGAGGACATCACCCGGACCCTGACGGCCCTGGAGGACCGGGGCGCCGAGATCTCACGCCCCATCACCGACCAGGGCTGGGGCCTGCTCGCGGCCGTCCGGCTGCCGAGCGGCACCGAACTCCCCCTGTACGAACCGCGTCACCCGACCGCGCACACGCTGTCACCCTGACGGCCCACCCCAATGACGAGCACCATCTCATATCTGAGATAACGTGACGCCATGGCAGACGACTACCTCGTACGCATCGGCAAGCTCATCCGTGACGCCCGGCAGCACCGTGGCTGGACACAGACGCAGCTTGCCGAGGCACTGGCCACGAGCCAGAGCGCCGTCAACCGGATCGAGCGCGGCAACCAGAACATCAGCCTTGAGATGATCGCCCGGATCGGCGAGGCCCTCGACAGCGAGATCGTGTCCCTGGGTTACGCGGGACCCATGCACCTCCGCGTCGTCGGACGCCGCCGGCTCTCCGGGGCCATCGACGTCAAGACGAGCAAGAACGCCTGTGTCGCGCTGCTCTGCGCCTCACTCCTCAACAAGGGCCGCACGGTCCTGCGCCGGGTCGCCCGCATCGAGGAGGTCTTCCGGCTCCTGGAGGTCCTCAACTCCATCGGAGTGCGCACCCGCTGGATCAACGACGGGATGGACCTGGAGATCGTGCCGCCGGCCGAGCTGGACATGGAGTCCATCGACGCCGAGGCCGCGATCCGCACCCGCTCGATCATCATGTTCCTCGGCCCGCTGCTGCACCGCATGGACCGCTTCAAGCTGCCGTACGCCGGCGGCTGCGACCTCGGTACGCGCACGATCGAGCCGCACATGATCGCGCTGCGCCGCTTCGGCCTGGACATCACGGCCACCGAGGGGATCTACCACGCGCAGGTCGAGCGCTCGGTCTCCCCCGACCGCCCGATCGTCCTGACCGAGCGCGGCGACACGGTGACCGAGAACGCGCTGCTCGCCGCCGCCCGCCACGACGGCGTGACGGTCATCCGCAACGCCTCCTCCAACTACATGGTCCAGGACCTGTGCTTCTTCCTGGAGGCGCTGGGCGTCCGCGTCGACGGCATCGGCACGACGACCCTGACCGTGCACGGCGTACCGCAGATCGACGTCGACGTCGACTACTCCCCCTCCGAGGACCCGGTCGAGGCGATGAGCCTGCTCGCGGCGGCGGTCGTCACCGAGTCGGAGCTGACGATCCGCCGGGTCCCGATCGAGTTCATGGAGATCGAGCTCGCGGTCCTGGAGGAGATGGGCCTCGACCACGACCGCTCGGCGGAGTACGCGGCGGACAACGGCCGTACGCGCCTGGTCGACCTGACGGTCCGCCCCTCCAAGCTGGAGGCGCCGATCGACAAGATCCACCCGATGCCCTTCCCGGGCCTGAACATCGACAACGTCCCCTTCTTCGCGGCCATCGCGGCCACGGCGCAGGGCAAGACCCTCATCCACGACTGGGTCTACGACAACCGCGCCATCTACCTCACCGACCTCAACCGCCTCGGTGGCCGTCTCCAGCTCCTCGACCCCCACCGCGTCCTGGTCGAGGGCCCCACGCGCTGGCGCGCCGCCGAGATGATGTGCCCGCCGGCCCTGCGCCCTGCGGTGGTCGTCCTCCTGGCGATGATGGCGGCCGAGGGCACGTCGGTCCTGCGGAACGTGTACGTCATCAACCGCGGTTACGAGGAACTCGCGGAGCGCCTGAACTCGGTCGGCGCGCAGATCGAGATCTTCCGGGACATCTGAGAGGCCGTCGGACCTTTCGACACCAGACGGCCGGGGCCCTGTGGAGGGTCCCGGCCGCCGCAGTTCGTGGTGGGCGTGCTCGTCAGTTTCCGGTGGCGTACGGGGAACCGCCCGCAACCGTACGGATCGCCGGGAGTTCGGAGTACAGGGTCGCGCCGGGGCAGAGCGTGGCGTATCCGTCGCGGTGTCCGGAGACGGTGTTCAGGGTGGCGGCCTGGCCCTTCTTCCACACGCCGGTGTCGGCGGCGGCGGTGAGGGTCACCTTCGCCTCCGGGTCGACGCCGTGCAGACCGAGCTTCCAGGCGGCGATGTCGGCGATGGCCTGCTTGGCCGCGGCCGTCGGCGTACCGCCGTTCTCGTAGTCACCGAGCAGGGAGATGCCCGAGGAGTAGCTGTTGAACCCGTAGGTGTGCGCCCCGAGGACGGGCCGGTCCACACCGCCGGCACGGCCCTCGAAGACCGTGCCGCACTTGTCCACGAAGAAGTTGTAGCCGATGTCGTTCCAGCCGTTCGTCTTCACGTGGAACGTGAGGATCGCGCGGATGATGGCCGGAGAGTCGGCGCAGGTGTAGTCGTTCGTCCCGGCGGTGTGGTGGACGAAGACGGCGTCGACCTTGTTCAGGTACGAGGGCGGGTCCTGGACGAGGGACTCGTCCGCGCCCCAGCCGGCACGGCTGACGATGGCGGGAACGGCCGGAGCGGCCGAAGTGGTCGGAGCGGTCGGACCGGTGGTGCTGGGCTCGGGGGTGAGCGTGGGGCCGGTCGGCTCCTCCGTGGGCTCCACCGTGGGCGACGTGCTGGGGGTCTCGGTCGACGGCCCGTCGGTCGGCCCGTCGGTCGGAGCCACGGTGGGTTCGTCGGTGGGAACGTCGGTCGGCCCGTCGGTGGGCACGTCAGTCGGAGCCACGGTGGGCTCGTCCGTCGGCCCTTCCGTCGGGTCCGTGCCCGGGGCGGACTCGGTCGGGGTGGTGGACGGAGCCGGGTCCTCGGGCGTACCGGCCGAAGCCGTCGGCTCCTCGGTCGGGGCGGGACCGGAGGGTTCCGGTGCCGGGCCGGCGGGGGTGGTCTGTGTGGCGTCAGGGGAGGCGGTGGGCTTGCCGCTCCCCTTTCCGCCGCCGCTCTTGCCCTTGCCCTTGACGGTCTCGCCGGGGTCGATCATGTCGAGGCGGAGCGCGTCCGGTACCGCGGTCTCCTCGCCGTCCGCGACGACCCGCGCCTCGACCCCGTCCGACGGGCCGACCCACAGCGGCTCCGAGGCGCCCCGCACGTCCGGCTCTTGGCCCTCGGTGGACTCCGGTGCCCGTACGTCGAAGTCGAGATCGCGCCATGCGCTCCACTCGCCGGTGGCCGCCGTGCGGGTACGTATCTGAGCGGTGCCCTCGAAGGTGTCGCCGCTGTCCTCCCACGAGACGCCGATGAGCGAGAACGTCTGCGTCCCGGTGCGCGGGAGCGCTCGCTTCTTCGGGTCCTTGCCGTCCAGGGCCAGCACGTGCGCCTTCGCCGGCTGTGCCCCGTCACCGGGCCCCACGTCCTCGCCACCCGCCGAGGCGGCGACGGCGGTCACACCCGTGGCTCCCAGGACGACGACTCCTGCCGCGAGCCAGGCTGCGTGTTTCTTGCCGTTCGCCCGCCTGGCGCGAGCTCCTCTCGGACTCATGTCCCATCCCTTGTGCGCAGCTGATCAGTATCCGCGGGCGGTCGCCGACGGCTTTTCCTGTCGTGGCGCGGGAATCGAGGGGTAGCAGTACGGATTCGACGATCCTTTGGTTTCGATCGCGTTGTGGCTGCGCGGAGTTCCGACCCCGTATTCCCGTCGCACGGCGCAGTGGTTATACATGACATGACCACTCCGGCGCACCCGAGTGGGCAAACCGGACAGCGGGTGTTCTTACGGGCGTCGGGTCACTCTTCGCCGTCGCCGGAAAGCCGCTCGCCGGAGCACGTGGCACGCCCGAACTCGCCCGTGGCGGTGGCGCGCTGGACGTATTTGCCGCGGATCGTCAGTGTGCAGGCTGCCTGTCCGCCCTTTCCGTCGAGGATGACAGCGACGGTCGGGGCTTTGCCGAGGGGCGCCTGGACCGACTTCTTCCAGGGGAGCGTGACGCCCTTCTCGACCGTGGCCGTTCCGTCCTCGCTGCGGGCGAGGTAGGAGATCTCGGCCGTCCCCGTTCCCGTGACTTCGTACGTCACCTCGGCCGTTGGCGCAGCCTGCGGCTTCGGCTGCTCTTCGGTGTTGAGCATGCCGTAGCCGACCAATCCGAGACAGGCGAGCAGGACGATTCCGGCGACCAGCAGCCCCCGTCGGTCCGGCGAGCCTTCGGTGCTCTCGTGTTCGCTCTCCTGCTGTGCGGTGTTTTCCGCGATTTCACTGCTTGACATGTAAAGAGCCCGGCTCTCGATGGACTGACAGATGAACCGGGCGGTTATACACCATGCCGTTGGCCAATCGCGAGCGAGCGGAAGAATCGGGCGAACAACCCTCCCCAGAGCGCGCGATTGCCCCCTTATGTCACCAGGATTGACTTGGCGTCAGAAGACTGGTTAGAAAGCCCCCTGCGACTCCGCGAGCTCGCGTTTTTCTGTTTCTCGCGGTCAGCTCGCATTGCTCCAAGCCGGGCGGAAACATCCGCTCCGGCTCGTTCGGCGTGCCCATTTCGCGCGCAGTGACGCGGGTACGCCGATACCGAAAGGTATTCAGGTGAAAGTTCCACACAGGAGATTCCTCTCCTGTCTGGTCGTGGCGGCGATAGCGGGCACGCTGTTGCCGCAGGCCGCCCACGCGGCCCAACCGTCGTCGTCCACGGGTGACGACACCGGTGTCTTCGACACGATCGCGGGCTGGTTCTCGGACGACGGTGAGGAGGCGACGAGGCCCCCGGTCGGCGGGACGCTGGAGATACCCAGCCGGGAGAAGCTGCCGAAGGGTGAGAAGCTCCCGAAGGCGCAGCGGGTCAAGGAGCTGACGGGCAAGCGCACGTCGCAGGCGCGTTTCTGGCAGTTGTCGGACGGTCGGATCGAGGCCGAGCTGACGGCGGTGCCGACGTCGTACAGGTCCGGGACGTCCTGGAAGCCGGTCGAGACCACCGTGCGCGCCACCCGGGACAAGGGCTTCGACTTCGCCAACACCGCGAACGCCGGCAAGAGCTGGTTCGGCTCCGACGCCGAGAAGTTCATGCGGTTCGAGGCGGAGAGCGGCGGGGCGGTCACCTTCGGTCTCACCGGTGCCGGCGCGCTCAAGCCCGAGGCGAAGGGCGACCGGGTCGTCTACAAGGACGCCGTCTCCGGTGCGGACCTGTCGTACCGGGTGGGCAACGGTCAGGTGAAGGAGGACATCGTCCTCGCCGAACGCCCGGCCGGTCCGGTGTCGTTCACCTTCACCCTGGACACCGAGGGCGGACTGACGCCGAGGACCCGCAAGGACGGCTCGATCGCCTTCTTCGGCGAGGCCCCGGGTACTCCGGTGATGGTGATCCCGGCTCCGTACATGACGGACGCCGCGAAGGATCCGCAGTCGGTCACCGGTGGCACGTACAGCACCAGGGTCACCCAGAAGCTGACCCGGGACACGGACGGCAAGGGCTGGAAACTGACCGTCACGCCGGATGCCGAGTGGCTCGCGGCGAAGGAGCGCCAGTACCCGGTCGTCATCGACCCGACGATCACGATCACGCCGATCGCCTCGGTCTCCGAGGACACGATGGTCCAGTCGGACCAGCCGGCGGCGAACTTCAACAACACCTGGAAGCTGTCGGTCGGCAAGACCGACACCGGCATCGCCCGTTCGCTGATCAAGTTCCCGCTGAGCGAGCTCCCGGCGGGGGTGAAGGTCGACGCGGCCCGGCTGAGTCTGTACTACGACCAGTCGCACACCACCAACGGCAACGTGGTCGCCCTGGAGGCGCACCGGGCCACCGGGGCGTGGAGCGAGGCGGGTGCTTCGCCCGCGACCTGGTCCAACACCAGCGCCCTGGTCGGAGAGTTGTCCGGCACCACCGTGTCCCTGGACGACGGCGACGCCGGTACGGCCGCGGTCGGTGAGTGGCCCAGGGGCACCACCACTGGTGGCGCGGCGACCAACGACGACTACGCCTCCAACAAGAACGCGCTCACGGGCGAGTCGTACACCTGGCAGCCGAGGGTCCCGGAGACCGACACCTACCGGGTGGACGCGCACTACCCGGCCGCCGCGGACGCGGCCACGGCCGCCCCGTACACGATCACCCACAACGGCGGCACCAAGAACTACACGGTCAACCAGACCGGCACCGGCGGCGTCTGGAAGACACTCGACGCGGCGGAGCTGAGCTTCGCGAAGGGCACCGCCGGGAAGATCGTCCTCGGTGACACCGGCTCGGCCACGACCCGTACGCTGGCCGACTCGGTGCGGCTGGTGAACCCCGCCGAGATCACCAAGGCCGCCTGGGACTACAACAAGTGGCACGACTTCCCGGTCGCCGACACCGTCCAGAAGTGGGTCTCCGGCACGGCGGCCAACCATGGCTTCGTGCTCAAGGCCAAGGACGAGTCGGGCACCGCCCCGACCGGCGGCCCCCGTTACGCGGCCGCCGACGGCAACACCTACGGTGACGAGACGTCCACGTATCCGCGCCTGACGGTGACCTACGGCGCTGTCGGCACGTCGCTGAACTCGCCGACCGTGGTCCACTCCACCGGTCCGGAGCTCTCGTGGCCCACGTACGCCAACGGCAGCGGCGACACCGGTCTGGACATCGTGGAGTACCAGCTGCACCGCTCCACGCAGCAGGCCTTCACCCCGTCCGCCGCGACGCTGATCGCCCCGATCGCGTCCACGGCCACCGCGTACACGGACACCACGGCGGTGCCGACCCCGGACTCCTCCTCCAGCGAGATCGGGAAGTCGTACTACTACCAGCTCGCGGTCAAGACCAAGAACGGGCAGCTGCTCGGGTCGCCGACGCGGATCGTGGGCATCCCCAAGGCCGGCCGGACGATGAGGATCATCCAGGCCGGTCAGGTCGACACCACGCTCTCCTCGCAGCAGCCGACCGTGAACCACGACGGTCTGGTCTCCGGCAAGGCGCAGACCTGGCTGAGCGTCGGCAACAACTCCGGTACGTACGGAAAGACCCGCGCCGCCCTGAAGTTCCCCACCACATCCATCCCCACCACCGCCACGGTGCTGGAGAACAAGATGTACATGTGGGGCGCGGAGACCACCAGCACGACCAACGGCGCGATCTACGAACTCCACTCCCTGAACCGGGACTTCACCGAGACCCAGGCCACGTGGAACAACGCGAACTCGACGACCCCGTGGACCACCGCGGGCGGTGACTTCTCCGCCACCGTCTCCGACACCGTCCCGCAGATCACCGACGAGGTCGGCCGCCACTGGTGGGACGCCACCGGACTCATGCAGTCCTGGGTCAAGACCCCCGCCGACAACAAGGGCGTCCTGGTCAAGCTGAAGGACGAGACCACCACCGGCCCGCAGGAACGCACCCTGTTCCTGTCGTCCGAGGCGTCCGACCCGCAGCTGCGGCCGTACATGCAGGTCATCTACGTCGACTCGACCACCGAGGACACGTACTACGCGCCCACCACCCCGGCCCGGATGACCCCGAACTCGCAGTACGCGGTCGAGTTCACGGTCACCAACACCACGTCCACCGCGTGGGCAGCGGGTGAGCGGCAGCTGTCGTACACCTGGAAGCTCCCCGACGGCACGGACGTCACGACGGGTGGCAACCAGCTGTCCACCGCGATCCCGGCCCTCCTGCCGGGCAAGTCGGCCACCATCCAGGCGCAGGTCAAGACCCCGATCAACTCGGACTCCGGCAACAAGCGCAACGAGTACGTACTCGGCTGGGACGTCCGCAAGATCTCCGACGGCAGCTGGCTCTCCGCCGGCACCGGCGGCATTCCGTCGCTGAAGCAGAACGTGGCGGTCGAGGACCCCACCTCCAACAGCCTCGGCCTGGAGAAGTTCTACAGCTACACCGGCAAGAACACCGGCGCAGGCTCCACGGTCATGAACAACCTGGCCTCCGGCAACAGCGTCTGGCAGTACAACGCCTTCAGCAACCCGGGCCGGGGGCTGAGCACCTTCGTCCGGTTCGCATACAACAGTCTCGACACTTCCGACACGGTCGCCGGTCACGGCTGGTCGATGCAGGCCGCGGGGCCGATCCGGCTCGGCGCTCCGTTGGACTTCCACCCCAACCCGAACCCGACGGAGATCCGGCTTCCGGACGGCGACGGCACCACACACGTCTTCCGCAAGCAGGGCGACGGCACCTGGAAGGCCCCGGCGGGCGTCCACTACAAGGTCACCATGAAGGCGGGCCTGGACTGCAAGCCCTCCAAGGACCCGGTCCCGGACGCCTGGACGCTGACCCGTCCCGACGGCACCCGCTTCGTCTTCGGCTGCGACGGCTACCTGACGTCCACGGTCGACAAGAACGGCAACACCCAGACGTTCACGTACGAGGAGCGCAAGTCCAACAACAAGCCGACCAAGTTCCTGACCTACATCACGGACCCGGCCGGCCGTCAGTCGCTCACCGTCGACTACTTCAAGAAGGGTGACGCGTCCTACGGGTACATCGACAACACGGGCGCGAAGGTCACCGGCTCGAACCTGAACAACTCCAAGATCTACGACCACGTGAAGTCCATGAAGGACGTCTCGGGCCGCACGATCACCTTCCACTACACGGACAAGGGCATGCTCGGCCGCATCACCGACGGCGCCGGCTCCGCTCAGCCCAAGGTCTTCTCGTTCACCTACGACGCCACGCAGGGGAACAAGAACGTCAAGCTGGTCAAGGCCACCGACCCGCGCGGCAACGCCACGCAGCTCGCGTACTACGCGCCGCAGACCGGTGACGACCCGAAGTACCACTGGTGGACCAAGACGATCACCGACCGTCTCCAGGGCGCCACGGGCTTCGCGTACGCGGTGAACGCCACGAACACGAAGTTCACGGACGCCAAGGTCACCGACGCCGAGTCCCGTGCCACGGACTACGTGACGGACGACTTCGGCCGCCCGGTCCAGACGACCAACGCCACGTCGCGGACCACGAAGATGTCGTGGGACGCGGACAACAACGTCACGTACATGGAGGAGGCCAACGGCGCCAAGACCGCGTACTGCTACGACCAGAAGACCGGCTACCCGCTCTGGAAGCGCGACGCCGAGAACAACAAGGCAGGCGTCCCGCCCGCCTCGGAGTGCGCGCCGGGAACCTTCCCCGCGAACTCCCTGCAGTACACGTACACGACCCGTCTCGACGGCTTCTCGGCCGACCTCGCTGCCAAGAAGTCCCCCGAGGGCCGCACGTGGCAGTTCGGCTACGACACCTTCGGCAACCTGAAGACGGTCACCGACCCCAAGGGCGTCGCCACCGCGACGGCGGGTGACTACACCACGTCGTACACGTACGACTCCTACGGTCAGCAGACCAAGGCGACGGACGCCAACGGCAACCCGACGACCAACAGCGGCTTCGGGCCCACCGGATACCCGACGACCATCACCGACGCGCTCGCCAAGCCCACGACGTTCGTCTACGACGTCCGCGGGCAGGTCACCGAGGTCACGGACGCGCTGGGCAAGAAGACCACGCAGACGTACGACACGTACGGGCGCCCGCTGGTCAAGACCGTTCCGAAGGACCAGGCCGCCGGTGTCCTGATCACCACGCCCGCCCCGGTGTACGACGCGAACGACAACGTCACGTCCTCCACCACCGTCAACGGCGCCGTCTACAGCGCGGTCTACGACGCGGCCGACCAGGCCGTGTCCACGACGGACCCGAAGGACACCTCGGTCTCGGCGGCGCGGACGATGGCCTACACCTACGACAAGGCCGGGAACCTCCGCACCGTCACCGAACCGAAGGGCACGCTGACGACGGCGGATCCCTCGGACTTCGTCACCACCCTGACCTACGACGAGATCCACCAGCTCACGACGGTGCAGGACGCCGCCGGGGACAAGATCTCGTACGCCTACGACAGCGTGGGCAACGAGACGCTCGTCGTCGATCCGAAGAAGAACGCCTCCGCCGACACCACCGACTACACCGCGAAGACCGACTACGACCTGAACCACCGTGTCGTCTCGGTCACCGACGCGGCGGGGCACACCACCCGGCAGTCCTACGACAAGGACTCGCTCGTCGTCTCGACGACGGACGCGGAGAACAACACCACCACCTTCGCCTACGACGAGCGCGGAATGCGCAGCGAGGTGAAGGTCCCGCACAAGGACACGACCCCGGTCACCCACCGGACCACGAAGTACGAGTACGACCAGGTCGGCAACACCACCAAGGTGATCACGCCGCGCGGCGCCGAGACCGCGGCCACCGAGGACTTCGCCTCGCGGACCGAGTACGACGCGCTGAACCGTCCGGTGAAGCAGTTCCAGCCGTACGACCCGAACGACACCCGCTACAACGACCCGAACGTCTACATCCAGACGTTCTACGACGCCGTGGGCCGCGTGGCCAAGTCCTCGCTGCCGCCGTCGGAGGGCCAGACGGTCCGTAACGACACGGGTTACAGCTACTTCGACAACGGCTGGACGAAGTCGTCCACCGACCCGTGGGACATCTCCACGACCTACGACTACAACGAGCTGGGCCGGCAGACGGCCCGCACGCTCACATCCGCCGGTGGCTCCTCGAACCGGACCATGACGTGGTCGTACTACCCGGACGGCAAGATCCGGTCCAAGGCGGACGACGGAGTGCCGGTCGGCAGTGCGGTCGTCCTGGTCGACAACTCGGACAGCCAGAACACCTCCACGACCGGCACGTGGGCCACGGGTGACGTCACCGGCCAGCACGGCTACGACCACCGCTCCCACGCCGCCGGCACCGGCACCGACGCCTTCGCGTGGAAGCTCAACATTCCCAAGGACGGCACGTACACCGCGTACGTGAAGTACCCGAAGGTCACGGGCGCCACGACGTCGGCGAAGTACACGGTCAAGCACGCCACCGGCACGGTGGACGTGACCAGGGACCAGACCGTCGCCGCCGAGACCTGGGTCAGCCTGGGCTCGTACACCTTCACCCAGGGCAACGCGGCCGAACTGAAGCTGTCGCAGAACAGCGGCGGCACGGTGGTGGCCGACGCGGTCAAGCTGGTCCGGAACACCGCCGGCGAGACCGACACGGAGAAGCACAGCTTCTCCTACGCGTACGACGTCAACGGCAACATGACGTCGATCGACGACACCTCCTCCGGTGCGAAGGTCGACGCCTACACGATCGCCTACACGGGCCTCAACCAGGTCCAGAAGGTGACCGAGGCCCTGACCGGCCAGGAGAAGAAGGCGACGTCCTACACGTACGACGCCAACGGTCTGACGGAGACGATCACTCATCCCGACCAGCACTCCGCGTACGCCTACGACCTGCGTGACCTGGTCAAGACCGTCACGGTCGGGAAGACGGCCACGGACTCCTCGCCGAAGGTGACGTCCTACACGTACACCGCCCGCGGCCAGAAGCTGAAGGAGACCAAGGCCAACGACAACACCGTCGACTACGGCTACTTCCTCGACGGTGCGCTGAAGTCCACGTCGGAGAAGAAGCCGAACGGCACGCTCGTCACCTCGCACACCTACGCCTACGACGCCAATGGCAACAAGGCGCAGGACGTGGCGAAGAAGATGAACGCCGACAACCACGCGGCGTACCTCGACTCAACGACCGACTACACCTACGACCCGGGCGACAGGCTGGCCAAGACGGTCAAGACGGGCAACGGCGCGGGCACGGAGACGTATGTCCACGACGACAACGCCAACGTCATCAGCCAGACGGTCAAGGGCACGTCGACGACCTTCCACTACGACCGCAACCGGCTGCAGTCCGCGTCGACCTCGGGGCTGACCGCCGACTACACCTACGACCCGTTCGGCCGCCAGGAGTCGGTCACCAGCGGCGGGCAGGTCGTCTCCCGCACTGTCTACGACGGATTCGACCACGTCGTCGAGTCCCAGAAGATGGACGACACGGGTGCCCTGAAGTCGACCACGTACGCCTTCGACCCGCTGGACCGGACCACCTCGAAGACGGCGGGCGGCAAGACGACCGAGTTCGCCTACCTCGGCGTGTCGAGCGAGGTGCTGAACGAAGAGGTCGCCGGCGAGCTGACCAAGTCCTACCAGTACAGCCCGTGGGGCGAGCGGCTCTCGCAGATCAAGCACAACGCGGACGGCACGACCGAGGACTCGTTCTACGGTTACAACAGCCACACCGACGTGGAGACGCTGACCGACGGCGCCGGCGACACCAAGGCCACGTACGGCTACAGCGCCTACGGTTCCGACGACGCGTCGGAGTTCACCGGTGCGGACAAGCCCGACCCGGCCGCTCCGGGCAAGGAGGAGTACAACCCCTACCG
The DNA here is from genome assembly GCF_044456565.1 of Streptomyces sp. NPDC050842. Taxonomy (NCBI): domain Bacteria; kingdom Bacillati; phylum Actinomycetota; class Actinomycetes; order Kitasatosporales; family Streptomycetaceae; genus Streptomyces; species Streptomyces sp. NPDC050842. The sequence goes on along the minus strand of NZ_JBITGA010000008.1, from coordinate 248,375 downwards.
CTACAACGCGAAGCGCTGGGACACCCAGTCCGGCACCTACGACATGGGCTTCCGGAACTACGACCCGGGCCTGAACCGCTTCACCACCCGTGACATGTACAACGGCGCTCTGGCCGACATGGGCCTCGGCAGCGACCCGTACACGGGCAACCGCTACGCCTTCACCGGCGGCAACCCCGTCAGCCGTGTCGAGCTGGACGGGCACTGCTTCGGCTGGGGCTGGTGCGAGGACGCGGTCGACGCCGGCGGGGAGGCCCTGGACTCGACACTGGACTGGGCCGACCACAACTCCGACGCGCTGCTCGACGCGGGTGGCAGCCTGCTCGAAATGGCCGGCGGAGTCGGCAGCATGTTCGGCGGAGCCGCCCTGGTGGCCGGCTCCGTGGGCGGGTGCGTGGCAGGAGCCATTCCCACCCTCGGCACGGTCTGCATCGCCAGCGCGGCCGGCGTGGTCGGCGGCGCCGGGCTCATCACAGCGGGCGCGTTTGTCTCCGTCCACGGTGCGATGGGCCTCGGCGACAGCATCGCCCGCATGGAGAGCACCGGTGGCGGTGGCGGTGGCGGTGGCTCTTCCTCGAGCGGCGGCGTCACCATCACCGATGAGGTCAAGAGTTACATCGATAGCAAGCACACCGTCGGCGGCCCGGACAGAGGTCCGGACGGCACGGCTTGGACCATGGACTGGGACGCTCGCACCCGTGTGATCGATGATGTCCTCCAGCAGGACCCGACCGGGGTGCCCAACACCCAGAACAGGACGGGCACAATCCACCGTGCGGAAATCGGTGATGAGCTGCTCGACGAGCTCGGTATCGACCGCGTCGGTGTCGCAGGTCAGCGGCAGGGCGAGTACGACATCTACGATGTCGAGGTCGTCCTCAATCCGGACGGCTCGCTGCGTGACGCCTACCCCTACAATCCCATCGATTTCGGGAACTAGCATGGATGTAAACGACAACAGCGGCGAAGGCCGCAGAGACGTCGCCTTCACCTGGGTACCGGTGGGCGACGGCGGGGAAGCAGCCAAGATCCTCGCCCGTGGAGTGCTCAGCGATCTCGTGAACCTGCCGGAATGGCAGATCCGCGAGCGAAGCTTCTTCGGGGACATCTCGCTCGAGATTGATGGAGTCGAGTTCCACTACCGGCACGTTCCGGTCCTCGACTTCCTTTTCTCCTGGAGGTATTCGCTGGACGCCCTGGCGCTGGACGGCACGACCGAGATGGAACTGGCCGAGCGGGCCGGTCCGACCCGGCTCGCACTGTCCGGTCCGGACGTGTCGCTGCGGCACCTCTCCACCGGGGCATCCACCTCGTGCACCTACGTGGAACTGCTCAGGGCGGTCCTCCGTTTCGGACGAGACGTGCTGGAGGAACTGACCCGCGCGCATCCGGACCTGCTGGTCAACGACACTGTGGAACAGCTTTACCGCGACCTCGGAATGCGGGGCCTCGGCGAGGAGCAGTTCGCGCGTCACAGCGCAGCGATGGCCAAGCGCCATCAACGCGCCGGCTGACAGTAGGTGAATGAAGGGGCCCTGTTCCCGCCAATTCCGGCGAGAGCAGGGCCCCACCCAGGGCGATTGCAAAGTCACGGTGATGTCGTGAGCGTGCAGGTCGCGGCGGTGTGACGATGCCGGGAGGGTCCGCGATCGGACGCAAAGAAGCTCCGTTGTGGAGGTGAGACCGAGGCCCGCGGCCCGAGCCCCCGCTCTCAGGTTCTCCGTCGCCGCCCCGAGCCGCCGTCACTCACCGCGTTTCCCACGCCACACCCACGGCCACCGCCACCCAGTCGGCGTCGACGAGCGAGTCTCTCTGTCGCGCGTAAGAGAAGGCCCTGGGCAAGGGCGGGGCGATGGCAGCCGCAGCCTGGAAGCGTCTGGTTGCCGCGGCAGGCGGCAAGGATGTCCCGCCCCGTACCGCGGCTCCCTCTCGGCGCCCGAGGCCACGGCCTCGTCCCCGGTATCCGGGAACAAGCGTTGTGATCAGCCCTCCAAGAACTCGTGGGACACCCACACCACACCCGAAGCCAGCAGTTCGATCCGTCACCCCCAGGATCGCTGAGCACGAGAAGCGTCCTTTGGATCACCGAATCGTTGGGCCGGCCATTTAGGGATGGGAAAATTGCCCAGCCGAGTAGTTGGTGATCCCCCGTTGCTGCCGTCCTCGGGGCGGAGCCGCCTTCGGTTGCCCCATAAAAGTCGGAGAATTGTGCAAATGTCACAGGTCGAGCAGATCCTGGAAGCAGTCGTGCCCAGTGCTGACTCCACCGTCGGCCAGTCGACGTGTACGTTTTCCGACCTACGGACCGAACACCTCGCACAGCCGCTTGAAATCCGCCGGAAGTGGCGCGCGCTCGAGCTGTCCTGCGCGGATCCGGAGTAACGAATCCAGCCGGCGTCGCACCGATCCTCCAGGAGCTCGGTGCGTACGTCGGCGACGTGTTCGTGCGGCATGCACCAGGGGACGCGGTTCGCGGGTGCGGGGGGGCTCACGGCTCGGGAGCGGCTCCGGGCGGCTGCGCCAGAGGTCGTGAGGCGTGCCCGCAATGTCCGTCGCCTGGTGCCGGTGGCCGCGGACCTTGTATAACCGGGCCGCCTTGATGCGTGGCGGTGTGCGCCGCGCTGTGACGACGAACCGGGGATTCACTTCGTGCTGCGCTCTGCCCATCGGTACGCATCCGTGCTGGCCGTCATCGGGACGATGACTCCCGTATCGGCCTGTGGCGGCCAGAAGGAGCCTGCCGGTTCCGCGGTGTCCGCCGCGCCCGGTCCCGAACTGGGCGACCAGGCGGCGGGGGACCGCTCGGCGCCGGCGAGTCCGGACGCCTCGCCCTCCGCCTCCACCTCGGCGCCTCCCTCGGCGTCTCCCTCCGCATCGGCTTCGACCTCGGCGTCTCCCTCCACCTCGGCGTCACCCTCCACCTCCGCACCCCCGTCCGTGTCGTCCTCCGCGCCCCGGTCCGCCTCTGCCGAGCCCTCCGGAAGAGCGGCTCCGACGACGAAGCCCGCGGGGACCACGGTCGGCGGCGGGACGGGCAGCGGGTCGGGGGAACAGACGTCAGCGCCCGCCGCGGCGCCGGATTTCCCCGTGCCGGTGGAAGTCGGGGACGCGACGCAGATCATCACGGTCAAGGCAAGCGGCTCGTACGCCACCGTCACCGCGTGGCAGAAGGGCTCCTCCGGCTGGAAGGCGCAGTTCTCCACGAGCGCCGGGCGCGTGGGCTCCAACGGTGTCGTGGACGGCGCGACCCGCCGGCAGAACACGTACACCTCACCTTCGGGCACGTACACGATCACCGAGGGCTTCGGCGTCGAGTCCGGCGGGACCGCCATGCCGTACACCAAGGTCGACGACCGCCACTGGTGGGTGCAGGACCCGGAGTCGACGTTCTACAACCAGATGCACACGGCGGAGGGCGCGGACTTCCCGCTCACCGAGTCCGGTGAGCGCGGCAGCGAGCACCTGATCAACTACCCGACGCAGTACGCCAAGGCACTCGTCATCGACTTCAACCGGCGGCCGGCCGTGCCTGGCCGCGGTGCCGGGATCTTCCTGCACGTCAACGGCAGCGGTGCGACGGCCGGCTGTGTGTCGGTGCCGCGGGCGACGATGGACCGCTTCATGGGCTGGGTCAAGCCGTCGGCGAACCCGCGCATAGCCATCGGCTGAGCCTCGGATGCTGGCCGAGGTGAGAGGAGAGCAACGATTTCGCAGAGTGCCTGGCGCCGGCGCCATGTCGTGCCCGTCGCCAAGGAAGCAGGACTTGTCCCGGACGGCAGTGTGTTCAGGATGCCGGGGGAACACGGCGACTGCGCGGTGCTCGAGCTGCAAGCGCACCCGATGGATCCGAAGCGCCAGAGCTTCTTCGTCCGGGTGTCCATCGTGCCGCTGACGGAGCGTGCCTGGACCCAGCGCCGGCACTGGGAGCAGGCCAAGGACCACCTTCCCGGTTCGGGCTCCGGGATGCTGAGGTGGGAAGTGACGCCACCTGCGGCTGTGGCTTTCGATCCCCTGGGCGGCAGCTCGGTCAGCGGTCTGTGGACGTACGGAGCAGGCGTCGAACCGGAGGAGTGCGCGCAGCAGTTGATCGAAATGCTGCGCGAGCAGACGTTCCCGGCCATGCGGCGATTCCTGGACCGCGATGCCCTGGCGGCTGAGATGCGGCAGCGGTCCGATCAGCTGCGGCATCGTCGTCCGCCCGGCTGGGCAGCCGTACTCCTCAGCGTGGACCGGGTGTCATCGACAGCCTTGGAACCCCTGCTGGAGGGGGTGGAGGCCGACTATCCGCTGGCGGATGAGTTCGTCGCCTGGGCCCGGGAGTACGCGGCACGGCGCAGTACGGCCGGCTGACGCCTCCTTCCGCGCAGGGCAGAAATCGCCCCGGCCCATGGACGGTGATTCGCACCTCGGCGCGAACGCGGCGGGCCGCTTCCGGTTCAGCACACGACACGATGGAGGAAGATTTGCCCTCGATAGACGAGGTCGCCACCTGGGAGCCTCGGTCGGGATGTGGTGCGAGACGTTGCCCATGTCGGTGGAACCGCCGCGGATCGTCACCTCGGCGGAGGTCGCCGTGCTGATGCGCACCTACAAACGCGCCGGGTTCGCGTCCCGGTGACCCCCCTCAGGCGCCGGGCATCATGCCGCCGCCCTTGAGGCGTTCGATGTCCGAGGGCCTGACCTGGATCACGATGAGGGCGATCAGGAAGGAGAGGATCGCGAAGACGGCGGCCACGATGAAGCCGGCCGAGACGCCGTTGGTCAGGACCTCGTCGCTCCAGGGGGGCGGGAGTTGTCCGGTCTCGGCGAAGCGGGCCTTCTCCAGTGGCCCGGCCTGGGCCAGGAAGGCCGGTACCTGCTTGTCGGCCTCGTTGCGGCTGGCCGTGCCGAAGACCGTCACGAGGATCGACAGGCCGAGCGAACCGCCCACCTGCTGGGTCGCGTTGAGCAGGCCGGAGGCGGCTCCGGTGTCCTTGACGGCGACGTTGGAGAGGGCCATCAGGGTCAGCGAGACGAACATGAAGCCCATGCCGAAGCTGAAGACCAGCATCGGCCCGAGGATCGAACCCAGGTACGTCGAGTCGATGTTGGTCAGGGTGAGCCAGGAGAGGCCGGCCGCCAGGCAGAGCGAACCCACCACCATGAACGGCTTCGGGCCGAACTTGGGCAGGAGTTGGGAGGTGATGCCGGCGGCGACCGCGATGACGGCGCTCACCGGGAGGAAGGCGAGGCCGGCTTCGAGCGGGCTGAAGTCCAGGACGGTCTGCACGAACAGCGTCAGGAAGAAGAACATGCCGAAGATCGCGGCCGCGAGACAGAGCATGATGCCGTAGGTGCCCGCGCGGTTGCGGTCGGCGAACATGTGCAGCGGAGTGATCGGCTGCCGGGAGCGCCGTTCCACCAGGATGAAGGTCACGAGCAGGACGACCGCCGCGGCGAAGGAGGCGATCGTGTACGGGTCGCGCCAGCCTTCCTGGGCGGCACGGATGAACCCGTAGACCAGCGCCACCATGCCGAGCGTCGAGGTGAGCGCGCCGGTCACGTCGAAGTGGCCGGGCTGGCGCGCGGACTCCTTGACGTGCCGGGGTGTCAGGAAGGCGATCAGCAGGGCGATCGGCACGTTCACGAAGAAGATCCAGCGCCAGTCGAGCCATTCGACCAGGATGCCGCCGGCGAGCAGGCCGATGGCACCGCCACCCGCCGACACGCCCGCGAACACGCCGAAGGCGCGGTTGCGTTCGGGACCCTCTTCGAAGGTCGTGGAGATCAGCGAGAGGGAGGTCGGCGAGGCGATCGCGCCGCCGACGCCCTGGAGGGCGCGGGCCGCGAGGAGTTGCCAGTCGCTCTGGGCGAAGCCCGCGAGCAGAGAGGCGAGTCCGAAGAGCAGGACGCCGAAGATGAAGACCCGGCGCCGGCCGAGGATGTCGCCCGCGCGGCCGCCGAGGAGCAGCAGTCCGCCGAAGGTGAGCGTGTAGGCGTTGACGACCCAGGACAGGCTGGTGGTCGAGAAGTCCAACGACTGCTGGATGTCGGGCAACGCGATGTTCACGATGGTGATGTCGAGAACCACCATCAGCTGACAGGAGGCGATCACGAACAGAGCGATGCCCTTGCCGTCTCCGTCGCTCTTGCGCGGGGCGGTCGCCGTCGGGGTCGTCGGCTTCGGATCACTGGTCATGGCTACTCATGACGCATCGCGCCCTACCGGTGGGAGCCGTGGGCCGGTCAGTCCACCTTTCGACATTAAGCCAGGGCCGGATGGGTGACCAGTTGATCAACGGCGGCGCCGCCGGCCGGTCAGGCGGGGGCGGGTTCGTCCAGGACGGCGAAGCCGTCCAGTTCCACGCGCGCCTGTTCGTCCCAGAGGCGTACGACTCCGATCACGGCCATCGCCGGATAGTCGCGGCCCGCCAACTGCCGCCAGATGTGGCCCAGTTCGGCGGCGTGGACGCGGTAGTCGTCGACGTCGGTGGTGTAGACGGTGACGCGCGCGAGGTCGGCGGGGGTACCGCCGGCGTGCCGCAGGGCGGTGAGCAGATTGCCGAGGGCGGTGGCGAACTGCTCGGGGAGGGTGTCCCCGACGACCGATCCCGCGGTGTCGAGCGCGGTCTGTCCGGCGAGGAAGACCAGGCGGGTGCCGGTGGCGGTGACCGCGTGGGAGAAGCCGGTGGGCGGAGCGAGTTCGGCGGGGTTGTGGCGGTGGAGACTCATGCGGACCCGACCTCCTGACGGGACACCCGAGGGGTGGCGTGGGCACCGCCGGCAGCGGCGGTCGCGTGCTTCGCGTACATCTCCTTGGCGATGATCGCACGCTGGACCTCCGTGGCCCCCTCGTAGATCCGGGGCGCGCGTACCTCGCGGTAGAGGTGTTCCAGGAGGTGGCCGCGTTGCAGGGCGGCGGCGCCGTGCACCTGGACGGCGGCGTCGACGACGTACTGCGCGGTCTCGGTGGCGAGGAGTTTCGCCATGGCGGAGCGCCTCGGCACGTCCGGGTCGCCGCTGTCGTACGCGGTGGCCGCCGCGTAGACGAGCAGGCGGGCGGCCTCCGTGCGGGTGGCCATCTCGGCGATGCGGTGGGAGACGGCCTGGAGGTCGGCGAGGACGCCCCCGAAGGCGGGGCGGGCCGCGGTGTGGGCGACGGCGGCGTCGAGGGCGGCCTGGGCCATGCCGACGGCGAAGGCGCCGACGCTGGGCCGGAAGAGGTTGAGGGTGTGCATGGCGACCCGGAAGCCCCGGTCCGGTTCGCCGAGGAGGTCCTCGGGGCCGACGGGGACGCCGTCGAAGGTGAGGGTGCCGAGGGCGTGCGGGGAGAGCATGTCGAGGGGTTCGCCGCCGAGTCCGGGGCGGTCGGCGGGGACGAGGAAGGCGGTGACGCCGCGGGCGCCGGCGCCCTGGGTGGTGCGGGCGAAGACGGTGGCGAAGTCGGCCTCGGGGGCGTTGGAGATCCAGCGTTTCTCGCCGTGCAGGTGCCAGCCGCCGCGCCCGTCGGGGACGGCGTCGAGGGCGAGGGCGGCGGCGTCGGAGCCGGCACCGGGTTCGGAGAGGGCGAAGGCCGCGACGGCCCGTCCGGCGGCGACCTCGGGGAGCCAGCGGGCGCGCTGCGCGTCGGTGCCGAAGGCGGCGACCGGGTGGGCGCCGAGCCCCTGGAGGGCGAGGGCCGTCTCGGCCTCGGTGCAGACCTGGGCGAGGGATTCGCGCAGGAGGCAGAGGTCGAGGGCGCCGGCGTCGAAGAGGCGGGCGAGAAGGCCGAGTTCGCCGAGGGCGGCGACGAGGGGGCGGTTGACGCGGCCGGGCTCGCCCTTCGCGGCGAGGGGCGCGAGGCGGTCGGCGGCGAGGACACGGAGCTCCGCACACCAGGTGATCTGTGCCGGATCGAGCGAGAATGCGGGCATGTGGGCCCTCTCCGGCGCCCTCCGGCGCCCTTGTCGGTGCGCCCTGCGGCGCCCTTGTCGGTGCGCCCTGCGGCGCCCTGGTCGCTGCGCCCCGGGGCGCGCTTGTCGCGAACTGTTGACTGCCGTCACCAACACGATACGCTCGTGTGGCGTTGAGCGACCCCACCACGACAGGGGGACGGACTCATGGAGCTGACACCCTCGGCCCACCTCGACACCTTCGCCCGCGACCGGCTGCCGCCGCCGGAGCGGTGGCCACGGCTCCTCTTCGAGCTGCCGGAGCTGACCTACCCCGACCGGCTCAACTGCGGGGCGGAACTCCTCGACCGTACGGTGGAACGATTCGGCACGGACCGGCCCGCCTTCCACGACGGCCAGGGCCGGGTCTGGAACTACGGCGAGCTCCGCGACCGCGTCGACCGCATCGCCCACGTCCTCACCACCGACCTGCGGGTCCGGCCCGGCAACCGGGTGCTCCTGCGCGGCCCCACCACCCCCTGGCTCGCCGCCTGCTGGCTCGCCGTGATGAAGGCCGGTGCCGTCGCCGTCACCGTCCTGGCCCAACAGCGCGCCCCCGAACTGGCCGTGATGGCCGACGCGGCCCGCTGCACCCACGCGCTCTGCGACGCGCACTCCCTCGACGAGCTCCTCGCCGCCCGGATCCCGGGCCTCCGCGTCACCCCCTTCGGCGGGGACGGCCCGGACGACCTCCTCGCCCTCGCCGCCGGCCGCCCCGGCCGGTACGAGGCGGTCGCGACCGCCGCCGACGACGTGGCGCTCATCGCCTTCACCTCCGGCACCACCGGGCAGCCGAAGGGCTGCGTCCACTTCCACCGGGACGTCCTCGCCGTCGCCGACACCTTCTCCGCGCACGTCCTGCGCCCGCTGCCCGACGACGTCTTCGCCGGTTCGCCGCCGCTCGCCTTCACCTTCGGGCTCGGCGGGCTCGTCGTCTTCCCCCTGCGGGCCGGGGCGAGCGCGGTCCTGCTCGAACAGGCCGGCCCCCGACAGCTGCTCGCGGCGATCGAGCGGCACCGGGTCTCGGTGCTCTTCACCGCCCCGACCGCCTACCGCGTCATGCTCGACGAGCTGGCCGGCGACGCCGCCCCCGACATCAGCTCGCTGCGGCGCTGCGTCTCCGCCGGCGAGAACCTCCCCGAGGCGACCTGGAAGGCCTGGTACGGCCGCACGGGTCTGCGCCTGATCAACGGCATCGGCGCGACCGAGCTCCTGCACATCTTCATCTCGGCCGCCGACGGCGACATCCGCCCCGGCACCACGGGCCGCCCGGTACCCGGCTGGCAGGCCAGGGTCGTGGACCGGGAGGGCCGGGAGGTCCCGGACGGCGAGGAGGGGCTGCTCGCCGTGCGCGGCCCGGTGGGCTGCCGCTATCTCGCCGACCCGCGCCAGGCCGAGTACGTACGGGACGGCTGGAACGTCACGGGCGACACGTACGTCCGCCGGCCCGACGGCTGGTTCCGCTACGTCTCACGCGCCGACGACATGATCATCTCGGCCGGGTACAACATCGCCGGGCCCCAGGTCGAGGAGGTGCTCCTCGACCACCCCGACGTCGTCGAGACGGCGGTCGTGGGCCGCCCCGACGAGCTGCGCGGCCAGGTCGTCGTCGCGTACACGGTCGTACGGGACGGGGTACCGCGCGATTCCGGCACCGCCGCCGCGCTGCGGGCCTTCGTCCGCGCCCGCCTCGCCCCGTACAAGTCACCCCGCCGGATCGTCTTCCTCGACGCGCTGCCGCGCACCGCGACGGGCAAGCTCCAGCGCTTCCGACTGCGCGACCCGGCCTGATCCGGCGCCGGGCGTGTCCGACGCACCCCCTAAAGTGATCACGTGGCCGAGCAGCACACTCCCCGATCCTTGATCGTCTCCCTCTACGGCGCCTACGGGCGTGGGCCCGACGAGTCCCCGATGCCGGTGGCCGCGCTGATCCGGCTGCTCGGGAGGCTCGGCGTGGACGCGCCCTCGGTGCGGTCCTCGGTGTCGCGGCTGAAGCGGCGCGGGCTGCTGGTGCCGCGCCGGACGGCGGACGGGGCCGCCGGGTACGCCCTGTCGGAGGACGCCCGACGGCTCCTCGACGACGGTGACCGCCGGATCTACACCCGTACGGAGCCGAAGCTGTCCGACGGCTGGGTCCTGGCCGTCTTCTCGGTCCCCGAGGCCGAGCGGCACAAGCGGCACCTGCTGCGCTCCCGGCTGGCCCGGCTGGGCTTCGGCACGGCGGCGCCGGGTGTCTGGATCGCGCCCGCCCGGCTGTACGAGGAGACGCGGAACGCCCTGGAGCGTCTGGAGCTCTCGACGTACGTGGACCTCTTCCGGGGTGAGCACCTGGGGTACGCGGCGACGGCCGAGGCGGTGGCCCGCTGGTGGGACCTGCCGGCGATCGCGCGGCTGCACGAGGAGTTCCTCGCGGTGCACGAGCCGGTCCTGCGGGCCTGGCGGTCGGCGCCGGGCGGCCCGGAGGACGCCTACCGGGCGTATCTGCTCGTCCTGGACTCCTGGCGCCGCCTGCCGTACGCGGACCCGGTGCTGCCGGCGGAGCTGCTGCCCGACGACTGGCCGGGCCGGCGCTCGGCGGAGGTCTTCGCGGCCCTGCACGGGCTGCTGTGGGACCGGGGCGCGGAGTTCGTGCGCCCGTACGTCGCCGGGGACGCTGCCTAGTCCCGGGCTGCGCCGCGTACCGTCATCGCCCGGAGCAGGCAGACGAATCCCGCCACCGACAGGATCGTGCGGACCAGGTTCCACGCCACCCAGGGGTCCTCGAAGGCGGCACGGGCGGCGGCCGGGTCGTGGGCGGCCGCGAGGGCGGCGTTGAGGGGCACGTTCGCCGCCGAGGTGACCACGAAGACGGCCGCGCAGAGGACGAACCCGGCGAGCGTCCAGGCCCGCGCCCGGGTGGCCCGGTGCTGCCAGGCGGCCACCGCCGCGAGGATCGGCGCCCCGAAGAACGCGGTGAAGAACACCGGGTTCTGGATCACGTCGTTGATGTTCCGCATCACCTCGAAGAAGACCCTGTCGTCGCTGCGTGCCAGCGCCGGCATCACCGAACAGACGTACGCGAACACCACCCCCGCGACCAGTCCGGTCGCCACCGTCGCCGCGCCGAGGACGGCCCCGGCACCTCTCCCACCCGTTGCCTGTGTCATGTCCCCATTCAAGTGGGGAGCGTGGGGTGGAGACCATGGTTCCGCGTCGCGCCCGCATACGCGCGCGTCCACGCGGTCTCGGTCTCACTGGTCGCGGCGGCCCGTCGGAGGCGGGCGGCTCCCCGCGCGGTACGGGGCCGGCCAGGGTGCGGCCGGGCCCTCGTAGCCCTGCTCGGCCGCCGCGTGGAGGGTCCAGTGCGGGTCGTAGAGGTGGGGGCGGGCGAGGGCGCAGAGATCCGCCCGGCCCGCGAGGAGCAGGGAGTTGACGTCGTCCCAGGAGGAGATCGCGCCGACGGCGATGACGGGGACCCCGACCGCGTTGCGGATCCGGTCGGCGTACGGGGTCTGGTACGAGCGGCCGTACTCGGGGCGCTCGTCGGGGACGACCTGGCCGGTGGAGACGTCGATGGCGTCGGCGCCGCGGTCGGCGAAGGCGCGGGCGACCGCGAGGGCGTCCTCGGGGCTCGTGCCGCCCTCGGCCCAGTCGGTCGCCGAGACGCGCACGGTCATGGGGCGGTCCGCGGGCCACACCTCCCGTACGGCGTCGAAGACTTCGAGCGGGAAGCGCAGCCGGCCTTCGAGGGCGCCTCCGTAGGCGTCGGTGCGGTGGTTGGTGAGCGGGGAGAGGAAGCCGGAGAGCAGGTACCCGTGGGCGGCGTGGAGTTCGAGCAGGTCGAAGCCGCTGCGGGCGGCGCGCCGGGCGGCGGACGCGAACTCCTCGCGTACGGCGGCGAGTCCGGCGCGGTCGAGGGCGCGCGGGGCCTGGTTGACGCCCGACCGGTACGGCAGGGGCGAGGCGGCGACGAGTGGCCAGTTGCCGTCGGGCAGGGGCTGGTCGATGCCCTCCCACATGCGCCGGGTGGAGCCCTTGCGGCCGGAGTGGCCGAGCTGGACGCCGAGCGCCGTGCCGGGCGCCTGGGTGTGGACGAAGGCGGCGATCCGGGCCCAGGCGTCGGCCTGTTCGTCGGTCCACAGGCCGGTACAGCCGGGGGTGATGCGGCCTTCGGGGCTCACGCACACCATCTCGGTCATGACGAGTCCGGCGCCGCCGAGCGCCCTGGCGCCCAGGTGGACGAGGTGGAAGTCGCCGGGGACGCCGTCCTCGGCGACGTACATGTCCATGGGCGAGACGACGACACGGTTCCGGAGGGTCAGTCCGCGCAGCCGGAAGGGGGTGAACATGGGCGGCGTCCCGGGCGGGCAGCCGAAGTCGCGTTCGACGGCGGCGGTGAAGGCCGGGTCGCGCAGCCGGAGGTTGGCGTGGGTGACGCGGCGGCTGCGGGTGAGCAGGTCGAAGGCGAAGCGGCGGGGCGGCCGGTCGACGTGGTCGGCGAGCTCCTCGAACCAGCGGAGGCTGGCGGCGGCGGCCCGCTGGGTGGACGCGACGACGGGTCGGCGCTCGGCCTCGTAGGCGGTCAACGCCTCGGCGAGGGTGGGGTGTTCGCCGAGTTGTCGGGCGAGGGCGAGGGCGTCCTCGACGGCCAGTTTGGTGCCGGAGCCGATGGAGAAGTGCGCGGTGTGGGCTGCGTCGCCGATGAGGACGGTGTTGCCGTACGACCAGCGCTCGTTGACGACGGTACGGAACGCGGTCCAGGCGGAGCGGTGGGAGCGCAGCTCCCGGCCGCCGAGCGCCTCGGCGAAGATCTTGGCGCAGCGGGCGGTGGACTCGGCCTCGTCGAGTTCGTGGAACCCGGCGGCCCGCCAGACCTCCTCGCGCATCTCGACGATGACGGTGGAGGAGTCGGCCGAGAAGGGGTAGGCGTGGAGCTGCATCACGCCGTGCTCGGTCTCGGCGATCTCGAAACGGAAGGCGTCGAAGGGGAAGTCCGCGGCGAGCCAGATGTAGCGGCAGCGGTGGGTGGTGATCGTGGGGCGGAAGTCGTCGGCGTGGGCCTCGCGGGTGCGGCTGTGGACGCCGTCGGCGGCGACGACCAGGTCGTGGCCGGCGGCGAGCTCGGCGGCGGGCGGGGCCTCGGTGCGGAAGCGGAGTCGTACGCCGAGCTCGGCGCAGCGGGCGTGGAGGAGCTCCAGGAGGCGACGGCGGCCGAGGGCGGCGAAGCCGTGGCCGGTGGAGGTCGTGCGGTGGCCCCGGTGGACGACGTCGATGTCGTCCCAGCGGACGAGCTCGCGGCGGAGCGCCTCGTACACGGCGGGGTCGGCGTCCCGGATGCCGCCGAGGGTCTCGTCGGAGAGGACGACGCCGAAGCCGAAGGTGTCGGAGGGCGCGTTCCGCTCCCAGACGGTGACCTCGCGGGCGGGATCGAGCCGTTTGAGGAGGGCGGCGGCGTAGAGGCCGCCGGGGCCGCCCCCGATGACGGCGATCCGCGCGGGACGCCCGTCGGTCCGGGGAGCGGCCGATGTCGCGGCGGCCATGGCTAGCGGCCCTGCCATTTCGGCGGGCGCTTCTCCGTGAAGGCGGCGTGGAACTCGGCGTAGTCCTCGCCGTGCATCAGGAGGGCCTGGGTCGCCGCGTCCAGCTCGATCGAGGCCGCGAGCGGCATGTCCAGCTCGGCGGAGAGCAGGGCCTTCGTCTGGGCGAGGGCGAGCGCGGGCCCGTCCGCCAGGCGGCGGGCGAGGGCGGCGGCGCGGGTGTCGGCGGCGCCTTCCTCGGTCAGCTCGCTCACCAGGCCGATGCGCTCGGCCTCGGCGGCCTGGACCGGTTCGCCCAGCATGAGGAGCCGTGTGGCGTGGCCGAGCCCGACGACCCGGGGCAGCAGGTACGCCGCGCCCATGTCCCCGCCGGAGAGGCCGACCCGGGTGAAGAGGAAGGCGAAGCGGGTGGTGGGGTCGGCGACCCGGAAGTCGGCGGCAAGGGCGAGGACGGCCCCGGCGCCCGCCGCGACGCCGTGGAGCGCGGCGACGACCGGGAAGGGGCATTCGCGGAGTGCCCGGACGACCTGGCCGGTCATCCGGTTGAAGTCGAGGAGTCGTGCGGTGTCGAGGGAGAGGGTGGCGCCGATGATCTCGTCGACGTCGCCGCCCGAGCAGAAGCCGCGGCCCTCGCCGCCGAGGACGAGGGCGCGGACGGCCCGCTCGCGGGAGAGCTCGGCAAGCAGGTCGCGCAGGTCGGCGTAGGCGGCGAACGTCAGGGCGTTGAGCTTCGCGGGGCGCGCGAGGGTCACGGTGGCGACGCCCTCGTCGATGTCCAGGCGCAGGTGCCGCCAACGTTCGGTGCGGGTCGCGGAGCCGGTAAAGGGGCTCATCCGGAACGGCCTCCTTCCTCCACTCGGAGGGTATCACCGTACTGTGACCGTCGTCACGAGCACGCGATAAAGGGGGGGTGATCGCGGACCTCACAAAGTCCCGGGAGAGAGATGACCGAAGTCCCTACCGGCCGGGGAGGGGTGCCCTGGGAACGGGATTTTGCACCTCGTAAGGTTGAAACCAGGACGTCTCGGGATGCCTCCATCCCACTCGCCCACCCTGCCGCCCTCGGTGAAGGGAGCCCTGCCACCCATGCCCGAAGCCACCGGACCCGCCGACCCTGCCGGACCCCAACCCGGCCCCGGCGACACCACTGGACCCACCGGACCCACCGGACCCACCGGACCCACCGGACCCACCGAACCCACCGAACCCACCGGACCCACCGGACCCACCGGACCCACCGCCTTCTGGCGTATCCGGCTGCCCCACACGACCGCCGCCGTACCGATCGCCCGCGCCCTGATCCGTACCGCGCTCAACGACATCGACCCCGGCGCGGCCGCCCTCCCCGACGGGGACACGGCGGAGCTGCTCACCGCCGAGCTCGTCGCCAACGCCGTCGAGCACACCGCCGGCCGGGGCCCGATCGAACTGGTCGTCGAGCTGCTCGCCGCGCCCGGCGGCTGTCAGATCGAGGTCCACGACTCCGAGCCCGCCCGCCCCGGCGAGCTCGTCTGCCCCGACCCCGAGGTCGGGGTCGACCCGTGGCAAGAGCACGGCCGCGGCCTCCTCCTGATCCGCGCGCTCAGCAGCGACTGCGGCCACCGCCCGACCGCGGGCGGCAAGGCGGTGTGGTTCACGCTCCCCGGGATACCGGCCCAGCGCCGCCGTCAGGAACCCTGAGAGGCGGGGTCCGTCGTCGTACCGAGCCGCGAGTGACGGCGGCCGTAGAGCGCGTACACGAGCGCTCCGACGACCAGGAAGACCGCGAACTGCACCCAGGTCGTCCAGCCCGTGCCCCAGATCAGATAGAGGCAGAAGCCGATGCCGAGCACCGGGCTCAGCGGGTAGAGCGGCACCCGGAACGAACGCCGCAGCGCCGGGTCGCGGCGGCGCAGCACCATCACCGCGAGATTGACGACCGCCATGACGGCGAGCGTGCCGATCGTGGTCAGGCTGACGACGACGTCGAGCGAGGCGAAGGCGGCCGGGACGGCGAAGACGGCGGCGACGATCCAGGTGTTCGCCACCGGGGTCGCGGACTTCGGCGACACCCGCTCGAAGACCCGGGGCACCAGACCGTCGCGGGACATCGACATCAGGATGCGGGTCTGGCCGTACATCACCGCGAGGACGACGGACGCGATGGCGACGACCGCGCCGAAGGCGACGATCCCGCCGCCGACCGAGGAGCCGGTGACCTCGTCGACGACGAGCGAGAGCGCGGCAGGCTGGTCGGCGACGGCGCCGGCGCCGAGGGCCCCGATCGCGGCGAGCGCGACGGAGCAGTAGAGCAGGGTGACGAGCCCGATGCAGATGAGGATCGCGATCGGGATGTTCCGGCGCGGGTTCTTCACCTCCTCGCCGGCCGTGGTGATCGCGTCGAAGCCGATGTACGAGAAGAAGGCCACCGAGGCGCCCGCGGTGATGCCGCCGGCGCCGTTCGTGAACGGCGAGAGGTTGCCGTCCTCGAAGGCGGAGAAGCCGATCACGCAGAAGACGACGAGGATGCCGATCTTGAGGATGGCCATGGCGGCGGTCGCCCGGGCGCTCTCCCTGACACCCCGTACGAGGAGGGTGGCGGCGAGCAGGATGACGACGACGGCGGGCAGGTTGACCACACCGCCGTCCGCGGGCCCCGCGGAGAGCGCCGCGGGCAGCTGCCAGCCGATGAGGCTGTCGAGCAGCTCGTTGAGGTACTGGCTCCAGCCGACCGCGACCGCCGAGACGGAGACGCCGTACTCCAGGAGCAGGCACCAGCCGACGAGGAAGGCGGTCCGCTCGCCGAGGCTCGCGTAGGCGAAGGAGTACGAGGATCCGGAGACCGGGATCGCGCTGCCCAGCTCGGCGAAGGAGAAGGCGGTGAAGACACAGGTGATCCCGGCGAGCACGAAGGAGATCACGACCGCGGGGCCGGCCTCCGCGACGCTGTCGGAGAGTCCGACGAAGATGCCGGTGCCGACGATCGCACCGACGCCGAAGCACACGAGCTGGAAGAGGCCCATGGTGCGCTTGAGGCCGTGACCTTCGAGGTCGGCGCCGGACTCGGCGATGAGCTGCTGCGGGGACTTGATCCGCGAGGACATGCGGGGGGTCTCATATCTGGTGGTGCGTGGTGCGTGGGGGCATGCGTGAGGGGGGTCCGGGCATGTATGCCCAGACCCCCCTGAAGGATGCGATCGTAGCCGCACCGCGCATATTCACCCAATCGGGCGTAAAGCTATGCCTGCGGCTCCCCTGCGGGACCGGCCATGGTGGCGACCAGGACCGCCTTGATCGTGTGCATCCGGTTCTCGGCCTCGTCGAAGACGACCGAATGCGCCGACTCGAAGACCTCGTCGGAGACCTCCAGCTCGGTCAGACCGTGCCGGGCGTGAAGGTCGCGGCCGACGGCCGTGCCCAGATCATGGAAGGCCGGCAGACAGTGCAGGAACTTGACGTCCGCGTTCCCGGTGGCCCGCAGCACGTCCATCGTCACGGAGTACGGGGAGAGGGCGGCGATCCGCTCGTCCCAGATCTCCTTGGGCTCACCCATCGACACCCACACGTCGGTGGCCACGAAGTCGGCGCCCCGGACCCCGTCCGCCACGGACTCGGTGAGCGTGATCGTGGCGCCGCTCGTCTCCGCGAGCTCGCGGGCGGTGGCGACGACCGCCTCGGCCGGCCAGTACGCCTTCGGGGCCACGATCCGCACGTCCATGCCGAGCAGGGCTCCGGTGACCAGGTAGGAGTTGCCCATGTTGAAGCGGGCGTCCCCGAGGTAGGCGAAGGCGATGCCGTCGAGCGGCTTGTCGGTGTGCTCGGTCATGGTGAGCACGTCGGCGAGCATCTGGGTGGGGTGCCAGTCGTCGGTGAGGCCGTTGAAGACGGGGACCCCCGCGAAGGCGGCGAGCTCCTCGACGGCGGCCTGGCTGTCGCCGCGGTACTCGATGCCGTCGAACATCCGGCCGAGGACGCGGGCGGTGTCCTTGACCGACTCCTTGTGGCCCATCTGCGACGCCGCGGGGTCCAGGTAGGTGGTGGAGGCGCCCTGGTCGGCGGCGGCGACCTCGAAGGCGCAGCGGGTGCGCGTGGAGGTCTTCTCGAAGATGAGGGCGATGTTCCTGCCACGCAGCCGCTGGACCTCGGCACCGGCCTTCTTCGCGGCCTTGAGTTCGGCGGAGAGCGCGACCAGGCCGCGGAACTCCTCGGCGGTGAAGTCCAGCTCCTTGAGGAAGTGGCGGCCGATGAGGTCTGTGGCCATGGGACGCGCTCCTGGGGGTACGGGTCGAGGGGACGGCGGTCGCGGACCTTGGAAGTCTATACGAACATCAGCATTTATATACAGCCCCGTGTCAGGTGCCGGCTGTGTCCGATGCCGGCCGTCCGCCCCCGGCACCTCAGGTCGCGTCGCGCTCCACCGGGCAGCTCATACAGCGCGGGCCGCCCCTCCCCCGGCCCAGCTCGCTCCCCGGGATCTCGATCACCTCGATGCCCTGCTTGCGCAGGTGCGTGTTCGTGGTGACGTTCCGCTCGTACGCCACGACCACCCCCGGCTCCACGGCGAGGACGTTGCACCCGTCGTCCCACTGCTCGCGCTCCGCCGCGTGCACGTCCTGCGTCGCCGTCAGGACACGGACGTCCTGGAGCCCCAGGGCCGCCGCGATGGCGCTGTGCATCTGCTCCGGCGGATGGTCGGTCACCCGCAGGGACTGCCCCGCGTCGCCGGGTTCGATCGTGTACGAGCGGAGCATGCCGAGCCCCGCGTACTGCGTGAACGTGTCCTGGTCGACCATCGTCATCACCGTGTCCAGGTGCATGAACGCGCGCCGCTTCGGCATGTCGAGCGCCACGATCGTGCGCGCCGAACCGGCCGCGAACAGCCCCCGGGCCAGCATCTCCACCGCCTGCGGCGTGGTGCGCTCGCTCATCCCGATGAGCACGGCGCCGTTGCCGATGACCAGGACGTCCCCGCCCTCGATCGTCGACGGGTAGTCGCGCTGCCCCTCCGACCAGTGGTGGAAGGAGCCCGCCTCCGGGCCCGCGAAGAGCGGGTGGTGCCCGTAGATCGCCTCGAAGTGCACGGTCTCGCGCTGCCGGGCCGGCCAGCGCATCGCGTTGATCGAGACGCCGTCGTAGATCCAGGCCGAGGTGTCCCGGGTGAAGATGTGGTTCGGCAGCGGGCCGAGGACGAAGTCGTCCAGGTCGAGCGCGTGGAAACGCACCGACGTCGGCTCCCGGTGCGCCGCCAGGAACTCCCGCTTCGTCATGCCGCCGACGAGCGCCTCGCCGAGCGCCCCCGCGTCCAGCGAGTCGAACGCGGCGCGCAGGTGGTCGGCGGCCAGCGGCCCGTACTCCTTCTCGTCGAAGACCCGGTCCAGGACCAGCGCGCGGGCGGCAGGCACCTCCAGGGACTCCCGCAGCAGGTCGCCGAAGAGATGCACCTCGACCCCGCGGTCGCGCAGCACGTCGGCGAAGCCGTCGTGCTCCTGGCGTGCCCTGCGCACCCAGAGCACGTCGTCGAAGAGGAGCGCGTCCTTGTTGGACGGCGTGAGCCTCTTCAGCTCCAGATCGGGGCGGTGGAGGATGACGCGGCGCAGCCGCCCGGTCTCGGAATCGACATGGAATCCCATGGGCCCATCCTGACGGAGCCGGGCGGCCGGGGCCCGTCTTTCGGGCCTACGGTCCCGGGGTTCGGGTGGTGGGTTCGGGTGGTGGGGCTGTGGTGGACCTGTGGCGTCACCTCATGACGGCGGCGACGAGGATCGCGGCGACGAGGAGGCCGAGCACGAGGGCGGAACGGCTCAGGAAGCGTCGGGTGTAGCCGTTGGCGGGGTCGTCGTCGGGCGGCGGATACGAGACGGTGCGGGGCGCGCCCGGGTGGGGCGGCGCCGCGGGCGGCGGGGTCTGGTGGGTCGGCGTGCCACGGCCGGGCGGCATGGCGTGACCGGACGACGGGACATGGCCGGGCGGCGGGGTGCGCCGGACCCCGTACGCCTCCTTGAGGAGCGTGAGCCAGACCGCGTCGGGCAGGCCGGGGCGGTCGCCGTCGACGATCTGCCAGAAGGCCTCGCGGGCCGACGGCACGGGGCTCGTCCGGAGCCGGGCGAGCAGGGCCGCGACCGTGCCCACCGGGGCGTCGCCGCCGCCGAGGAGGGGCCGGACGGCCCAGCGGTACAGCTCGGCGGCGTTGGCCGCGCGTTGTTCCTCCGGCGGCTCGGAGGCGTCGCGCTCCGCGCCGGGCAGCGCGGCCGCCCAGAGCTCCCGGCCGAGGACCACCTCGCACAGCTCACGGCGGGCCGGATGCTCCCAGGACGGCAGGCGCCGGGCGATCTCCTGGAGGAGCAGGGTGACGACCACGTACATCTGGGGGCGCCGCAGGGCGTCGAGCAGCTCGCGGCTGCCCGCGCGCTCGACGAAGCCGCGGGCCTCGTCCACGTCATACGCGGTCGGCAGCCGGTGGACGAGCCCGGTCTCGGCCTCCCGCTCCCGGCCCCACGGCTTCCTCGCCCACGCCCGCCGGCCGCCGTCGGCCGGACCCTCCCACTGGGCGCCGACGAACGGCAGGACCGGGCGCGGGTACGGGTCGTGCGTCAGGTCCGGGGCCGGGCGGGGCCGGACGGGTGCAGGGGCGGGGGCGGGGGCGGGACCCGGGTCGGTGTCGGTGTCGGCGCCGGAGGCGTCAGCGATGTCGTCGGGATCAGGGGCGGAGTCGGCCCGGCGCGGTGGGACCTCTTTGACCCAGGGGTCGGCTCCGCCGGGGGCCTCCCCGTGGGACGTGTCCGTGTACGGCTCCGCCGGGTACGGGGACGGGTCCTGGAGGGGACGGCCGGGAAGGGGCGGGTCCTGCCGGCCGCCGCCCCAGGGCTCCGGGGAGGACGGGGGGCGCCCCGCGTCGGGGGAGACGGAGGGCCACGCCGCATCCGGGGTGGCCGGTGCCCTCCCCGTGGCCGGGGAGTCGAAAGGCCACTCGTCGTCCCGGGAGTTCGGGGTGTTCGCGGAGTTCGGGGAGTTCGGGGTGTTCGGAGACTTCGAAGGGCGCCGCGCGTCCGGGCGGGCCGACGGGCGGTCGACGTCAGGGGAGACCGGCTCGCGTCCGGCGTCCCGGGGAGGGGCCGAGGAGCGCCGCGGATCCCGCGACGCGCCCGGGTACCCCGCTTCCGGCGCGGCCGGGTATCGCGGGTCCACCGGAGCTGCGTTCTCCGGCTCCGGTACGGCCCCGTAGCGCGGGTCCCGCCCGCCTGTGCCCCCCACCTCCGGCGCGGCCTCGTAGGCCGGGTCCGGCGCCGCCTCGTACCGCGGCTTCGGTGGTGTCCCGTACCGCGGGCCCCCCGTGGGCGGGAGGCGCGGTTCCCGGGGCGGGGCGCCGCGGCGGGCGTGGGTGTCGAGGATGTCGAGGGCGCGGGCCGCCGTGTCGACGAGGAGGGTGCGGCGGGCGGACGCCGCCTCGTGGAGGGCGCTGCCGACCGCGTACTCGCGTCCTTCGCCCTCCTCGACGCCCCGCAGGTGGTGCCGGACGAGGCGGGCGGCGATCTCCTCCGCGCGGTCGCCGGACCGCTCCCGCGGGTCGACGCGGCGGCGACCCGTGTTGGGGCTCGCCGCGCCCGACCAGCGGCCGACGAACACGAAGCGCAGCGCGGGCAGTTCGACGGTGTCGTGGCTGGCGAAGGTCCAACGCCGTTCGGTGAGCTCGCCGAACATGCTGTGCAGCCCCCACAGCACGGGGCCTGCGGTGTCGCCCCGTTCGTCGAGGACGGTGAACCGGCCGTCGGGGTGCCGCAGCAACTCCGCCAGCGCTCCGGTGAGTTCCCCCCTCACGTACGGCAGGGTCTCGTCGAGTTCTCCCTGCCCCCGGCCCGTCGCCGGTACGAGGACCTCCTCCCGCACCACCGGGAGCCGTCCGCGCACCTCGGCGGCGTTCAGTGCGGCGGCGCCCTCCCAGTCCCAGGCGTGGAGGCCCAGGCAGAAGGCGGGGTCGAGGAGGGCGGGTGAGCCGACGAGCGCGTGGCAGAGCACGGACGTCCCGCCGTCGGCGTCCGTGAACGGGGTGCGCCGGATCAGCATCACGCCCGGGCGGCCCTCCAGCCGGATCAGGGCCGGCCGGGTCTCGTCCCCACTGGCCCGCAGCATGGGTCCGGAGATCCGGAAGAGGGCCTCCGTCTCGTCCCGGGGCCCGGACCAGGCCACCGGGCCGAAGCCGGTACTGCCCGAGGCGTTCTCGCTGTCCCAGCGGAAGACGATCTGGTCGACCTCGTTCTCCGACCGTGTCATCGGACGATTCCCTCCGTAGGCTCCGCCCCGGGCAGCAACCCGCACATGGCGAACAGGGACAGCAGGGGCGCCAGGACCCGGCGCGGCCGGACCCCGTGCGGGAAGCGGTCGCCGCGCGCCTGCCCGCCGGTCGCGGCGACGAAGTGCAGGGAGCAGTTCGCGCAGTCGTCGAAGGGCTTGAGCCAGGCGGCGCTGGCGTGGTGGGCGAGGAAGGCGTACACGTCCCGGCTCTCGTCCCGCGCCTCGGCGGGGTCGAAGCGGCCGGGCAGGGCGCGGCCGAGCCACCGGTCGACGGACGGTTCGAAGCGCACGAGGTCGCTCTTGTTGACGGCGAGCGCCGTCGGCGCCGCGACGAGGCCGCCGCGCTGCCGCGGGATGCGATCGAGCACGGTGGCGAAGGCCTCGTCGCCGAGGTCGCGGCGGCGTATCCCGCTCTGCTCCCGTACGGGGTCGAGCGAGCCGAGCCGGAGTGCGCGCAGCGGGTCCAGGACGAAGACGAACGCGTCGACGCCCATGAGGAAGCGGGCCACGTCCCCGTCCTGCGCGAGGTCCTCGCCCGCGAGGTCGAAGAAGACGACGGGCCGGGGCGTCCCGCCGCCCGCGGAGACGAGCAGGCCGTCGGCGAAGCGCGCGAAGGTCTGCTGGCCGGTACGGCCCAGCTGCCGTCCCTGCTGGAGGTTCTGCACGCGTTCCCGCAGATAGGTGCGGTGCGCCTCGGGGTTGAGCGGACGGCTCCGCAGCCCGTACGGAGCGAGGCCGCCGAGTTCGATCTCGCCGAGCATCGCGGCGAGGAGATGGGTCTTGCCGACGGAGGAGCTGCCGACGAGGGCGACGGAGAGCGGCTCGCCGTTGGTGAGGTAGGGCACGGGGAGTTCGTGCTCCTCGTCGCCCTCCACGGTGTGCGGGCACAGGTGGTAGGCCTTGCGCAGGGCGTCGGTGACGTGGCCGGGGCGCCGTTCGCCGGCGAGGTCGAGCGGGATCCGGTTGCCCTTGGCGTCGATGGTGACGAGCAGGCGTTCGTCGTACTCGACGGGCAGCAGGCAGTGCGGACACATCCGGCTCCGCGAGGGCGGGGCCTGCGGCGGTTCGAGCGGCGACGCGGCGGCGGTGGGGCGGGTGGGTCCGCCCTCCCCGCCGCCGAGGATCCGGTCGAACAGCGTGGTGCGCGAAGAGCGGGTGTCCCGTGCGGAATCCGTCCCGGGGTCGGTGTGCGGCTCCGCTCCCGACAGCGCGTCGCCCTCGAACACGGCGCGTTTCCCGGCGAGTCGACGGTCGTACTCGGCGCGCCCACGAGCGAGCGGGTCGGCGGTTCCGACGGCGGTGGCGAGCGGATCGGGCACGTTCAGGAGCCGCATCAGCTCGACGGGACGCGGCCGGTCGGCCACCCTCGGGGAGAAGAGACCGCTCTGGGCCAGGGCCGCGAGACGGCGGTAGTCGGCGAGGTCCCCGGGCGGGCCCTCGCCCCGCGGGGGACGCCCGGAGAGGAGGTAGTAGCCGAGCTGGGCGACGGACCACAGGTCATCGCGCGGGTCGGCCGAGCCGAGCCCCTCGCGTTGCTCGGGCGAGGCCCAGGGCGATCCGCCGAACGGCTCGCGTGCCTCGCCCGCGCGCAGCGCGGCGAACGGTTCGCAGAGCCGTACGTGGGTGCCGTCCCACCGTACGGTGTCGGGCGTGACGGCCCGGTGCACGAGCTCGACCTGCTCCAGGAGGCGTACGGCGAAGGCGAGTTGAGCGATGATCCGCTCCTGCTCCTCGGGGCCGAGGCGGCCCGCCCACTCGGTGAGCGGCCGGCCGCGGGGCAGCCGGTACAGCACGAAGGGTTCGGGCGCGGTCAGGTCGAAACCGACGACCCTGGCGAAGACGGACCCGAACTTCTCGGCCCCGTAACTCCGTTCGAGGGCGACGGCGGCCGCCACCTCCCGCTCGAGGAGGCCGTACGCGTGGGGGTCGGCCTGCGCGGAGACGGCCAGCCGGAACTGCAGGACCGGCCATCCCGCGCCCAGCGTGGCCCGGCGCGCGAGGACGCCGGGCCTGCCGGGCGGCCTGCGGTCGTCGCCGTACCGGACCGTGAAGCGGACCGGCTCCTCGCGGGGCGTGAGGAACTCCAGCTCCTCGTAGTACGGGTGCGGGGGGCTCATGGGCTCGCTCAGGTGGTCGGGGTGATGGGGATCGATCGGCTGGTTCAGGGGGTTCTGCGCGACGTTGTCCGGACCGGGATCGTCCGAGTGGTTCTGCTGGTCCTGGTGGTCCGCGCGGTCCCGGTGACTCGGGTCGTTCGGGCCGCTCGGGTCGTTCTGGTCGTTCTGGTGGTTCGGATGGTTCGGGTCTGTCACGGTTCTCCCGCCTCCTCGGCGCGGACGGTGTGCACGACGTCCGCGCGCAGCGGGACGAGGCGGAGGATGCCGGCGTGCCGTCCCGCACCGGTCCACACCACGCCCTCGGCGGTGCCCCGCCAGATGTCGTCCCCCGCCGCGCCCCGCCCCATCGCCTCGGGCACGAAGCGGACCTGCCGGGCGGCGAGCGGGTCGTGGGAGAGCAGCCGCAGGTGTTCGGGGCCGCAGAGCGCGACCGTGCCTCCGGTGCCGTCCTCGGCGAGCAGCAGCCGGGCCACCGCGTCCGGGGCGACACCGGTGAGGCGGGCCGCGTCGGGGCGTTCGGACCGGTCGGTGAAGACGGCGAGCGAGGTGAGCGCGCCGAGGTCGCGGAGGCCGTCGTACGGGGGCGGGGGCGAGGCAGCCGCATCGCGCTCCAGACGGATCCGGGTCTCCTCCAGGAGCTCCGTCAGCCGCTGCCCCTGCGCCCCGTGCTCCGTACCGCCGGGCTCCCTCTCGATGCCCGCCCAGCACCCGTCGAGGAGGAGGACGGTGCCGGCGACCAGATCGCCGACGAGCGTGTCGACGAGTGCGGGCCCCCCGTCCCCGTACCGCCGCTCCAGCCACGCCGGGGCGGGCGCGAGCTGCGGGGACGGCGTCGGATAGGAGGCCGGCGGCGGGTACGAGGACGGCGGTGCCTGGGACGGCGGAGGTGACGACGGTGCGTACGAGGGCGCGGTCGTCGACCTCCGTCCCGGCGGCTCCTCGTCCATGTCCGTCCAGCCGTCGTCCTCCCCGCCGTCGCCCCAGTCGTCCCAACTCCACGCAGCCGTACTGGCGTCGGTGCCACCGGACGGGCTCGGACCCGGGCTCGGACCCGGCGCGGGTTCCGACGGTTCGTCCCCCCAGGAAGCCCAGTCCGACGACGTGTCCGGCCCCCACTCCGACGACCTCTCCGAGGACGTCTCCGGTGTCCGCCCGCTGCCGTACGCGTCGGCGGTCTCCGCGAGACCGCGCAGCAGCCGGGCCACGGCACCGGCCCCGGCCGAGCAGTGGTGCCGCACCTCGGCGAAGAGCCAGTCGTGCACGGCGGTCGTCACGACCAGGGCGTGGATCTCCCGCATGATCCGGCCCGCGTCCTCCGGGTCCGCCCGCGCCCACCAGTCGTCCACGGCCCGGTTCCAGTCGCGGAGCGCGAGCAGGACGACGGCCACGACGGACACCGTCAGCGCCACGGCGCCCGCCCAGAGCGGCAGGGCCAGGAACTGGCCGAGGCCCGCGCCGGCGAGGCCGCCGATGACGCCGCCGACGAGCCGGGGCGCCGCGCCCGTGGCACCACCCCCGTCGATCCGCCCGTCCGGCGAACGGTTGGGCCTGCGCCGCAGCATCAGCCAGGCGAGTACGGCGGCGAGACCCCCGACGGCCGGGCCGAGGAACCACCCGAGCACCGGCCACACCCCGGCGAGCAGTGCGAGGAGGCCGGTCAGGGCGAAGGCGGCGGGCCGTGACCCGCCGGCCGTGAAGGGATACCGGCCCCCCAGCCGCCGCAGCCGCTCCGGACCGCAGATCGCGTCGAGCCGCGCGAGCCGGGAGGCGCTGCCCGCCGGGGCGGTGCGCGCGGAGAGCGCGGAGAGCCGGGCCGCGACGGAACGCAACGGCAGGCCCCGGCCGATCAGGTCGTACGTGTGGTCCCGCAGCGCCGGCACGATCCCGGCCCGCGTGATCTCCCGCGGCAGCTCGGGGAGTTCGACCCCCCGCTCGCGGAGGAGCCCTCGGTGCTCCGCGGTGAGCCGGGTGCCGCCCGCGGCTCCGAACGCGTCCGCGACGGCGGTACGGAGCCGGGCCAGCTCCTCCGTGAGCCGCTCGATGTCCCCCGGCAGATCGACGGCGCGGCCCGCCCCGGTGAAAAGCCCCGCCGCGCCTCGCACCCGGTCGTAGCCGTCGACGGCGTCGTCGAGGGCCTCCTGGCAGGCGGCGAGCCGGGCCCCCGCCCGGCCGCCGGCGGGAAGCCAGTCGTGTCCGGAGAGGGAGCGCGGCACGCCCTCGCCGAGGAGCAGCGCGAGCGCGCCCGGCACCCCTTCCGGGGAGGCCGCCCCGGCCGGGACCTCGGGGCCCGTCAGCCCCTCGACCGCCTGTCGCCAGGCCCGCGCGCGGGCCTCGTCGGTGAGGTCGTGCTCCAGGATCCGCACGGCGGGCACGGCCACGCCGTGCACCACCTCCCCGAGCGATCCGAGGACGGCGTCGAAGACCTCCGGGGTGGCCAGCACCTCGACGAGCGGGCGCAGGACGGCGTCGCCGGAGGCGCCCTGCCCGTCGGTCGCGTCATCGCCCGCCGCGTCGAGGAGCCACAGGACTCCGGCGGCGGGCGGGCGCAGGGTGAGGGTGCGGCGCAGCGTCCGGTCGCCGCGGGCGCCGACGGCGAGGCAGACGATCTGGGCGGGGCCGTAGGAGGAGAGGCGCTCGTAGAGGAGCTGGTGGCCGACGAGCCCGGCGGCCTCGTCGACGACGAGGAACCGCCGCTCGCCGCCGGGCTGCGGGACGTCCAGCGCCGCGCGGACGGCGGCGTCGGGGTCGTCCGGTCCGCCCGCCCGCAGGTCGAGACAGACGGCGTGGCCCGGCAGGGGTCGCTCGGGGAGGACGCGGTGGTTCACTGCTGCTGCTCCTCGTCGTGGTCCCAGGGGTACCCGTCGGGCTCGAACTCGGGCTCGGGCGCCCACTCCCAGTCCCCCTCGTACAGCGACCCCCGGGCCTCGCCGGACCTGCGGGAGTCACCGGACTCCCGGAACTCACCGGGCCTGCGGGGCTCGTCGTACCCACGGGACTCACCGGACCCGCGGGACTCGTCGTACCCACGGGACTCACCGGACCCGCGGGACTCACCGGACCCGCGGGACTCGTCGTACCCACGGGAGTCACCGGATCCGCGGGACTCGTCGTACCCACGGGACTCGTCGTACCCACGGGACTGTCCTTGCCGTCCCGTTCCCGGGCGGGGCGCCTGCCCGGGCTCGGACCCGTAGCTCTCCCGAGGATCAGGACCGGGCGGCCGCCCCTGACCGTGCGACGGGCCGTGCCCCGAGCCATGACCTTGGCCCTGCCCTTGGCCCTGCGCCTGCCCCGCAGCCCCGCGACCCCGCCCCGACCGTCCCGGACCGTGGCGGTCGAAGAGGACGCGCAGGGTGGAGCGGGTCGGGCGGGACGCGGGCGGGAAGCGCATGTCGAGGGCGCCCGGGTAGGTGACCTCCCAGAACTGCCGCAGCGGGGTGAGCCATTCGACGTCCGTGTCGCCGTACTCGCGGTACTCGGCCTCCAGCCGGTCGAGCAGGACGAGCTGGCGCGGGGCGACCTCCTCCACGAAGTGGGTGAAGAGCGGCGACGGCGGCTGCGGCACCTGGGCGAGGCCCTTGGGCAGCGTCTTCATGAGGCGCTCGCAGAACACCTCGATGATCTGGCCCTCGTCGAGCAGGGCCCAGCGCTCGTACGCGCGCAGCATTCCCGCCCAGCTGGAGAGCGAGCCGTCGAAGGCCTCCAGGCGCAGCGACATCGTCGCGCCCTCGCCTTCCTGGAGCCGGATCCGGACGAGGTCGGGCGAGTCGGCCGGGCCTTCGGTGGCGATGTCGCCGTTCCACATCGCGCAGAGCAGCCGGTGCATGATCCGCTGCCGGTCCTGCTCGGTGGCGACGAGCCAGTCGTCCTGGTAGCCGAGCCGCTGCCGCCAGTGCAGGAAGTCGTCCTCGCCGGCCGAGTCCCGGGCCTCGGACCAGAGGCTGAGGACGTTGCGGACCTCGGAGATGTCGGTGAGGTTCATGCCGCTGCGGAAGAGGACGACGGTGAGTGATTCGGTGTCGCCGGACCGGTACTCCTGGTCGGCCTTCGCGGGCAGGTTGAGGGCCTGCCGGAGGAAGCCGGCGGCGCGGCCGTCGGACTCACTGGCCGGGTGCACGATGAGGATCTTCATCGGGCCGCTGCCGTCAGGGACGAAGCCGACGGGGAGCAGTCCGGCGAGCCGGGCGCGGAACTGTTCGAGCCAGCGCGGGTCGATCTTCGCCTCGGCCGCCTCGTCGCCCGCGGCGGCCCGCAGCAGCAGCTCCATGGAGGGCAGCAGAGGGCGGGCGAACTGGGCCTCGTTGGCCTCGCCGAAGAGCTTCTTCACCCGCCGTTCCAGGACCTGCTTGATCTCCTTGACCGGCGCTCCCGGCGCGCGGCGGACCGCGTCGAGGGCGTTGCGCCAGTCCTCGGGCCGGACCAGCCGGTCGAGGAGTGTCGCCGCGTCGGTGGCCTCGGGCAGGCCCTCGCTCTGGGCGAGGCGGTCGAAGACCTCGTCGTAGAAGGCGCGCAGGGTGTTCTGCGGCGGCAGGAGGTAGGCGATGCCCGCACGGTCGTCGCGGTAGAGCTCGCGGCGGCGTTCGCCGAAGCCCCGTGCCTCGTCCTGCTCATGGGCGCGGAGTGCCTTGGTGAGTTCGCTCAGCTCGTTGACGATCCTGGCCAGGGACGGCCGCCACTGGTTCTCGCCCGCCTGCCAGCCGCGGTGCCAGAGGCCTCGGGCCCGCCACTGGTACCAGGCCTGCTGCGCGGCGAGCGCGTCCTGGACGTCGGGGTCGTTCCACCGGGCCGGTACGAGTCCGCCGACGCTCCCCGTGATGCGGGGGATCGGAGGGGCGGCGGCCTGGACGTGGGCGGGCCGTTCGGGCTCGTTGCGCCGGTTGTCGAGCATCCCGGTGAAGCCCACCCTGGCGACCCTGTCGGGGTGGCCGGGCAGGCCGGACAGGACGGTTTCGAGCTGGAACGGGCCGATGAGACCGAGGAGTTCGCGGGCGCCGGAGCCCGGCTTGAAGTCCTCGGTGAGACGCGGTATCTCACGGGTGAGGTTGGCGTCGAGGCGGCGCAGGGCGTCCTCCATGTCCCCGAGCCTGTGCTGCAGTTCCTGGGCGATGTCCTTGCGCCCCCTGGGGAGTTGCTCGGGTCCGGGGACGACCGGTGCCTCGCGGTTCCAGAGCCGGCCGATGCCGGCCCGGACGAAGAGGTCGCGGACGCGCTCCGATCCGTCCCGGGCGGGCCGCCGGGCCCGCTCCTCCATGCCGCGCACGGCCTGGGCGAGGAGCCGGGCGGCGACGATCTCGGCGAGGTCGTCGACGGGGACGGTGAGGGAGGCGGCCAGGCTGGTCGACATGCCCCGGTAGCCGATGCCGGAGCGGGCCGGCGTCGAGCGCTCCACGGCCTTGTTGACGAACCGCTCGGCGAAGGACTGGTAGTCGTCGTCGGCGTGGGTCACCGAGCCGTTGGAGTCGCTGAGTTCGGTGCCGATCAGCGACATCACCATGGCGGCGATGGAGCGGCGCAGGTCCTCGGTGCCGATGACGGACGGCTTGGAGAAGAGGAAGGCGGTCTGCATGGTCGCGGGGCGCAGGGCGACGACCCCGTCCCGTGGGTACGTGACGCTGAGCCGGCCGCGCTGCTCGACGTCGCCGACGGAGTCGACGGCGTCGGGCATGTTCTGGTCGTCGACGAGCCGCGAGAGGTCCACGAGGGCGCGGGCGGCGTTGAGTTCGGCCTCGCGTCCGCCGCCCGCCTCGGGCGGGAAGGCGGACGGCATGACCACCAGCGGGTAGATCTTCACCCCGGGCACCTTGGCGTTGCGGAACTCGTGCCCGATGAGATGGATGAAGTCGTAGAAGATGCCGGCGCCGGTGCCGCCGGCGACGGAGAAGGCGACGAAGACGTCACAGCCCCGGATCTTGCCGCCGCCGACCCGCTGGAGGTCGCCGGCCGCCTGGCCGATGGCCCCGATCGCCTCGCGGAGCTGGCGCAGGACGGGTTCGAGCCCGGACCGCAGCGTCGCGAAGAGCGCGGAGCGCCCGACGGTCGGCAGCTGGCCCGCACCGCTGCTGAGGGGGGCGACGCGCGGCTGCCGGATCCGGGGCGGCAGCCAGAGCCGGGTCTCCCCGGGGACGGAGACCCGCAGCATCTGCGTGACCTCGGGCGAGGAGTCGAAGTCGGTGGGCAGCAGGTCCCGGACGATCCGGGAGGTACGGGCGAAGGCGGCGCCCTCGGCGCCCTTGGCCTTGAACTGCGGTGCCTTCAGCAGCTCCGCCTCGCTGAAGTCGGCGTAGACGAACTGGAGGCAGTCGGGCAGCTGGAAGGGCATCCGTCGGCCGCCGTCGACGAGGGCGGTGCCGTCGGGGCCGCAGAGCTCCCGGCGGAGGCTGCGCTCGAGTTCGGTGCCGATGCGTCCGCCGGTGCCGCCGAGCCCGACGAAGAGCATGGGCTGGTAGATCTTCATGTCGTCTCCCTTGGGGGCCCGATCAGAAATTGGGGTCCGGGTCCCCGGCGGCCGTACCGCCCGTTCCCGTACTGAGTCCTGTTCCGCTGCCGGCATCGGGATCGGTGCCGGTCGTCGTCGCGGAGTCGCCCGTTCCGCCGCCGGACCGGCCGGACCGTCGCGGCCGTCCGAACCGTCGCGGCCTCGGCACGCGGCCGTCCCGGTCGGTACGCGTACGGGATCCGGAGCGTTCGCCCGTACGGGATCCGGCGCCGTCGCCCGTACGGGAATCGGCTCCGTCACCCGTACCGAATCCGAAGCCGTCGCCCGTACCGAATCCGGCGCCGTCGTCCATGCCGAAGCCGAAGCCGTCGTCCGAACCGAATCCGGCGCCGTCGTCCGAGCCGAAGCCACTGCCACTGCCACTTCCGTAGCCGGAGCCGGAGCCCATGCGGGTGCGGCTCGTCCTGCCGTCCCGGGCCGTCCCCCCGCCCCGTACGACGATCTCGTACGCGTCGAGGCCGGCCGGCTCGCCCGGCCGCAGCGGCACCTGCGCACCGCCCCGTGGGCGCAGCAGCAGCTGGCCGGTGCCCGTGCGGCGCAGTACGTGGGCGCCGGACGAGGAGCCCTCGCGGGCCCGGCGGAGGGTGGGCGGAGCGCCGCTCCCGTCGTCGACGGCGAAGGGGAAGGATCCGCGGACGCCCTGGCCCCGGCCGACGGTGAGCGTGTCGAGGACCCGGCCGTCCCCGCGGAGTTCGAGCGTGACGCCGGTGAGGTCGCGGCGGCGGCGCCGGGCCACCCACTGGGCGACGAGGAAGGCGGCGACGAGGACGAGGCCCACCGCTCCGCCGGCGACGGCCTTCCACCAGCGGTCCCACCAGGTCGGCGCGGCCACGACGAGGACGTCGAGGAAGGCGTCGTCGAGGACGCGGTCGCGGTCGCCGGTGTCGAGCGCCGCGATCCGGCCGCCCAGTTCGCCGAGGGGCGTACCGCCGCCGACGGTCACCGTGAAGGGGATGCGCGTGCTCCCGCCCGGCGGCGCGGTGACGGTCGCCGGGGAGACGGAGAGCTCGGCGCCGGGCGTCAGGTTCTCCACGGCGAGGCGCAGAGCGCGCGGACCGGAGTCGTTGTTGGTGACGTCGAGGGTGCCGCGGACGGTGCTCCCGGGGTGCACGGTGGCCCGGTCGAAGGCGAGTCCGGCGGTGACGAGCGGTGTGCCCTGGGTGATCCGGGCGTGCAGCGGCCGCCGGTCGGAGGTGACGCCGGGCGCCGACATGCGCGTGGTGAGCTCCAGGTCGCCGGTGGCGCCGGCGGGCACGGTGAGCGTGCCGGTGAACCGGACGTCACCCGCCCTGCGGTCGGGGGCCCGCCCGTCGTCGGCGAGCCGGAACGTCACGGGGGCGAAGCCCGCGCCGCGCAGTTCGGCCGCGACCGTGAGACCCGCGAGCTGCCGGGGGTCGGTGACGGTGACACCGCGCCGGGTCTGCATCCGTACGGACACGGTCGCCTGCTCGCCGGCGCGCGGCGAGGCCGGGTCGAGGGTGACGTCGGAGCGGAGCATGCCCTGCCAGATGGCCCGGACGGCGACCTCGCGGTCGCGGTGTCCCTCCGGCGCCTCGATGTGCACGCGCCAGCGGCCCGGCAGCGGGTTCTTCACCCGCAGCGCCTCGACCGGTCCGTCCTGTCCGCCGACCTCGAAGGTGGAGCCGTCGAACTCGCCCCGGGTGGGGACCTTGCGGCCCGCCGGGTCGTAGTAGGTGACCCGTACCTTCGGGTCGTGCTTGGCGACCGTGAGGGAGCCGTCGGTGGCGATGGGCGGGATGACGACCGTCAGGTCGGCGGGCGGCTTGCCGGCGGTGCCGTGCGCGATCCGCGCACAGCGGGCGGCGGCGAAGGTCTCCTGGAGCGCCTTGTCGAGGTCGGCGGAGCCGGCGACGACCCGCATGTGGGGGACGGAGCCCGGCACGTCGGAGCAGGCGCCGCGGAAGCCGCCCTCGGCCATGGCCGTGAGCGCGGCGCGGTCGATCTCGGTGCCGAAGCCGAGGGGCCAGATCTGGACACCGGCCGCCCGGGCGCGGGCGAGTTCCTCGGTGAGCCGCCGCTTGCCGTTGGACTGGCGGTTGGCGGGGTCCGTGCCGTACTCGGGGCTGTCGGAGACGTCGAGCTTGCCGTCGGTCAGGAGGAAGACGACCTTGGGCGTGGCGGGGGCCTTCGCGGCCGCGCCGGCGGTGGTCCGCTTCTGGATGAGGCGGGTGACGGCCTGGCGGATGGCCGCCGGGAAGTCGGTGCCCGGACCCATCCGGGCCGCGTCGCGCTTGTTGAGGAGCTGGACGCAGTCGCTGAGCCGCTCACGGCCCGCCGCGTCGGCGACGGTGAGCTCGCAGACCTCGCGCACGGGCGACTGGCCGGCCTTCTCCGAGCTGCCGAAGCCGATGACGGCCGCCCGGGAGCGCTCGGATATCTCGCCCTGGCTGAGCAGCCCCGCCGCCTCCGTCTCGCGCGCCAGGTCCTTGTCGGCCAGGCTGGCCGACTGGTCCACGACGACGGCGAAGTCGATCGGGTCGGGTCCCTCGGCGGGCTCGGCGACCGCTCGGGGTGCCCGCGGCGCGCCGGGGGGCCCGGCGGCCGCGAGCGGGCCGGTGAGCGCGAGCAGCGCACCGGCGAGGAGCAGGGCGCTCCCCTTGTTCGTCCACTGCATCGTCACTCTCACCACAGTTCGCTGAGGAGGGCCAGGAGGGCGCCGAGCGCGAGGGCGCACACGCCCAGGCGCAGCCACCGGTACTTCGCCGCGAGCACGAGTCCGTGCACGCTGGCCTGTTCGAGGAGCCAGCCGGTGGCGTCCGCGCCGGGCGGGGCGAGCCGCTCGCGCAGTTCGCCCTCGGACGGGCCGGCCGTGAGGTCGCGCAGGAGCGTGCGGTCCGCCCCTATCCGGGTGCGGGGCAGGACCACCGACACGAGCATCAGGACGCCGGCGGTCCACAGCGCGCCCGCCACGAGCAGGAGGGCGAGCCCGGCACCGGCGGTGGGCATCAAGGCGCGGTCCCCGGAGAACACGACCGCGAGGAAGGCGAGGGCGCCGGAGAGCAGGATCGCGGCCTTGGTGTCGGCCCGCCCGATGTCCTCGCGGACGGTGGCGAGCAGCCGCTCGGCCATGAACCGCAGCTCTTCGGGCGCCACCGGGGCGGCGGCGGGGGCGGAGTCCGGGGCGGGGACGGGGTCCGGGGCGGGGACGGGGTTCCCCTGAGGGTCCGGGGTCGTCACGCGTCCTCCCAGTCGTCGAACTCCTCGCTGGGGCGTACGGGTCCGGAGGGGCGCCGGGACCGGCCGGTGCCCTCGCGGTCGTACGGATCGTCGCGGTCGAACCGGTCGTACGAGTCGTCCCCCTCGTACCGGTCACGGCCGCCGTCCCGTCGGCCCGGGCCCCGCTCGCGGTCCCCGTACCCGCCTCCGTCCCCGCCCCGGTCCCGGTACTCGCCCCGGTCCCTTTCCCACGCCCTGTCCCGATCGCGCTCGCGGTCGCGGTCGCGCTCCCGGTCGCGTTCACGGTCGGAGCCGGACTCGACGTGGGTCGGCTCATAGACCCGCCGGTCGGGCGGGGCGTCGCCGCGCTCCGCGGGCTCGCTGTCCTCCCGGCTGTCTCGGGTGTCACGCGTGTCTCGGGTGTCCCGGGTGTCCCGGGTGTCCCGGGTGTCCCGGGTGTCCCGTGCCTCCCGGCGATCCCGACTGTCCCTGCCGTCCCTGCTGACCCTGCTGTCCCCGTGCTCGTCGCCCCAGTCCGGTCGAACCGGCTCCGGAGTGCCCTCCTCCAGGGCGCGCCGCGCCCTCGGCCCCGCCGAACCGCCCGAGGGGTTGAGCACGTGGTCGGTGATGCCGCCGACGACGGTGCTGGTCTGGGTCCGCAGGTACATCAGCACCTGGTACATCTGCTCGCCGATGTCGTGGCGTTCCAGGACCCCGGTGTCCAGGAGGCGGTTGAAGACGGCCAGGTAGTCCTCCTGGCCCTCGCGCCGCTCCCGCTGGAGCTGCGTGCGGATCTCCCACTGTTTGTCGGGGTGCATCGCCATGTGGTGGGCGATCTGGGCCAGGTCGCCCCGCCGGAAGAGGGCCTCGATCTCGCGGGCCCGATCGGCGATCCGTGCCCGCTCCGCCGCGTCCTTGCGGCGCTCCGCCTCGGCCTCGCGCGCGTCGGCCTCCATGGTCACGCCGACCCGGTCCCGCCGGTAGACCTCGGCCTTCACCGAGTCGTCGAGGTCGATGAAGACGTGGACCCGGGTCTTCAGCCCGATGTCCCGGCCGAGGCGGAGGCGGCCGGTGCTCAGCTCCTCCCGTACGGCCTCGTCGGCGCGCTGCGCCTCGGTGATCCGGAACCTCCGGGACAGCCGGCGCAGTCCGTCGAGCAGCTCGTCGTGCAGCAACTCGGCGACGTCCTCGACCTGTTCCTGGACGACGAGGTACGGATCGGTCACCACCCACTGGACCTTGGCGACGGCCTCGAAGAAGACGCCGTCCCCGGCGGCGGGCAGCTGGAGACGGAACTCGGTGATGTTGCGGCCGAGTTGGACTTCGAAAACGGTGTAAGGCGAGCCGAGCAGCGGCTTGTTGACGTCCTCTTTGCGATCCGGCCAGACCACGCGGTGCCCGCCGTTGCGGTAGAGGAGCACCGCCGCGACCCGGCCGCTGCGGTAACGGTACGGGGGCGAATACTCGCCGAGGAGCGGTCCACGCGGCCGCCCGGAGGCCTCCGGGCTCCACTGCTCCCTCGCCCGTCCCGCACCCCGCGCCTCGTCCCGCACCTCGTCCCGGCCCCCGTCCCGTTCCCGGCCCTCCGGCACCCGTGCGCCTCCCTGCCCCTGTTCCCGCTCCGCCTCACGCCACCGGCCGGGGCCCCCGTCCCCGTACCGATCCCCCTCCCGATCCCGCTCCCGGCCGCGATCCCGGTCCCGTTCGCCGGCCCGGGCCGCGCCCTGACCGTCGTACCGCTGCCGTTCCCGCCCGGACCCCTGCCGCTCCCTGTCGTCCCGGGCCCGACCGGGTGATTCCTCGTACCTCTGCCCGGCCCGGCCGTCCGGCACCCGCCCGTCCGGCGCCCGCTCGTCCCCGCGCGCCCACTCGTCCGGTCGCGCGCGCCTGTTCTGCTCGGGCCCGGTCATCGGTTCGCTCCTTCCGTCACGGCGTCCCACATGCGGCGCGCCGCGCCTCGGTCCAGGGGCCTGTCACGGTCCCGGACCAGTTCGTTCAGCAGGCCCCTGAGGCGGTCCCGGTCGCGGCGGTCCACGGCGAGGAGCGGCAGAAAGCCACAGACGTGCCCGAGTGCCTCCTCGTCCTTCGCGGCCCGCCGGAGCAGACTGCCGAGGGCCTCCAGGGCCACCTCCCCGGAACGTGCCGTGGCGAGCGTGTGCCGCAGCAGCCGGGCGAGGTGGGATGCGAGCTCAGGCCGGGTGGCGAGCAGGGCGACGAGCAGCGGGCGGGCCGCGTGCGGGTCGAGCTCGGGCACGTCCCGCAGACCCCACAGGTGGGTGGTCCGGGTGTTCAGCGCGCGGATGACGGCGAGATGCACCAGGTTGGCGAGGCTGAGCCGGCCGTCGTCGAGCCACTGGTCGAAGCGCCGCAGCACGGGCTCGGGCTCCCCCGAGGCGAGCAGCCGGGCCGCGCCGAAGGCCGCGGGCGCGAGCACGTCGCCGTCGGACGGCTCGTGGACCCTGACGACCCGGGCGAGCGCGTCGAGCGAGCCGGGCACGTCCCCGGCGGCGAGCACGTAGCCGTGGGCCAGCAGGGCGGTCCCGACGAGCCCGGAGTCCTCCGACACGGCCCATTCCTTGAGCACGGCGGCGACGGCCGGCCGGATGCGGGGGTCGCGGGCGGACTCGGCGAGCGCGGTCGCGGCGGCCAGCCGGGCCACGGGCGCGTCCGTCACGGCGAGGGGCACGATCAGCTCGCGGAACCCGTGGATCCAGTCCCAGGAGCAGAGCACGCCCGCGGCGATGGAGGCCCGGACCCACACTTCGGCGCGCGGATCGTCACAGAGGGCGCGCAGCCAACGCGCCACCGGTCCGCGGACGTTGTGGTAGCCGTGCCAGACCTCGCCGAGTACGGCGCCGGCCAGGGCCTCGCCCTGGAAACGGACCGCCCGCACCGGCACCTTCGCCGGGCCCAGGTCCAGTTGCCCGTCCTCCAGGACGGCCCGGGCCTGCACGGGCCGATGCTCGGCGTGCGTACCGAACAGGCGCCGTCCCGGGGCGTGTTCGGGGTCGAGCGTGACGGCGAGCTCCCAGGTGAGGAGTTCGGCGGCCTCGGCTGCGAGGCTGTACGCGGAACCGTCGAAGACGGCGACGGCTATACGGAACGCTCCCGCGCTCAGGACGGGGAGCGCCTCGGGCAGCGTGCCGGGCCGGTCGGCACCCGCGAACCACTCGCGGGCCTGCGAGGTCACGAAGGAAGCGCAGTCGGCGAGTAGTTGATCGTCCGTCACTTCGCCGCGCCAGTGCCGGGCGAGGTGGTCGGCGAGCCGGGCGGCCTCGCGCGGGCGCAGCTCCTCCAGGCCGAGGGCCGTGACGACGTCGGGACGGGCGGCGAGCGCCCGCGCGGCGTCGAGGGACTCGGCGGGCTCGACGCGCAGCAGGTCGCGCAGATGGCGCCGGAGGACCTCGTCGGCGGGGGGCGGCGCGCAGTACATCCCGTACCGTCCGCGCAGCATCCGATCGGCGAGCTCGCCGTTCTCGACGAGGACGATCCCGAACGCGCCGACACCGCGCAGCAGCTCCGCGAAGCGGTCCAGGTGCAGTTCGGAGAGGCGGGTGGCGGGGCGGCGCGCGGCGGCTGCGCCGTCGCCGCCGCCCGGCCCGGAGCGCGCGTGCCGTGGCTCGCTCTCCGTGCGGATGTCCTCGGTGAGCAGCTCCATCAGGTGGCCGCCGCCGTCCTGGAGGGCCTCCTCCGTGATCTCGTCGACGCCATGGCGCGGGTCGAGCCGGAAGACCTTGCCGTCGGTGAGCTCGCCGAGGAGGGCGAGCGCGGTGGCCTTGCGGCCGCTGCCGGGCTCGCCGCAGAGGACGAGGACCCGGTGCTCGCGGAGCCGCCGCTTCATCCGCTGGTAGCCGGCGGCCTCGCAGTACACCCGGCCGAGATGGTCGAGCGTCTCGGGCGGGACGGGGCCGCGGACGAAGTGCGCGGCGCGGTCGGAGGCGTGCAGGGAGAAGAACTGGTTGCCCTCGAAGACCGTGCCGTCGCCCAGGATGCTGGTGTGGCGGTCACCGCCCGCCGTGCTCGCCCAGGTCCGGACGGCACGCCGCGCCGTGGCGGCGCCGCCCGTGTCGCCCTCGCCGCCGAGGGGGCCCCGGTCCGCGGCCGCGAAGACGCTCGGCTCGCGCGGCTGCTCGCCCGCGCCGCCCCCCTGTTCGGTCCCGCCTTCCCGACCGCTTTCCCGACCGCCCTCCCGTCCCCCTTCCCGGCCGCCTTCCCTGCCCCCTCGGCCCCCACCCCGCTCGTCCCCGCCGCGGCCCCCACCGCGCTCGTCCCCACCTCGGCCCCCACCGCGCTCGTCTCCGCCCCGCCCTCCGCCCCCGCCGCGCTCGTCCGCACCGCGGCCCCCGCCGTCGGGTTCGTTCGAGGACGCGACGTCGTCGTGGTCGCTCACTCCGCCTCACCCGCGCCCGCGTCCTTGCGGATTCCGGTGAAGCCGCCGTGGATCGTGTTGTGATGGATGTCGAGCAGGTCTCCCCCGACGTTGTACGTGCGGTTCCCGCCCCCGGTTCGGGGCGTTGGGCCGTCCCCCCGCGACGGCCCAACGCCGGTTCCTGAACCCACCCCCGGCACCCGCTGCCCCTCGGCCGGACCCTCCCCCTCGGGCCCGATCAGCGGCGGCGCCGCACGGCGCGGCACGTGGAACCAGGCGGCCTCGTCGGTCTCCTTGGACCTGATCCGAGCCCGCCGGTAGTGGTCCGGCTCCACGTACCGCCCGCCCTCGGCGACGACGTTCCCGTACAGCCAGTCGGAGACCACGACGAGCAGGTCGACCTCGGGGGCCTCATCCATGATCCGCTTGGCCGTGGGGCTGTCGCAGAGCCGTGCGGCGAGGTCCACCGCCCGCCCGACGAGCCCGTGCCGGTCCTGGACCACGAGTCCCGCGTTCATGCCGATCCGCAGGCGCAGCCGCCGGCTCCGGCCCGTGTTGTGGGCGCGGAGGCTCTCGTACAGGGTGTCGATCCACCGTCCGACCATGAGCGTCGGCGGCATGTCGGGGCGCAGGGCGGCGAGGATGCCGTCCCCCCGGTCCTCCTGGTGGAAGGTGCCGGGCTCGACCCCGACGGAGGCGTACGCCTCGTCGAACGCCGCGTACATCGCCGTGCGGTGCAGCTCCTTCTCGGCCATGCCCAGGGTGCCGGACCCGCAGATGTCGCCGAAGACGACGAACCGGTGGATCCCCGCCGAGGCGGCTTCCGGCCGCGAACCCGCCTCCCCGTGCGCCCCGTTCACTCCCGCACTGCTCACTCGGACTCCCTGTCGGATGCCGTGGTGCTTTCGATGCCGTGGTGGTGTGGTTCCAGGCTGGCCGCGTTCCGCGACCGGCGATGTAGCCGTTTACACATCCGGCGGAGATTCGTCCGCCTGTTCCGCGCGGGGGCGTGCACGCCCCTCGGCGAGCAGCACGAGGACCCGCATGTCGATGACGATGACGGTGCGGTTCGCGGTACGGACGACGTCCTGTTCCCGCAGCAGCCGCAAGGCCTTGGCCACCGCCTCCCGGGTCGCCCCGATGGCTGCCGCCAAGTCATGCTGGGGCAACGGCAGTTCGAGTACGGTCCCGGCGTCGGCCGGTCGGCCCGCGCGCTCCGCCAGTTCGACGAGGCGGGCCGCGAGGCGCTGGAGGACGGTCTCGGAGGCGAGCGCGCGGCGTTCGACGTCGGCGCTGCGCAGCCGGGTGGCGAGCTGGCGCATGATCAGCGAGGTGGCGTGCGGCCGGGCGGCGAGGAAGCGGCGGAAGCGGTCGCCGGAGACGGCCACCGCCTCGACCGCGCCGAGCGCGGTGACGGTGGCGCTGCGCGGGCGCAGGTCGACGGCGGCGAGGTCGCCGACGACCTCGCCGGCCCCGCGCAGGGCGAGGATGAGCCGGGAGCCGCGCTCGGTGCCGACGGAGACGACGGACCAGCCGGAGAGCAGCGCGAGGACGTAGGCGCTGGTGTCGTGTTCGCGGATCATCACCTCCCCGGGTTCGTAGGAGCGGCGGGCACCCTCGGCGATCAGGGAGCGGCGGTCGGCCGCCGGGAGGGCGTGCAGGAAGGAACGGTCCTGGCCGAAGAGACTCATCACCCGCTCACCCCCGTACCGTCCGCCATCCCTCAGGGAAGGCCGCCCACCGGTGGTCGACCGGCGTCTTTCGCGTGTGTGTTCACACCTCATGTGGCGCGTCCCGCCACATTGTTGACACTGCGTCACCTCGTGGGGTGAAGAACGCTAGAGGTGCGGAACGGCGGCGTCAACGAGCACGGGGGGCGCAGGGGAGCGCCGTTCCCGGCACCCCTGCGCCCCCCGTCGGAGCAGCACGAAAGAATCACGGAACCGCCGGGGAAGCCGCGCGGAAGCGCCACTGAAGCAGCACTGAACTCCCTCGCAAGGCCCCCCGGCTCCCCGGCCCCCCGGGATCAGAGTCTCGGGTCGACCGGCTCCGACTCCAGTGCGAGGACCGCGAAGACGGCCTCGTGGATCCGCCAGAGCGGTTCCCCTGCCGCGAGCCGGTCGAGCGCCTCCAGGCCGAGCGCGTACTCGCGCAGTGCCAGCGACCGCTTGTGGCCGAGGAAACGCTGCCGCAGCCGCTCCAGGTTCTCCGGGCGGGTGTACTCGGGGCCGTAGATGATCCGCAGGTACTCCCGGCCGCGCACCTTCACGCCCGGCTGCCCGAGTCGCCCCTTGCCGTCACGGACGAGCGCCGCCAGCGGCTTGACGACCATGCCCTCGCCGCCGGCTCCGGTCAGCTCCAGCCACCAGTCGGTGCCCGCGCGGACCGACGCCTCGTCGCCGGTGTCGACGACGAGCCGACGGGTGACCTGGAGCAGCCCGGTCGGGTCGTGCTCCACCAGCCGGTCGAGCCAGGCCAGCTGCTCGTCGTGCGGGACGGCAGCGAGCGAGCGCCCACGCGCCGCGAGGAGCTGGAAGGGCGCGAACCGCACGCCCTCCAGGCCCTGGGTGGGCCAGCAGTACCTGCGGTACGCCTCGGTGAACGCGGCCGCGTCCACCTCCCGCTCCCGCTGCTTGGCGAGGAGCCCGTCGAGCCCCTCGACGCCGCGTGCCACTGCCCGTTCCAGGGCTTCGATCGCCCCGGGGAGGACGGCGCCGGAGGCGGCGCCGACCGCCGCGTACTGCGAGCGCAGCAGTCCGGCCGACTTGAGCGACCACGGCATCAGCTCGCCGTCGAGCAGCAGCCAGTCCGTGCCGAGTTCGTCCCACAGCCCGGCGGCGCCGATCGCGGTCCGCAGCCGGTCGAGGACCCGCTCGGCGACGTCCTGATCGTCGAAGAAGGGCCGCCCGGTACGGGTGTGCAGCGCGCCGGTCACCCCGGTGACGCCGAACCGCTCGCGGGCCGCCTCCTCGTCCCGGCAGACCAGGGCCACGGCCCGGGAGCCCATGTGCTTCTCCTCGCACACGACCCGCTCGACGCCGTCCGCCCGGTACTGGGCGAAGGCCTCGGCCGGGTGTTCCAAGTACCCCTCGGCGCGCGAGGTGGCGGTCGGGGCCATGGTCGGCGGCAGGTACGTGAGCAGCCTCGGGTCGACGGCGAAGCGGCTCATGACCTCCAGGGCCGCCGCCGCGTTCTCCTCCCGCACCGCGACATTGCCGAGGTGGCCGGTCTCCACGATCCGTCGGCCGTGCACGTCGGCCAGGTCCAGGGGGCGTCCCTCGTGGCCGCCGGGCGCCTCGGTCGTGAGCGGCCGGGCCGGCTCGTACCAGACCCGCTCGGCCGGTACGTCGACGAGTTCGCGCTCCGGCCAGCGCAGCGCGGTCATCTTCCCGCCGAAGACGGCTCCGGTGTCGAGGCAGATCGTGTTGTTGATCCAGGACGTGTTCGGTACGGGGGTGTGGCCGTACACGACGGCGGCCCGGCCCCGGTAGTCCTCCGCCCACGGGTAGCGCACCGGCAGCCCGAACTCGTCGGTCTCCCCGGTGGTGTCCCCGTACAACGCGTGCGAACGCACCCGGCCGGAGGTCCGGCCGTGGTACTTCTCCGGCAGACCGGCGTGGCAGACCACGAGCGCGCCGCCGTCGAGGACGTAGTGGCTGACGAGCCCGTCGATGAACTCCGCGACCTCCGCCCGGAACTCCTCGCTCTCGCCCTCCAACTGCTCGACCGTCTCGGCGAGCCCGTGCGTCTGCTGGACCTTCTTCCCCTTCAGCCAGCGGCCGAGCTTGTTCTCGTGGTTGCCGGGGACGCACAGCGCGTCGCCCGAGGCGACCATGGCCATGACGCGCCGCAGGACGCCCGGCGAGTCGGGGCCCCGGTCGACGAGGTCACCCACGAAGACGGCCGTGCGCCCCTCGGGGTGGTGCCCGTCCACGTATCCCAGCCTGCCGAGCAGGGTGTCGAGCTCGGACCGGCAGCCGTGGATGTCACCGATGATGTCGAAGGGGCCCGTGAGGTGGCGCAGGTCGTTGAAGCGGCGCTCCAGCACGATCCCGGCCTCCTCCACTTCCTCGACGGACCGCAGGACGTGGACCTTGCGGAAGCCCTCGCGCTCCAGTCCGCGCAGCGAGCGGCGGAGCTCGCGGCGGTGGCGCTGGATGACGTGCGCGGGCATGTCGGCCCGGTCGGGCCGGCCGGCGTTCCGGCTGCGGCACACCTCCTCCGGCAGGTCGAGGACGATCGCGATCGGCAGCACGTCGTGCGACCTGGCGAGCTGGACGAGTTGACGCCTGGCCTCCTGCTGCACGTTGGTGGCGTCGACGACGGTCAGCCGGCCCGCGGCCAGCCGCTTGCCGACGATGTAGTGGAGGACGTCGAAGGCGTCCTTGCTCGCGGACTGGTCGTTCTCGTCGTCGGCGACGAGCCCCCGGCAGAAG
The DNA here is from genome assembly GCF_044456565.1 of Streptomyces sp. NPDC050842. NCBI lineage: Bacteria > Bacillati > Actinomycetota > Actinomycetes > Kitasatosporales > Streptomycetaceae > Streptomyces > Streptomyces sp. NPDC050842. Next base: position 206,086 of record NZ_JBITGA010000008.1, on the reverse strand, counting down.
TCGGAGGAGACGATCTCGGTCGGCTTGAAGTGGCGCCGGGCGAAGGTGGACTTGCCAGAGCCGGTGGCACCGACGAGCACCACGAGGGACAGGTCGGTGACGGGCAGGTCGCGGGTCATGCGGTGACCTCCTTCAAGGTCTCGTCGGTCGTGGCCTCGGTCGTGGCCTCGGTACGGGTGAAGACGGCCATCTGCGTGGGCGGCCCGACCTCGGGGTCGTCCGGTCCGACGGGAACGAACTCCACGCCGTACCCGTACGATCCGGCGACTCCGGCGGCCCAGCCCCGGAACTCCTCCCGGGTCCATTCGAAGCGGTGGTCCCCGTGCCGGACGTGTCCGGCGGGCAGCGACTCCCAGCGCACGTTGTACTCGACGTTCGGCGTGGTCACGAGCACCGTACGAGGCCGGGCCGCGCCGAACACCGCGTACGCGAGCGCCGGCAGCCTCGGCAGGTCCAGGTGCTCGATCACCTCGCTGAGCACGGCCGCGTCGTAACCGGCGAGCCGCTTGTCGGTGTACGCGAGGGAGCCCTGGAGCAGCGTGACCCGCGCGGCCTGCCGCTCCCCCATCCGGTCGAGGCGCAGCCGACGGGCGGCGACGTTCAGCGCCCGCACGGACACGTCGACACCCACGATCTCCGTGAAGCGCACGTCCTTGAGTAGCGCCTGCACCAGCTGTCCCTGCCCGCAGCCCAGGTCGAGCACGCGGGCGGCTCCGGCGGCGTGCAGCGCGGCGAGGACCGCCTCCCTGCGCTGCTCGGCGAGCGGCACGGGCCGCTCCTCCGTGTCGCTGGACTCGTCGACGGCGTTGTCGACGTCCTCGACGTCGAGCCCCTCGGCCTCGGCGAGCCGCACCAGCTCAAGGCGTTCCGTCGCCTCACGCTCCAGGCCCCAGCGGCGCGAGAGGTAGCGCGCGGTGATCAGCTTCCGCTCCGGGTGCCCGGCCAGCCAGCCGTCCCCGGCCCGCAGCAGCTTGTCGACCTCGTCGGGCGCGACCCAGTAGTGCTTGGCGTCGTCGAGGACAGGCAGCAGGACGTACAGCTGGTTGAGCGCGTCGGCGAGCCGCAGCTCGCCTTCGAGCACCAGACGCACGTACCGGGAGTCGCCCCACTCGGGGAACTCCCCGTCCAGCACGACCGGTTCGGCCTCCACCGTGCCCCAGCCCAGCGGCCCGAAGAGGGCGCGCACCAGGCCGGCGCCGCCCCGGGCGGGAAGCGCCGGAACCTCGATCCGCAGGGGCAGCGGAGCGGCGGCCCGCTCGGGCATCGCCTGGCACACACCGTGCAGCGCGGTCTTGAAGACCTTGGCGAGCGCCACGGCCAGCAGCGACGACGCCGCGTAGGGCCGGTCGTTCACGTACTGCGCGAGCGCGGCGTCGGGGGCGCCGCCCCGGCCCTTGCCCTTGCCGCGGCGCACCAGCGCCACGGGATCCACCTCCAGGAGGAGTGCCGCGGTGCACCGCTCGGCGCTCGCCTCGGGGTAGAGGACGTGCGCGGTGCCGTGCGAGGTCGAGAACGCCTGCGCCCGCTCGGGATGCTTGTGCAGCAGAAATCCGAGATCGGTCGCGGGTCGCTCCGGGGTGCCGGTCGTACTGATTGTCAGGAACACACGCCCGAGTATGGGCGCCCCCTCCCCACCCGACCAGGCATTTTCCGCGCGCCCCACCAGCCCGCACCCCCCAACCGACCCCGACACACAAGCCGACGCGGCCCCTACACCGACGCATACACCCGCGCCTACACCGGAGGCTTGCGCGCCCCGGAGGCGAGGACCCCGGCCAGCGTGGCGACGACCGACGGACCCACCCGGCAGCAGCCACCGATCAGGCGGGCCCCGGCCCCCACCCAGGCTGCGGCCCTGGACGGATCGAAGGTGACGTCGCCGCGCCAACCCCGGGCCCGGGCGTCCCACCGCTCCCCGCTGTTCGGGTAGACCACGGCCGGCTTCCCGGTGACGGCGACGGCGAGCTCCACGGCGGACCCCACCCCTGCCGGGTCGCAGCAGTTGATCCCGACCGCCACGACCTGGTCGTTCCCCGCGGCGACCGCGAAGGCCTCCGCCAGCTCCTGCCCCGCCCTGGTCCTCCCGCCCTCGACCGTGTACGACAGCCACACGGGCACCCCGCACCCGTCGACCGCCCGCAGCAGCGCCTCCGCCTCGTCCGCGTCCGGCACCGTCTCCAGGGCCAGGACATCGGGCCCGGCCGCGGCCAGCACCTCGGCCCGGGGCCGGTGGAACCGTTCGAGCTCCCGCACGGACAGCCCGTACCGTCCCCGGTACTCGCTCCCGTCCGCGAGCATCGCGCCGTACGGCCCGACCGACGCGGCGACCCAGACCTCCTGCCCGACCCGCTCCGCCGCCGCCCGCGCGAGCTCCACGCTCCGGGCGAGGAGCCGCGCCGCCTCCGCCCGGCTCACGCCCCGCCGGGCGAACCCCTCGAAGGTGGCCTGGTAGGCGGCGGTGGTGACCACCCGGGCGCCGGCCCGTACGTACGCCGCGTGCGCCGCCTCGATCTGCTCGGGCCCGTCGGCGAGGAGCCGCGCGGACCAGAGCGCGTCGGAGAGATCGCAGCCCTGCGCCTCCAACTGGTTGGACAGCCCGCCGTCCAGGACGAGCGGCCCCTCCCGGAGGGCCTCGGCGAGCGTACGGTCCGGCTTCATCGGCTCGCCCCACTCATCCCAGCTGCGACTGGACCCGCGCGGAGATCAGCTCCAGGTGGTCCAGGTCGTCGAGGTCGAGGACCTGGAGGTAGACCCGGGAGGAGCCGATGGCCGCGTACCGCCCGAGCTTGTCGACGACCTCGGCGGGCGAGCCCGCGAGACCGTTCGCCTTGAGCTCGTCCACGTCCCGCCCGATGGCGGCGGCCCGACGCGCCACCTCCGCGTCGTCCTTGCCGACACAGACGACCAGCGCGTTCGAGTACACGAGGTCACCGGCCGGGCGCCCCACCGCCTCCGCCGCAGCCCGGACCCGGCCGAACTGCCGCTCGCTGTCCTCCAGCGAGGCGAACGGGATGTTGAACTCGTCCGCGTACCGTGCCGCCAGCCTCGGGGTACGGCTCGCGCCGTGCCCGCCGATCAGCACCGGGATCCTGTCCTGAGCGGGCTTCGGCAGCGCGGGCGAGTCGGTGAGCCGGTAGTACTCCCCCTCGTACGAGAACGTCTTGCCGAGCTCGGTCTCCCACAGTCCGGTGACGATCGCCAGCTGCTCCTCCAGCCGGCCGAACTTCTCCTTCGGGAACGGAATGCCGTAGGCCTTGTGCTCCTCCTCGAACCAGCCCGCGCCGAGCCCCAGTTCGACCCGGCCGCCGGACATCCGGTCGACCTGGGCGACCTGGATGGCGAGGACTCCCGGGAGCCGGAACGTCCCGGCGGTCATCAGGGTCCCGAGGCGGATCCGCTTCGTCTCCCGGGCCAGGCCGGCCAGGGTGATCCAGGCGTCCGTCGGCCCGGGAAGCCCGTCGGACGAGCCCATGCTGAGGTAGTGGTCGGAGCGGAAAAATGCGTCGAATCCGAGCTCCTCGGTGGCCCGGGCAACCGCGAGGAGGGTGTCGTAGTCGGCCCCCTGCTGGGGTTCGGTGAAGATGCGGAGATCCATACCTCCATCCTGCACCGTCGGGTGCGTGTCAACCTCTCCGTCAGCTCACGGGCGGCTCCGGCACGGTCGGGTGAATATCCGGCCCCCTGGCGGGCCGCGTCCGACCTGGCCAGTGACCGTGGCCGGGGACCCGTCGTTGGCTCGGGCGGAGCCGGACCGCCCGGCCCGCGCGCCGGCGGCCGCTGCCGGTGCGTCGCTCTCTCTCGTGCCCCCGCCAACGGCTGCGGGGTCCGGGCCCAGGAGGCCGCCATGTCCCAGGAAGCCGCGCCGGAGCGGGCCGTGCCCGAGCAATCCGCACCGCCGTCCGTGCCCGAGCAGAAGGACGGCGGCGCCCCCAAAGGCCTGCTCCAGCAGATGGAGGAGCTGATGGCGGCGCTCTCCGCCGACCTCTCTCAGCTCGACGCCGACATCCAGTCCTCGGCCGACCGCCTGGACCCGGGGCACGCCCAGCCCGACGTCGGCCCGACGCCCGGCGACGCGCGCCCCCTCTTCTAGAGCTGCTCCGCCCGCCGCACCGCCCCCGGCCGATCGCCGTCCGCCGTTCACGCCGGACCCGGCCCGGGGCCCGCCCGACCTCGGGCCGTGTCGGGCGGGCGGGCCCGCTCCCGGTCGCGCACCGCGAGCCGCCGCAGCATCCCGCCCACCCTGTCGTTCGACTCGTCGACCGCGTCGATGGCCTCGATGCACTGCCAATAGAGCCCCTCCTCGTCGGTGGCACAGGCCACCCCGACGAGCGCGATCCCCACGTCCCCGAGCAGCACCCCGAGCGCCGTCAACGTCGCGACCGGATCGCTGACCTCGGTCAATTGGGCCGCACGCGGCCCGCCGGCCCCCCACGTCGGGTACTCCCCGGTCTCGCTCAGCCCCCGCGCCTCGCCGCGCAGTTCCAACGGCCCGCAGAGCGCGAGATGACTCCCTATCGCCTGGGCGAGCGCCTGCGCCTGCCAGGCCTCCGCCACGATGTCCTGCGCTGTCCCGCTCTCCGCCAACGCCTGCCGCCCGGCCGCGATGAGCCTCTCTGCTTCCATCAACGCCGCCCCCGTTCGTACGACTTACCGCCCACTCATTCCACTACCCAGAGTGAGGCCGCCTGAGCCCCACCACCAGGGGAATTCGGAAATCTGTGGACAGTAGGCCCGACGGGGAAAAGTCGATCACTCCGAAGAGTGACGATCTCCTGTCGCGGCCTCGCCACCGTCCTCTCCGCCCTCTCCACCCCGCCGCCGAACGGGAAATCGGACCTCGTTCCTGTCGATCTTCGCCGCGAGCGCCACCAGGGGATCGACCCCGAGCACCTCGCAGAACTGGAGCAGATAGGCGAGCACGTCGGCCACCTCGTCCGCGACGCGGTGGGCCGACTCGGGGTCGTCCATCACCCGTTCCGCCTGCTCAGGGGTCAACCACTGGAAGATCTCGAGCAGTTCGGAAGCCTCCACGCTGAGCGCGGCCGCGAGATTCTTGGGTGTGTGGAACGGCTGCCAGTCGCGGGCGGCCGCGAACGCGGCCAGCCTGCGCTGGAGCGCCGCCACGTCATGCCCCACCACTTCCCCGCCCGCCATCTCGCCGTCAGCCCTCTCGCCGTCAGCCGTCTCGCCGTCAGCCGTCTCGCCGTCCACCGTCTCGCCGCCCACCCTCGTGTTCTCCGTCTCCGTCACACGCCCAGGTCTACCACCGTCACCCCGGGCGTCCGTCGAGCCTCCCCCGCCCCCCGCTCCCCGACCGTCCCCGCGACCCGGATGTGCCCGTCGGCGGCGATGGCCACGGCGAGGCCGAGCAGTTCGCGCGTCTGGCGCCCGTCGAGCCCCCGGTCCAGGCCGTCGGCGAGCAGGGTCAGGCTCTGCATGGCCTCCGGCACCTCGGCGATCCGGTCCATCGCGAGCACACCGGGGCCCGTGAGCAGGGTGAGCGCCAGGGCCAGGTACCGCAGTTCGCCGTCGCCGAGGCGGCCGAGCGGGGTCGCGGGCCGACCGCCCCTTTCCAACACGGCGCGGACGGTGCCGTCCTGGAGTTCCTGCACGCCGAGCCCGGTGACGGGCCCGACGCAGCCGGCGCCCGCCACGGTCGTGAGGCGGTGGTGTCTGCGCGGGCAGTCCGTGTGGGTGCGGTGCAGGACCTCCGCGAGGTTGGCGCAGTCGCGCCGCAACCGCCCTTCGCCGGGGAGGACGGGGGCCCGCATCCCCTCCGGCCGGGGGTCGCAGGGAAAGACGGACCGCAGCCCGATGACCACTTGCTCGGCGGCGGCCAGGACCTCCAGCTGGCCGGTGGTCTTGCCCGCGACCCGCAGCGGGAGCAGGGCCGTACCGAGCAGGTCGTCGGGGAGCGGTGCCCGGGTGACGGGGGTGGCTCCGGCCGTGTGCCACTCGGCCTGGACGGTGCTGCGGCCCGGGTCGCGCAGGGCGGTGGCGAGCAAGGTGCGGCCTCGACCCGTGAGGCGCTCGCCGACGATGCGGAGCCGGGGCTCGGCCTGGACGGCGAGGTCGAGGTGGACGGGGCCGGCCGGCCCGTCGACCGTGCACCCGATCCGGAAGCCGCGTCGGCCCTGCGCGTCGGGACGGGCACGTTCGGGCACGCAGTCGGCGGCGTCCGCGAAGACCTCGTCGAGGGAGTCGCCCGCGCCGAGCCGGGCCAGCGCCTCGTACGCCCGGAGCGTGGTGGACTTGCCGCTTCCGCTGGGCCCGGCGAAGAGAGTGACCGGCCCGAGCGCGTGGACGGCGCCACGGTGGCCGGCGAACGCGGACAGACGCAGCTCGGTGACGACCGGCCGGGCACATCCGCGCCCGCCCCCGCCCTGGACCCCGACACCGGCCCCGGCCCCGACCCCGGCCGCCGATCTGCCGCCTGTTGCGGAGGAGGGAAGGGAAGGACTGGCTTCGGAGGAAAGGGCGCCGGAAGGGGAGGCGTGTGGCGTGCGGGCGAGCGTGCTGCCGCCGGTGAGGTCCATGCCCGGACCGTACGCAGCCCGCTCCCTGACGAACCGTTACGGCTAGATGACCTTCCTACGAACGGGGGACGCGGGCGGTCCGGCCGCCCACGACCTCCTCCCCGTCCTCGCCCTCGGCGCCCTCGACCTCCGTACCGGCCGGGGCAAGAAGGAAAACGTTCCGGTCGACGCGGTGCATCCCGCTGCCGAGGCCGAAGACGACCCCGCTGCTGAAGTCGAGGATGCGCTTGGCGACATCGGCGTCGGCGCTCGTCAGATCGAGGAGGACCGGGATCTGCGCGATGAGGTACTCGGCGACCTCACGTGCGTCGGCGAACACCTGGACCCGCAGCACGATCATGCGGCGCTGCTCGGCGGACTCGTACTGCTCGGGGATCGTGCGGTGGTCGACCCTGGACGGCCATTCGTCACGGCCGCGCAGGGGCACGACCTGGGCGAGGCCCTCCCACTGTTCGTCGGTGACGTCGTAGCTCTCGTACCTACTCATGGGCACATCCTCCCGCTCCTCACCCGTTCGGCCCAACAACGACACGAGGTCATGGCGTGACGGTGAGCGGCATTCAGGTGAGCGGCATTCAGGTGAGCGGCATTCAGGCGAAGGTCTTCGCCAGCCTGCGCAGACCTTCCCTGATCTCGTCGGCCGAGTGGGTGGTGAACGACAGCCGCATCGAGCCCGGGTCCGGCTCCCCGCAGAAGAACGGCGCCCCCGGCACGTACGCCACCTCATGGCCGACGGCGGCCTTCAGGAGTGCCGTCGCGTCGTGGCCCTCGGGGAGGCTGGCCCAGATGAACATGCCGCCGTCCGGACGGTTCCAGCGACTGCCCTCGGGCAGCGCGGCGGGCAGCCCTTCGAGCATCGCGTCCCGGCGCTCCCGGTACGCGGCCCGCATCCCGGCGACGTGCGCGTCGAGGTCGCTGTCGCGCAGATAGCGCGCGGCCGCGGCCTGGTCGATGGAGGAGGTGTGCAGGTCGGCGGCCTGCTTCGTGATCACGCACGCGCGGCGCAGGCCGGCGGGGGCACGAAGAAAACCGAGCCGGAGCCCGGGCGCCATCACCTTGGAGAAGGAGCCGAGGAGGACGGTCCGGTCGGCGGCCGCGGGGTCGGCGGCGATGCAGGGGACGCGCTCGCCGTCGTAGCGGAGTTCGCCGTACGGGTCGTCCTCGACGATCCAGAACCCGTGCCGCGCGGCGGCGGCGGCGACGGCTGCGCGGCGCTCGGCGGGGAGCGTACGGCCCGTGGGGTTCTGGAAGGTGGGGATGACGTAGAGGAGGGTGGCCTTCTCGCGCGCCGCGATCTCCTCCAGTGCGGCGGGGATGATGCCCTGGTCGTCGGTGGGTACGGGGACGACGCGGGCACCGGCGAAGGCGAAGGTCTGGAGGGCCGCGAGGTAGCAGGGGTCCTCGACGAGCACCACGCCGCCCGGTTCGACGAGGGCCGTCGTGAGGAGGGTGAGGGCCTGCTGCGAGCCGGTGGTGATCAGCAGGTCGTCGGGGTCCGTGGGCAGGTCGCGGTCCGCGAGCCGGCCGGCGATCGCGGTGCGCAGCTCCGGGTCGCCCTCGGTGGTCGAGTACTGGAGCGCCTGTCGGGGGTTTTCGGCCAGGACGCGGTCGTACGCCGCTCGGATCCCCGCGACGTCGAACAGCTCGGGGGCGGGCAGCCCCCCGGCGAAGGAGATCACCTCGGGGCGCGCGGTGAGCGCCAGGATCTCCCGTACCGGCGACGACGCGACGCCGGCCAGCCGCGAGGCGATGCCGGGTACGGGGACGGATGCGGGTGCAGGTGCGGCTGAGCCGGAAGAACCGTCGGCAGCGGTGGCGGCGGCGTTCGCGGGCGTCGAAGCGGCGGAATGCATGGCGTCAGCATATAGACAGCCCGCGCGCTGTCCAGGGGCTACGAAATCCCCCTGGGAGAAGCCGAGTTGGCGTTCTCCTCCACGCTCTTCGGCGAGCCGGATCACGCCACCCCGCCCCCCTTCCCTCCTTCCCTACCGAACCGCGGCCCGCCCGGCCGGTACGTCGCGGCCATCGGCCCAGAGGGAGCGCACATGGCCGAGGTGGCGGCGCATGCAGGCCTCGGCGCCCCGGGCGTCACCGGCCAGCATCAGGTCGAGGAGTTCGAGGTGTTCCTCGGCCGAGGAGACGAGCTTGCCCGCCTCGTCCAGACCGGTGAGGCCGTAGAGGCGGGAGCGCTTGCGCAGTTCCCCCACCGTCTCGACGAGTCGCTCGTTTCCGGACAGCGAGAGCAGCGCGAGATGGAAGCGGCGGTCGGCCTCCAGGTAGCCGATGAGGTCGTGTTCCCTGGCGCGGGAGACGATCTCCTCGGCCACTGGCCGGAGTTCCTCCAGCTCGTCCCGGGTCGCCTTCTGTGTGACGCGGCCGATGGTGGGGACCTCGATGAGGGTCCGCAGTTCGGTGAACTGGTCGAGGTCCCGTTCGCTGACCTCGGTGATGCGGAAGCCCTTGTTGCGTACGGGCTCGACCAGACCCTCGCGGGCCAGGTCGAGCATCGCCTCGCGGACCGGGGTCGCGGAGACGCCGAGGTCGGCGGCGAGCCCAGGGGCCGAGTAGACCTGACCGGGGCGGAGTTCGCCGGCGATCAGGGCGGCCCGGAGGGCGTGCCCGACCTGGTCGCGGAGCCGCTCCTGCGCTCTCACGAGGCCGTACTGTTTCAGGTCACCCATCGTGCGCCCTCCGAGAAGTCACGGAGGAGCATCGTACAATGTCACGTTTCTCTGACGCGTTCCTCGGACAACCTCCGCGGGAACCGCCCGCAAGGGATCACAGGAGATCAGAGGAGGAACCCGGCGGGGAAGGGGTCGTCGGGGTCGAGGAAGTACTGGGCGGTGCCGGTGATCCAGGCGCGTCCGGTGACGGTCGGAATGACCGCGGGCACCCCGCCCACCTCGGTCTCGCCGACGAGCCGCCCGGTGAACTCCGTACCGATGAAGGACTCGTTGACGAAGTCGGTGTCGAGCGGAAGCTCACCCCGGGCGTGCAGCTGGGCCATGCGGGCGCTGGTCCCGGTGCCGCAGGGGGAACGGTCGAACCAGCCCGGGTGGATGGCCATGGCGTGCCGCGAGCGGGTCGCGTCCGAGCCGGGCGCGGCCAGGTAGACGTGCTTCACGCCGGCGAAGGCCGGGTCGAGGGGGTGGACCGGCCGGTCGGGACCCGAGTTGATCGAGTCCATGACGGCGAGTCCGGCGGCGAGGAGGTCGTCCTTGCGGTCGCGGTCGAACGGCAGGCCCAGGGAGTCGAGTTCGACGAACGCGTAGAAGTTGCCGCCGTAGGCGAGGTCGTAGGTGACGGTGCCGAGCCCGGGCACCTCCGTCTTGAGGTCGAGCCCGACGGAGAACGCGGGAACGTTGGTGAAGGTGACGGAGCACGCCCGGCCGTCCTCGACGCGGACGTCGACGCTGACGAGCCCGGCGGGGGTGTCGAGGCGGACGGTGGTGACGGGCTCGACGACCGGCACCATGCCCGTCTCGACGAGGACGGTGGCGACACCGATCGTGCCGTGACCGCACATCGGGAGGAGTCCGGACACCTCGATGTAGAGGACGCCGTAGTCCGCGTCCGGCCGCGTGGGCGGCTGGAGGATCGCGCCGCTCATCGCCGCGTGCCCGCGCGGCTCGAACATGAGCAGCGTACGGAGATGGTCCAGGTGCTCGATGAAGTGCAGCCGGCGCTCGGCCATCGTGGCACCGGGAATGACCCCGACACCACCGGTGATCACGCGCGTGGGCATGCCCTCGGTGTGCGAGTCGACGGCATGGAAGACATGACGCGTACGCATGGAGTCCCTTTCAGACGTACGGACGGATGGAATGTCGTGCGTCGGAGCTCACGCGTGCCCGTCCGCGAGGGCCTTCTCGGTCGCGGCGCGCACGACGGCGTCCTGTGCGGCCGCCAGCGGCGGACGGGGCGCCCGGGTGGCTCCCCCGTGGCGTCCGGCGAGGTCCATGGAGAGCTTGATCGCCTGGACGAACTCGACCTTGGAGTCCCAGCGCAGGAGCGGATGGAGGGACTTGTAGAGCGGGAGCGCGACGTCGAGATCACCGGCGACGGCTGCCCGGTAGAGCGTGGCGCAACTGCGGGGCAGGGCATTCGGATAGCCGGCGACCCAGCCGACCGCACCGGCGAGCGCCAGCTCCAGGAGGACGTCGTCGGCGCCGATCAGGAGGTCGAGTTCCGGGGCGAGTTCGGCGATCTCGTACGCCCTGCGGACGTCACCGCTGAACTCCTTGACGGCGACGATGCTGCCGTCGCCGTGCAGGCGCGCCAGCACGTCGGGCGTGAGGTCGACCTTGGTGTCGAGCGGGTTGTTGTACGCGACGACGGGCAGGCCGACGGCGGCGACCTCGGCGAAGTGGGCTCGTACGGCCCGTTCGTCGGCGCGGTACGCGTTCGGCGGCAGGAGCAGCACCGACGCGGCCCCGGCCTCGGCGGCCTGCTCGGCCCAGCGACGGGACTCGGCACTCCCGTACGCGGAGACACCGGGCATGACCCGCGCCCCGTCACCCGCGGCCTCGACGGCGGTACGGACGACCCGGCCGCGCTCCTCGTCGGTCAGGGTCTGGTACTCACCGAGGGAGCCGTTCGGGACGACCCCGTCGCACCCGTTGGCGATCAGCCAGGCCACATGCTCGGCGTACGCGTCGTAGTCGACGGAACGGTCCTCGCGCAGGGGGAGAGCGGTGGCGACCATGATGCCGTGCCATGGGTGGGCACGGTGCGCCGGGGCATGCTCGTGGGCCATGAGGAAACTCCCTTATATGGTGTGTGACATTTTACCGATCTGCGGTAGCGCCACAAGGGGGTGACTGCCATGGTCAGACGGGCGCGCCCTTGGACCGATGGGCGGACCGGCGTGCGGACCGACATGCGGACCGACGGGCAAACCGCCTGGCGAACCGATTCACGGCACGAGAACCGGGCGCGGCACGTTCCTGGGGTGGCCCGGGCGCTTCCACTCCCTCGGGTAGCCGACCGACACCTCCTCGAAGCGCACGCCGTCGTGCACGGTGGTCCGCGGGATGTGGAGGTGGCCGTAGACGGCCACCGCGGTGTTGAACCGGCGGTGCCAGTCCGCCGTCCGCTCAGTCCCGCACCACTGGGCGAACTCCGGGTAGCGCAGGATCCGCGTGGGCTCGCGGAGCAGGGGCCAGTGGTTGACCAGGACGAGCGGGACGTCGGGGTCGCACTCCGCGAGGCGCCGCTCGGTGAGGGCCACGCGTGCCGCGCACCAGTCCTCGCGGCCGGCGTACGGATCGGGGTGCAGGAAGAACTCGTCGGTGCACACCACCCCCGCCTCGTAGGCCTGCTCGAGCGACTCCTTCTTGTTCGCGGCCGTCGGCGTGCGGAAGGTGTAGTCGTACAGCAGGAAGAGGGGCGCGACGCGGACCGGGCCGCCGTCGCCCTCCCACAGCGCGTACGGATCCTCCGGGGTGAGCACGCCCAGGCCGCGGCAGACCTCCACCAGGTACTCGTACCGCTCGACGCCCCGCAGCTGGACCGGGTCCTCGTTCGGCGTCCACAGCTCGTGGTTGCCCGGGCTCCAGATCACCCGCGCGAACCGCTCGCTGAGCGTCCGCAGGGCCCAGGTGATCTGCTCGGACATCTCCCCCACGTCACCGGCCACGATCAGCCAGTCGCCGTCCGACGAGGGGCGGAGCTCTTCGACGATCCGCCGGTTCTCCTCGTGGGCGACGTGCAGGTCGCTGATGGCGAGGAGCTGCGGCCGGCGATGAGAAGAGTTGCTCTCCATGGATGACCTCTTTCCCTTTTCGCTCAGGCGGTGACTGGCGGTGTCAGACGGAGTCAGGCGACGTCATGCGGTGTCATGCGGTGTCGGGGCGGCTCGCGATGATCACGGTGGCGTCCAGCTCGTCGTCGGTGGCCACCCGCGCGACCAGACCGGCGGCGGAGACCGCGGCCACGGCCTCGTCGGCCTGCCGCTCGCTGGTCTCGAACAGCAGGACACCGCCCGGAGCCAGCCACTCGGCCGCCTCGGCGACGACCCGCCGCAGGACCTCCAGACCGTCCACTCCCCCGTCGAGAGCCACGCGCGCCTCGTAGTCGCGAGCCTCCGCCGGCAGCAGCTCGATCTCCACGGTGGGCACATACGGGACGTTGGACAGCAGGACGTCCACGCGGCCCTTCAGCCCGGCCGGCAGCGGCTCGAAGAGGTCGCCCTCGTAGACCTCGCCCCCGGCCGGAGTGACGTTTCGCCGGGCGCAGCGGACGGCGGCCGGGTCGACGTCGGCCGCGTACAGCTCGACCTCGTCCAGGGCCGCGGCAAGCGCGACGCCCAGCGCACCGGAGCCGCAGCACAGGTCGACGACGACCGCACGCGCCGGAGCGAGCTCCGCCGCCTGCCGGACGAGCGCCTCCGTGCGCCGCCGGGGTACGAAGACCTCGGCGTCGACCTCGATCCGCAGGCCGCAGAATTCCGCGTAGCCGACGACGTGCTCCAGCGGCAGACCGACGACGCGCCGCTCGACCATGTCCTCCAGCTCAGCGGCGTCACGGGCCGCGGACATGATCATCTCGGCCTCGTCCTCGGCGAAGACGCACCCCGCGGTCCGGAGCCGGGAGACGATGGCGGATACGGAGTGGTCCAGCGAAGGAACCGACATGTAGGCCTTTCGACGACAGAGATCACGAAGCAAAGGCCTCAACATTATCCGACGGACTCATCTCACCCTTCGCCCAGACCAGTTGCGGATCGGACGAAGCGCACCCGCCCACCGCACTCCAGGCTCCGCTTCCGGGCCGGTCCCCCACCCACGGCTAAGGTGATCCGCGACGACGCCATGCCCGCCCAGGAGGTCACGAGTGGGGACAGCCGAACCCCTGCCGATACGGCCGGTACGGCCGATACGGGTGCCGGTCGGGGAGGGATCCCAGCGGTGGACGAGCCGTACCGTCCGACGCCGGGTGCTGCTGGTCGTCCACAACGTCACCTCGGCCGGACGCCTCACGGACCTGCTGCCGCTCTTCCACGACGACTTCCGCGTCCAGCTGCTGGTCACGTCGACGGGATCCTCCGCGTTCCAGGGCGGGCTCCGGGAGCTCTTCGCCGACCTGGAACTTCCCGAGCTGCCGTGGGAACAGGCGCTTTCGACACCGGTCGACCTCGCGATCTCCGCCAGCTTCGGTGGCGAACTCGCCCAGATCCCGGGCAATTTGTCCGTGATGTCACACGGTGTCGGATACACTAAGAGGCTGCACGAGCCACGAGCCACGAGCCACGAGCCACGAGCCACGAGCCACGAGCCGACGTTCGGACTGTCGCCGGAGTGGCTTCTGGCCGAGGGCAAGCCGTTCGTCGACGGCCTCGTCCTGTCCCACCCGGAACAACGGGAGCGGCTGACCCGGGTATGTCCCGAGGCCGTGCCCTCCGCCGTACTCGCCGGCGACCCCTGCTTCGACCGCATGCTCGCCGGGCGCCCGTACCGGGACAGGTTCAGGCGCGCCCTGGGCGTACGCCGCGGGCAGCGGCTCGTCGTACTGAACTCCACCTGGAACCCTGAGGGCCTCTTCGGAAGCGGCGGAGGACAGGACGTCCTGCCCGGCCTGCTTCCCCGGCTCGCCGCCGAACTCCCCGCCGACGAGTACCGGCTGGCCGCCGTGCTCCACCCGAACGTCTGGCACGGCCACGGACCCGGCCAGATCCGGGCCTGGCTGGACCGGGCCCGTCGCGCCGGGCTGATCCTGATCGACCCCGTCCACGCCTGGCGGCAGGCGCTCCTCGCCGCGGACCTGGTCCTCGGGGACTTCGGAGCGGTGACCTACTACGCCGCCGCGCTCGGGACCCCCGTACTACTGGCGGCGGACGGGAAGGGGAAGCTCGACCCCGAGGCGCCGCTCGCGGAGTTCGTCCGGCACGCGCCGCGCCTCGATCCGAACGCCCCCCTGCGCCCCCAGATGGAGCGGGTCCTGAGCGCTCATCGTCCGGACGGCTCCGCCGCGGACTTCGTCACCTCGGACCCGGGCCGCTCGGCCATACTGCTGCGCCGGCACTTCTACAGGCTGATGGACCTCCCCGAGCCCGACGCTCCCGCGTCCCTGGAGCCGCTGCCGCTCCCTCCGTACGACCCCCCGAAGCTGACGGCTCCCCTGCACGTACGGACACGGGTCCGCGGACCCGAGATCGCGATCGAGCGTTCCGCGGAGCACCCCTACGACAGCTCCGGCACCTACGCGTCACACCTCGGCGTGCACGAGGACACCCGCCACCCCGGGGATCTGGAACTGGCGGATGTGATCACGCGTGACGGCCGGCCGGACGATCCGCGCCTGGGCGGTCCCGACCGGTGGACCGAGGACGTCCTGCGGCTCCATCCGCACTGCGCGGCAGCCGTGTACGTGACGGGGCCGGACACCTGCACCGTACGCACCCGGGAGCACGGCGTGTTCCGGCTGACCGGCGACGTCGGCGCCGGGGCGGACGCGGACCCGGCGGCGTACGCGTCGTCGCTGTACGTCTGGCTGGCGCACGGCGGGACGGTCCCGGAGCGAGGCGTCACACTCCGGATGCGTACGGCCGCCGGGACGCACCCGTTCACCGTCACCGCCTCGTCGGGTATTACCGGGTGCCGGCCTCACAACGCCGCCGCAGACCCGCCAGGTACGTCAGGTGCGGAGCCGCGGCAGGACTGAGCAGGGCCTCCGCCGCGGCGATCCTCGTCAGCGCCGCCGCGTCGTCACCGCTGTCGTGCAGCGTCTCCGCGAGGTCCGTCAGCGCACGGGCCTGGTTGTACGCCTCGCCCGGCCGCTCCCCGGTCCCGGCGAAGAAGTCCACGGCGCCCTCCAGTCGACGGCGGGCCTCGTCCAGCCGTCCCAGGCCGCGCAGCGCCCGGCCCTGGTGGCGCTCGGCGAGGGCCAGGGCTCGCGGCACGTCCGCCGCACCCTCCTGCCCCGGAGCGATCCTCCGGTAGATGTGCTCGGCTTCGACGAACCGCTCGAGCGCCTCCTCGTACAGCCACCGGTTCAGGCTCAACAGACCGAGCAGTTCCACGGACGACGCCTCACCCCGCAGGTGTTCCGCAGCTCGCTCGCACGCGACGGCGGCCCGCGCCGCACGGCCGGCCTGCTCCCAGCGGCCCAGTTCCCCCAGGCAGTGGGCCAGTTGGAAGTACAGCGCCCCGGCCGTCCGGGAGTCCGCGTCGTTCTCCTCGGCGCACCGCGTCGCATCGCGCAGCGCCGGAAGCACCTCGTCCCAGTACCCGGCCTTCAGCTGGAGCGGCCAGAGGGCGCGGGCCAGCCGCAGCGCGGTGGTGAACTGCCCGTGCTCCTCGGCCACGGACACGGCACGGACCACATTGGCCACCTCGGCCGCCAGCACCGCGACACCGTCGGACTCGTTCCGGCGAACGCCCGAGGGCTCCGGTGCCCGCTCCGTACGCCAGCTCTGCGGCAGGGCGGCGTCCGCCGCGTGCAGCACGCGCGTCAGAAGAGTGCCGAGCACCCGCCCCACCGCGTCCGAACACTCCTGGACGCCGTACTCCGACGCCGCGGCGTCGGCCAACTGACGCCTGACCTCGGGCCGGAAGCGATAGCGCGAGCCGGGCAGGGACTCCACCAGCCCCACGTCCGCGGCCTCGGCGAGCATCCGAGCCGCCCGCTCCTCGTCGTCGCCGAACCCCGCTGCGGCCGCGGCGAGTTCGGCGCTGACGGCCGGCCACCCGCCCAGCGCAGTGAGCCGGCAGAGCCGCACGGCCTCCGAACCGATCCGCAGGGAAGCGTGCCGCACGGTGCCACGCACCGGATCCTGCCGCCACGCCTCGGCCCCGGACCCCGGAGCGGCCACCTCCCCGGCCAGCAGACGCGCCTCGGTGTGGAGGGCGTACGCGTTGCCCTGGCAACGGTCGAGCAGCCCGGGCAACTGCGCCGAGACCCGCGCCGCGTGTTCCGGCCCCGCCACCTTCCGTACGAGCTTCTTCGCGTACCGGTCGCTCAACGGCGGCACGGCGACGCGCTCCGCCTCCAGAAGAAGGGGCGGGCCGGACACGACAACGAGCAGAAAGACATCGGGAGTTGCCGGTACGAGGCTGCGGACCTGGGCCAGTGAGGTGACATGGTCAACCACGACCAAGGCCTTACGCCCCACAGTGAGCCGCCGGTAGAGCCGCTCCCGCCCCGCCTCGGTGGTGGGCATCCGCTCGGGGTCGACGTCCATCTCGCGCAGCAACCGCGGCAGCACCGCGGCCGGTTCGGGCCCGTTCTCGCCGGCCGCGTCGCGCAGGTCGACATAGAACTGCCCGTCGGGAAACCGGTCACGGCATTCGGCTCCGAGCCGGAGCGCCACCGAGGTCGTACCGCTCCCGGGGGCTCCGGAGAGCAACGAGACGCGAGGCCGCCCGTCCCAAGGACGGGTCGCTTCCCGCGTCAACCGCTTCAACACCTTCTGCCGGTTGGTGAACGCCCACGGAGCAGGAGGCATGCCACCACCGGCCGGCGCCGCGTCCTGATCCGGCCCGCCCTCCATGAGAAGGGCCCACTCCCCGGCCTCCCGCGGATCACGACTCAGCCGCGCGTACACCCGCCCGGCCAGCGCCTGCCTGTCCTCCGCACCGGCAGGCAGAGGCGTCTCCCGCCCAAGCGCCCGTCTCACCAGAGCACCCGTCGACAGGGTCATCGCCTTGCCGATCTCCCCCGCGGCACCGTTCCCCACGCCCAACAGGAACGTGGTGAGCGCACTGAGCGCCACAACCTCCAACACGCCGGCCCCTCCCCCTGGTCCCCAATCCGACTCCGGCCCGGACTGTATCGCCGCGCCTCCGGATCAAGAAAACACCCGGACCTCCGTAACTTCCCTGCCTGGCGCGATACATGCGCCACTCTGACACTCCGCCAAGAACGCCGAATGGGCGTCACGAGCCTCGTCCCGACACCCTCGAGACAACACCCGCAACGCCCACAGCGCTTACAACGCGCTTCACGCGCACTCACAAAACCAGAGGTCAGGCGTCCTTCTTCACCGGCTCCAGGATCGCCACGCACTCCACGTGGTGCGTCATCGGGAAGAGGTCGAAGGCGCGGAGGGTGCGGACGCGGTAGCCGCGTTCGGCGAAGTAGGAGATGTCGCGGGCCAGGGCCGCCGGGTCGCAGGCGACGTAGGCGATGCGGCGGGCGCCGAGGCCGGCCAGGTGGTGGACGGTCTGCTTGCCCGCGCCGGCGCGGGGCGGGTCCAGGACGATGAGGTCGACCTCCGTGATGCCCGTGCGCGGGAGGACCGCCTCGACCTTGCCCTGCTCGATGCGGACGCGCGGGAACCCGGCCAGGTTGTGGCGGGCGTCCTCGACAGCGCGCTTGCCCGACTCGATGCCGAGGACCGCGCCCCGCTCGCCGACGCGGTCGGCGATGGCGCCCGCGAAGAGGCCGACGCCGCAGTAGAGGTCGAGGGCGCTGTCGCCCTTGCGGGGGGTGAGGCCCTGCATGACGGCGAGCATGAGGGTCTGGGCGGCCTGCGGGTGGACCTGCCAGAAGCCGCCGTTGCCGACGCGGTAGGTGCGCTCGTCGGCCCGCTCGCGGACGAAGGCGCGGCCGTGGACGCGGTGGACTCCGCCGTCCTTCTCGTCGACGCGGAGGACGGAGACCGGCTTGTCGAGTTCGACGAGCGGGAGGCGGCCGCCGGGCTTCGGGGTCAGGATGACCTGGCGGTCGTTCGAGCCGGACGCGGCGATGGCCTCGACCGTGGCCATGCCCTCCCAGGTGCGCTTCTCGATGCCGAGTTCCGAGACGCCCTCGGCGGCGATCATGCAGTGGTCGATGATCTCGACGTCGTGCGAGCGGTGCTTGCGGAGGCCCGCGTGGCCTTCGGCGTCGACCGCGTACTGGACGCGGGTGCGCCACTGCGGAACCTCGCCCGGCGGCAGCTTGTCGCCCTCGGCCGGCATGACGGTGCCGTCCCAGCCGGCCTCCTCTGGGGTGAGCCCGGCGAGCCGCAGGAGCTGCTCGGCGATGACCTCGCCCTTGAGCCGGCGCTGGGCGCCGGGCTTGGCGTGCTGCCAGTCGCAGCCGCCGCACTTGCCGGGGCCCGCGAAGGGGCAGGGGGCCTCGACGCGGTCCTTGGACGGGTCGAGGATCGTGACCGCGTCGGCGCGCAGGAAGCGGGAGGTCTCCTCGCCCTCGGTGACGCGGGCGACGATCTTCTCGCCGGGCAGTGCGTGGCGGACGAAGAGGACGCGGCCCTCTTCGGTGCGGGCGATGCAGTGCCCGCCGTGGGCCACCGGGCCGACCTCGACCTCGTACTCTTCCCCGACCAACGACGAAACAGGGGTGTTCTGCATGGCGGGGGGACTCCAAGAGGAAGTGACGGTGGGCCGTCGTCCGGATACTTCGGACGGCAGCCCACCAGTCTAGTTGTTCTTTTCCGGTTGTTCTTTGCAGCCGGTGTTCCTTGCGGCCTGTTCGGGACTAGGTGTTCTTTGTGGGCGATTCCTTCTGGCGCTTCTCCACCGGGCCGCGGCGCACCGAGCCCGGCGCGTTCCAGTCCTGGCGCTTCCTGGCCCGCTTCCTCGCGACCTCGGAGGACTGGAGCTGGTACGGGACGGAGGTCACCATGACGCCCGGGGTGAAGAGCAGCCTGCCCTTGAGCCGCAGGGCGCTCTGGTTGTGGAGCAGGTGCTCGTACCAGTGGCCGACGACGTACTCGGGGATGTAGACCGAGACGGCGTCGCGCGGGCTCTCGCGGCGGATGTTCTTGACGTACTCGATCACCGGGCGGGTGATCTCGCGGTACGGCGAGTCGAGGATCTTGAGCGGGACGTTGATGCCGCGCCGCTCCCACTCCTCCCTGAGCGCCTTCGTCTCGGCCGGGTCGACGTTGACGGTCAGCGCCTCCAGCTCGTTCGCGTGCATGAGCTTGGCGTAGGCCAGGGCGCGGAGGGTGGGCTTGTGGAGCTTGGAGACGAGGACGATGGAGCGGACCCGGGAGGGGCGCACGTACTCGTCGGGACGTTCCTCGGCGGCGGCGATCTCCGCGGAGACGGAGTCGTAGTGCCGGCGGATCGCGCTCATCGTCCCGTAGAAGATCACCATGCCGAGCAGGGCGACCCACGCGCCGTGGGTGAACTTGGTGGCGAGGACGACGACGAGGACGAGGCCGGTGAAGAAGGCGCCGAACGCGTTGATCGCGCGGGAGCGGAACATGTGGCGGCGCTTGGCCTGGTCCCTCTCCGTCTTCAGGTGCCGGTTCCAGTGCCGGACCATGCCGATCTGGCTCAGCGTGAAGGAGACGAAGACTCCGACGATGTAGAGCTGGATGAGCTTGGTCGAGTCGGCCCCGTAGACCCAGACGAGGAGCGCGGCGGCGCCCGCGAGGAGCACGATGCCGTTGGAGAAGGTGAGGCGGTCGCCGCGGGTGTGCAGCTGGCGCGGCAGGTACCGGTCCTGGGCGAGGATCGAGCCGAGGAGCGGGAAGCCGTTGTACGCGGTGTTGGCCGCCAGGAAGAGGACGAGCGCGGTGGCGGCGGCGAGCACGATGAAGAAGAACGTCCCGTCGCCGAAGACGGCGGCCGCGACCTGTGAGATGACCGGGTCCTGGACGTAGCCCTCGCCGACCGGCTCGCCGTTGAGCAGCAGGTCCTGGGCGGGCTTCTCGGCCATCCGCACGTCGGTGGCCATGGCCAGGAAGATGATGCCGCAGAACATGGTGACGGCCAGGCCGCCCATGAGGGCGAGCGTCGTGGCGGCGTTCCTGGACTTCGGCTTCCGGAAGGCGGGGACGCCGTTGGAGATCGCCTCGACGCCGGTGAGCGCGGCACAGCCGGAGGAGAAGGCGCGGAGCAGCAGGAAGACCAGTGCGAAACCGGCGAGTCCCTCGTGCTCGGGCTTGATCTCGAAGTCGGCGGTGGGGGCCTTCATGGTCTCGTCGAGGACGATCCCCTTGTACGCGCCCCAGGCGATCATGAGGAAGACGCCGGCGACGAAGACGTACGTCGGGATGGCGAAGAGGCTGCCCGACTCCTTCACCCCGCGCAGGTTCATCACCGTGAGCAGGACGATGACGGCGACCGCGCAGGCCACCTTGTGCTCGACGACGAACGGGATCGCGGATCCCAGGTTCTCGATGCCCGAGGAGATCGAGACGGCCACGGTGAGGACGTAGTCGACGAGCAGGGCGCTCGCGACGGTGAGTCCGGCCTTCGGCCCGAGGTTGGTGTTGGCGACCTCGTAGTCGCCGCCGCCGCTCGGGTACGCGTGCACGTTCTGGCGGTACGAGGCGACGACCGTGAACATCAGGACGACGACCGCGAGCGCGATCCACGGGCTGAAGTGGTAGGCCGACAGTCCCGCGACGGAGAGGACGAGCAGCACCTCGCCTGGCGCGTACGCCACCGAGGACAGCGGGTCGGAGGCGAAGACGGGGAGGGCGATCCGCTTCGGGAGAAGGGTTTCCCCGAGCTTGTCGCTGCGCAGGGCCCGCCCGATCAGGATCCGTTTGGGCACGTCGGTCAGTTTGGACACGGAGAGGATCGTAAGCGTTCGAAATCCGCCATGCTCACCGGCACCCCCGATCGGCACGGAATCTCCCTGAGTACCACCTCGGATGCGGTCCCCGCCAGCGTTCCCGCATAAGCTCGGACCGGGCAACCCGGCAGGGCGTTGCCCGCCGCGGCCCGGGCGGATCGGGCGAGGAAAGTTGTGGGCAGGGTGTTTTCGCAGGTCAGTAGGGCGATCAGGAGTGCGGGGTAAGGGGACGTGCACATCGTCATCATGGGCTGCGGGCGAGTGGGAGCCGCTCTCGCGCAGACCCTCGAACAGCAGGGGCACACCGTCGCGGTCGTCGACCAGGACCCGACGGCTTTCCGTCGGCTGGGGTCCGGTTTCGGCGGACGGCGCGTCACGGGTGTGGGCTTCGACCAGGACACGCTGCGCGAGGCCGGGATCGAGGACGCCGGTGCCTTCGCCGCGGTGAGCAGTGGCGACAACTCGAACATCATCGCGGCGCGGGTCGCGCGCGAGATGTTCGGCATCGAGAACGTGGCGGCGCGGATCTACGACCCCCGCCGTGCCGAGGTCTACCAGCGCCTCGGGATCCCGACGGTCGCGACGGTCCGCTGGACCGCCGACCAGATGCTGCGGCGGCTGCTGCCCTCCGGCGCGGAGCCGCTGTGGCGGGACCCGAGCGGCGGCGTGCAGCTCGCGGAGGTGCACACCTCCCCCGCGTGGATCGGCCACAAGGTGAGCCGTCTCCAGGAGGAGACCGGTGTCCGTGTCGCCTTCCTCACCCGACTGGGCGAAGCGATTCTGCCGACCTCGCAGACGGTGCTCCAGGAGGGTGACCTGGTGCACGTGATGATGCGTACGGACGACATCGCGAATGTCGAGGAGGCCTTCGCCGAGGGTCCTGAGGAGGGCGGTCACTGATGCGTGTCGCTATTGCGGGCGCGGGTGCGGTGGGCCGTTCCATCGCGGGCGAGCTCCTGGAGAACGGGCACGAGGTCCTGCTGATCGACAAGGCGCCGACCGCCATCTCGGTGGAGCGGGTGCCGCAGGCGGAGTGGCTGCTCGCCGACGCCTGTGAGATCACGTCCCTCGACGAGGCGGCGCTCCAGCGCTGCAATGTGGTGATCGCGGCGACCGGCGACGACAAGGTGAACCTGGTCGTCTCGCTCCTCGCCAAGACCGAGTACGGCGTGCCGCGGGTCGTCGCCCGGGTCAACAACCCGAAGAACGAGTGGCTGTTCAACGAGGCCTGGGGTGTGGACGTCGCCGTCTCGACGCCGCGCCTCATGTCGGCCCTGGTCGAGGAGGCGGTGAGCGTCGGCGACCTCGTCCGGCTGCTCCGCTTCAGCCACGGCGACGCGAACCTCGTCGAGCTGACGCTCCCGCCGGAGTCGGCCGTCGCCGGCACCTCGGTCGGGGACGTGGCTTGGCCCGAGGACACCTCGCTGGTGACGATCATCCGCGGTTCGCGGGTGCTGACGCCGAGCCCGGAGGAGACCCTGGAGGCCGGCGACGAGCTGCTGTTCGTGGCCGCGCAGGCCCGCGAGGAGCAGCTGGAGGACCTGTTGCAGGTCCGCCGCGACGCCAACGAGTCGTAGGACTCGCCTGATCTCTCCGTACGTCTGATCTGTACGGGAAGGGCCCGGAACCTGTCATCAGGTTCCGGGCCCTTCCCGTACAGGCACGAACGCGGTGGCGCTCAGGCCTCCGGCGTGCTCCGCGCGGCCGCCTTGCGCTCCTTCTCGGCGCGCTCCTCGGCCTCCATCTCGGCGAAGACGTCGATCGGCGGCGGCGCCTTCGCGAGGAACATCCAGGTGAGGTAGACCGCGAGCAGGAACGGCGGGATCTTCAGGGCGACCAGGACCCAGCCGAACTTGGTGGTGTCGGCCCACCAGTACATGGGGAAGAGGATCGCGCACTTGGCGAGCAGGATGAAGCCCCAGGCCAGGCTGGCCTTCGCGTACGCCTTCTTGCGGCCGGGGTTGCGGGTGCGCCAGGAGAGGTTCTCCTTGAACACCGGGCCGAGGATCAGGCCGATCAGCGGGACGCCCGCGACCGTGGTGACGATGTACGCGAGGGCGAGGCCCAGCGTGTAGAGCATGCCCGGCAGGTAGAAGTCCTTGGCGTTGCCCGTCATCATCGCGAAGACGACACCGAAGGCGACTCCGAAGACGCCGCTGAAGGCGTGCTTGACGGTGTCGCGGCGGATCAGCCGGACGGCGACCAGGACCAGCGAGACCGCGAGCGCGGCGATCGCCGAGATGTGCAGGTCCTTGTTGATCGTGAAGATCGTGACGAACAGCAGGCCGGGCACGACCGTCTCGATCATGCCCCGCAGGCCGCCGAAGGCCTCGAACAGCGCGGCCTCGGTGACCTCCTTCGAGGCCTGGGCGTCCTGAGGGGCCTGGGCGCCCTGATCCGTGGTCGGCTTGTCGAGGGACGTCACCGGCTACTCCTGTCCGAGCGGTCGGAGCTCGTATTTGGGGTTGAAGAGGACCCGCCGGCCGTGGCTCATGGAGATCCGGCCGGAGGCGATCAGCCTGCGGCCCGGTTCGATGCCCACGATGGAGCGGCGGCCCAGCCAGACGACGTCCAGCGGTGCCGTGCCGTCGAAGAGCTCGGCCTCCAGCGCGGGCACACCGGCCCTGGGACGCAGCGTGACCGTGCGCAAGGTACCAGTCACCTTGACTATCTGGCGGTCGGAGCAGTCACAGATGCGGGTGCACCCCGTGGCCTCGGCGTCCTCCTGGAGCTCCTCCGACTCCAGGTCCTCCGGGGTGGAGGAGAGCCGGTCGAGCATCCGGCGGAACCTACCGGCCGGCTTCTCTGTACGCGGTGCAGCACTCATACAGAAAGCGTACCGGCCTCTACTGCCACCAGGACCGGCTGTACACACGACGTTCGCTTCACCGTTCGAAGCGGTAGCCCATGCCCGGTTCGGTGACGAAATGGCGGGGGTGCGAGGGGTCGGCCTCCAGCTTGCGCCGCAGTTGCGCCATGTACACGCGGAGGTAGTTGGTCTCCGTGCCGTACGAGGGGCCCCAGACCTCCTGGAGCAGCTGCTTCTGGCTGACAAGCCGCCCGCCGTTGCGGACGAGGACCTCCAGGAGGTGCCACTCGGTGGGGGTGAGCCGGACGTCCCGGCCGTCGCGGTGGACCTTCTTCGCCGCCAGGTCGACGGTGAAGCCCTCGGTCTCGACGACCACCGTGCCGTCCTCGGCGCCGCCGACCGGCTCGGCGCGTCGCACGGCCGCGCGCAGCCGCGCGAGCAGCTCGTCCATGCCGAAGGGCTTGGTGACGTAGTCGTCGGCGCCGGCGTCGAGCGCCTCGACCTTCTCGTCGGAGGTCTGGCGGGCGGAGAGGACCAGGATCGGCACCCTCGTCCAGCCGCGCAGGCCCTTGATGACCTCGACGCCGTCCATGTCGGGCAGACCGAGGTCGAGGACGACGACGTCGGGGTGGCGCTCGGCGGCCAGCCGGAGGGCGGTGGCACCGTCGGGTGCGGCATCGACCTCGTACTTCCGCGCCTTGAGGTTGATCACCAGGGCGCGGACGATCTGTGGCTCGTCGTCGACCACGAGGACCCGGGTCATGGAGGGGGACCTACCTTCTTCGGTGCCCGTTGCGGGCGGCTTGGGTGAGACCGGTGACTCGATGTGTACGGAGCTGATGTGTACGAGGCTGATGTGTACGAGGCTGATGTGTACGAGGCTGATGTGTACGAGAGCGGGCGCTGTACGTGACCGGACGCGGGACGAGAGCCGCCGCGCCGCTCAGCTCACGGCATGCGCCGGAAGCTCCACGGCCGGTTCCGGGGGCCCGCCCCGCACGGCCCTGAGGGTGAGCACCATGGTGAGTCCGCCGCCCGGGGTGTCCTCGGCGGCGAGGGTCCCGCCCATGGCCTCGACGAAGCCGCGGGCGACCGCGAGGCCGAGCCCGACACCGGCACCGCGCGGGGCGTCGCCGAAGCGCTGGAACGGCTCGAAGATGCCGTCCTTGCTCTCGTCGGGCACTCCGGGGCCGCGGTCCACGACGCGCAGCTCGACGCGTTCTCCCAGGGTGCTGGCCGCGACCGAGACGGGTTCGCCGTCGGGGCTGTACTTGACGGCGTTCTCGACGATGTTGGCGACGGCCCGCTCCAGCAGGCCCTTGTCGACCTCGACCATCGGCAGGGTCTCGGGGATGTCGAGCTCGGCGCTGCCGTCGGGCACTCCCCCGAGGGCCATCGGGACGACCTCGTCGAGGTCCACGACGCGGATCAGCGGCGTGACCGTGCCGGTCTGGAGGCGGGACATGTCGAGGAGGTTCCCGACGAGGTGGTCGAGGCGGTCGGCGCCCGCCTCGATGCCTTCGAGGAGTTCGGCGCGGTCCTCCTCGGACCATTCGACGTCGTCGGAGCGGAGGGAGGTGACGGAGGCCTTGATGCTCGCGAGCGGGGTGCGCAGGTCGTGGCTGACGGCGGCGAGCAGGGACGTACGGATCTTGTTGCCCTCGGCCTGCTTCCTGGCCTCCTCGGCCTCGCCGACCAGCCGCTGCCGGTCCAGGACGACCGCCGCCTGCGCGGCGAACGCACCGAGGACCCGCCGGTCCTCGGCGGGCAGCACCCGGCCCGTCAGGGCAAGGGCCAGACGGTCGCCGACCGGCATGTCCACGTCCGCGTCCTCCGGCCGTGCGACCGGGTGGGGGCCCACGCTCGCCGCCCGGGTCCACGGCTCGATCTCGTCCGCCCGCTCCAGCAGGGTCACCGACTCCATCGAGAACGTCTCGCGGACCCGTTCGAGGAGTGCGTCCAGGCTGGTCTCGCCGCGCAGCACGCTGCCCGCGAGGTACGAGAGCACCTCGGACTCGGCGCGGAGCCGGGCCGCCTGATGGGTGCGCCGGGCCGCCAGGTCCACCACCGAGGCGACGGCCATCGCGACGCCGAGGAAGACGGCGAGGGCGACGATGTTCTTGGGGTCGGCGATGGTGATCCGGTGGACGGGCGGGGTGAAGAACCAGTTCAGGAGGAAGGAGCCGACCGCCGCCGACGCGAGCGCGGGCAGGAACCCGCCGAGCATCGCGGCGGCGACGGTGAGCGCGAGGAAGAGCAGCATGTCGTTGGCGAGGCCGAGGTCGGCGTCGACGTGGGTGAGGAGCAGGGCAAGGACCGCGGGTCCGCCGACGCCGACCAGCCAGCCGCCGAGGATCCGGGACCGGCCGAGCCGCGCCCCGCGCGCGACGGGCAGCCCCCGCCCCTTGGCGACCTCGCTGTGGGTGACGATGTGGACGTCGAGGTCGGGACCGGACTCGCGGGCCACGGTCTGGCCGACGCCGGGGCCGAACACGTACTGCCAGGTGCGGCGGCGGCTCGAGCCGAGGACGATCTGGGTGGCGTTGACCCCGCGGGCGAACTCCAGGAGCGCGGAGGGGACGTCGTCGCCGATGACGTGGTGGAACGTTCCGCCGAGGTCCTCGACGAGGGTCCGCTGGACGGCCAGTTCCTTCGGCGAGGCGGCGGTGAGACCGTCGCTGCGGGCGATGTAGACGGCGAGGACCTCGCCGCCCGCGCCCTTCTCGGCCAGCCGGGTGGCCCGCCGTATGAGCGTGCGGCCCTCGGGGCCGCCGGTCAGGCCCACGACGATGCGCTCACGGGCCTGCCAGGTGGAGCGGATGTTGTGCTCGCCGCGGTACTGCTGGAGGTACTCGTCGACGCGGTCGGCCGTCCACAGCAGCGCGAGCTCGCGCAGGGCGGTGAGGTTGCCGGGGCGGAAGTAGTTGGAGAGCGCCGCGTCGACCTTGTCGGACGTGTAGATGTTGCCGTGGGCCATGCGGCGGCGCAGGGCCTGGGGCGACATGTCGACCAGTTCGATCTGGTCGGCGCGGCGGACGATCTCGTCGGGGACGGTCTCGCGCTGCCGTACCCCGGTGATCGACTCGACGACGTCGCCCAGCGACTCCAGGTGCTGGATGTTGACCGTCGACACGACGTCGATGCCGGCCGAGAGGAGCTCGGCGACGTCCTGCCAGCGCTTGGGGTTCCGGGAGCCGGGGACGTTCGTGTGGGCGAGCTCGTCGACGAGGGCGACGGCCGGCTTCCTGGCCAGGACCGCGTCGACGTCCATCTCGGTGAAGGTGGCGCCCCGGTGGTCCAGGGTCCTGCGCGGAACCTGCTCCAGGCCGTGCAGCATCACCTCCGTACGCGGCCGCCCGTGGTGCTCCACGAAGGCGACGACGCAGTCCGTACCGCGCTCGATGCGGCGGTGTCCCTCGGAGAGCATCGCGTACGTCTTGCCGACGCCCGGCGCAGCGCCGAGGTAGATCCGAAGCTTGCCGCGTCCCATGGCACGACCATACGTCCAGCCAATCGGACATTCCGTACGCGGGCGGAGGTCACGGTGCGGTATTGACGTGATTCTGATGGCGGGACGGCGCCGTAGGAAGCCGCCCCGGTCCCTCAGTGCTCGATGATCTCGCCGTCGCTGAGCTCCAGGACCCGGTCCGCCAGGCCCAGGAGCTGGGGGTCGTGCGTGGCGACCAGGGCCGTGCAGCCCTCGCTGCGCACCACCGCGCGCAGCAGCTCCATGACGGCGAGCCCGGTCTCCGCGTCCAGCTGGCCGGTCGGTTCGTCGGCGATCAGCAGAGCCGGCTTGTTGGCGAGGGCGCGGGCGATGGCGACCCGCTGCTGCTGACCGCCGGAGAGCTCGCCGGGCCGCTGGGCCGCGTGGTCGGCGAGGCCCACGAGGGAGAGCATCAGCGCGACCCGCTCCTCGCGCTCCTTCGGGTCGGCCTTCCGCAGCCGGAGGGGTACGCCGACGTTCTCGGCGGCGGAGAGGATCGGGAGCAGCCCGAAGGACTGGAAGATGAAGCCGATCCGGTCGCGGCGCAGCTCCAGGAGCCCGTTCTCGCCGAGCGTGGAGAGGTCGGTGCCGTCGATGACGATCCGGCCCCCGTCCGCGCTGTCGAGGCCGCCCACGAGATTGAGCAGAGTCGTCTTGCCGGAGCCCGAGCGGCCCTTGAGGGCGACGAGCTCGCCGCGCGGGATGTCGAAGGAGACCCCGCGCAGGGCGTGGACGGCGGCCTCGCCCGTGCCGTACGAACGCCGGAGGT
Source organism: Streptomyces sp. NPDC050842 (assembly GCF_044456565.1). Classification (NCBI taxonomy): domain Bacteria; kingdom Bacillati; phylum Actinomycetota; class Actinomycetes; order Kitasatosporales; family Streptomycetaceae; genus Streptomyces; species Streptomyces sp. NPDC050842. Next base: position 178,010 of record NZ_JBITGA010000008.1, on the reverse strand, counting down.
CCTCGACCCGGACCATCGGCAGGCCGGCCGGGTCCTCGGCGACGGCCGTTCCGGACCGCGTGCTGCTCTCACTCACCGTGTGCTCCCCCTCCTCGGACATGTGCGCCCGCCAGTATGGTCCGCCGCCGGGTCCCAGGGCCAGAGCCCGCGACCGTACGAAGGGGAAAACGGCCGGTGGGCCGCTTCCCGTACGTCTCGTACGGGAAGCGGCCCACCGCTCGTGTCTCGATCGCGGCTCAGCGGATCTCGGTGACCTCCGGGCCGCGCTGGAGCTGGCCCATGCCGCCGGAGAAGCGGGACTCCGCCTGCTCCTCCTGCTGGACACCGTCCGGCACCATCTGCGCGTCGTTCGGCAGCTTGAGGACGATCGGGTCGCGCGGGGCCATCGGGCCCTCGCCGCGGACGACCACGGTGTCCCGCACGATCTGCTCCAGGAGCCCGGCCGCGTCCGGCTGCACCGCGCCCTGCCCGGAGATCACTCCGCGCAGGAACCAGCGGGGTCCGTCGACGCCCACGAAGCGCACGAGCTGTACGCCGCGGTTGCCGTCCGGCAGCTGTACGGGGACCTGGGCCCGCAGCTCCCAGCCGAGGGGGCCCTCGACCTCGTCGATGACACCGCCCTGCTGGATGATGCCCGTGGCGATCTCGTCACGGACCTCGCCCCAGATGCCCTCGTTCTTGGGGGCGGCGAAAGCCTGCAGCTGCACGGCGCTGTCGCGCAGCACGACGGTGGCCGCGACGATCGCGTCGCCCGCCACCTCGACCCGCAGCTCCATGCCCTCGACTCCGGGCACGAAGACGCCCCCGAGGTCGACGCGGCCGTCCTCCGGCGTGGTGACCTCGGAGATGTCCCACGGTCCGTCGGGCCGGGGCGCCGGCGGAAGGTTCACCCGACGCGGCGCGTCGGCCGATGCCTCGCCGTCGCGGGACTCGACCTCCTCGACGACCTGCTCGGCCTCGCCCGCTGCGTCCTCAGCGGCACCGCTCTTCTTGCGACGTCCGAACACGTCACTGTCCTTCCCGGTCGGATACGACCGAAGCGTATCGATTCCCACCCGTTGAGCCGTCCACGGCGGCATGGCCGCCGGTGGACCCGAAGCCCCCCTCGGCCCGCGCCGAGCCGGGAAGCTCCGCCACCTCGTGGAAGCGAACCTTCTCGACCTGCTGGACGACCAGTTGGGCAATCCGGTCGAACCGCTCGAACCGCACGCTCTCGCGCGGGTCGAGATTGACCACGATCACTTTGATCTCTCCACGGTACCCGGCATCCACGGTCCCCGGGGCATTCACGAGTGCGACTCCGCAGCGGGCGGCCAGGCCGGAGCGCGGGTGCACGAAGGCCGCGTACCCGTCCGGCAGCGCGATGGAGACGCCGGTGGGCAGCACGGCGCGCTCCCCCGGGGCGAGGACGGCGGCCTCGGTGGTCACGAGGTCGGCGCCGGCGTCGCCGGGGTGCCCGTAGGCCGGGATCGGCACCTCCGGGTCCACTCGCCGGATCAGTACGTCGACAGGGTTGCGCATCAGGGGTTCACCTCGAAGGCGCGGGCGCGCCGGACCTGGTCGGGGTCGGACATGGCGGCCTGGATCTCCTCCGGGCGGCCGTTGTCGATGAAATGGTCGACCTTGACCTCTATGAAGAGTGCCTCGGCGCGGACGGCGACGGGGCCCTCGGGCCCGCCGATCCGGCCGACGGCGGTCGAGAAGATCTTGCGGCCGTGTACGGCGGTGACCGCGGCCTCCAGGTGGAGCACGGTGCCGACCGGGACGGGCCGGGCGAAGTCGGTCTCCAGTCTGCCGGTCACGGCGATGACCCGCAGCAGCCAGTTCAGGGAGCCGAGGGTCTCGTCGAGCGCGGTGGCGAGGACGCCGCCGTGCGCGAGGCCGGGGGCGCCCTGGTGGTCGGGGGTCACCGTGAACTCGGCGGTGACGGTCACGCCCTCGCCCGCCCGCGCCTCCAGGTGCAGGCCGTGGGGCTGCCCGCCGCCGCACCCGAAGCAGTGCTCGTAGTGCGAACCGAGCAGCTCGCCGGGGGCCGGGGCGTCGGGGTGGCGTACCGGCGGTATGGCGTCGGCCGGCGGGGTGAGGGCGGCAGATGTTGCAGTCACAGGCGCAGACCTTACCCGCGCGGCCGGGCGCGGGTCGCGCCGTGCCAAGCTTGGACGCATGCAGCCTTCCGTGCCGTCCCCCGCCCCCTCCTCCGAGCCTTCGCCCGTGTCGTCCGCCGAGTCGCCCACCGGGACGCCCGTCGCGTCGTCCCCGGTGACGGCCTCGGCGGCGACCGCGCCACGCTTCGACGAGCGGCTGACGGCGCCCCGCTCGTGGTGGGTCATCGCGGGCCTGCTCGGTCTCTCCGGCGGCCTGGTCATGTTCCCGCTGGGTACGGTCCCGACGCTGGGCGGTGTGATCGTGGCGGCGGTGCTCGCCGGCGCGGCGGTCTCCTCGTACGGCTCCGCCCGGGTCCGGGTGGTCGCCGGTTCGCTGGTCGCGGGCGACGCGCGGATCCCGGTCTCGGCGCTCGGGGCGGCCGAGGTGCTGGACGCGGAGGAGGCGCGCGCCTGGCGCACCCACAAGGCCGACCCGCGCGCCTTCATGCTGATGCGCAGCTATGTGCCGCGGGCGGTACGGGTCGAGGTCACGGACCCGGCGGACCCGACGCCCTACGTGTACCTGTCCAGCCGCGAGCCGGAGGCCCTGGTGGCCGCCCTGGAGTCCGTACGCGCCGAGTCCTGACCCCGCGGCCGCCGCCCCGGGCCGGGTCTTCTCGTCCGGCCCCGGCGGTGAGCGGCTGGGGTGTGTCCGGCGGATCGGGCGCTAGAAGCCGAGCTCCTTGGGGTTCTCGGGCTGGTCCAGTGGGGGCAGCTCGCGGAGGGCGTCCCAGGGGACCTGGCGGGCGCGCAGGTCCTTGCGGATGTGCGCGGCGAGCTTCTTGGTGTCGCGCCGGTTCATGACCGCGCCGACGGCGGCGCCGACCATGAAGGGCGTGAGGTTCGGCAGGTTGCGCACCATGCGCTTCATGATCTGCTGGCGCAGTTCGCGCTTGAGCTGCCCGCCGAGTGCCGCGTTGACGGTGGTGGGCTTGGAGGGGTCGATGCCCCGCTCCTCGGCCCAGGAGGTCAGATAGGCCGTCGAGCGCTGGGTGATCCGGCCCGGCGGCCGCAGTCCGTACACCTCGTGCAGTTCGGCGATGAGTTTGAGTTCCACGGCGGCGACGCCGGTGATCTCGGCCGCCAGTTCGGCCGGCATGGCCGGCGGTACGGGAAGCATGGCGGCGGCGCCGACGCCCGCGCCGACGGTCGAGCTCGCGTTCGCCGCGCCCGTGACGAGCTTGTCGGCGATCTCCTCGGGTCCGAGCCCGGGGAAGTGTTTGCGCAGGGTCGCCAGGTCGCGGACCGGGATCCGCGGGGCGAGATCGATCAGCCGGTCGGCCAGATGGCCGATGCCCGCCTTGGCACTGTCGCCGCCGCGCTTCACGCCGTCCTTGACGCTGCGCGCGACGCCGCGCCGGACGGCGTCGATCCGGTCGCTGTCGATCTTGATCTTGTCGAGCTGTGCCCGCGCGGGGTTGGCCAGCCGCCTGACGGCGTCCAGACGCCCCTGGCGCGCTTCGCCCCGGCCCTCGCTCCGCTCAGCGGGGAGCCGTGGCGCATCCGGCCCGGCGGCCGGCTCGACGCGCAAGCCGGTTACCGCCTCGATGTCCGCGACGACGGCTTCGAGCGAGGCCGAAGGGCCCCGCTCGTCGTCACGTGCACCGAGGGAGGGCAGGGAAGCGGCCTGCTCGGCGTCAGGGGCCGTCTGGGCACCCTCCGCCGGGCTCATGCCGCCCTTGTACGCCTCCGAGCTCCCAGGGAGCCGGAGACGCCGCTTCCGGGACGGTGTCTCGCCTGCCACGGCCGAGCGGTCTCAGTCGCAGTCGCGGCAGATCGGCTGGCCGTTCTTCTCGCGGGCCAGCTGGCTGCGGTGGTGCACGAGGAAGCAGCTCATGCACGTGAACTCGTCGGCCTGCTTGGGCAGGACCCGGACGGCCAGCTCTTCGTTCGAGAGGTCCGCGCCGGGAAGCTCCAGGCCTTCGGCGGCCTCGAACTCGTCGACATCGACGGTCGAGGTCGACTTGTCGTTCCGGCGGGCCTTCAGTTCTTCAAGGCTGTCCGAGTCGACGTCGTCGTCGGTCTTGCGTGGGGTGTCGTAATCCGTTGCCATGTCGCTCTCCCCCTCTGGGTAGTTGCGGTGTCTCCAGCGCACGTAACGCGTGAGAGGTCGGACTTGTGCCCGACCTGAGGCGGAGATTTTGCCTCACATCAAGGTCTGTTACTCAATCGACACCCGTCGAGCGCTCTCACGAGTGATCGGCTTGGGGTGGCGAACCGGACCGTACACGGTCCTGGGGGCGCCCTTCACAAGCGCCACCCCGTGTACTTCCCGTCATTCCGGGCCCCGGAAACCCGGACTTTTCCTGGTTTTCCGAGGGATTTCTCGGTCACGGAGAGTGGAGATCCGGACACCCTCTCCTGTGATCGATCACACATGAGCGTCTCAGAATCGGGGCCCGAGAATTCCGCGCAAAGCGAACGGAACCGGTCGGCTCGTGCAGTGTGTCAGATCGGCAGAGTGACACGCATCACGAGACCACCGCCCTCGCGGGGCTCCGCGATGATACGGCCGCCGTGGGCGCGCGCCACGGACCGCGCGATCGACAGGCCGAGACCGACTCCCTTGTCGCTTCCCGTGCGCTCCTGCCGGAGCCTCCGGAACGGCTCGAAGAGGTTGTCGATCTCGTACGCGGGGACCACCGGTCCCGTGTTCGAGACGACCAGGGCGGCCTGGCCGTGCTCGATCTCGGTGGTGACCTCCACCCAGCCTCCTTCCGGCACGTTGTACCGCACGGCGTTCTGGAGCAGGTTCAGCGCGATCCGCTCCAGCAGGACGCCGTTGCCCTGGACGACCGCGGGCTGGCGCTCGCCCCGGATCTCGACGCCCTTGGCCACGGCCTCCGCGTGCGTCTGGTCGACCGCCCGGGAGGCGACCTCGGCGAGGTCGACGGCCTTGCGCTCGATGATCTGATTGTCGCTCCTGGCGAGCAGCAGCAGGCCCTCGACGAGCTGCTCACTGCGCTCGTTGGTCGCGAGCAGGGTCTTGCCGAGCTGCTGGAGCTCCACCGGGGCCCCGGGGTCCGAGAGGTGGACCTCCAGGAGCGTGCGGTTGATCGCGAGCGGGGTCCGCAGCTCGTGCGAGGCGTTCGCGACGAAGCGCTGCTGGGCCGTGAAGGCCCGCTCCAGGCGCTCCAGCATCTCGTCGAAGGTGTCGGCGAGCTCCTTGAGCTCGTCGTCGGGGCCGTCCAGCTCGATCCGGCGGGCCAGGTCGGAACCGGCCACCTGGCGGGCGGTACGGGTGATCCGGCCCAGCGGGGAGAGCACCCGTCCCGCCATGGCGTAGCCGAAGGCGAAGGCGATGATGCTCAGGCCGAGCAGGGCGAAGAGCGAGCGGCGCAGGAGGTCTTCCAGGGCCCGGTCGCTCTGATAGCGCAGACAGACCGACACGGCGTCGTTGAACTGCTTGCCACTGCCCTGGACGGGCAGCTCGCACCAGGACGTGGTGGGCTTCACCTTGCCCTGGACGATCTCGAACGGCAGTTTGGCCGCGCTCTCCCCCAGCGTCTGCGCCGTGAAGAGGTAGATGATCGAGAGCAGCAGGATGCCGGCGATCAGGAACATCCCGCCGTACAGCAGCGTGAGCCGTATCCGGATGGTCGGGCGCAGGAGCGGCCGGACCGGGTCCCTGGGGTCCCAGGTCGGCTTCGGCGGCGCCTGGGGGTGCGGCACTGAGGTGGTGGGCATCGGGTCAGATCCGGTACCCGGAGCCGGGCACGGTGACGATGACCGGGGGCTCGCCGAGCTTGCGGCGCAGGGTCATGACGGTGACGCGCACGACATTGGTGAAGGGGTCGGTGTTCTCGTCCCAGGCCTTCTCCAGGAGCTGCTCGGCCGAGACGACGGCGCCCTCGCTGCGCATGAGGACCTCCAGGACGGCGAACTCCTTCGGCGCGAGCTGGACCTCCTTGCCCTCGCGGAAGACCTCGCGGCGGTTCGGGTCGAGCTTGATGCCGGCGCGCTCCAGGACGGGCGGCAGCGGCACGGTGGTGCGCCGGCCGAGCGCACGCACGCGGGCGGTGAGCTCGGTGAAGGCGAAGGGCTTGGGAAGGTAGTCGTCCGCGCCGAGCTCCAGGCCCTCGACGCGGTCGCTGACGTCGCCGGACGCGGTGAGCATCAGCACGCGCGTGGGCATGCCGAGCTCGACGATCTTGCGGCAGACGTCGTCGCCGTGGACGAGCGGGAGGTCGCGGTCGAGGACGACGACGTCGTAGTCGTTCACCCCGATGCGCTCCAGCGCCGCGGCGCCGTCGTACACGACGTCGACGGCCATGGCCTCCCGGCGCAGTCCGGTGGCCACCGCATCGGCGAGCAGCTGCTCGTCCTCGACGACGAGTACACGCACGTCGTAGTCCTTCCCTCGAGCCGCGGTCCGAAGGCGGACCGGCTGAAACCTGAGCACTGACTGTGCGTGTCCATCCTGCCCCGAACGCGCGTAAACCGGCTGTAAGACGGATGTGCGAGACCCGGGGCGCGGGGGGTGGTGCGGAGGGGGCGCGAGGTGGGGCGCGTGACTCCTTCCGCGATGGCCCGCGAAGAATTCACCTGATTCACGGGCCAGTTGAGGTTTCTGTGAGGAAGGGGGTGGGGAGGACGTCTGCACACCCCGTGATCACGCCCTGTATGTGGCGCGCCACCTACCGCCTTCTGTCCCCCAGAGGCGACAGTGTGTGATCCATCCACCCTCGGCACACCCCCGTGCCACCGGACCCACGACGAGGGGGCGCACGATGGACGCTTTCACCGCAGGCCTGCTGCACCGGATCAGGGCCGCGCAAACCGACCTCACGCGTGCTCGTGAGACGGGCGACGACTTCCTCGCGGACGTCGAGCAGGCCGAGCTGGACGACCTGCACCGCCTGGCCGCCGAGCACGGCGTGGAGGTCTCCGCACCGGTCGTCTGACCGGCGCGGCCCGTACACGCGTCGAGGGCCCCGGAGCCGTACCGGCTCCGGGGCCCTCGCATGTCCGGTCTCGCTAGTCGTGCCAGGCGCCGAGCTCCTCCAGGAGCTCCTGGAGGGGCGCGAAGACGCCCGGGGAGGCCGCCAGGGTCAGCTCACCGGACTCCGGCTCGCCGGGTCGGCCACCGGTCAGCGCACCCGCCTCGCGGGCGATGAGCGCCCCCGCGGCGAGGTCCCAGGGGTTGAGTCCGCGCTCGTAGTACGCGTCGAGGCGGCCCGCCGCGACGTCGCAGAGGTCGATCGCGGCCGAACCGCCCCGGCGGATGTCGCGGACGCGCGGGATCACGCGCTGGGCGACGTCGGCCTGATGGGCGCGACGGGACTGCACGTATCCGAAGCCCGTGCCCACGAGGGCCTGGTCGAGCTCGGGCGACGGGCGGACGGCGAGGCGCCGCTCCCCCGCGTACGCGCCGCCGCCGAGGGCCGCCAGGTACGTCTCGCCGCGCATCGGCGCCTCGACCACGCCGACCACGGTCTCGCCGTCCCGCTCCGCGGCGATCGAGACCGCCCAGGTGGGCAGGCCGTAGAGGTAGTTCACGGTGCCGTCGAGCGGGTCGATCACCCAGCGGATCCCGCTCGTGCCGGGGCTCGACGCGCCCTCCTCGCCGAGGAAGCCGTCCTGCGGGCGGTGCTCGGCGAGGAAGCCGGTGATCAGCTTCTCGGCGGCGATGTCCATCTCGGTGACCACGTCGATGGGGCTCGACTTGGTCATCGCCACGGCCAGGTCGTCCGGCCTGCCGTCGCGCAGCAGCGCCCCGGCCCGCCGTGCGGCCTCCAGGCCGAGGTCCAGCAGTTCGGCGAGCAGCGGGTCGCTCACGTCGTTCACGCCGTTCAGGTCGGTCACTGGGGCTCCTTACGCGTACGGGCTGTCGGCACCGGCCGCCGCCGGCCGCTCCGCCCTGGCCGGGCAGCAACCGATCGGGCACAGGTCGTGGGAGGCGCCGAGAGCGCCCAGGGCACACCGCTCCACCCGGGTGCCCCGCTCGCCCGCGGCGCGCTCCAGGACGAGGTCGCGGACGGCCGCGGCGAAGCGCGGGTCGGCCCCGACGGTCGCCGAGCGCCGGACGGGCAGGCCGAGCTCGGCCGCCTTGGCCGTGGCCTCCGTGTCGAGGTCGTAGAGGACCTCCATGTGGTCGGAGACGAAGCCGATGGGGACCATCACGGCCGCGGGCGCCCCGGCGCCGTGCAGCTCCTCCAGGTGGTCGCAGATGTCGGGCTCCAGCCACGGGATGTGCGGTGCGCCGCTGCGGGACTGGTAGACGAGCTTCCAGGGGTGGGCGACGCCGGTCGCCTCACGGACCGCCTCGACGATCACCCGTGCCACGTCGAGGTGCTGCCGCACGTAGGCACCGCCCTCGCCGTGCTCGGAGACCGGCCCGGAGCTGTCGGCGGCGGAGTCGGGGATGGAGTGCGTGGTGAAGGCGAGGTGGGCACCGTCGCGCACGGACGGGTCGAGGTCCGCGAGGGAGGCGAGGACGCCCTCGACCATGGGCTCGACGAAGCCGGGGTGGTTGAAGTAGTGCCGGAGCTTGTCGACGCGGGGCAGCGGGAGCCCCTCCGCCTCCAGGGTGGCGAGCGCGTCGGCGAGGTTCTCGCGGTACTGGCGGCAGCCGGAGTAGGAGGCGTACGCGCTGGTGGTGAGGACGGCGATGTGGCGCCGGCCGTCGGTGATCATCTCGCGGAGGGTGTCGGTGAGGTACGGCGCCCAGTTCCGGTTTCCCCAGTGGACCGGGAGGCCGAGGCCGGCCTCCGCGAAGTCCGTCCGCAGCGCGTCGAGCAGCGCGCGGTTCTGGTCGTTGATCGGGCTGACGCCGCCGAAGAGGAAGTAGTGCTGCCCCACTTCCTTGAGCCGTTCCTTCGGAATGCCGCGGCCGCGCGTCACGTTCTCCAGGAACGGGACCACGTCGTCCGGGCCCTCGGGGCCGCCGAACGAGAGCAGCAGCAGGGCGTCGTACGGGGCGGGATCGTGCTGATCGGACATGGCACCGATCCTCCCACCCGCCTCCGACGGTGGAGGGCGCGGCCCGACCGACGGCGTCCGGCCGCCGGTACTCGTCCTGAATCAGGGTGCTCGTCCGAAAAAGGGGGATGACCGATCGACTTCAACACCGTAGGCTTTAGCTATTAATTACACGTGTTGAGTCGTCGCGCGGAGCCCGCTCCGGAGCACGGAGATCCGGAGAGCCTCTTGCCCAGCCCCTACCGCGCGATCTTCGCGGCGCCCGGAACGACCTCGTTCTCCGTCGCCGGTCTCCTCGGCCGCATGCCCCTGTCCATGATGGGCATCGGCGTCGTCACCATGATTTCGCAGGTCACCGGAAGGTACGGCCTCGCCGGCGCGCTTTCGGCGATGCTCGCGATGTCCGCCGCGGTCCTCGGTCCCCTGGTGTCGCGCCTGGTCGACCGCCACGGGCAGCGCAAGGTGCTCCGCCCGGTGACGCTGATCTCGCTCGCCGGTGCCGCCGGACTCCTCGTCTGCGTGCAGCAGAAGAGCCCGGACTGGACGCTCTTCGTCTTCACGGCCGTCATCGGCGTCGTGCCGAGCATCGGGGCGATGACCCGGTCCCGGTGGGCGGAGATCTACCGGGGCGACGAGCGGCGCCTGCACACCGCGTACTCGTGGGAGTCGATCGTCGACGAGGTGTGCTTCATCTTCGGCCCGATCATCTCCATCGGTCTCTCGACGACCTGGTTCCCCGAGGCCGGCCCGCTGTTCGCCGGGGTGTTCCTGGCCATCGGCGTCTTCTGGCTGACCTCGCAGCGCGCGACGGAGCCCGTGCCGCACCCGCGGGAGATCGGCGAGAAGAGCGTGTCCGCGCTCCGCTCCCCCGGCCTCCAGGTCCTGGCTCTCGCCTTCGTCGCGACCGGAGCCATCTTCGGCTCGGTGGACGTGGTGACCGTGGCCTTCGCCGAGGAGCAGGGGCACAAGGCGGCCGCGAGCCTCGTCCTGGCCGTCTACGCGCTGGGCTCCTGCCTCGCCGGCGCCGTCTTCGGGCTCCTGCACCTCAAGGGCGAGCCGTCCCGGCGCTGGCTCCTGGGCGTCTGCGCGATGGCCGTGAGTATGATCCCCCTCCTACTGGCCGGGAACTTGCCGTTGCTGGCCGTGGCGCTCTTTGTCGCGGGCCTGTCCATCGCACCGACGATGGTGACCACGATGGCCCTCGTCGAAGCGCACGTACCGCGCACCAAGCTGACCGAGGGCATGACCTGGACGGGTACCGGGCTCGCGGTCGGCGTGGCGCTCGGCTCCTCGGCCGCCGGCTGGGTGGTCGACGCGTCCGGGGCCGAGGCGGGGTACGTGGTGCCCGTCGTCTCGGGTGCGCTCGCGGTCGCGGTGGGTCTCCTCGGACACCGCCGGCTGCGCAAGCCGGCACCGGACCGGGAGGGGAAGCGTGAGCGGGACGACAACAGCGGGCTCGGGGAGCACCAGGACGGCGAGCAGCCCGTGGCGTAACTGGGCGGGGAACGTCACCTCCCGTCCGGTACGGGAGGTGAGCCCGGCCTCGGCCGAGGAGCTCGCCGAGGTGGTGCGCAAGGCCGCCGCGGACGGGCTGCGGGTGAAGACGGTCGGTACGGGCCACTCCTTCACCTCGATCGCGGCCACCGACGGCGTGCTGATCCGGCCGGGGCTGCTGACCGGGATCCGGCGGCTCGACCGCGAGGCGATGACCGTCACGGTCGAGTCGGGCACTCCGCTCAAGCGGCTCAACGTGGCGCTGGCCCGGGAGGGCCTGTCGCTCACGAACATGGGCGACATCATGGAGCAGACCGTCGCCGGGGCCACCTCCACGGGCACGCACGGCACGGGCCGCGACTCCGCCTCGATAGCGGCGCAGATCCGTGAGCTGGAGCTGGTCACGGCGGACGGGCAGCTGCTGACGTGCTCGGAGAAGGAGAATCCGGAGGTCTTCGCGGCCGCCCGGATCGGGCTCGGCGCCCTCGGTGTGGTCACGGCGATCACCTTCGCGGTGGAGCCGGTCTTCCTGCTCACCGCGCGCGAGGAGCCGATGACCTTCGACCGGGTCGCCTCGGAGTTCGACGCGCTGCACGCGGAGAACGAGCACTTCGAGTTCTACTGGTTCCCCCACACGGACAACTGCAACACCAAGCGCAACAACCGCAGCGCGGGCCCCGCCGCCCCTCCCGGGAAGGTGAGCGGCTGGATCGAGGACGAGCTCCTCTCCAACGGGCTGTTCCAGGTGGCCTGCTCGCTGGGCCGCGCGGTCCCGCCGGTCATCCCCTCGATCGCCAAGGTCTCCAGCCGGGCCCTGTCGGCCCGTACGTACACCGACATCCCGTACAAGGTCTTCACCTCGCCGCGCCGCGTGCGCTTCCTGGAGATGGAGTACGCGCTGCCGCGTGAGACCGCGGTCGCCGCACTGCGCGAGGTCAAGGAGATGGTCGAGCGCTCGCCGCTCAAGGTGAGCTTCCCGGTGGAGGTGCGCACCGCCCCCGCAGACGACATCGTCCTGTCCACGGCCTCCGGGCGGGAGACCGCCTACATCGCCGTGCACCTCTACAAGGGAACGCCCCACCGCGCGTACTTCACCGCGGTGGAGCGCATCATGACGGCGCACGGGGGGCGCCCCCACTGGGGCAAGGTCCACACCCGTGACGCCGCCTACTTCTCCGAGGTCTACCCGCGCTTCGCCGAGTTCACGGCGCTGCGCGACCGGCTGGACCCGGACCGGCTCTTCGCCAACGACTACCTGCGCCGGGTCCTGGGCGACTGACGGTCACCCGGCGGCGCCCGTGGCCGGGGCCGACGGGGTCCCCGGATCGGCGGCGCCGGTGGTCGGGGCCTCGGTCGGCGCGGTCGGCGGCGCCGGATCCGTAGGCTCCGTCGGCGTCGTGGGCTCGGCCGGCTCCGTCGGTTCCGCCGGGTCGGTCGGGTCGGTCGTGGGGCCGGTCGGCGTCGGAGCGGGCGTCGATCCGCCGTCGGTGGAGCCCTCGGACGTCGACTCCGGGTCGGGCGTCGCGGTGCCGGTCCCGCCGGTGCCCGGGTCGCCCGGGTCCGTTGTGGCGCCCGTCGCGGGGGTGCCGTCGCCGTCCTCCCGCTGTCCGGTGTCGCCGGCGGATCCTGACGGCGTCGGCGCGGGGGTCTCGCCCCGGTCCGGCGCGTCCTGCCCGGAGCTCCCGCGGACGACGGAGCCGAAGGTGGTGGTCCCCTGGGTGCCGCTGAAGTCCTGCCCGGAGACCAGCTCGTAGGCCGTGATGCCGCCCATGGTGACGCCGAAGACCAGGGCCGCGGCGATCGCCGGGCGCTTCCAGCCGCGGACGCGGGTGCCGTGCGTGGTCGCCGCGCCGAACTCCTCGTCGGTCTGCTCGCCGCCCGGGACGGCGTACGCCCCGGGGCGCGCGATCGTGCCGAGCATCATCGTCCGCCGGTCCTCGTCCCCCGCCGGACGCGCGGCCGGGAAGGGCACCTGGCGGCCCTTGGGCTTGGCGGCGGCCGTCGCGTCGCGCACCTGCTCGCCGGTGCGCTTGAAGAGGTGCTGGAAGAGCGGACCGCCGCAGGTGGCGATGATGCTGATCATGCCGGCGCCGACGATCGTGCCGTACACGCCGAGGGTGGAGGCGAGCTTGGCGGCGATGACCGCGGCCAGGGCACTGCCCGAGACCTGGGCCACGCTCAGGTCGATCCTTCTTCTGCCGCGTTCGCTCTCCCCCGAGGTGCTCGCCCCCTGTCCCACCTCCGTCTTCTCCGGATTCTCCGGCTCGTCCGTGTCGGTCTCCGGCCTGTGGCGCATCTCCAACCCCTGATGACTCATCCGTTCGCCTTGCACTCAGAAGGGACAAATGGGCGGAGGTAATAGTTCCGCTTCCGCTGGTTCTGTGAAGAGGGACACGTAAGAGGGAAGATCGCGGAGACTCAACTCCCGTACCGCCCGAGAAGTTGACCGGCGCGCCGGTCCACCCAAGTGGCCCGAATGGAGTACATTGGCGAACCCTGGGTCCGGACGCCTTCACGGGTGCCCGGGATCGGGGAGGGGGCCGAACGTGGCACTCGAACCGGCGGCGTCGCGCACCGCACGGAGACCCGCTGCACAGCGTGACCGTCAGTCACTCTGAGTGGCGAACAGGTAACCGTGCCATAACGACGCCCCAGGGTCCATGCCCGACACGCCGGGCAACTCGGCAAGGTAGTGGCAGGCTGCACCCGGGCAGGCCACACTCGACTAGCGGAAGCAGCGACGCACGTGACGTCGGCAGGCACCACCCGGGAGGTCCCCATGCCCGAACTGCGTGTCGTGGCCGTCTCCAACGACGGCACACGACTGGTGCTGAAGGCTGCTGACAGCACGGAGTACACACTTCCGATCGACGAGCGCCTTCGCGCCGCCGTGCGCAACGACCGCGCGCGTCTCGGTCAGATCGAGATCGAGGTGGAGAGCCACCTCCGCCCCCGTGACATCCAGGCGCGGATACGTGCCGGTGCCTCCGCCGAGGAGGTCGCCCAGATGGCCGGCATCCCCGTCGACCGCGTACGCCGCTTCGAGGGCCCCGTCCTCGCGGAGCGCGCCTTCATGGCGGAGCGGGCCCGCAAGACCCCGGTCCGCAGGCCCGGCGAGAACAGCGGCCCGCAGCTCGGCGAAGCGGTGCAGGAGCGGCTGCTCCTGCGCGGCGCCGACAAGGACACCGTGCAGTGGGACTCGTGGCGGCGTGACGACGGCACCTGGGAGGTGCTGCTCGTCTACCGCGTCGCGGGCGAGGTCCACACGGCCAGCTGGACGTACGACCCGCCCAGGCGGCTCGTCCAGGCCGTGGACGACGAGGCGCGGGCGCTGATCGGCGAGACGGACGACACGATCGCCGCCGCGCCGGAGCCGAGCTTCCCCTTCGTGCCGCGCATCGCCCGGCTGCCCCGGGACAGGCCCCTGGACCGGGCGCTCGACCGCCAGATGGACCGGCTGGACAGGACGCCCGCCCCGGCGCCCGAGCCGGAGGAGGAGCGGGACACGCTGACGAGCCTCCTGGAGGCCGTCCCGAGCTTCCGCGGCGACATGGTCGTGCCCGAGCCTCCGGACACGGAGCCCTCGGAGGAGTCGGAGGCGGAGGAGCCGCCGGCCCCGGCCGCCTCGGCGGGCGCGGGTTCCGCGTACGCCGACGTCCTGATGCCGCGCGCCGTCTCGGGTCACCGCGACCGCCTCACCGGCACCACCGACCGCCAGGCCGAGGCCGACGGCGTCCGCCCCGGCCGCCGCGCCGCGGTGCCCAGCTGGGACGAGATCGTCTTCGGCACCCGGCGCAAGAAGCAGGAGTGACCGGCCTACGCGCCGGTACGTGAAGGGCCCGCGCCGGGCAGATCGCCGGCGCGGGCCTTTCGCGTGCGCCTTTCGCCTGGGGCGCGGCTCGGTGTCACTGCTTACTGCGGGTCCGGTCCGGTGGCCACCGGGCGGGCGGGGTCCCCCGACCACTCCGACCAGGAGCCGGCGTACAGCGCCGCGGGGATGCCCGCGATCTCCAGGGCCAGGACCTCATGGGCGCCGGAGACGCCGGAGCCGCAGTAGACCGCGACCGGATTGCCCCCGGTCGCACCCAGGGTGGTGAAACGGTCCCGCAGGGCGTCGGCACCCAGGAACCGGCCGGCCGCGTCGACGTTCTCCGTCGTCGGGGCCGAGACCGCGCCCGGGATGTGCCCGCCGACCCGGTCGATCGGCTCCACGTCACCCCGGTAGCGCTCCGCCGCCCGGGCGTCCAGGAGCAGCCCGGCGCGGGCCAGCTCCGCCGCCCCGTCGGCGTCGAGCAGTCCGAGCGCGCCCGGCGCCGGCCGGAAGTCGCCCGGCTCCGGCTCGGGGATCTCCTCGGAGAGCTCCTCCGTCCAGGCCGCGAGGCCGCCGTCCAGGACCCGCACGTCCGGGTGACCCGCCCAGCGGAGCAGCCACCAGGCGCGGGCCGCACCCCAGCCGAGACCGCCGTCGTAGACGACGACGGGCCCTCCCGCCGAGACACCCGCTCGGCGCATCGCGGCCCCGAAGGCCGCCACGTCGGGCAGCGGGTGCCGCCCGCCGCTCCCGGGCGGTCCGGCGAGTTCCGTGTCCAGGTCGACGTAGACCGCGCCGGGGAGGTGACCGGCCTCGTACGCGGGCCGGCCGGGCGGGCCGGCGAGCGTCCAGCGGACGTCCAGGAGGACCGGCGGCCGCGCCCCGGCCGACTCGCTCAGAAGTTCGCTTGCGGAGATGATGGGCTTCATGGGTGCCATCCTCGCGCAGCCGGCATGGCCGCGGAGGGACATCCCGACGTCGTCGCGCGCCAACGCGCCCCCCGATTGGCGGTGCGGCCGGGACGCGCCGCCCGCCCGTCGGTGCGACCATCGGCCCTAGGGCACGGCCACGACGATGGTCCGAGGAGAGAGTGACGATGACCGAGGCGACTCGGCGCACCCCCGGCACACCCTGCTGGGTGAGCCTGATGGTGCACGGGCTTGACGGGACACAGGAGTTCTACAACGCGCTCTTCGGCTGGGAGTTCGTGCCCGGCCCGCAGCACCTCGGCCCTTACGTCCGGGCACTGCTCGACGGCAAGGAGGTGGCGGGCATCGGCCAGCTGCCGCCCGACCGGCATCTGCCCATCGCCTGGACCACGTATCTGGCTACCGACGACGCCGACGAGACCGCCGAGACGATCCGCTGCTGCGGTGGCACCGTCGCGGTCGGCCCGCTGGACGCGGGCGAGGCCGGCCGCCTGGCGATCTGCTCCGACCCGGTCGGCGCGGTCTTCGGCGTCTGGCAGGCGGAGGCGCACCACGGCACGGCGACCGCGGGGCCGCCGGGGACCCCTGTGTGGAACGAGCTCCTCACGTACGAGACGTCCTCGGTCGCCAAGTTCTACCGGTCGATCTTCGGCTACGAGGTGGAGCCGGTCGTCTCCGCCGACTTCGACTTCGCCACGCTGCACCTGGACGGACGCCCGGTGGCGTCCCTGCACGGCGTGGGGAACGCGCTGCCCAGGGACCGGGGCGCGCACTGGATGACGTACTTCGAGGTCGAGGACACGGACGGCGCCGCCCGGCTCGTCGCCGAGCTCGGCGGGCATGTGCTGAGGCCGCCGAGGAACGGCACGGCGGGGCGGCAGGCCCTGGTGACGGACCCGGAGGGCGCGGTGTTCACGCTCGTCAGGTCCGTCGACCACGGGGCTTGATCGGACAGGTCAGGCCTTGCGGGACCGGGCGAGGCCGCGGCGGAACCGGGACGTGCCGGTGGCGGCGACGGCCGGCTCGGGGACGGCGGCCTCCGCCGCGCCCGGCAGGCCGAGCTGCGTCAGCCGCAGCGCCGTGAAGTGGTGCGCGACGCCCGGCTCCGCGTGGTGCTCGGCCAGGAAGCGGGTGGCCTCCTCGCGGAGCCCCGGGTGGCTCTTGTGCCGCATGCAGTAGCCGACGGCCCGTACCAGGGGTGCGAGTGAGTCCGGGGCCACTCCGGGGACCGCGGGCTCCTCGCCCTCTTCCAGGTCCGCGACCAGGTGGTCGACGACGGTGAGCGGGATCCGGTTGCTGTTCTCGAAGGGGGTGAGCCGTTCGAGGACCTCGACCGTGCCCACGCGGGCGATCGGGATGCCGTAGTAGACGGCGGCGGTGAGCATCGCCGTGGAGAAGCAGCCGACGACGAGCCGCGGCCGGCACCGCTCGTAGAAGGTCTCGGCGAGCAGCGGCCCGTCGAGGACCGTCAGCCGTACGCCGAGCTCCGCCGCCTCCTCGTCGAGGGCCTGGGAGTAGCGGACGGGTGCCGTCGGGTGCGGCTTGAAGACCACCGAGGTGTGTCCGGCCGCGGCCGCTCCGCGCAGCATCCGGACGTGCAGCTCCTCTTCCTCCTCGGCGGTGAGGAGGTTGAGGGCGGCGAGGTACTGGCCGAGCAGGAGGGCCGTCGGCTCGGCGGCGACGGCCCGTGCGATCGGAGAGCCTCCGTCCGCGTCCGCCCGCTCGTCGGCCGCCTCGTCGGCGCGGGAGGCTTCGGCGATCTCGGCGAGCACCGCGCGGAAGGCGCTGTCGGGGACGAGCTCGGGCTCGACCCCGTACTCGCTCAGGAGCAGGGGCCGCAGCCCCGGCACCAGGTCGAGGTGGAGGACGCGGCGGATGCGGATGGCGATCGACTGGGCGAGGTCGGAGCGCGTCGGGCCGTAGCTCATGAGGCCGTCCGCGTAGACGTCGACCGAGCTCTCGGGGAAGGCGGCGGCGAGGGCCTTGGCGGGGTTGACCTGGATGGATTCGACGATCAGCTCGACCCGTGCGGTGCCGAGGTCCCAGGCGCTCCGCAGTACGCGCTGCCAGAGCGGGGACTCCTCGGGCCGGGGTGCCCAGGCGGCGGGGTGGTACGGGTGGATCGTCTCGTTCCAGTCGAGCGTGCCGTCGAAGCGGGCGGCGATCCGCTCGTAGCCGGTCATCGTCTCCAGGCGCAGCGCGGTCTCCGGGATCTCGGCGTTGTGCGAGATCAGCAGGAGCCGGCGGGCGTCCTCGCGGGGGCCGAACTGTCCGGCGTCCAGCGCGGCCGCGAGGGTGGCCGCGCCGTAGAGGGTGGACACCTGGAAGATCTGCACCAGGCGGGGGTCGGCGGCCATGGCGGAGTGCGTGTCGGGAGCCATGGGTCAGGCGGTCCTTCCGGTTTCGCGCAGGCTCCGGAGGAGGGTGCTGCGAGGGGTGTCCATGGTGGTGAGGGTCTCGTCGAGGACCTGCTGCGGCATGCGGCGCAGGGCGTCGCCGACGTCGGTGCGCAGCTGCGCTGCGACCTCGGGTTCGTACTTCCCGACCTTGCCCATGTGGAAGGCGATCATCGCGCAGTAGGTGCGGACGGCCTTCGGCAGGAAGCGGTCCGCCTCGGCGTCCCGGGAGACGTCGTCGAGCAGGAGATCGTACGAGGTGATGAAGTCCAGCTGCCGGTTGTCGGTGATCTGGGTGAGCGAGGTGGTGACGCCCCGGCGGTAGAAGACACCGTGCAGGGAAAGCGCCGCGAACGTCCGGGCCTTGAGGTGGAGGCGCCAGACCCAGAGACGGTCCTCGGCTGTTTTCAGCGAGGTCTCGAAACGCGAGGCGCCGTTCTCGAAGAGCTTTCCGCTGTAAATGCCGAAGGGGACGAAGGGATAGTCGACCATTGTCACCATGCTGGCGGGCGAGATGCCGTCCCTGGGGTCCATCACCGCGTCGCGGATCTTGGCGGGAGCGTACTTGATCTGTCGCTTGCGGCCTTCCGCGAGGACGTGGTCGGTACGGGCGAAATCGCAGTCCAGGCGGGAGATTCCGGCCACGGCGGCGCTCAGGTGGCCGGGCGCGTACCAGTCGTCGCCGTCCAGGAAGGTGAGGTAGTCGCCCTTCGCCGCGTCGATTCCGGTGTTACGCGCCTGGGCGACGCCGAGATTCGTCTCGTGCCGGATGACGGTGGCGTTCGGCAGGCGGTCGCGCCAGCGGTCGAGGATTTCCGGGGTGTCGTCCGTCGAGCAGTCGTCGATCAGCAGGAACTCGAATTCCGGGTTCGCGTTGTTCGCGAGACTGCGCAGGGTGTCGGGCGCATAGGGCCCGACATTGTGGAACGGGACGACGACGGACAGCTTTGGCACTCGGAATCCCCACACTGAATCGAACAATTAAACGCCGGTACGGCGGGCACAGTAGCCGTCCACATTTCCGCCCGAACGATCCACGGGTGCACTCCGGGTGAACTCTTGTCTTCCCTGAGGGAAACCCGTCAGGTGCGGGTGCGGTGGGCCCTGCGCCGCGACCGGCGGTGCAGGAGCGCCGTCGCGGCCAGGGCGAGGAGCGCGGCCGCTCCGACGGCGCCGCCGAGACGGAGACCCGGTGGCCGGAAGGAGCAGCCGACCGTGGTCGCCCGACCGTCGAGAGGGACGGCGACGAGGCCCTGGTACGCGCGGGCGGGTGCGGCCTTCGCGTCGCCCGCCGCGCAGCGCCAGCCGGAGACGCGCGGTACGGCGAGCACGGCGACGCCCGTGCTGCCCGGGGGCAGTTCGGCCGTGAGGCTGTGGCCGCCGGCGCTCACGTGGGTGGCGCCGGTGGCGGTGAGCTGTCGTACGGCGGAGTCGAGCCGTGTCCGGACGAGGCAGCCGACGGGTTGTGCGGGCAGCCGGATCCCGGCCTCGGGCAGCAGGTCGATCCGCACCTCACCGGAGGCGGGCACGGTCCCGAGGGCCCGCATGGGGGCGCGTACGGCGGGCGGCTTGCCCTCGAACTCGACGGCGCCCTCCCCCGCCAGGGTCGCCGAGCCCTTGTACTCGGGGGCCCAGAACCAGACGTCGGAGCCCGCCGGGCAGCGGGCGGTGACGGTGCGTCCGGTGCGGCGCGCGTCCCGCGGCAGCGCGTACACCGAGGAGCCGAGGAGGAGTTCCTGCCGGACGAAGGCGGAGTCTTCCGGGCGCGGGGCACGTGCCGCGCGCGGACGGACGGTCACCAGGGGCGGTACGGGGGTCGTGCTGACGGTGACCGTGGCCCGGGGCAGGGCGTCCTGGCGTACCGGCTCCGTGGGCTCCGAACGGATCCGGGCACCGATGGAGAACAGGGCGTCGGTCACGGGGTTGTCGAGGGTGACCGGGTGCCGGCCCTTGGCGTAGGAGCCGAAGCCCAGCGCGGAGAGCGTGGAGGACGTCACCTCGGCGGTGAGGCTGCTGTAGACCTCGGCGCCCTGGCCGCCGACGATCAGGACGTCGTTGCCGCCGGGCACCTCGCCGGGGTCCGTACGGTAGCGGGGCCAGGCGTCGGCGCTGGCCGCCTCGCGGGCGGCGGCGGTGTGCCAGGGGCCGATCCGGGGCGACCAGGCGACCTCGCTCCGCTGCTGCTCCTCGATCCGCTTGCCGGTGACGACCGTCTCGCCCGCCTGGGCGCCGACGAAGAGGACCAGGGCGAGGGCCGGCAGGAGACGGGCGGGCAGGGCGCGGACGGTGTTCCTTCGGTCGCCCTGCCGGGCCAGGAGGGCCGCCGCGAGTGCCACGGCCGCGGCGGCGAGGAAGGCGGGGAAGGTCCATGCGTCGATGTCGACGCTCCCCCGGGCCGCCAAGGCCAGGGCGGCGAGCAGCGCGCCGCCCGCGAGGAGCGCGCTCGGCCGGGGCACGCCCTGGGCGACCGAGAACCAGGCGGCGATGAGCAACAGCCCGCACAGGACGAAGGTCTGACGGTACGGAGCGCCGTTGGGCGAGGCCCCCGCGTGCCAGAGCAGATGGGTGGGCTCCCACTGGAGGGAGAGCGTCACCAGGACGACCGCCGCCGTCCAGCCGGCCCGGACGCGCGGGGCCACGGCCCCGTTGAACGGCAGCGTCAGGGCGAGCGCGAGGGCGGGCGTACCGATGAAGAGGGCGGGGCTCGCGACGCCTGCCGTGCCGGGCAGGAACCGGGCGAGGACGTCCGTCCAGGGGACGGGCGCGAAGGTGGTCACGGGGGTCGGGTCGGCGACCTTGGTGGCGAGGAAGACGATCACGACGAGCGGCGCGGCGAGCCCGATGCCGATGAGAACGCCGCGGGCGGCGCGGAGCGCTCCGGCGATCCGATGCCGGGCGATCCGCTGCCGGGTGGTCGCGCTCTCCTCGGCGGTGAGGAGCCGGACCGCGAGGAAGACGGCCGCGCCGAGGGTGGCCATGTAGGCGGTGTAGAAGTTGGCGATCCAGGCCAGGGCGACGACGACGGGACCGAGGACGGGCCGGCGGCCGGTGCGGGCCCACTCGCCGACCAGGCAGAGCAGCGGGAAGGCGACGAGCCCGTCGAGCCACATCGGGACGGTGGCGCCGAGGTTGAGGGTCCAGCCGGAGAGCGCGTACGCGGCGCCCAGCGCGGCGGCGACCGGCCAGGGACCGGGGCGCAGCCGCAGGAGCAGCAGCGCCGCCGCGGCTCCCGCGGCGCTGATCTTGACGGCCGTGACGACGTAGAGGGCGAGCTCGATCCGGTCCGCCGGGAAGAGGACGACGAGCAGGTCGAAGGGGCTGCTCAGGTAGGTGCCGATGTCGCCGAGGAAGGGGGAGCCGAAGCCGGAGTTCCAGTTGAGGAAGGCATCGCCGTGCGTGTCGCCGAGGAGGAAGGCGCGCCAGTAGGCGTGATACGGCAGGTACTGCTGGCCGAGATCGACGACGTTCCTGGTCACGGGCCCGAAGGGGTACGTGCGGGACAGCGCGGTCGCGAGGCAGAACAGCGCGGCGGAGAACAGGGAGGCGACGAGCGGGGCGGCGGCGGCCGGGGGGAGCGGGCCCCGCGGACGGAGAACCGACCCGAGAGCGGACCGGAGACCCGATCGGCGCCGGGCCCCACCGCCCCCCTCCTCGCCGTCGACCTCGTCGAGCACGGTCTCGGCGGCGGGGGGCACACGTCCTCCAGGGGGCGCACGGAGCGGGAACGCCCGGAGGTGGAGTCGTCACGGGCCGACCGCCATTACCGCCGAGGCGGGCGACCCGTAACCGATCATCAGGCGGTGTTCCGGTACACCCCGGGTGAACACCCGGTGCCGTGCGGGTGGGTGGCTCAGCCGTTCGAGGCCACGAGCTCGTCGACCGTGCGGGCGACGGTGCCGAACAGGTCGGAGACCGTCGTCAGGCTCGCGACCTGGAGCGCGTCCGACGCGACGACCGCGCCCGTGCCGTCCGGCGCCGCCAGGGGGCGGGTCGCGGTGGCCTCGGCGACCACGCTCGGGCGGTAGCCGAGGTTGAAGGCGCCCTGCGCGGTGAAGAGGACGCACATGTGCGTCATGAACCCGGCGATGACGAGGTCGCCGCCGGCGCCGCCGCCGAGGCCCTTGAGGATCTCCTCCAGATCCGTGCCGTGGAAGGCGTTCGGGACCTGCTTGACGACGACCTTCTCGCCCGCGATCGGGGCGACTTCGGCACTGATCGAGCCGATCTCGGCCCGGATGTCGTACGGAGTGCCCTCGCCGCCGTCGTTCACGACGTGCACGACGGGCGCGCCGGCGGCACGGGCCGCCGCGAGCAGGCGCGCGCCGGCTGCCACGGCCTCCTCGGCCCCGTCGAGGCGCATGACGCCGGTGCGGTAGGTGTTCTGGAAGTCGATCATGATCAGGGTGGACTCGCCCAGGCGCGGGAGCTCCTGGGGCAGGCCGATCACATCGCGCAGGGTGGTGGACGCGGTCATGGTGTTCCTTTCGACGCGTGATTCGATGCGTTACGGGACGAGGGGCGGCTCGGTACGGGACGAGGGGCGCCGAGCGCCTAGGAGAGGTCCTTCTTGGCGCCGTCGGGCGCGAGGTCGACGAGCTTCCCGTCGATGCCCTGCTCCTGGAAGGCCTTGACCAGGGACGTCAGGTCCTCGGAGTAGATGTTCCAGCTGTCGGTGTGGACCGGGACGACCTTGCGGGGGTCGAGGTCCTTCGCCACCAAGGCCGCGTTCTTCGAGGTGAGGGTCAGCGGCGCGTTGTCGAGGATCGCGGGGGTGCGGGCGGCGCCGGCGAAGAGGACGGCCGTGTCGATGGGGCCGATCTCCTTCTTGACGCGGTCCCCGACCTGCTTCGCGACCTTGACCGAGGCGTTGTCGCCGGAGACGTAGGTGGTGGGGACGCCCTTGCCGCTGAGGACGAAGCCGGTGACCTCGCCGTCCGCCCCGCGGTCCACTCCGTCCGGCCCGTGCAGGGCGGGCACCGCGGTGACCGTGACGGTGCCGCCGGAGGTCTTCAGCTCGTGGGTGGCCCAGGCCTTCATGACCGTGACGTGGTCGCCGAGGCGCTGCCGCGCGCCGGGCGTGGAGAGGACGACGGGCACGGTCTTGAGCAGCTCGCGGCCCTTGTCGTCGAGGTTGTCGTCGTGCTGGTCGTGCGAGAGCAGGACGGCGTCGATCTCGCCGATCGCGTCGGCGCCGACCGCCGGGGCCTGGACCTTCTCCAGGCCGCTTTTGTACGTCTTCGGCGCGTCGAAGGTCGGGTCGAGCAGGATCCGCAGGCCGGCGATCTCCAGGATCGTGGTCGGCCCGCCGACGTGCGTGGCGGTGAACGCGGCCTTGTCGCCCTCGGTCGTGGCCGACGCCTTCGCGCCGTCGGCGGTGTCCTTGCCACCGCAGGCGGCGAGGAGGGCCACGCCCGCGGTGGCTGCGACGGCGCCGGTGGCGACACGGAGGACGGTCGAACGGTTCATCGGGGATTACCAGCTCTCTCGTTGCGAACGGGAGTCGTCTCGGAGGACGTCTCGGAGGACGCCTCGGAGGACGTCTCGGAGGCGGCCACCCTCCGGGGGCGTTCATCACGCTAACACATCACGTAATCATCGATTACACCGTCCTGTTAGCGCTGTTATTATGGGAGCCATGTCGACGGCACGAGAGCGCATCCTGGAAGCCACCGAGGAACTGCTCGCCACCAAGGACGCCCTGGCGATCTCGACCCGGGCCATCTGCGACCGGGCGAAGGTCGGCATGCCCGAGATCTATCGCCAGTTCGGCGACAAGCAGGGGCTGCTCACCGCGGTCGCCGACATCGGCTTCGAGCGTTTCCTCGCTGCCAAGAGGCGCAATCCGCTCACCGACGATCCCGTGGCGGACCTGCGGACGACCTGGGACAGTCACGTCGCGTTCGCGCTCCGCAACCCGCACCTGTACCGCTTGATGTTCACGCCGACGGGCGACGCCAAGCCGCAGGCGATCAAGGAGGCGCAGGCCATCCTCCTGGCGGCCGTGGAGCGCTGCCGGGGCGCCGGGCGGCTGCGCATGACCCCGGAACTGGCCGGGCAGTCGATCCTCTCCGCCAACGTGGGCGTGTGCATGATGGCGCTGTCGTTCCCCGAGCTGTTCGCGGGCGACGAGATCTCCGGGGCGGTGCGCGACGCCGTGATCGGCAAGGCCACCGGGGACGAGCGCGAGGACTCCCGGATCGGTACGGCGACGGTCCTCGCCCAGGCGTTGGTCGGCACCCTCACGGGCACGTCACCCGTCGGCGGCGCCGCCCTCGATCACCTGACCCGCTCGCTCCGCCCGCCTGCCGCGCCCCCGGAGGCGTAACGCTTCGAGGCGGCCGGGCCCTCAGGGGCGCGACCGCGAGTGGAACGTGCGGCGGTACGCGTCCGGGGGCACGCCGACCGTGCGGTGGAAGTGCCGGCGCAGCGTCGTGGCGGTGCCCATGCCGGTCGCCGTCGCGATGGCGTCGACACTGTCGTCGGTGGCTTCCAGCAACTCCTGGGCGCGGCGGATGCGTTGCGTCAGCAGCCACTGGAGCGGGGTGGTGCCGGTCGCCGCCCTGAAGTGACGGCCCAGGTGGCGCGAGCTCATCCGCGCCTGACGGGCCAGGTCCTCCACGGTCAGCGGCCGGTCGAGGCGTTCGACGATCCAGGGGAGCAGGCCGGTGAGCGGGTGGTCGTCCTGGGCGGGCACCGGGGCGGTGACGAACTGGGCCTGGCCACCGGCCCGGTGCGGGGGCACGACCAGGCGGCGGGCGACCGTGTTGGCGATCGCCGGACCGTGGTCGAGGCGGACCAGATGCAGGCACAGGTCCATCGCGGCGGCCTTGCCGGCGGAGGTGAGCACGCTGCCGTTGTCCACGTAGAGCACGTCCGGATCGACCTCGACCCCGGGGTAGCGGTCGGCCAGGACCGTGGTGTGCGCCCAATGGGTGGTCGCGCGCCGCCCGTCGAGGAGCCCCGCGGCGGCCAGGACGAACGCGCCCGTACACAGGGAGACCACCCGTGCGCCCGCCTCGTGGGCCGCGCGCACGGCGTCGACCAGCTCGGCGGGCGGGTCCACGTCGACGTCGGCCCAGCCGGGGACGATCACCGTGTCGGCGTACGGGAGCCGGTCGAGCCCGTGGTCGGGCTCCAGGTGGAACCTGCCGACCCGCACGGCGCCGGGCCCGTGGACGGTGAACTCGTACCAGGGGTCGACCAGATGGGTCAGGTCGGCACCGAAGACCTCGGACGCCACGGAGAGTTCGAAGTGCAGCATTCCGTCGGTGACGGCCAACGCGACTGTCTTCATGTCCGAAATTGTACGCACCATGTCGTTCCAGACACTCACACCGGTCGATCACCACCCCGCAAGATGTTCACAGTTGAACAAGTTGAGCCAGTCGAACAACTCAGAGCGGCAGGAGAAGTCGATGACTGCAGGTCAGGCGGTAGCGGTGTTCGGTGCTTACGGGCACACCGGGCGGTTCGTGGTGGCGGAGCTGCTGAACCGGGGGCTGGTGCCGGTCCTCACCGGGCGCGACGCGGACAAGCTGGAGGAACTCGGCGCGTCCCACCCGGGGCTCGCCGTCCGGCCGGCCACGGTCGACGACGCGGCCTCGCTGGACCGCGCCCTGGCCGGCGTGGCCGCCGTGATCAACGTCGCCGGGCCCTTCGCCTCGACGGCGGCCCCGGTGATCGAGGCGGCGCTGCGCGCCGGGATCCCGTACGTGGACGTGGCCGCCGAGCTCGAGGCCAACGCCGACACCTTCGAGCGGTTCGCGGACCGTGCCGCCGACGCCGGCACGGTCGTGATCCCGGCGATGGCGTTCTTCGGCGGCCTCGGCGACCTGCTGGTCACCGCGGCGATGGGCGACTGGACCTCGGCCGACGAGGCGCATGTCGCGTACGCGCTGAGCAGCTGGCACCCCACCGCCGGAACCCGCAGCGCGGGCGCCGTCTCCCGGGAGCGCAGGGAGGGCCGGCGCGTGGTGTTCAGCGAGGGCCGGATGCAGTACCGCGACGACGCTCCGCCGACGACGAAGTGGGCCTTCCCCGACCCGACCGGCGTCCGCTCCGTCATCGCGGAGTTCACGATGGCCGACGTCGTCACCGTCCCGAGCCACCTGGCCATCCCCGAGGTCCGCACCTACATGACGGTGGAGGCGGCCAAGGACGTGGTGGCTCCGGAGACGCCGGCGCCGGCCGCGGTCGACGCGAGCGGCCGCTCGGACCAGACCTTCGTCGTCGACGTCGTCGTGCGCTCCGGCGACGAGGAACGGCGCGCCACGGCGAGCGGCCGGGACATCTACGCCTTCAGCGCGCCGCTCGCGGTGGAAGCGGTCCACCGTGTCCTCACGGGGCAGGTCAGGACGGTCGGTGTCGCCTCCGCCGGCGCGATCTTCGACGCACCGGACTTCCTCCGCGCGCTGTCCGAGCGGACGTCGCTGTCCGTGGAACCGCGTGGGTGACGCGCTCTGCGAGGTACCGGACGCGCTCCTCCTCAGACGGCGGGGTCCTCGACAACGGCGGGCTCGCCCGAGGAGGGAAGCAGTTGCGGGATGCCGTCGACGATCGGATAGCGCCGGCGCAGGCGCGGGTTGTAGAGAGCGCCCCGGAGCTCGTCCAGGATCAGCGGCCCCTTGTCGAGCGGGCAGGCGAGAATCTTCAGCAGCGGGCTGTCGGGCTTCATGGCCGGGTTCCTTCGGGTGTGGGGGTGTTCGTCTCGTGTCGCGGCAGGGTGAGCAGGACCGTCAGTGCGAGCACGGTGCCGCCGAGACGCAGTAACAGCCGCAACGGGTCGTCGGGCAGCGGCTCGTCGAACGCGATCGTGCCGCTCACGATGGAGAACACGCAGCTCACCGTCGAGCACACCGGGACGATCAGTGACGCACGGCAGCGCTGCAGGGCGGTCTGCGACAGGACCAGTCCGCTGACCCCTGTCAGCAGCAGGAGGTACGGGTACGGGGAGGCGAGCAGGGCGGGCGCGGAGCCCAGGAGGTCCGAGGTGTCCAGATGCCCGGAGACGCCCTTGATCGCGAGCGAGCTGACGCCGTAGATCAGACCGACCGCGACCGCGTAGGCCACTCCGGTGGTCGGCTGCCGATGGCGCCGGCGGGCGCGCCGCTCCGCGGCCGCGTAGAGCACGAGACCGGCCGCGAGGGTCGGCAGGCACATGGCCAGCAGGGTGCCGGTGGGAGCGGTACGGCTGATCTCCTCACTGGTCTCGTACAGCGAGGCCACCACCATCACAAGGGCCAGACCGATGACGGCCACCGCACGCCGCTCGCGGCCGGAGGGCCGCTCGCCGAGCACCACCGACGAGAGCACGAGCAGGAGGACGAGACCGGACAGGAACAGGCCCTGGGCGGCGGCGATCGGCAGTGTGCGGTAGACGGCCAGCTGCGCGGCGAACCCCAGGGCCAGCGCCATGGCCCCGCAGATCCACAAGGGCCGGCCGGCCAGCAGGAGGAGGGCCCGGCCCGGCTGTGCGGCACTCAGCGGCGGCATGCCGGCCAGCGCCCGCTTCTCCAGGACGAAGCCGGTGCTGTACAGGATGTTCGCCACCAACGCGGCGGCCACGCCCCACACCACGGGTTACTCCCTTCTCGCGTGCACGAGGAGGATGGACGCGAGCGACGGCGCCCCGCAGGCCAGCCGGTCCAGCGGGCGGAGCGGGCGCGGGACTCCGTGGAACGGCGCACCGGCGACCTTCACCACCTCGAACCCGGACGCCGCCACGAACTCGCGCAACGCGCGGGCCGTGTACAGCCGCAGATGGCCCACGACCTCGCTGCCCGGTCTGCCGTGGATGCGGCGCAGACTCACCTCGGAGAACACCGGCTGGACTCCGGCGAGCAGCAGCGCGCGGTTGTACCAGGCGCCGAGGTTCGGAGTGGAGAGCATGAGATGCCCGCCGGGTCGCAGGACCCTGCGCAGTTCGTCGAGGGCACTGTCGGGGTCGACGAGGTGCTCGACGACCTCGCTGAACAGCACGGCGTCGGCGCTGCCGGAGGCGAACGGCAGCCCGCTGCCGGTCAGCTCGCCGCGGACGACCTGGCTGAGGCGCGGGGCCGCCCGGCGCAGGGCGTCCTGCGACCAGTCGATTCCCACGATGCGGTGTCCGTCGAGTACGCGGGCCGCGATCGCGCCCGCCGAGCCGTCCCCGCAGCCGACGTCGAGCACGGTCGCGGCCGGGCGGCCGGGCCCCACGGGGCCGAGCGCGGCGGCCAGCATCCGGGCCTGCCGCAGCGTCCGGGCTTCCCCGGATGCGACGGGAACGGTGGGGTTCTCGTAGAAGTCCCGCAGCCCGGGGGTGCGCGGGCCCGACGAAGTCGCCGCCGTCTCAGGCGGCTTACCGGTTGCTGCCGAGCCGGTTGCTGCCGAGCCGGTGGCTGAGCTGGTCATGACGGCCTCTTGTGGTTGTCCTGAGGGAAGCGAGTTCCAGCCGGCGTCGTGTCCGGATGCGGTGTGTCGGGGTGGTACGGCCCGCCCGGGACGAGAGACGTCGTCGACAGCGACTCCGCGAACAGGCCCGCCAGTTCCGCACCCGCCGCGTCACCGAGCAGCGCCCGCGACCAGCGCAACGTCACATGCAGTCGCCCGGCGGTGGAAGCCGCCGCCACGCTCAGCCCGCGCGGCATCCGCGCCGGTGCGGAGAACCACACGGCCGTCGCCCGGCCCGCGTCGCCGAAGTCCAGCGCGTACGGCACACGTCCGATGTTGGTGACCAGCGCCGTCGACGTCCAGGACGCGGCCGCCCGCCGTGCGCCACGGGTGAGCACACCCCGGACACCGACCGGCAGCAGCGGTGCGGTCAGCAGACTCGCCCCGGCGCCCATGGGGGCGCCTTGGGTCGACTTCAGCGCGCGGGTGCGCCGGGCGGTGGTGCGCAGCAGCCGGGCCACGGCCTCCGGGTCCGGCCGCTCACCGAGCAGCAGCTCCGTGTCGAGCGGGTCCTCTGAGGTCATGGCCACCTCGACGAGCCGGGTTCCGTTGCCCATCGGCATCTCCGTGCCGCGCGGACGGTCGTCCACGGGCATCGTGAGCCGTACCGGACCGGCCGACCGGCCTTGCGATACGTTCCAGCGACCCACCATCAGCGACGCGGCGACCAGCAGTTGGTCGTTGACGGTCCAGGGCGGAAGGCTTCCGTTCCGCCCTGCCCGCCGCGGAACGGGCAGGTCCACCTGCACCATGCCGTTGCCGACGGCACGGGCGCGTACCGGCCCGGGGCGGGAGTCCGGCGCGACCCGTACGGGCCGCGTCCGTACGGTGCGGCCGGTGGCGCCGGTCCCGCTAGGAGCCGAACCCGAGCGCCCGGGCCGGACCCGCCCGGGAACCTGGAGGGCTGCCGTGCCGCCGTACTGTTCGGCGGTCGTGGCGAGCACCCGCAGCCCCGACCCGGCGTCGAGGGCCGTGTGATGCATCGTCAGAAGCAGCACTGCCCCGGTCTCTTCCACCTGGACGACTTCCAGGCGCATCGGCGGTGCCAGGGTGAGCGGCGGGCATTCCGTCAGGGCGCGGGCCCGGGCCCGCGCCAAGGCGTCGGGTCCCCGCCCCGCGAAACTCACCGGATCGCCGTCCGGTCGACCGGTCAGTTCCCACGCGAAGGACCGCCGGTGTCCGCGGTCGGGCACTTCCCGTGCCAGCACCCTGGGGTGCGTCAGCAGCGCCCGCTGGAACGCGTCCCGCAGCCGTACCGGGTCCGGCCTTCCGGGCAGATGGACCTCGATGTGCACGCTCTCCGGTTCGTCGTCGCTGAGGCAGTGCCGCGACACCTCGTCGACGGTCGGGAAGGGAATCCGGACCCGGCCGGGAGGGGCGGTGGTCCCCCTCCCGGCGGCGGTCCACGGCGCGGTCACGAGGGGCCACCGCCATCCGGCCGCCAGAGGGGCGGCTCGGGCCGGCGCCCGTCGCCGGTGCTGCGCGGCCTGGCCGTGACCACCGGTCCGGCTTCCGGCGCGTCGGAACCGTCGCCGTCATGCCCGTCGCCGTCATCCCACCCGCCGTCATCCCACCCGGCGTCGCCTCCGTGCCCGGCGTCGCCTCCGTCCCCTGCGTCATCCCCGCGCCCGGCGGCCGCGGACGTCGGCCTCACCGCCGTCACCAGCGCGGCGGACAGGGCCACCAGCGTGAGGACCTGCGCCAGACCGCTGAACGCGCCCGCCCCGTCGGCGACCGGATCCCCGGCGCCCAGGGCCGTGACAAGCCCGGCGCCGGCCATCGCCGCCGCCGCTGTCGGCACCAGCACGCCCGGGCGGAACCGCGCCGCCACGGCGAGTACGGGCACGACCAGGGCCAGCGGCCCCGCCGCCACCGCGACGACCGCGGTCAGCGCGAGCGTTCCGAGCAGCATCCCCGGGGCCGCCGGTTCGGGCAGCTGCTCGTCGGTGCCGCCGCCGTCGCGCCGGCGGCCCACGAAGGCCAGGGCGGCCAGTGCGACGAGCGCGAGAGCACCGCCGATCAGGGCTGTCCGGTACGACCCGGAGGGCTCGAACTCCATGGTGACCGTGCCGGACGCCCCGGCCGGGATCACCCAGGCCTGCTGCCAGCCGTCGAGGCGCACCGGCTCAAGCTCCGTGCCGTCCAGGGTCGCCTTCCAGCCGTGGTTGGCGTTCTCGTAGGTCCGCAGGTAGGCGGCCTCGCCGTCGCCCGCCGACACCGAGACGGTCCGGCTGTCGTCGGTCCACGCGGTGACGGTGGCCTCACGACCCGCCGCACCCTCCAGGGCCCGCGGGGTGCCGCGGGTCAGCGTGACGTCGGTGACCGCCAGCGGGCCCGTGTCGGCCGCCTCCACCTCGTGATCACCGGACGGAAGCTCCAGGGTGCCGTCCTTCTCGTCGCCCGCGCAGAGGGCGACGGTGACGGGACGCCGCTCGGTGAGGTCGCGGACGAGTCCGGAGGCCTTCGTCTTGTGCAGGACACCGCCCACGGCGAGGTCCGGGCCCTCACCGCACGGCAGCGAGAAGCGCGCGGACGGCTTCGGCCTCGGCACCCGCAGATCGGCCAGCGCGGGAACGTGCACCTCGCTCAGCCCGACCGGCAGCTGCAACTGCGCGTCCGCCACCGGGTTGTGGACGGTGAGCGGCGCGACCCGGGTGATGGTGATGTCGAGCCGGTTCGTCTCGATCTCCGGGAAGCGGACCCGCCCGTTCTCGTCCACGTCGGCCACCGCGGCGCCGTGCGGAGAGCTGATCATCACCTGCTCGGGCCGGGTGGACACCCCGCCCGCCGGCGCCAGGATGATCTCGTCGATCTTCCTCGTGCCGGGCCAGCTCAGGTGGACGACCGGCCGGTCGCCCGCGATCCAGGCGGTCGTCAGATCGCCGTCGACCAGGTTGCGGGCGCCGAGCGACGTGCCGTTGCGGCTGGTGGAGTCCACGGCGGCCGTCAGCCGGTTCTTCGATCCGGAGGCCGAACGGTCGAGGAGTTCGTCCAGCGCGCCCCCGGGTACGGCGACGGCTCGCGCCGACACCTGGTACTCGCCCGGTTCCCCGGTGCCGAACTGCCGGTGCAGTCCCACCTCGGCCGACGCGGGCGACAGGCCGCCCGCGTCGGTACCGCGGTGCAGGGAGTACACGGTCGCCGCCGCGTCGGTGCGCTCCGCGTCGGCGGGCAGCACCAGCATGCGCGTCACCTGCACGTCCGGAACCGACACCTCGGAGAATCCGGCACCGGAGAGCCCCGGGCGCGCCTGCTGCGCGGCGAGGACGGTGATCTTCATCCAGGAGGCCTCGCCGACGGGAGCCTTGACGGTCTGCGGCAGGCCGTTCGTCTTCAGGGGGCTGTCGGCCGAACCGCGGTCGGTCTCGATCCGTACCCGTGTGGGCGCCGCGCGCATGGCGTCGCCCGGCAAGGGCGTCAGCTGGAGGGAGGCCGGGATGTCGGTCGGCCGGGAGAAGTCCACACGGAGCCACTGTCCGGCCGGCTCGCCCGGGCTGCCCTCGGCCCACGCGGTGTCCGGGTTGCCGTCGAAGGCGTTCACCGGGTCGTACTGCGGCAGGTGGAACAGCCAGTTGCCACTGCTGGAAGCCGTCACGGACTCGGCTCCGCGCAGCACCGCCGTCGTCTGGTGCTCGGTGCCCTCCGACGGCAGGATCTGCTGGGGCTTCTCCCCCGGGTTCTGCAGGCTGCCGGAGTGATTGCGCTCGTCCGCGGTGTAGGTGTACGAGGTGTTGTTGTTGACCAGGCCGAACCGGGTGTCGGCTCGGCGCAGCCCGTCCGCGACCGCCTTCACCGGTGCGACGACGCCCTTGGGCAGCGTGTCCCCGGCCAGTACGGCCGGCCGCCCGGCCATCGAGGGATCGGCGGACAGCTGGAGCAGCGCCTCCGGTCCGCCACTGACCACGGCCGTGTCGGCCACGGCCGAGACACCGACCCGGCCGGGCCGCCCGTCGCTGTCCCGCGGCTGGTAGATCTCCACGGCCTGGAGCCGCGGATAGAGGCCCTGCACCTGGAGCGGGGTGTCGGCGGCGATGCGTCCACCGGTCACCAGCGGGCCGAACCCGGTGACCTTGCGGTAGCCGGACGCTTCCAGGGTCCGTTTCACCGTCTGCGGCGGCACGTAGCCGATCTGGTCGGGGTCGAGGTCGTTGCGGACGACGACCTCGTGCATGCCGGCCCGTGCGAGGTACGCCCGGAGGCCCGGAACCTCGGCGCCGGACAGCAGCGCCTGCTCGACGGCGTCCGTCATACGGCGTGCTCCGGGAGTGCCGAAGGGGACGAAGTCCCGCTGCGCCCAGGGGGTCTCGGCCAGCACGTCGAACGGCTGGTCGATAGGGGAACCCCAGGTGTAGATGCCGTGCGCCGTCGCCGGGACGACCAGGGCCCGGCTGTGCCGCGCGTTGTCCTTGAGCCAGCCGGCGGCCTTCTCCCAGTGGGTGGGCAGCTTGGTGAACGCCCCGGGCTGGAGGATCGAGCCGTTGACGTACGGGAGCAGGAGTCCGGGCAGTACCAGCACCGCCGCGGTCGCGGGCACCCAGCGTCGACCGCGGAGTGCGCGAGAACCTCTGCTCTCGGACAGCACGGCTGTCAGATGGGTCAGTCCGAGGACGAGCGCGAGGGCCAGTCCCGGCTGGAACTTGTAGATGTTGCGGAACGGCTTCAACGGACCGTTCAGCCAGTCCTGGACGGCGCCGTGGAACGGACCGCCGAAGGCTCCGCCGTATCCGGCGAGCGCGATCAGGACGACGGCCAGCACGGTCAGGAGCAGCCAGCGGCGCTCGGGCAGGTCCCGCCGGGCAAGGCCCGCAAGGCCGAGCGCCGCGGCGAACGCCGAACCGAGAACGGTGACGACGGAGGTCGCGACGGTCCAGCCGGCCGGCAGCCATGCCTCACCGAAGTGCAGATAGGCCACCCAGTTGCCGGCGCCGCGCAGCAGCTCGGCCGCGGACATGGTGGCGGTGGTGGTGTCGGCCTGCTCGACGTACGGCATGAAGTTCTCGCCGTACGTGCCGAGCAGGAGCAGCGGCACCACCCACCACACGGTGGCGAGGACGACGCCCGGTATCCACCAGCCGAGGAGCGCGCGTCGGCGCCGGCCGGGCGGGCGGCTGAGGAGGTACAGGCCCACGGGCAGCAGCGCGGCCAGTGTCGAGGCGGCGTTCACGCCGCCCATGAAAGGGATCAGCAGGGCCGAACGGGCGGCGGCCTTCCGGGGGCTCGACGCCGCGGAGGTCAGCGGCAGCAGCACCCAGGGCAGCAGGGCGCCGGGCAGCGCGGCGGCGGAGGTCGATCCGATGACGATCGTGAAGGTGGGCCACAGCGCGTAGGCCGCGGCGCCGAGGACCCGGGACGCGGGCGTCCCCACGCGCAGCCGCTCGGCGAGCCTGAGCGCGCCCCAGAAGGCGGCGGTCACGATGACCGAGAGCCAGAGCCGTTCGGCCAGCCAGACCGGCACCTGCAGCAGGTCCATGAGCGCGTAGTAGGGAAGGGCCGGGAAGGCGTAGCCCACGTACTGGTTGGCTATGCCGCCGAGGCCGACGTTCCCGTTCCACAGCGAACCGAGGTCGCCGAGGAAGCGCCAGGGGTCGAGGGCGACGCCGAGTTTGGTCTCGAACGTCATCTTCCCGGGTGACACCGCGAGGAACGCCACCAGGACGAAGGCCCAGAAGCCGAACAGCAGGCGCCGTCCGCGCGGTTCGCCGGACGCCTCCGACGGCGTCGGGCCGGGCTGCGGCGCCCGGGTGGGCGCCTGGACCGTAGTGGTCATGACCGTTCCTCGCTTCGCATGCTCATGGGCTTCGCCTGAGAATCAGCAGCAGATTCCAGGTGGCGATCTCGCGGAGTCCCGGCACCCGGGTGATCGTGCTCGCGAGGAACGGCCAGTAGCGTGATCGCGCTGTCACGACCTGCACGTCGTCGCGACCGCGGACGTGCCGCAGGGTGGAACCGATGTGGACGGGGAAGAGGTTCTCCCCGAGCGTGTGCTTGGCCGCGCGGCCGGTGCGCCGTTCGTAGCGCGCGCGGGCCCGGTCGGCCCCGAGGTAGTGCCACGGCGCGGTCTCGTGACCTCCCCAGGGCGAGAGCCAGTTGGTGAAGGACAGGTAGATCAGCCCGCCGGGGCGGGTGACCCGGGTCATTTCGCTGATGAACGTCTGCGGGTCCGACACGTGCTCCAGCACGTTGGACGAGAAGCACACGTCCGCGGCGCCGTCGGCGAGCGGCAGCAGGTACCCGTCGGCGAGGACCGCGTCCTCGGCGGTACGGCCGCGGGCGTTCAGCTCCCGCGGGTCGGGCTCGAACAGGTAGCTCTGCGCGCCACGGCGGCGGAACTCCTCGGTGAAGTGGCCGCTGCCGCCGCCGACATCGACGACGATCTTGCCGGTCAGGTCGACATGGCGTGCGACCTGTGCGACCGAGTCACGGGCCAGCAAGGTGTAGCACCGCTCGGGATCGCTGGGTTCGCGCATGAACGCCCGGAAGAGGGCGGCCGATCGCCTCAGCGACGGATCCTTGAATCCGTGCTCGGTGGTCTCAGGCACGGACGCTCCTCTCGCGTCCCGGGTGCGCGGTGCGGGCCACGGCCTCGGCGGCGACCGCCTGGAACTGACGGACCGTCGCGCTCCAGCGGAAGCGCTCGGCGCGCTGCGCGGCGGCCCGCCCCATGGCCGCGCGCCGTTCGGCACTGAGGGACAGGGCGCACCACGCGGCGGCGAACGAACTCTCGCCCCGGGCGAGCACCCCGGTCTCACCGTCCTCGATGGAGTCGCGCAGTCCGGGTATGTCGAATCCGATCGCGGGGGTGGCCCGCGCGGCCGCCTCGGTGACGACCAGCCCCCAGCCTTCGACGAGGGAGGGGTGCAGCAGCAGCCACGCCTCGCACATCAGCCGGTGCTTCTCGGCCTCCGACACCCGGCCTGCGAACGTCACGGAGGGGCCGGCCATGGCTTCGAGCCGCTCCCGTTCGGGGCCGTCACCCACGATGACGAGGCGGCCGCCGGTGACGGGGCGCACCCGCTCCCACAGCCGTAGGAGCAGGTCGACGCGCTTGTACTCCACCAGTCGTCCGACGGCCAGGAACAGCGGTTCCTTCGCCTCCGGCAGCAGGGGGCCGGGTTCTTCGACACCGTTGTTCACGATCCGGATGCGGTCCGCGGCCACGCCGATGGCGCGCAGCTCGGAGGCGGTCGACTCGGAGACGGCCACCATCAGGTTGTCACGGTGGATCCCGGTCAGTGCCCAGTGCTCCAGCCTGCGTCCGAGGCGTGCCGCCGGGCCCGGATAGCGCATCCGCCAGAGATCGGTGTGCACGTGGTTGACCAGGCACACCGTTGCTCCGCGGTGCCACAGCGGCGCCAGGTACGGCATGCCGTTGCACACTTCGACCAACAGGTCGCAGGTGCCGACCTCGCGGGCGAAGGTCGCCTTGGCGCGCGGGAAGTGACTCGCGTCGCCTCCCGCGGAGACCACCCGGTAGTCGCGTGCGGCGGCCGGGCCGCCGCACACGAGCGTGACCTCATGGCCGTCGGCGGTCAGACCGTCGGCTATCCGGTCGATGAGCAGTTCCGAGCCACCGGCGGCCTGGTTGGCCAGATCGCGTCGGGCGAGGAAGGTGATCCGACGTGGCACGGGCGCCCCGGAGGGGGCGACGGGCGCGTCGAGAGTGAGCGAGTCGGCCAGGTGGCTGCCGGTGCGGGCCTGAGCGGGGACGGAACGGGAGTCCTTCTGGCCCGAGGCCAGAGCGGACGAGCGCTGGGGCATAGAGGTGCTCCAACTCGGCGGCTGCGGGTGGGATGCGCAGGGGAATGCGCATGTCGGTCTGCCGGGCTTCCGGGGATGAAGCGCTGGGCTGGCTCGTACGGGGTACTGCGGGTGCCGCGGCGGGCTGGCTGCCGAGGGTGGCAGCCTGCTCCAGCGGAAACGTTGGCCTTACCGCGGGGTAACATCAGTGTTCGTTCAGGCATACGTTCCGGCTACTCACCCCGATGACAATTTCGGGACTTCGGTCGGCCCCGTTTTCCTCACTCTGATGAGTGCTCGCCCCGCCGGGGGCCGCGGATCAGCAGCACGGCACCGGCGACGGCCAGCAGACCGCCCGCGACGCCGCCCGCGAGGGGCGCGGTCTCGCCGAGCAGCTCCAGCCGGCCGCCGTCCTCGGAGGCCAGCGCGACCTGCTCGCGCCGGGTCGCCTCCGTGAACTCCAGCCGTTCACTGGCCAGCAGGGTGACCGCGTCCTTCTGCGAACCCGGGGCCCGCAGCGTCTTCTTCGGAGCGATCAGCGCGTTCATGATCCGCCCCGTGCGCTGGTCCACGGTCAGCTCGATCCGCGCATTGGCGTACCACTCCTCCGCCGGCACCTGGCCCGGCTTCGAGCTGCCCACCAGCACCCCGGGCACCAGACGGGTGCCGGTCGGGGTGGCCTTGACGCTGCCGACGAAGCGGTAGCCCTCGCGCCCGCCGACCCTGGTGACCTCCTGGAACTCCAGCGGCACGGTGGCACCCAGGGTGCTGTCCCACCAGGAGTAGGAGCGCTTCTCGACGTCGAACGGGAACTTCAGATACGCCTCGCCCTCGAACGCGGGCTTCTCGTCGCAGCAGCGCACCGGCAGGTTCGTCCGGCGGTCGGTCACCCAGCGCTCGGTGGTCCACTGCAGGGACTTCCGCGGGTCGCCCAGCGCGAGGGTCTTCGGCGAGTCGATCTGCGTCGAGACGTCCCAGATCGCGTTTCCGCTGCGCTCGCCGCCCGCGACGTCCCCCAGCACCCGGCGGGTGATCGTGAGCGCCTGGCCGTCCACCGTGGAGACGGACCCGGTGTCGAAGTAGCTGCCCTGACCACTGAAGACCGTCGTGGAGTCCACATCGGTCGGCGTGCGTTTGGCGCGAGGCTCCACGTACCAGGCCAGCAGCTGGGTGAACACCAGCAGGAAGACTCCGACACCGAGCAGAATCAGGGACAAAGGTGACATGGAACGACGCATGCGGGTACTCCAATACGGGCGCGACGTGCGGGGAGGGCTCGTGGGCCGTGCGGGAAGGAGGCGCACACACGGGGTGCAGCCTGACCGGGGCGAGAATGCGTACCCGGGAGTAACAGTCCTGTGGCGGCGAAATTAGGCGCCTC
Source organism: Streptomyces sp. NPDC050842 (assembly GCF_044456565.1). Classification (NCBI taxonomy): domain Bacteria; kingdom Bacillati; phylum Actinomycetota; class Actinomycetes; order Kitasatosporales; family Streptomycetaceae; genus Streptomyces; species Streptomyces sp. NPDC050842. The sequence continues at coordinate 140,769 of NZ_JBITGA010000008.1, read as the reverse complement.
TTGACCACCTGTCAATGCGCCTCCCATACTGGCCGCGCCGGACCGGGCCGGTGCGCTGGGTGACAGACCTCGATGACCGAGAGGCCGATCATCCTCATGTCCAGACTGCTCGCCGCCTTCCTGACCTGCGCCGCCTCCGCCCTCCTGGCCGCCGGCGCCGCCTTCGGAATCGTCACCGCTCTCGACGCCACACCCGAGCAGCCGAATGTGCCGCTCGTCACGTTCCCCGAATCGCCCGCGGACGGCCCGTCCGGCACGGCGGGCTCCGGAGCGGGCTAGGTTGGGACATGAAGCCCGCAGACCGAGCGCGTACGGACCGGACACCCAGGAGCGGTGCGGTGGAAGCCTCGTCAGCGTGGCACGACGTGCCACGACAACGGATTCAGCAGTTCGCCGACCGCGCCTTGGAGCAGGTCCCCGAACTGGCACAGGACATCCTCGCCGCGATCCGGCGGGAGTATCCGAGCCTGGTGCTCCTGCCCGACGAGTCCGGGGAGCCGAAGGCACTGGTGGCCATCCGGCACGCCCTTGAGCTCTTCGTGGAACAGATGACCACGGGGTCGAACCGGCCGCGCGCCCTCCCGGAGCTGTTCCGGGACTTCGGCCGCGGCGAGGTCTCGCAAGGGCGCAGCCTGGACTCCCTACAGGGGATCTACCGGCTGGGCGTCCGCCTTTCCTGGCGGCGTATGGCGAAGATCGGCCAGCAGGTCGACATCCCGCCTTCGGCCATGTACGAACTCGCCGAGTCCGCGTTCGAGTACCTCGACGTCATGGTGGCCCAGTCGGTACGCGGCTATGCCGAGGCCGTCGCCCGCCAGGCCGGTGAGCGCCTGCGCCTGCAACGGCTGCTCGTCGATCTCCTGCTCACCGAACACCGCACGGATCCGACCGCCTTGCTCGCCGACCGCGCGGCCGACCTGGGCTGGCAGCTGCCCGGGAGGGTGGCGGTGGCGGTGCTGCTCCGTCCCGCCCAGGAGGCCGTCGCCCCCGCGGTGGGCGACGAGATGCTGCTCGACATGGAGGGCGTGCAGCCGCGCCTGGTCGTACCGGACCCGGACGCCCCCGGACGCGCGGAGTTGCTGGACCGGGCGCTGGCCGGCTGGTCCGGGGCGCTCGGCCCGTCGGTTCCCCTGGTGGAGGCTGCCACGTCGCTGCGCTGGGCGGAGGCCGCTGTCGGGATGATCGAGCAGGGTCTGCTGCCGCGGGGGCGGCTCCTGCACTGCGGCGAGCACGTCGAAGCCTTGGTGCTGCTGCCCGCGGGTGAGCTGATCGACGATCTGGCGCGGCGGCGGCTGGCGCGGCTTGACGAGGTCGGCGGCCCGGCGCACGCCAACCGACTCGCCGAGACACTGCTGGCCTGGCTGGAGACGCGGGGTGGTGCTCCGGAGGTGGCCGCCCTGCTCGGAGTCCACCCCCAGACCGTGCGCTACCGGCTGAGACAGCTCCGTGAGTTGTGGGGCGACGACCTGGACGACCCGGACCGCCGCTTCGAACTGGAGCTGGCGCTTCGCACGCGGCGGCTGCGCGGAGATCTCTTACCGCCGCCCGACTGACCGCGGGTCAGGCGTTGTTGACCGGGAGGACGTCCGGCGAGAGCGCGCCCGCGTGGGCCGTGGCCGAGGTCATGAGGCGGCGGTGGTGACGGCGGCAGAGGACCTCGTAACCGACCTCCCCCGCCGGCCGGTTCACGTCGCCGACCACCACCTGGGCGCCCTCGACGACCATCTGCCCGCCGACCGTACGGGCGTTGTGCGTGGCCCTGGCCCCGCACCAGCACAGCGCCTCGACCTGGAGCTGCTCGATCCGGTCCGCCAGTTCGATCAGCCGCTGCGAGCCGGGGAAGAGCTTGGTCCGGAAGTCGGTGGTGATGCCGAAGGCGAAGACGTCCAGGCCGAGGTCGTCGACGATTCGGGCGAGCTGGTCGATCTGCTCCGGCGCGAGGAACTGCGCCTCGTCGACGATCACGTAGTCGGCCTTGCCGCCCTGCGAGAGCTGGGTGACGAGGTACGCGTACAGGTCCATGCCCTGCGGAGCCTCGACCGCCTCCGTCACCAGGCCGAGCCGGGAGGACAGCTTGCCCTCGCCCGCCCGGTCGTCACGGGTGAAGATCACGCCCTGGAGCCCGCGCGCGTCGCGGTTGTGGGCGATCTGGAGGGCCAGGGTGCTCTTCCCGCAATCCATGGTTCCGGAGAAGAAGACCAGCTCGGGCATGACGGGTCAGGGACCTTTCAGGTCGTGAGGGGGTGTGCGGCGCGGGGGTTCAGGAACGGACTTCGAGCAGCGGGACGAGCTGCTCGGCGGGGGTCATGGACCCGTGCATGCCGGCCATCGCCGACTCGTGGGGCTCGTTGACCGACGCGGTGATCGCGACGTCGTCGTGTGCCGCGGCGACCACGTCGCCGATCCTGCCGTACACCCGCTCGTCGATCTCGTCGCCGAACCAGCCGAGGGCGATGGCCTCGTCCCGGCCCGCCACCCAGAACTGCTCGCCGACAACCTCGCGCCAGCAGGTGAGGACGTCCGCCTCGGCGCCCGGCACGGCGTACACATGGCGGGCCCGGCCCTCGCCGCCGAGGAAGGCCACGCCGGCGCGCAGCTCCCAGTCCTCGTCGAAGTCGATGCGGTGCTGCTCGTCGAAGGGGATGTCGACCATGCCGTGGTCGGCCGTGACGTACAGCGCGGAGCGGGGCGGGAGCTGCTCGGCGAGGCGCTGCACGAGCCGGTCGACGAACATCAGCTGTCCGCGCCAGGCGTCGGAGTCGATGCCGAACCGGTGTCCCGCGCCGTCGAGTTCGCTGTAGTACGTGTAGACGAGCGAGCGGTCGCCGGCGGCGAGCTGCTCGGCGGCGAAGTCCATGCGCTCCTCGCCGGTCAGCCGCCCGTGAAACGTTCCGCCGCTGAGCGCGACCTGGGTGAGGGGGGTCTGCTCGAAGATCGGGGAGGACACCTGGGCGGTGTGGATCCCGGCCGCGTGCGCGAGCTGGAAGACCGTGGGGTACGGCTGCCAGACGCGCGGCTCGCTCCACGGCCTCCAGCGCAGCTGGTTCATCAGCTCGCCGGTGTCGGGGTTGCGCACGGTGTAGCCGGGCAGCCCGTGCGTACCGGGGTAGCGGCCGGTGCCGACGGAGGCGAGCGAGGTCGCGGTGGTGGCGGGGAAGCCGGCGGTGACCGGGCGGCCCGTACCGCCGCGCGAGGAGCCGAGGAGCGAGGTCAGATACGGGGCCTCGTCCGGATGGGCCTTGATCTGCTCCCAGCCGAGTCCATCGATCAGGAACACACAGTTCCGGTCGGCCGGCGTCAGCTCGGCGATCCGCGCGTCGAAGCCGGGCACGCCCTGCCCCGCGACGAGCGTCGGCAGCAGGTCGCCGAGGGAGCCGAAGGTGTACTCGGGCACCGGCGCGGTGTCCGGGGACAGCGGGACCGGGTCGTCTGGCCAGCCGTGGGACACGGCGGTGGGCTGGACCATCAGCGCGCGGTGGCGGCGGTGGCCGCGATGGATTCGGAGAGCGCCTGGGCGAAGGCGAGGGTCTGCCGGACGGTGTCCGGGCCGTCGCCGGCCTCGCTCACCCGCAGGCTGAGGTCGTCGGCGGTGGCGTTCCCCGTGTAGCCGTGGTCGGCGTCGCAGTTGGCGTCGCCGCAGGCGGCGGGCTCCAGGTCGATGCGGGAGACGGCGCCCCAGCCGATGGTGAGCACCACCTCGCGGGGCAGCGTGCCCGGCGTGTACGACTCGGGGTTGGCGACGACACGGCTGACGACGACCGAGGAGATCCGGTCGAGCTTCACGGACTCGGTGGACGTCGTGGCGTACGGCGTCGGGGAGCTGGTGTCGGCGGCCTGCTCGTCGGTGTGGCTCACGATGAAGCGGTGCGCCGTCAGGACGAGGACGGTGACGTGGCGCCGGACCTCGTTCGCGTCGAACGTGGTCTCCTGGTGCACCACGTACGACGCCACGGCCTCGCCGCCGACGGCGGCCTCCACCGCCTCGGCCACGAGGGCCGGGTAGTAGCCGCTGCGCTCGATCGCCGCGCGCAGCCCCTGGGTCGTCGTACCGCTCTTCGCCATGGACTCCATCCTACGGGGCCCTGGGCCCCCTCAGAGCCTCAGTAACTCGGCAGGCGGCGTGGGCCGAGGTCGGTCCGGGGCGGGGGCGGGGCCAGCCGGACGGTGGCTCCGAGGACGGAGAGTCCGCCCGGGGCCACGACCACCGGCTCCAGGGAGACCGCCACCACCTCCGGGTGGTCGTCGACGAGCCGGGAGACCCTGAGCAGGAGTTCCTCCAGGGCGGGGGTGTCGACCGGGGCGGATCCGCGCCAGCCGAAGAGCAGCGGGGCGGTGCGGATGGAACGGACGAGCTCGGCGGCGTCCCGGTCGGTGGCCGGGACCAACCGGTGGGCCGTGTCGCCGAGGAGCTCGGAGGCCGCGCCGGAGAGCCCGAAGGAGAGGACGGCTCCGACGGCGGGATCGATGGCGGAGCGGACGAGGGTGTCGACGCCCCGGGGCACCATCGCCTGGACGACGGGCTGGAGCTCCTCGGGCTTGCCGAGGACCTCGGTCACCTCGGCGTAGGCGGTACGGAGCTGCTCCTCGGTGGCCAGGTCCAGCCGGACACCGCCGAGGTCGGGGCGGTGGCGCAGGTGGGGCGCGGTCGTCTTGAGCGCGACGGGGTAGCCGAGCCGGCGGGCGGCCGCGACGGCGTGGTCGGGGGTGGGCGCGGGGAGGGTGGGCAGGACGGTGATCCCGTACCGCGAGAGCAGCTCCCCCGCCTCCGCGGTGTCGAGGGTCACACCCCGCGCGTCCGTTTCGCCGCCGTCGCCGCCGTCACCGAGCACCCGCTCGATGAGCGCCGCGGCTCCTGGCTCGTCGATGTCCTCGTACTCGGGCACCCGTCCGGGCTCGGCGGCCTGCCGCCGCCACTGCCCGTACCGCACGGCCTCGGCCAGGGCCCGCACGGCGCGCTCGGCGGCGGGATAGGCGGGGATGGTGGCCTGCCGGCCGGGGGTCGGGTCGGCGGTCGACGCGACGGCAGGATCGGGGGCGGCAGGACCGGCGCTCGGGGCGGAGCCCGGGTCGGCGGTCTCCCCGGTGGCCGGGGCGGCGGCCGGGGCGGCGGTGCCGGTGACAGCTGCCGTCGCGGGGCGGGCCGGAGCCGATGCCGTACGGGTCCCAGCCGGCGCCGGCCTCGTGCCCGTCGGCGCCGGCCTCGTGCTCGTCGCGACCGCGAGGGCCTCCGCGAGGCCGCCCATCTCGACGTGGACGACGACGACGGGCTTCGCCGGGGCGGGTACGGACGCGACGGCCTCGCGCAGAGAGGCCGCGAGGACCTCCCCGTCGCCGGACTCGGTGGCGCCGTTCTCCCCGACCCAGGGGATCGCGGTCACCACGACCGCGTCGGACGTCTCGTCCGCGAGCGCCGCGGCCAGCGCGTCCCGGAAGTCCGCCGGGCCCGCCGCGGTCGTCAGGTCGAGCGGCCGCAGCGGGCGCAGTCCCTCGGTCAGGCAGGCGTCGTACGTGAGGAGGCCGAGCGACTCGGAGTTGCCGAGGATCGCGACCCTGGGCCCGGCGGGCAGCGGCTGGGCGGCGAGGAGCAGTCCGGCGTCCACGAGTTCGGTGACGGTGTCGACGCGGATCACCCCGGCCTGGCGCAGCAGCGCGGAGACCGTGGCGTGCGGGATGCGGGTGACGGGCACCCGGTGGCCGGGCGGCGCGCTGCCGCTGTGCCGGGCTCCCTTGACGACCACGACCGGCTTGACCGCCGCGGTGCGGCGGGCCAGCCGGGTGAACTTCCGGGGGTTGCCGATCGACTCCAGATAGAGGAGGACGACGTCCGTACCCGGGTCGTCGTACCAGTGCTGGAGGAAGTCGTTCCCGGACACGTCGGCGCGGTTGCCGGCCGAGATGAAGGAGGAGAGCCCCGCGCCGTGCCGGTGGAGGCCGGCGAGGAGCGCGATCCCGATCGCGCCGGACTGGGTGAAGAGCCCGATCCGCCCGGCGGCCGGCATGTGGGGGGCGAGCGAGGCGTTGAGCCGGACGTCCTCGGAGGTGTTGATGATCCCGAACGCGTTCGGCCCGATGATCCGCATCCCGTACGAGCGGGCCTGCCGTACGAGCTGGCGCTGCCGCTCCCGGCCGGCCGGGCCGCTCTCCGCGTACCCGGCGGAGAGGACGACGAGGCCCAGCACCCCGTGCTCGCCGCAGTCGGCGACGACCTCCGGCACGCGCTCGGCGGGGACGGCGACGATCGCCAGGTCCACGGGCTCGCCGATGGCCGCGACGGAGCGGTGGGCGGGGACTCCGTCGAGCTCCGCCGGACCGTCGGTGAGCGCGGCGTTCACCGCGTGGACGCGGCCGGTGAAGCCGGCGCCGAGGAGATTGCGGAGGACGGTCCGGCCGACCCCGCCGGGCGCGCGCCCGGCGCCGACGACGGCGACGGAGCGGGGTGTGAGGAGCCGCTGGACGGATCGCGCCTCCGCCCGCTGCTCCCGCGCGCGCTGGACGGCGAGAGAGCGGACGGTCGGTTCGAGGTCGAGGTGGAGCCGGACGGAGCCGTCCTCGAAGCTCCGCTTCTGGGTGTAGCCCGCGTCCGTGAAGACCTTGATCATCTTGTTGTTGGCAGGGAGCACCTCCGCGGCGAAGCGCCGGATGTCCCGCTCGCGCGCGACGGCCGCGATGTGTTCGAGCAGGGCGGAGGCGACGCCGCGCCCCTGGTGCGCGTCCTGGACGAGGAAGGCGACCTCGGCCTCGTCGGCCGGTCCCGAGGCGGGCATGCCGCGGTCGTCGATGCGGTCGTAGCGGACGGTGGCGATGAACTCGCCGCCCACCGTCGCGGCGAGGCCCACCCGGTCGACGAAGTCGTGGTGGGTGAACCGGTGGACGTCCTTCGCGGAGAGCCGCGGGTAGGGCGCGAAGAAGCGGTAGTACTTGGACTCGTCCGACACCTGCTCGTAGAAGCTGACCAGCCGGTCGGCGTCGTCGGCGGTGATGGGCCTGATGCGCGCGGTGCCGCCGTCCCGGAGGACCACGTCCGCCTCCCAGTGATCGGGATAGGCGTGCTCCGGCGATGGGGCAGGTGCCGGTGATGCCGGTCGATCCGCCGCTTCCGACTGCTCCGACGCGCTCTGCATGGGGCCAGCCTACGGCCGGTGTGCGACACCGGCACCGGTCGCGCGGCAGGTGCGTGCCGTGCAAGGTGAGGAGGACCGAAAGTCGGTGCGGTCCGGGTCGAAGGTCGGCACGAGCACCGCGCATCACATGAGAGACTGGTCTAGACAACCCGCTTGAGACTTGAAGGGCAACACCATGGCTGAGCGCCGCGTCAACGTCGGCTGGGCCGAGGGCCTCCACGCCCGCCCCGCGTCCATCTTCGTCCGTGCCGCCACGGCTTCCGGCGTTCCGGTGACGATCGCCAAGTCCGACAGCACCCCCGTGAACGCCGCTTCGATGCTCGCGGTGCTCGGCCTGGGCGCGCAGGGCGGCGAGGAGATCGTCCTCGCTTCGGAGGCCGACGGCGCCGAGGTCGCGCTCGACCGTCTCGCGAAGCTGGTCGCCGAGGGTCTCGACGAGCTCCCCGAGACCGTCTGACCCCGCTTTCCCCCGTACGACGCGTTCCCCCGTACGACGCGTTCCCCGTACGACGAAACCGCGACACCCGGAATTCCGGAGGTCGCGGTTTTCACATTTCCGGAGCCGGTGTTTCCGGGCAGCCCAAACAGGCTCCGTCGAATTCCTATTCTTTGTATACGGTGCGCGCGTTAATTCCGGCCGCTCGCCGTGTTGACGACATGTTGCGAAACCCTCACACGACCGCGCTCCGGCCTTTTGAGCCGGTGCAGTCCCAACGAGCGCTCCGCGTGCAGCGCCGTCAGCGCCCTGGCCCGCTCGGCGTCGCCGCGCGCGACGGCGTCCACGATGGCTCCGTGCTCGGACCAGGCCTCCACGGGGTGGGCGGGCTGGTCGACCGCGTACATCCAGGCGATCTTGTGCCGCAGCTGGGTGAGCAGCGCGGTCAGCGCCGGACTGCCGGAGGCCTGCGCCAGCGTCTCGTGGAACCAGCCCCCGAGCGAGCGCAGATCCTCGCCCTGGCCGCGCCTGGCCCGCTCCTGCCCCAGCCTGACCAGGCCGCGGAGGACCTTCAGGTGCGCCTCGGTGCGCCGCTGCGCGGCGCGGGCGGCGCCCAGCGGTTCGAGGAGGGCCCGCATGTCGAGCAGATCGGCCGCCTCCTGCTCGGTGGGCTCGGCGACATGGGCGCCGGCATGGCGGCGGGTGACGACGAAGCCCTCGGACTCCAGGGTGCGCAGGGCCTCACGGACCGGGACACGGGAGACCCCGTAGCGGCGCGCGAGCTGCTCCTCGGTCAGCCGCCCGCCCCGCTCGAAGACACCGGAGACGATGTCGTCCCGGATCGCCGTGCATACCGATTGCGCGGGTACGCGCATGTCCGACCTCCGCCTTGGTCCGCGAGAGACAATTCGAGCGACGCATGTTCCGCGTCCGTTCTGCGTCTGTTCCGCGACTCTATTGCAGCAGGCCGGAATTTCCGATGCCCCCGTGGAATCCAGCGATATGTTTCGGTCAGCGAAAAGCCCCGGCTCAGTACGAGCCGGGGCTTTTGCGACGCGATGCGCGAGGTGTCAGAGGCTGACGCCGCGGGCGCGGAGGTAGGAGATGGGGTTCAGGTCCGAGCCGTAGTCGGAGCCCGTCCGCGCCTCGAAGTGGAGGTGCGGGCCGGTCGAGTTGCCGGACGAGCCCGAGATGCCTATCTGCTGGCCCGGCTCGACGGTCTGGCCGACGTAGACCCCGATGGACGAGAGGTGACCGTACTGGGTGTACGTGCCGTCGTTCATCTGGATGACGATGTTGTTGCCGTACGCGCCGCCCCAGCCGGCCTCGACGACGGTGCCGGAGCCGACGGAGACGACCGAGCTGCCGTAGGAGGCGTGGAAGTCGATGCCGGAGTGGCTGCCGGAGGACCAGAGCGAGCCGCCGGTCTTGTAGCCGGTGGTCACGTACGAGCCGGCCACGGGGAGCTGGAAGGAGGCGAGTCGCCGGCGCTCGGCCTCGCGGGCGGCGCGCTCGCGCTCCTCGCGGACCTCCTTGGCACGGGCCTCGGCCTTGCGCTTCGCCTCGGCGCGGGCCTCGGCCTGGGCCTTCGCCTTGACGATGGCCTCGAAGGCCTCTTGCTCCTGGGCGGCGGCCTGGGCGTCGATCCGGTCCGCGAGCGAGTCCTCGGTGATCACCTGCGTGAGGCCGGTGTCCTCGGCGGAGCGGTTGTCCGTGTCGGCGGCGAGCGCCGGGGAAGCGAAGGTTCCGATGACGCCGGTGGTGGCGAGCGTCGCGACGCCGGCGATGCCCACGCTGCGGCGCGCCATCCGGCTCGGACCACGATGCTTCCCGGTGGCACGGGTGAACGCCATGTAGGGGCTGATCCTTTCCTTCCTTCTCGCCTACCGGGTTAGCTGACGGGTTCGGAGCAGGAAGGTCTCCTACGAGCCCCTCCGTACGTGACGAAGGCGCCCGATTCACCCCAGGGACTGTGTGGGTCCCCGGCTCCCCAGGCTCGCGCCTGACGGGGACTCGGCGATGACTGTCCGTTGCCGCGAATGCGGCACGTGCAACTGACGAACAGCCGCACCGACGCTATGGGATCGTCTGTCAATCACCAAACAGACACGCCTGTTTGTAAGACATGCCACAGGGCAGACAGCCACCCTTGCCCTCAATACGGACAAAGCGGAAGGCCTCGACGAAATCATGACGTCGAGGCCTTCCGTCGCCGGGTCGGCGCGTGCGATCAGCCGGTCACCACGGTGACTTCACCGATGCCGAGCGCGCGCACCGGCTCCGCGATCTGTGCCGCGTCGCCCACGAGCACGGTCACGAGCCGGTCCACGGGGAAGGCGTTGACGACGGCCGCGGTCGCCTCGACCGTGCCCGTCTCGGCGAGCCGCGCGTACAACTGGGCCTGGTAGTCGTCCGGGAGGTGCTGCTCGACCTGGTCGGCGAGCGTCCCGGCGACCGAGGCGGCCGTCTCGTACTTGAGCGGTGCCACGCCCACCAGGTTCTGCACGGCCGTCTCGCGCTCGGCGTCGGTGAGGCCCTCCGCGGCGAGGGTCCGCAGCACCTTCCACAGGTCGTCAAGTGCCGGGCCGGTGTTGGGGGTGTCGATCGAGCCGCTGATGGCGAGCATCGAGGCACCGTTCCCCTCGGCGTCGGAGCGGAGCACCTGCCCGAAGGCCCGCACGCCGTACGTGTAGCCCTTCTCCTCACGCAGGACGCGGTCGAGCCGCGAGGTGAGGGTGCCACCGAGGCAGTACGTGCCCAGGACCTGGGCAGCCCAGACGCTGTCGTGCCGGTCGGCGCCGATCCGGCCGATCAGCAACTGGGTCTGGACCGCGCCGGGACGGTCCACGATGACGACCCGTCCGGTGTCGTCGGCCGTGATCGGCGGCATCGGCAGCGGCTCGGCCGGCTCGCCCGTCCAGGCGCCCAGGGTCTCGGCGAGGACCTTGTCCAGGTCGACGCCGGTCAGGTCGCCGACGACCACCGCGGTGGCCGTGGCGGGCCGGACGTACGCCTCGTAGAAGGCGCGGACCGCGGCGGCGTCGATCGCCTCGACGGTCTCCTCGGTGCCCTGACGCGGCCGGGACATCCGGGCCTCGGCCGGGAACAGCTCCTTGGAGAGCTGCTTGGCGGCGCGGCGGGCCGGGTTGGCCGTCTCGTGCGGGATCTCGTCGAGGCGGTTGCGCACGAGGCGCTCGATCTCGGTGTCCAAGAACGCCGGGGCGATCAGCGCCTCGGAGAGCAGCCCGAGCGCCTTGGGCAGCCGGGAGACGGGCACCTCGAGGGAGACCCGCACGCCCGGGTGGTCCGCGTGCGCGTCGAGCGTGGCGCCGCAGCGCTCCAGCTCGGCCGCGAACTCCTCGGCGTCACGCTGGTCCGTGCCCTCGGAGAGCGCGCGGGCCATGATCGTGGCGACGCCGTCGAGACCGGCCGGCTCGGCGTCCAGCGGAGCCGGCAGGAAGAGCTCCACGGCCACGACCTGCTGGCCGGGGCGGTGGCTGGTCAGCAGGGTCAGGCCGTTGGCCAGGGAGCCGCGGTCCGGGGCCGGGAACGCCCAGGGCCTGGCGACGCCCGGCGCGGGCTGCGGGTGGAAGTCCATGCTCGTCAAAGACACGGCAGCGTCGGTCACTGGTCCGCTCCCTCTTCCTCGTCGCTGTCGCTCTCGCTCTGTTCGGTGGCCACCGGCTCGTAGACGAGCACCGCGCGGTTGTCGGGGCGCAGCTTGGCCTTGGCGGCCGCCTGCACCTCCTCGGCGGTGATGTCGAGGACCCGGTCGACGGCCGTGAGGGCGAGCTGCGGGTCGCCGAACAGCACGGCGAACCGGCACAGTTCGTCGGCGCGGCCCGCGACGGTGCCGAGCCGGTCGAGCCACTCGCGCTCCAACTGGGCCTGCGCGCGCTCCATCTCCTCGGGCGTCGGGCCCTCGGCGGCGAAGCGGGCGAGCTCCTCGTCGACGGCGGCCTCGATCTGCGGGACCTCGACGCCGCCGGAGGTCTTGACGTCCAGCCAGCCCAGCGAGGGCGCCCCGGCGAGGCGCAGCAGGCCGAAGCCGGCGGCGACGGCCGTCCGGTCCCGGCGGACCAGGCGGTTGTGCAGGCGGGAGGACTCGCCACCGCCGAGGACCGTCAGGGCCAGGTCGGCGGCGTCGCACTCGCGCGTGCCGTCGTGCGGCAGCCGGTAGGCGGCCATCAGCGCGCGCGCCGGGACCTCCTCGACCAGGACCACACGCTGCTCGGAGCCCATGACGTCGGGCAGCGAGCCGTCACGCGGGGGCAGCTTGCCGTCGTGGGAGGGGATCGAGCCGAAGTACTTCTCGACCCAGGCGAGGGTCTCCGCCGGGTCGATGTCGCCGACGACCGACAGCACCGCGTTGTTCGGCGCGTAGTACGTGCGGAAGAAGTTCCGCGCGTCCTCCAGCGTGGCGGCGTCCAGGTCCGCCATGGAACCGATGGGCGTGTGGTGGTACGGGTGGCCCTCCGGGTAGGCCAGCGCGGTCAGCTTCTCGAAGGCCGTGCCGTACGGCACGTTGTCGTACCGCTGGCGGCGCTCGTTCTTGACGACGTCCCGCTGGTTCTCCATGGACTCGTCGTCCAGGGCCGCGAGCAGCGAGCCCATGCGGTCGGCCTCCAGCCAGAGCGCGAGCTCCAGCTGGTGGGTGGGCATGGTCTCGAAGTAGTTGGTGCGCTCGAAGCTCGTCGTGCCGTTGAGCGAGCCGCCCGCGCCCTGCACCAGCTCGAAGTGCCCGTTCCCGTGGACCTGCTTCGAGCCCTGGAACATCAGGTGCTCGAAGAGGTGGGCGAGGCCCGTGCGGCCCTCGACCTCGTGACGCGAACCGACGTCGTACCAGAGGCAGACCGCGGCGACCGGGGTCAGGTGGTCCTCCGAGAGCACCACGCGCAGGCCGTTCGCCAACCGGTGCTCGGTCGCTGTCAGGCCGCCGGAGCCGGCCTCGGCCGTGGCCGTGTGACCCATGGGCATGTACGTCCCTTCGATCGCGATGTGAAAAAGTCCTGCCACTGTATGCAAGCGCGCCGACACCTCGCGAAGTTCCCGCCCCTTCCGGATGTCCCTCTTCCGGGTCGCGGTCGGCGTTGTCGGTGGCACAGTCCACAATGGTCCGCGTCAGATCAACCTTGTTGGTGAAGGAGCCGCAGCCGCGATGGCCCGCCGCAGCACGAAGACACCGCCGCCGGACGACGCGTACGAGGAGAGGATCCTCGACATCGACGTCGTCGACGAGATGCAGGGCTCCTTCCTCGAGTACGCGTACTCGGTGATCTACTCGCGCGCTCTCCCCGACGCCCGCGACGGCATGAAGCCCGTCCAGCGCCGCATCGTCTACCAGATGGGCGAGATGGGGCTCAGGCCCGATCGCGGGTTCGTGAAGTGCGCCCGTGTCGTCGGCGAGGTGATGGGCAAGCTCCACCCGCACGGCGACGCGTCGATCTACGACGCCATGGTCCGCATGGCACAGCCCTTCTCCATGCGGCTGCCCCTCGTCGACGGCCACGGCAACTTCGGCTCCCTCGGCAACGACGACCCGCCCGCCGCCATGCGGTACACGGAGTCGCGGATGGCCCCGGCCGCGCTGCTGATGACCGATTCCATCGACGAGGACACGGTCGACTTCACGCCGAACTACGACGGCCAGGAGCAGGAGCCGGTGGCGCTGCCCGCCGCCTATCCGAACCTGCTGGTCAACGGCGCGTCGGGGATCGCGGTCGGCATGGCGACCAACATGCCGCCGCACAACCTCGGCGAGGTGATCGCGGCGGCCCGCCACCTGATCCGCCACCCGGGAGCCGACCTCGAGACGCTGATGCGCTTCGTGCCCGGACCCGACCTGCCGACCGGCGGCCGGATCGTCGGCCTGTCCGGCATCAAGGACGCGTACGAGAACGGCCGCGGCACGTTCAAGATCCGCGCCACGGCGACCGTGGACAACGTGACGGCGCGCCGCAAGGGCATCGTCGTGACCGAGCTGCCCTTCACGGTCGGCCCCGAGAAGGTCATCTCCAAGATCAAGGACCTCGTCGGCTCCAAGAAGCTCCAGGGCATCGCGGACGTCAAGGACCTCACCGACCGCAGCCACGGCCTGCGTCTCGTCATCGAGATCAAGAACGGCTTCGTGCCGGAGGCGGTCCTGGAGCAGCTCTACAAGCTGACGCCGATGGAGGAGTCCTTCGGTATCAACAACGTGGCGCTGGTGGACGGTCAGCCGCTCACGCTCGGCCTGAAGGAGCTCCTGGAGGTCTACCTCGACCACCGCTTCGAGGTCGTCCGCCGCCGCTCCGAGTTCCGCCGGACCAAGAAGCGCGACCGGCTCCACCTGGTGGACGGCCTGCTCGTCGCACTCCTCGACATCGACGAGGTCATCCGGATCATCCGGGAGAGCGACAACTCCGCTCAGGCCAAGGAGCGCCTGATGGAGCGCTTCTCGCTGAGCGAGATCCAGACGCAGTACATCCTGGACACCCCGCTGCGCCGCCTCACCAGGTTCGACCGCATCGAGCTGGAGACCGAGCGCGACCGGCTCAACGGCGAGATCGACGAGCTGACCGGGATCCTCGACTCCGACGCGGAGCTGCGGAAGCTGGTCTCGGCGGAACTGGCCGCGGTCGCCAAGAAGTTCGCCACCGACCGGCGGACGGTCCTGCTCGAATCGGCGGGCGCGCCCATCGCGGCCGTCCCCCTCGAGGTCGCGGACGACCCGTGCCGCGTGCTGCTCTCCTCCACGGGCCTGCTGGCCCGTACGGCGACGGCGGAGCTGCCGCCCACCGACCCGGACGCGCCGCGCACCAAGCACGACCTGATCGTGTCCGCGGTGGCCGCCACCCAGCGCGGTGACGTCGGCGCGGTGACCTCGGACGGCAGGCTGCTGCGCATCGCGGTCATCGACCTGCCGCAGCTCCCGGACACCGCGGCCACCCCCAACCTCGCGGGTGGCGCGCAGCTCTCGGAGTTCCTGTCCCTGGAGGCGGACGAGTCGGTGGTCTGCCTGACCACGCTCGACGAGTCCTCGCCGGGTCTCGCGATCGGCACGCTGCAGGGCGTGGTGAAGCGTGTGGTGCCGGACTACCCGGCGAACAAGGACGAGCTGGAGGTCATCACCCTCAAGGACGGTGACCGGATCGTCGGCGCGACCGAGCTGCGGACGGGCGAGGAGGACCTGGTCTTCATCACCTCCGACGCCCAGCTCCTCCGCTACCCGGCCGCGCAGGTACGGCCCCAGGGCCGTCCGGCCGGCGGCATGGCGGGCGTCAAGCTGACCGCGGGCGCCGAGGTCCTCTCGTTCACGGCCGTGGACCCGGCGGCGGACGCCGTCGTCTTCACGGTCGCGGGCTCCACCGGCACCCTGGACGCCTCGGCGGGTACGTCGGCGAAGCTGACCCCCTTCGACCAGTACCCGCGCAAGGGCCGCGCGACGGGCGGTGTCCGCTGCCAGCGGTTCCTGAAGGGCGAGGACGTCCTGATCCTGGCCTGGGCGGGCGCCACCCCGGCCCGGGCCGCGCAGAAGAACGGCACCCCGGTGCCGCTGCCGGACGTGGACCCGCGCCGCGACGGCTCGGGCGTCCCGCTGCCCCAGCCGGTCGACGTACTGGCCGGCCCCGCCTGACCGTCCGCACGCCACGAAGGGACCCCCTTGGAACCGGCCACGACCCCAAGGGGGTCTTCCCCTACCCCCGGTCCCGGTCCCGGTCCCGGTCCACGACCTCGCCGGACACGCCCGGAGCTGGCCAGCCGGCCGGGCCTGCCGGGCCTGCCGGGCAGGCGGGAGGTCAGGAGAGCGGGGCGTCCTGGACCTGGTCCGGCTCCTCGTCGGTCTGCCGTACGTAGCGCAGGACTCCCCACATGCCGTGCTCGTCGGGGGTGTCCTCCGGGCCGCTCGCCTCGCACGCGGCGAGCTCCTTCCGCAGGGCGGCGGCGTCGATGCCGGAGCCGATCAGGACGAGCTGGGTGAGCCGCTCCTCGCCGGCGGGCCAGGGCTCGAGGTAGAAGCGCAGGAAGCGGCCGACCGCGTGGACGGCGTAACGGTTGTCCGGGTCGGCGGCGCCGAAGTCGACGAAACCCTTGATCCGGTAGAGCCCCTCGGGCCTGGAGTCCAGGAAGGTCATCAGCCTGCGCGGGTGCAGCGGGACCGCGGCCGTCAGCGAGAGGGTCTCGTAGGCCGCGTGCGGGTGGGCGTGGGTGTCGTCGCCGGGGCCGTACAGGATGTCCTCGATCGACATCTGGCCCTCGATCTCGTCCTCGGGGACGACCCGGTCGAAGAGCAGCTCCGGCTCGATCCGGCCGTGGGAGGCCTCGACCACGGCGGCGCGCCCCGCGAGGCCGGCCACCGTGTCCCGGACGGTCCGCAGGCGGTCCTCCGAGACCCGGTCGACCTTGTTGACCACCACGAGGTCGGCGAGGGCGAGGTGCCGGTCGGTCTCGGGGTGGAGCCGCCGGGTGGCGTCGAACTCGGCCGCGTCGACGAGCTGGACGAGCCCTCCGTAGACGATCCGCTCGTTCTCGCTGGCCAGCACCATGCGGACCAGTTCCTGCGGCTCGGCGAGGCCGCTCGCCTCGATGACGATCACGTCGAGCCGGGACTCGGGCCGGGTCAGCACCTCCAGGTACTCGTCGAGCTCGCTCGCGTCGACCGCGCAGCACAGGCAGCCGTTGCCGAGGGAGACGGTGGAGCCCACCTGTCCGGCGACGGTCATCGCGTCGATGCCGATGTCCCCGAAGTCGTTGACCATGACCCCGATGCGGGTACCCCGGGCGCTGCGCAGCAGGTGGTTGAGGAGCGTGGTCTTCCCGGCCCCGAGAAACCCGGCGAGGACGACGACGGGGATCTGCTGCGTGCTCAAGGGTCGTGCCTCCGGTCGCGGGTTCCTTCCCACGGCGGTGGGAAGGCCCCAGGATAGGCGTGATCGTCCGAGGACGACCGAAACCACGGGCCGATCCGAAGCCACCCGAGCTTCCGGCGCGGCCGGGATCCGGCGCGGCCGGGATCCGGTACGGCCGGGGCTCCGGCGCAGGGACACGGGACAGCCCGGCGATACGGGCCCAGCGGGGAACCGGGGCCGGTATTTCCGGTCGTGGGGCCCGGGCGCTTACCTTTTCCGACATGAGCCCCGCACAGACCAGCCCCGCGCGGCCCCTCGTGCGCCGTCGGCGGTTCGGGTGGCCCCGGCGGGTGTTCGCGCAGGTCCTGCTGATGCAGCTGGCCATCGCGACCGGTGTGACCGTCCTCGCCACCGGTCTCTTCCTCGCCCCGCTCAGCGCCCAGCTCGACGACCAGGCCATGCGGCGGGCCCTGGCCATCGCCGAGACCACCGCCTCCCCGGTGCTCGCCGCCGGCCTCGTCGGCACGCCGCCCTCGGCACGGGGCCCGGTACAGACGGAGGCCGAACGGATCCGGGTGTCCACCGGCGCCGAGTACGTCGTCGTCATGGACACCCGCGGAGTGCGCTGGTCGCACACCGACCCCGCCGAGATCGGCCGGCGCGTCTCCACCGACCCGAGCGCCGTCCTCGCGGGCCGGGAGGTGATGGAGATCGACAGCGGCACGCTCGGCCGCTCGGCGCGCGGCAAGGCCCCGCTGCGCGACGCGGACGGCCGGATCATCGGCGCCGTCTCCGTCGGCATCGAGTACGACAGCGTCCGCGACCGGCTCCTCGCCGCGATCCCCGGCCTCCTCGCGTACGCGGGCGGGGCGCTCGCGGTCGGGGCCCTCGCCGCGTACCTGATCTCCCGGCGGCTCCAGCGGCAGACGCACGACCTGGCCTTCTCCGACATCTCCGCGCTGCTCGCCGAGCGCGAGGCGATGCTGCACGGCATCCGGGAAGGTGTCGTGGCCATCGACCGCACCGGCTCCGTACGGCTGGTGAACGACGAGGCGCAGCGCCTCCTCGGCGTCGGCCCCGAGGCCGCGGGCCGGCCCGTGGACGAGGTCCTCGGCGAGGGCCGTACGGCCGACGTCCTCGCGGGCCGGGTCACGGGCGAGGACCTCGTCACCGTCCAGGGCCACCGGGTCCTGATCGCCAACCGGATGCCCACGGACGACGGCGGCGCCGTCGCGACCCTGCGCGACCGCACCGAGCTGGAGCGCCTCGGGCGGGAGCTCGACTCGACGCGGGGCCTGATCGACGCCCTCCGCGCCCAGGACCACGAGCACGCCAACCGGCTGCACACGCTCCTCGGCCTCCTGGAGTTGGACATGCACGAGGAGGCGGTCGAGTTCGTCACCGAGGTGGTCGGGGTGCACCGGGCGACCGCCGAGCAGGTCACGGAGAAGGTCCACGACCCGCTGCTCGCCGCGCTCCTGGTCGGCAAGGCGACCGTCGCCGCCGAGCGCGGCGTGTCGCTGCGGATCTCCCCGGAGTCCCTGCTGCCGGACCGGCTCGTCGACCCCCGTGAGCTGGTGACGGTCGTCGGCAATCTGGTCGACAACGCCCTGGACGCCGTCGCGGGCACGCCGGGCGCCCTGATCGAGGTCGCGTTCCGCACCGACGGCCGTACGGTCGTGCTGCGGGTCACGGACAGCGGCCCCGGCGTCCCCGAGGAGCGCCGCGAGCTGATCTTCACCGAGGGCTGGTCGACGAAGGAGCCGCCGCCCCACGGCAGGCGCGGGCTCGGTCTCGCCTTCGTGCGCCGGCTGGCCGAGCGCCGGGGCGGCACGGCCCGCGTGGCCGGGGCCCCGGACGGGGGCGCGGAGTTCACCGTCGTCCTCCCGGACGCCCTGACCGAACCGGAGCCCGCCGGAACCGCCCTGTCGCCGGAGCCCGCCGGGGAGGCCGCGCGATGATCGACGTGCTCGTGGTCGACGACGACGTGCTCGTGGCGCGGATCAACGCCGCGTACGTCGCGAAGGTCCCCGGCTTCCGGGTGTCCGCCCTCGCCCATTCGACCGCCGAGGCGCTGGCCGCCCTGGCCGAGCACCCGGTGGACCTGATCCTTCTCGACCACTACCTGCCGGACGAGAACGGCCTCGCCGCCGTACGGGAACTCCGCGCGCGCGGCCACCAGTGCGACGTGATCATGGTGACCGCAGCCCGGGACGTGGCCACCGTGCAGGCGGCGATGCGCCACGGCGCGCTCCAGTACCTGGTCAAGCCGTTCAACTTCGCCGGTCTGCGCTCCAAGCTGGAGGCGTACGCGGCGCTCCGGCGCGCCCTGGGCGCCGGCGGCGAGGCGGAGCAGGCCGAGGTGGACCGGATCTTCGGGGTCCTGGCGGCGGGCACCGTCGCCCCCGACCTGCCGAAGGGGCACTCCCCCACCACGGCCGAGCTGGTCCGGCAGGTCCTGCTCGCCGCCGGCGGCCCGCTCTCCGCTCAGGAGATCGCCGAGCGGGCCGGCGTGAGCCGCCAGACCGCCCAGCGCTACCTCAAGCTCCTCGAACGCACCGGCCGGGTGAGCCTCTCCCTCCGGTACGGCGAGACGGGCCGCCCCGAGCACCGGTACGCCTGGGCGGCCTCACCACCCGCCGCCTGAGGCCGCCCACCACCCGAGTCCACCCACCGCCTGAGACCACCCGCCATCTGAGGCCGCCCACGGTCTGAGACCGCACACCGTCCCGAGACCGCCAGCCGTCCGAGGAGCTTTCCCTCTCAGACGGCCCCGGCCCCGGTCAGCGCCCGGACCTCGGCCTCGGCGTGCCGCGCCTCGTCGGGCGGCTCGGTCGAGGTGACCGTACCGAGCCAGCCCGCGAGGAACCCGAGCGGGATGGAGACCACGCCCGGGTTCTGCAGCGGGAAGACGTGGAAGTCGAGCCCGGGGAACAGCGCCTCCGGGCTGCCCGAGACGACCGGCGACAGCAGGACGAGGACAACCGCGGGGATCAGCCCGCCGTACACCGACCAGACCGCGCCCCGGGTGGTGAACTTCCGCCAGAACAGCGAGTAGAGCAGGACGGGCAGGTTGGCGGAGGCGGCGACCGCGAAGGCGAGGCCGACGAGGAAGGCCACGTTGAGATCGCGGGCGAGCAGGCCGAGCCCGATGGCGGCGGCGCCGATTCCGGCCGCCGCGAACCGCGCCACGGTCACCTCGCTGTACTGCTTCTTCGCGTGCCGGCGGCGCAGCGAGCTGTACAGGTCGTGGGCGACGGAGGCCGAGGAGGCGAGGGTGATCCCGGCGACGACGGCGAGGATGGTCGCGAAGGCGACGGCGGCGACGACGGCGAAGAGCACGGTGCCGCCGGTGGATCCCGCGCCGCCGCCGAGGTCGAGGGCGAGCAGCGGAATGGCGGTGTTCCCCGACGCGCTGGAGGCGCGGACCTCGGCGGGTCCGATCAGGGCGGCGGCGCCGAAGCCGAGCACGATGGTCATCAGGTAGAAGCTGCCGATGAGGCCGATGGACCAGACGACGGACCGGCGGGCGGCACGGGCGGTGGGCACGGTGTAGAAGCGCGACAGGATGTGCGGCAGTCCCGCGGTGCCCAGGACCAGGGCGATCCCGAGGCTGATGAAGTCGAGGCGCGCGGTCCAGTCACCGCCGTAGCGCAGCCCGGGGGCGAGGAAGTCCCGTCCGTGGCCGCTGCGGTCGGCCGCGCTGGCCAGCAGGCTGTTCACGTCGCCGTGGAAGCGGAGGAGGACGAGGACGGTGAGCGCGATCGTGCCCGCCATGAGCAGGACCGCCTTGACGATCTGGATCCAGGTCGTGGCCCGCATGCCGCCGAGCGACACGTAGATCACCATCAGTGCCCCCACGCCGATCACGGTCCAGGAGCGGGCCGCCTCGCTCGTGCCGCCGAGCAGGAGCGCGACCAGGCTTCCGGCGCCGACCATCTGGGCCACGAGGTAGAGCACGGAGACGGCCACGGAGGAGGTTCCGGCGGCGATCCGCACCGGCCGCTCGGACATCCGCGCGGCGACGACGTCCGCGAGCGTGAACCGCCCGCAGTTGCGGACGAGTTCCGCGACGAGCAGGAGGACGACCAGCCAGGCGACGAGGAAGCCGACGGAGTACAGCATGCCGTCGTAGCCGTAGAGCGCGATCAGCCCGGAGATGCCGAGGAAGGAGGCCGCGGACATGTAGTCGCCGGCGATGGCGAAACCGTTCTCCATAGGCGAGAACAGCCTGCCCCCGGCGTAGAACTCCTCCGCCGATCCGTGCCGGTTCCGGCTCACCCAGGTGGTGATCCCCAGGGTGACGGCGATGAAGACGCTGAAGAGCACGAGCGCCAGGGTCTGATGGTCTCCGGTCACCGCTGCGCCACCCCTCGGGTCATCTCCTGCGTGTCCCAGCGGAGTTCGAGGGCCGCCCGGTCCCGGCGCAGCCGCGCGTGGCGCGCGTAGGCCCAGGTCAGCAGGAAGGTGGTGAGGAACTGCCCGAGCCCGGCGAGCATGGCCACGTTCACCGCGCCGGCGACGGGCCGCGCCATGAGCCCGGGTGCCGCGGTCGCCGCGACGACGTAGGCGAGGTACCAGAGCAGGAACGCGAGGGCGGCCGGGAAGACGAACCGGCGGTAGCGGCGGCGCACTTCCTGGAACGCGGGGCTCCGCTGGACTTCCAGGTAGATCTCCGCCGCGCTGGGATCGCGCTGTCGCGGCACTGCCGTGTCGTACTGCTCCACCGGCCAACTCCTTGTCAGCGAACCGTTTCGGTCGCGTGCCCAAGGATGGACAGAGCGGGAAGATCCCGGACTCTTCTCCTCCCCCTCTTCACCCCATCAGGTGACAGTTGCCCCCTGTGGCCTGACCGGGCCGTGCTGATATGCGTACCGCACGGCCCGGTCCTGTCCGTGACGCCTGTCAGGCGTCGATGCGCGAGCGGTCGAGCGTCGCCGCCGAGCTGGTGATGAACTCCTTGCGGGGCGCCACGTCGTTGCCCATGAGGAGGTCGAAGACCTGCTCCGCCGAGTCCAGGTCGCCGATGTTGATCCGGCGCAGGGTGCGGTGGCGCGGGTCCATCGTGGTCTCCGCGAGCTGGTCGGCGTCCATCTCGCCCAGACCCTTGTAGCGCTGGATGGAGTCCTTGTAGCGGACCCCCTTGCGCTGGAACTCCAGCAGGGTCTGCCGCAGCTCGCCGTCCGAGTACGTGTAGACGTACTTGTCCTGGCCCTTCTTGGGCTGGACGAGCTCGATCCGGTGCAGCGGAGGCACGGCGGCGAAGACGCGTCCGGCCTCGACCATGGGCCGCATGTAGCGCTGGAAGAGCGTCAGCAGCAGGCAGCGGATGTGCGCGCCGTCGACATCGGCGTCGACCAGCAGGACGATCTTCCCGTAGCGGGCCGCGTCGATGTCGAAGGTGCGACCCGAGCCCGCTCCTATGACCTGGATGATCGCTCCGCACTCGGCGTTCTTGAGCATGTCCGAGACCGAGGACTTCTGGACGTTGAGGATCTTGCCGCGGATCGGCAGCAGGGCCTGGAACTCGCTGTTGCGCGCGAGCTTGGCCGTACCGAGGGCGGAGTCTCCCTCGACGATGAAGAGCTCGCTGCGCTCCACGTCGTCGCTGCGGCAGTCGGCGAGCTTGGCCGGCAGGGAGGAGGACTCGAGCGCGGTCTTCCTGCGCTGCGCGTCCTTGTGCTGACGGGCCGCGATCCGGGTCCTGGCGGCGGCGACGGCCTTGTCCAGGACGGCGCGGGCCTGCGCCTTGGCGTCGCGCTTGGTGGAGGTCAGGAAGGCCTTGAGCTCCTTGGCGACCACGTTCGCCACGATCCTGCGGGCGGCGGAGGTGCCCAGGACCTCCTTCGTCTGGCCCTCGAACTGCGGCTCGGCGAGGCGGACCGTCACGACGGCCGTGAGCCCCTCCAGGGCGTCGTCCTTGACGATGTCGTCCTCGGCGACGCGCAGCATCTTGGCCGAGCGGAGCACTTCGTTCACCGTCTTGGTGATGGCCTGCTCGAAGCCGGAGACGTGGGTGCCGCCCTTGGGGGTGGCGATGATGTTGACGAAGGACTTGACCGTGCTGTCGTAGCCGGTGCCCCAGCGCAGCGCGACGTCGACGGCGAGCTCGCGGGTGACCTCGGTCGGGGTCATGTGGCCGCGCTCGTCGAGGACCGGGACGGTCTCCTTGAAGGTCCCCGTGCCGGTGAGGCGCTGGATGTCGCAGACGGCCTTGTCCTGCGCGAGGTACTCGCAGAACTCGCTGATGCCTCCGTCGAAGCGGAAGGTCTCCTCGCTCTTGCCGATCCCGGCCAGGTCCCGCTCGTCGCGGACGACGATCGTGAGGCCGGGCACGAGGAAGGCGGTCTGCCGGGCGCGCTGGTGGAGCGTCTCCAGCGAGAGCTTGGCGTCCTTGAGGAAGATCTGCCGGTCAGCCCAGTAGCGGACCCGCGTGCCCGTGCGGGTCTTGGGGACGCGCTTGCCCTTCCGCAGGCCGTTGCCCGGGTCGAAGGGGCTGTCGGGGCCCTGCTCCGTGAAGATGCCGGGCACGCCGCGGCGGAAGCTGATGGAGTGCGTGGAGCTGTTCCGGTCGACCTCGACGTCGAGGCGGGCCGACAGGGCGTTGACCACGGAGGCGCCGACGCCGTGCAGACCGCCGGAGGCGGCGTACGAGCCGCCGCCGAACTTTCCGCCGGCGTGCAGCTTGGTCATGACGACCTCGACGCCGGAGAGCCCGGTCTTCGGCTCGACGTCGACCGGGATGCCCCGGCCGTTGTCCCGGACCTCGACGGAGCCGTCGTCGTGGAGGATGACGTCGATGTGGTCGCAGTAACCGCCGAGGGCCTCGTCGACCGAGTTGTCGATGATCTCCCAGATGCAGTGCATCAGGCCGCGGCTGTCGGTGGACCCGATGTACATACCGGGGCGCTTGCGGACCGCTTCGAGCCCTTCGAGTACGAGCAGGTGCCGCGCGGTGTAGTTGGAAGCGTCACGGTCTGCGGTCAGCAGCGCACTGGACGGCACGGACGTTTCGGCGGTCACGCGGTTCGCTCCTCGCTGAATTTGAAAACTGGCCCGGTGGGGTAAGGCCCGGCGT
The DNA here is from genome assembly GCF_044456565.1 of Streptomyces sp. NPDC050842. Lineage (NCBI taxonomy): Bacteria > Bacillati > Actinomycetota > Actinomycetes > Kitasatosporales > Streptomycetaceae > Streptomyces > Streptomyces sp. NPDC050842. The sequence continues at coordinate 117,306 of NZ_JBITGA010000008.1, read as the reverse complement.
CGTTCACCGGTCAGAGGGTACCGATGCCTGGTAGAGCCGTTGTCACGCCACCCTCCCCGTTTCCTCATGCTAGTCCAGAGTCGTATGGATGTTCGATCCCTCGAAGGGGTGACGCGAACGTCACGTTCCCTTCCAGGCATGAACCATTTAGGCTCCGGGCACGTCCTCATCAACAACCGGCAACCACGCCGGGAGGACGCACCGAGACAAGCAACGCGAAATCCGTAGAGCGACGCAATACGGCTCATTCGCCGCCAACCGGCAGCAGACAGCCACCTTGGGAAAAAGTTTCGAGGAAAAGCCACGAGCGGGAACGTTTCCGGCCTGGTTGGATGTTGACCCTGGTACGACAGCTCGTCGAGCTAGAGAAGAGGCGACGTGACTACTGTTCTGACCCCCGCGAGCCCCCTGACGGCCGCTGACCGCTGCGACCGCTGCGGCGCCCAGGCGTACCTGCGCGTCGTCCTGACCAGCGGAGGTGACTTGCTCTTCTGCGCCCACCACGGCCGCAAGTTCGAGCCGGAACTCAAGAAGATCGCCGCTGAGATACAGGATGAGACGGACCGGCTCACCGACGTGCCGGCCCGCACGACGGGCGACGAGCACTGACGCCTCGCATACCCGACGAGCCCAGAGCCGGTCGCTGACCGGACGCCGGGCGGCCACCCCCGCAAGCAAGGGGGTGGCCGCCCGTTCTCGTACGCACTCCCAGCCGCCCGTAGCCGGCCCGGGCCCGGCTCGGGGCCGGCCAGGCCCGGCTCCGTGGCCCTCCAGGGCGCCCGTAGCCGCTCAGGACCACTCGTGGCCACGGGCGGGGGCGCTCGTCAGATCCGCTCCGGCAGCACCGCCGAGACCCTCGTGTAGACACCCGGGTTCTCCGCCTGCCCGCAGCCGCTCCCCCACGACACCAGGCCGACGAGAAGCCCCTTGGCCACCAGGGGTCCGCCACTGTCCCCCTGGCACGCGTCCCTGCCGCCCTCCGGGTCGCCCGCGCACAGCATCGTGTCGCTGCGGTACGGGACGCCGAAACCGCCCGGGTACGCCCGCTCGCACGCCGTGTCCGGCAGCACCTGGACGCGGGCCGTCCGCAGCGTGGAGGCGTAGGTCCCGTTGCCGGTGGTGTCACCCCAGCCGTAGACGTCCGCCTCCGTACCGGGCGTGTACGCCGGATCGCCCGCGCGGGCGACGCCGATCACGTACGACTGCGGCAGAGCGCTCGCCAGCGTCAGCACCGCGAGATCGCCCGAGTTCGTCGTCGGGTCGTAGTCGGGATTGATCCAGGTGTCCGAGATCCCGACCTCCTGCCCGCCCTGCCCTCGCAGCGCGGCACGGCCGGCGATGACCACGAAGTCGCGCACCTCCCATGGCTCGCCCCCGAGGACCTCTCGGCCCAGGCAGTGGGCCGCCGTGAGGACCTTGGTCGGCGCGACGACGACGCCGCCGCAGAACTGCCCCGCCCGGGTACCCCCGAACCGGTCACGGCTGGACAGCGCCACGACCCACGGCGCGTCCGCGATCAGGGCCTGCCGGCCGCCCACGACGACACTGTCGGCGGCCGCGGGGGCGGCGGTGGCGACCTGCCCCGCCGCCGCCGTGATCAGGCCCAGGGCACCCGTCAAGGCACGGGTGAGGGAACCACGCATGGAGCCTCCTGACTCTCCGGTGATGTCGGTTCACCCAGCGTCCTGCACGCGTCCGCCCCCTGCACCCGCGCACACGCGAAGGGCCCGGTTCCTCCCTTTCGGGGAACCGGGCCCTTCGTGTGTCGCTCTGTGCCTCGGAACGGATCAGTCGAGGTAGTCGCGCAGGACCTGCGAACGCGACGGGTGACGCAGCTTCGACATCGTCTTCGACTCGATCTGACGGATCCGCTCGCGCGTCACGCCGTAGACCTTGCCGATCTCGTCCAGCGTCTTCGGCTGGCCGTCGGTGAGGCCGAAGCGCATCGAGACGACACCCGCCTCACGCTCGGAGAGCGTGTCGAGCACGGAGTGCAGCTGCTCCTGGAGGAGCGTGAAGCTCACCGCGTCGGCCGGCACGACCGCCTCGGAGTCCTCGATGAGGTCACCGAACTCGCTGTCTCCGTCCTCACCCAGCGGGGTGTGGAGGGAGATCGGCTCACGGCCGTACTTCTGGACCTCGATGACCTTCTCAGGGGTCATGTCGAGCTCCTTGGCCAGCTCCTCCGGGGTGGGCTCACGGCCCAGGTCCTGGAGCATCTGACGCTGCACGCGCGCGAGCTTGTTGATGACCTCGACCATGTGCACCGGGATACGGATGGTGCGGGCCTGGTCGGCCATGGCGCGGGTGATCGCCTGACGGATCCACCAGGTGGCGTACGTGGAGAACTTGTAGCCCTTGGTGTAGTCGAACTTCTCGACCGCACGGATCAGACCCAGGTTGCCCTCCTGGATCAGGTCCAGGAAGAGCATGCCGCGGCCGGTGTAGCGCTTGGCCAGCGAGACCACCAGACGGAGGTTGGCCTCCAGGAGGTGGTTCTTGGCCCGGCGGCCGTCCTCGGCGATGATCTCCAGCTCGCGCTTGAGCTTCGGAGCGAGCTTGTCCGAGTTCGCCAGCTTGTCCTCGGCGAACAGACCGGCCTCGATGCGCTTGGCGAGCTCGACCTCCTGCTCGGCGTTGAGCAGCGGGACCTTGCCGATCTGCTTGAGGTAGTCCTTGACCGGGTCGGCGGTGGCACCGGCGACGGCGACCTGCTGCGCCGGAGCGTCGTCCTCGTCCTCATCGGACAGGACGAAGCCCTTGCTCTCGCCCTCGGTCTCTTCCTCCTCGCCCTTGCCGGGCGCGGCGTCGTCGAGGAGCTCCTCGCCCTCGGCGTCGTCGCCGTCCTTCTTGGACGCGGTCTTCTTGGCCGTCGTCTTCTTGGCGACGGTCTTCTTGGCCGTCGCCTTCTTGGCGACGGTCTTCTTCGCGGCCGCCTTCTTGGCGGGCGATCCGGCCTCGTCGGCCAGGTCGTCGCTGTCCGCCGCAGGAGCCGTTGCGGCCGAGACGGTGGTCTTCGTCACGGTCGTCCTGGCAGTGACGGTCTTGGTGGCGGTGCGCTTGGCCGGGCTCTTCGCAGCGACGCTCTTGCGGGCGCGCTTCGGCGACTCCGCTGCACTGACCATCAGCGTCACACCCTCTTCCTCGAGGATCTGATTGAGGCTGCGCAGAACATTCTTCCACTGGGTTGGCGGAATCTGGTCGGCTTCGAAGGCCCGACGCACGTCATCGCCGGCGATCTGCCCATCAGCCTTTCCCCGCTCGATGAGCGCCATCACAGACTCGGACTCGGCGATCTCCGGCGGGAGCGTACGGGATGTGCTGGCCGACACGAACAACCTCTCGGAACGATGGAAACGGCTTCCGGCCCCGCCCTGGATAGGGCCGGAGCCGACGACCGTCGGCGGGAAATGTGCCGACGGCGCGGGTTGGGCCGGGGAACTGCACAGCGCCTCGAACGGCTGCTGTATTCCTTCCTCGGCTGTCACCTCTTAGGTCATCGCACGGCTCGGAGGAGTGTTACGCCCAATCTTCGTGGCCCGAGTCACACCTCATATGCGGCGAAACAGTCGAAGCGGTAGATGATGGCACATTCGCGCCGCCGGAACCCTGGCGCCATCCGGGGAGACCCGACCGGGCTCCCCGGAACGCGCTCGGACCCGGCGGCGCGCGATGCGTACGCCTCCGCGCTCCCGGCCACGACCCGCGGTCAGTGTTCGCGGGGGGCGGGAACGACGCGCTCCACCTCGGGGTGGACGGTCAGCAGCTGCCGCATGGCGGCCTCGGCCCCCTGCGCGTCCCCCTCGGCCAGGGCGTCGACGATCCGGGCGTGGTGACCGAGGCACGCCTCGCTCGGGCGGTCACAGCCGGTGACGGGACCACCGGAGACCTGGAGCGCGGAGCCGACGATGCCGGAGAGGTGCTCCAGCATGCGGTTCCCGGCGAGCTGGATGAGCAGGGAGTGGAACTCGGTGTCCGCGCGGGAGAAGGTGATCGCGTCGCCCTGGGCGTACGCGTGCCCCATGATCTCGACCATGTCGGAGAGGCGCTGCTGGACGTCCTCGCGGCCGTGTCCGGCGGCGAGGCGGGCGGCCAGGGGCTCGATGGTCCAGCGCAGCTCGTTCAGCTCGCGGCGCTGGTCGTCGCGCTGCGGGCCGAACGCGCGCCACTCGATGATGTCGGGGTCGAGGAGGTTCCAGTCGCTGACGGGCCTGACGCGCGTGCCGACGTTGGGGCGGGCGCTGACGAGGCCCTTGGCCTCCAGCACGCGCAGCGACTCGCGCACGACGGTGCGTGAGACCTCGAAGCGCTGGCCGATCTCCTCGGGGACGAGGGGGCGGTCGGCCCCGAGGTCGCCGGAGACGATCATCTGGCCGAGCTGCTGGACGAGCTGGCCGTGGAGCCCCCGGCCCCGGCTGCCGGTGCTGCGGCGGCCGACGCGGCCCAGGTCGGTGTCCACGCCCTCCCAGGAGGGCGGACCCACACGGCCGGCGCCGGGCGCCTCCGCGTAGGGGTAGCGGTCGAGATCGCCCGGGGCGCCGAGGCCGGACTCGACGGGACGGGCGGCGGTCATCATGGTGTGCGCAAGGGTACTCACGCATCCTTTGTCGGCGTTGCTTCCGTGACCCTTGAGGTCTTTGGTGAAAAGCACACGAAAGGGTGATCGGCACCCCCTACACAATTGACGATTATTCGGACATAGAGGGCAATCTTTAAGGGAGTTGCCCGAAAACCGGAATCTTTCGATCCGAAAGTGATCACCAACGGGCCCTCCGGCGAAGCCCGGTGAACAGATAGGCGCACAACAGGCCGGTCAACATCAGCGAGAGCGCCACCCCCGCGGGCTGTCCGACCACCCGCAGCGCTCCCGCCAACCACCGGTCCACGCCCGGGGACCACTGCGGACCGGCGATCTCGCGCAACCTCGCCGGCAGCCCGGCGACCGAACGCACCGACGGGCCGGTGAGCACCAGCTGCAGGAGCGGAACGAAAGCGACCGGTACGGCGAGGACCGCGGCCACACCGGCGGCGGCCGCCCGGAACACCCCGGCGCCCAGCACCCCCGCCCAGGCGCACCCGACGAGCAGCCCCAGCCAACTCGCGCAGAGGGAAGGCCAGTTCTGCGGTACGGGGATCAACTCGCCCCCGTAGACGAGCCTCAGGGCCCCCAGGTCGGCCGCCACGACGAGCGCCCCCAGACCGAGGGCCACGACCGCCGCCACGACGAGCTTGGCGAGCAGCAGGCAGAGCCGCCGGGGCACGGCACCGCGGCCCGCGGTGAGCGCGGGGTAGCGGTACTCCTCGCCGAAGGAGAAGGCGCCGATCAGCCCGGCCCCGAGGGCGGCGGGCGGCAGCGGGGAGATCGCGGGCCACCCGGCGAGGACGACGGGCAGCGCGACCGAACCTCCGCGTGCGAGGAGCAGGGCGAGGGCCACGGAGACGAGCAGGACCACCGCTACGACGAGCGGGGTGCTCGGCACGCCGACGAGCCGGCGGAGCTCGTACCGCAGCGGACGCGAGGGCGAGCGGGCCGGCCTCCGGGCCGGGGGCTTCACCTCGGCCGCGTCGCCCCGCGCGGTGGTGCCGGACGTCGGCTCGGCGTCGCGCGAGGGCGGGACGCGGTGCCACGGCGAGCCCTGCCCGGATGCCTCACGCCCGGGCGCACCGCCTTCCGAGGCTCGGGGCGCGGGCGTCGTGTCGCCGATCTCGTCGGCGAGCCGGTGGACGACCACGCCGTGCCGGAACGCCGTGTCTCCGACGGCGGCGCAGTCGCTGCCGTAGACCGACAGCAGGTTCCCGTCCTCCGCGACCACCTCGACCGGCCGGCGGGCGGCCCGGGCCTCCTGGGTCACGGCGGCGGCCAGTCGCGCGACGTGGGGGGTGCGGACGGCGACGCGGGGCCGCAGCCGGGTGCGCGCGAACTCGGTCGCGTCCTGGTCGGCGACGACGCGGCCGCCGTCGAGGGTGACGACCCGGTCGGCGTTGCGGGCCGCGTCCTTGGGGTCCTGGGTCGTGTAGAGCACCGTGCCCCCGCCGGCCGCGTGTGCGCGCAGGAGCTCGTACACCCACGCGCTCTCGGTGCCGGAGAGACCGGCACCCGGCTCGTCGAGCAGCAGGGCGTGCGGGGTTCCCAACAGGGCGCACGCCAGGCCGAGTCGGCGCTCCGCACCGAGCGGAAGGGTGCCGATCCGTCGCCCTTCGAGGCCCGCCAGGCCGACGGACCGCAGCACTTCACCGGCCCGCGCGACGGGAGTTCCGGAAGCGGCGCAGAGCATCCGCAGCTGCCCGCGGAGCGTGCGGGAGGGGTGCCCGGGGACGTCGCCGAGGAACACGCCGACCTCGCGCGACGGATGGGCCACGCCGTGCAGCGTCCGGCCCCGGAAGTAGGTGATCCCGCGGCCCGGATCGAGGTCGAGCATGAGCCGGAGCGTGGTGGTCTTGCCGGAGCCCGGGGGGCCGAGGAGCGCGGTCACGGCACCGGGCCGCGCCTCGAAGGTCAGATCGTCCACGGCGGGCGGGCGATCGCGGCGGGGGGTACTGGTCAGTCCGATTGCCTGGAGCATCGCTTCTCTCGCGGTAGGTGACACCGCTCCGCGGCAGGGCGGCGCTACCGCAGCAAGATAACGCTACATTTCGGACTTTCGGCGCAGGGTTGGTGCCCTGGGGTGCCGGACTGCCGGGTCGATCAGACCTCGGGGCGCAGCATCGGTGGGTTGAGGAGAGTGGCTCCACCTGCTCTGAAGAGCTGGGCGGGGCGGCCTCCCTGACGGGTCGTGGTGCCGCCGGCGGGGACCAGGAAGCCGGGCGTGCCGGTCACCTTGCGGTGGAAGTTCCGCGGGTCGAGGGCGACACCCCAGACGGCCTCGTACACGCGCCGCAGTTCTCCGACGGTGAACTCCGGCGGGCAGAACGCCGTGGCCAGGGAGGAGTACTCGATCTTTGAGCGGGCCCGCTCCACCCCGTCGGCGAGGATCTGGGCATGGTCGAAGGCGAGCGGCTCGGCTCCGCCACCCGGGACTCCCCCGCCCGCGGCTCCCGCCTCCCCGGCCGGTCCGTCCTCGCCGAGCAGCTCCCCGACCGGTTCCCAGCGGGCGCTGTTCGCGTCGCCGCCCGCCCGCGGCGCGGGAAGGTCCGGCGCCAGCGCCAGGTGCGCAACGCTGACCACCCGCATCCGCGGGTCGCGGTCGGGAGCCCCGTACGTGGCCAGCTGCTCCAGGTGCGCGCCGTTGCCCGGTACGGGCGGCGGGTCGCCCGGGTCGTGGGCGCGGAGTCCGGTCTCCTCGACCAGCTCACGCGCGGCGGCGGCGCCGAGGTCCTCGCCCTCACGGACGAAGCCGCCGGGGAGCGCCCACCGGCCCTGGAACGGCGGTTCCCCTCTCCTCACGATCAAGGTGCAGAGCGCGTGGCGCCGCACGGTGAGCACGACCAGATCGACGGTGACAGCGAAAGGCGGAAAGGCCGACGGGTCGTAGGGAGACATGCCGCGATCATAGTCGTCTCCCTGACGATAAACACGCGTCGCGGAAGGATCGGCGACGACTTCTTCGCCGCGTCGCGAAGCTTCCGTCGTGTCTGCGCCCGACATCCCGTCACACCCCCAGTTGAAGGCCCTCTGCGGCCTCCTCGACCATACCGAGACCGAGCCTGCCGACCCGTACGGCGAAGGGCTCTCCCGCCACCACGAGCCCCGAGAGGCGGATCGCCCCCAGCGGGGCCGAGGGCATCGGGAGCACCGCCACGGAGCGCCCCGGCGCGTCGGGGCGGATCCCGGCGAGGGCGACGATCGCCTGGACCGCTCCGGCCGCCGCGACAGCCGCCGGCCTGCACGCGGCCGGGTGCGGCACCGGGCGCCCTCGCGCCGTCCGCTGCTCCCCCGCGTACATCTCGGGGAGTCGGTAGTCGAAGGCGGCCGCGGCGTCGAGCAGCCCGCGGAGCAGGGACGCGGCCTCCTTCTCGTGGCCGGTGGCGGCGAGGCCGGCCACGGCGACGGCCGTCTCGTGCACCCGGACCGCGCCGGCCCGATGGCCGAAGGGGTTGTGGCCGGCTTCCTTGGTCCCCAGGCCGCGCAGCCCCCAGCCGGAGTCGAGGGCCGGGGTGGCGAGCAGTCTGGCCACCTGCTCGGTCTCCGCCCGGTCGAGCAGGCCTTGCGCGTACCGGCCGCCGCCCAGCAGTCCGGTGTCGAGCAGGTGTGCGGCCCAGCCGCCCAGCTGGGACCAGGTCCGGCCGTCCGGCGCACGGGCGACGGCGGGCCGGCCCCCCGCCCGGTCGTCGAGCCAGAACTCGCGCCGGAACCGCTCGCGCAGTGTCCGTGCCCCCTCCCTCAGGTCGTCGCCCCCGGGCCGCCCGCAGGCGTCGAGCAGGTCGGCGCCGAGCAGGGCCGCACGGTGCGCGTGGGCCTGGTTCTCCGCCCGCCAGGGCCCGGCGGGCCCCGGGTCGGGCACGAAGCCGCTGTGGCCGACCGTGCGGCGCAGCCAGCCCAGGCATCGCTCCGCGACCGGAAGAAGCTCCTCCAGGTCCGCGGCGGGCAGCCCCCAGCGGCGGGCCTCCGCGAGCACGACGGGAAAGGCGAGCGTGGCCTCGATGCCCGTACAGCGGGGCGGAAGGTGCGGGCCCGCATCCCTGAGGGGGCCGGGGAGACGTCCGGACTCGGGTCCGGTTCCCTGGAGTTGGGCGCGGCCCAGCGCACGGAGCGTGGTCGCGGCCAGCCGGGTCCCGAGAGGCAGGACCATGCGGGCCGCCCAGAGCGCCTCGGCGGTGACCGGTCCGCAGCGCCAGGGGACGCCGGCCGCGAGATGGACGTCGGCGGGGTGGGCGGGCTCCCGCTGGAGCAGGGCCCGCAGATCCTCGACGGAGGAGCGCAGCAGCTCCCCCGGGCGCGGGTCGTCGCCCTCGGCCCAGGCCTCGGCGATGAGGTGACCGCCGGGTCTCCCTCCGCCGGATCCCGAGGAGGCGGCGGGCCCGGCCGCCCGGTCGCCGCGCACCTGGAGCCGGATCGTGAACGGCGCTCCGGGCGCCAGTTCGGCCTCCCACCGCAGGACGCCCGCCGCCGCCAGGGAGTCCATGGGAGGCGGGTCCGCGGTGACGGCGACGGACCGTCCGTCGCCCGCGGTCCAGCGCAGTCCGGTGCCGTGGACGCTCGCGGCGAGTTCGGGTCCCGTCCTGCCGGACGCCACCGCGCCCAGGTCCGCGAGATCCGTGCCCAGAGCGATCTCCACGGGGAGGCGGAGGAGGCGGGCGGTCGCGTTGCGCAGGGTGATGCGCTCGGCTCCGTCGGCGCCTCGCGAGCGCTCGACGGCGAGCCCGGGATCGGGTCCCGCGTCCCCGGGGACGCGAAGGACTCCGAGGAAGACGGCCCGGTCGGCGGCCGCCATCCGCCCCTGGAGCGGGAGGGGTTCGCGTCCCGCCACCCGCAGGACGCAGCGGGACAGGAGCCGTCGGCCCGCCATGTACACGCCCTCGGGTCCGTCTCCCGTGAGCTGGCCATGCTCCGCGCAGACGGAGAGGGCGGGCAAGGCGACGCAGAGGAGCGAGTTGTGCACCGAGGGCAGTTCGCCCGGCCGCACCGCGCGTGGGGGCGCGGCGCCCACGCCGGACGCGGGTCCGTGCGCGGGTCCTTTCGGGTGTCCTGCGGGGCGTCCGGGGGCCGGGACGGGGCTGAGGGCCATGGCGGGTGTGGGGTGCTCTCTGTGCGGTCCGGGCGGCCGGCGGGGCGTCGGCGGCACGGTGCGTCCGACTCCGCCAGAGAGCTGAACGCGCGCGCGGGCGGCCGGGTCACGGTCGTCATCGGCCGCTCCTGCTGCCGCGCTGCCCGCCGTGGCGCGGGGCGCTGGTCCTCGGCCTGCCCGTGGCCGGGCCGCTCGGCCGGACTCCGGCCGGTGCCCCGCGGTCCCCGCCGGTCTGCCGTCCGGGCTTCCTGAGGCTCTGCCGGGCGCTCTGCGGGCGGGCGGCGGTCCGGGTCCTGACCCGCCGGGTGGGCGCGGGAGCGGGCTGCTCCGCGGTGGTGCGGGTGTCCCGCTCGCTCCTCAGGCAGGAGCGCAGCGACTCGGGGTCCAGTCCTTCGTTGCAGGCCTGGTGCAGCAGCCGGGCGAAGACGTACTCGGGGTCGGCTTCGAGGGCGAGTCCCAGGGCGACGCGGGCGGTCGGTTCGTCGCCGGTGGACCAGGCCGTCCAGCCGGCGAGGGTGAGCGGGGCGGCGGCGTGCTCCTGGTACGGGGTGACGCAGCGGCGGGCCAGGACGCGCCAGAGCCGTAGGGCGGCGGTGCCCTCCCAGCCCTCCATCCATTCGGCGGCGCGGTCCCGGGTGGCGCGGTCCTGGAGGCCCAGGATGAGCGTGGCCGCCTCCTCCGTCCCGATCAGGGCGTCGTCGGCCGCGTCGGCCGCGGCCACCCCGTCGGACGGCTGTGTGCGGGCCGCCGGGTCGGCGAACCGCCGGAGGATCTCGCGGGCGGTGCGCAGCGTCGTCTCGCGCACCTCTTCGCGTCCCTGGCCGGGCGGGCCTTCGAGGATCCGGGGCACGATGGCGGCGGCGGCCGCGTCGAGGGCGGCGCGCTGCGGTTCGTCCCCTGGCGTGCCGTGCGGCTTGAGCCGGGCCTCCATGTCCCGGAGGGAGCCGCGTACCTGGATTCCGGCGTAGGCGGCGGTCGCCGCCGTCACCGAGGTGCCGGTGAGCCCCATGGGCGTGCCGCCGGGCGGGCAGCACCGGTCGTTGGGGCAGCAGTAGGAGAAGTAGAGCCCGTCGGAGATGCAGAGGGCTTCGAAGACGGGGATGTCGAGGGCGCCGCACGCGGTGCGCAGCCGCTGTGCGAAGGGGCGCAGCCGCTCCATGACCCTGCTGCCCGTCTCGCCGGGCTCCGGGTCCTGGCACAGGAAGACGACGATCCCGTCCGGTCGGCCGCCGTTGCGGTCGCCGCTCTCGACGAGACATTCGGCGAGGTGGTCCGCGGTGGACGCCCATTCGCGGGGTGAGCGCGGGATACCGAGCCTGACCCGGCCGCCGAAGCGGCCGCGCTCGCCATGGAGACCGACCAGGACGACGGAGTCGGTGGGGTGGAAGCCCAGCATGAAGGGCAGGGCGTCGGCCAGTTCCGCCGGGCCGCGCAGGGTGATCCGCTGGGGACGGGAGGGGACGCTGGATTCGTGGTGATTCGCGTTCATGGTCACGACGGTCTCGCGATCTCCCGAATCCCGAAACCCCTGTGGATAACTCCGGAGCGTGACACCCGCGGCCCCGTGGAGTTGTCCACAGGGCCGACGTCACAACGGCTCCGAAACCCCTATGCTCGTGACCGTTTGACGGTGTGTGAGGGGTTCTCGGGGTCAGCCCGAGGCGGCGAGCACCAGCGGGAGCACCTGTTCGGCGCCGGCCTGGCGGAGCAGACGGGCGGCGACCGCGAGGGTCCAGCCGGAGTCGGTGCAGTCGTCCACGAGCAGGACGGGGCCGGGAGTCGCCGCCAGCGCGCCCGCCAGGTCCTCCGGGACGGTCAAGGCGCCGGAGAGTGCCCTGAGGCGCTGGGCCGAGTTGCTGCGGCGTGCCGCGTGCGCGCCGTCCGGCCCGGTGTACGTCAGGGTGCCCAGGAGGGGGAGACGCCCGATGGTCGCGATGCCCTGCGCGAGGGAGCCGACCAGCTGCGGGCGGGTCAGGGACGGCAGGGCGACGACGCCGACCGGCCGGGCGGAGGCGTCCGGGACGTTCGGCGCCCAGCCGCCCGGGGAGCGCGCCCAGTCGGCGAGGACGGCCACCGCGGCCTTGAGGACGTCGTCGGGGACCGGACCGTCGGGTGTGGCGTCGGCGAGCAGCGGGCGCAGCCGGTTGCCCCAGCCGATGTCCGAGAGCCGCCCCAGGGCGCGGCCGGTGGAGCACTGCTCTCCGGCGGGGATGCGCCCCTTGAGGTTGACGCCCAGCGCGGGCATGCCCGTCGGCCACATCCGGCGCGGCTCGACCTCCACGCCCGGGCGGTCCAGCTCCTTCGCCGCTCCGGTCAGCGTCTCGGAGGAGACGGAGGAATCCGCCCAGGGCCCCGCGCAGTTGTCGCAGCGGCCGCACGGGACGGCCCCTTCGTCGTCCAGCTGACGGCGCAGGAACTCCATCCGGCACCCGGAGGTGCTCACGTAATCGCGCATGGCCTGCTGCTCGGCGGCCCGCTGCCGGGCCACCCACGCGTACCGCTCGGCGTCGTACGTCCACTGCCGGCCGGTGGACGTCCAGCCGCCCTTCACCCGCTTGACGGCCCCGTCCACGTCCAGGACCTTCAGCATGGTCTCCAGCCGGGTGCGGCGAAGATCCACCGCCGCCTCCAGAGCCGGTACGGACAGGGGCCGTCCCGCGTCGGCGAGGGCCGAGAGGGTCTGCCGGACCTGGGCCTCGGGCGGGAACGCGGTATCGGCGAAGTAGCGCCAGATGGCCTCGTCCTCCTTGCCCGGCAGCAGGAGGACGTCGGCGTGCTCGACCCCACGTCCCGCGCGGCCGACCTGCTGGTAGTAGGCGATGGGGGACGACGGCGACCCCAGGTGCACCACGAATCCGAGGTCGGGCTTGTCGAAGCCCATGCCCAGCGCCGAGGTCGCGACCAGCGCCTTGACCCGGTTCTCCTGGAGGTCGACCTCGGCCTGCAGCCGGTCGGCGTTCTCCGTCCGCCCCGTGTAGGAGGCCACCGTGAAGCCGCGCTGGCGCAGGAAGGCGGTCGCCTCCTCGGCGGCGGCCACGGTGAGGGCGTAGATGATCCCCGAGCCCTGGAGCTCGTCCAGGTGCTCGGCGAGCCAGGCCAGGCGGTGCGCGGCGTCCGGGAGCCGGACCACGCCCAGGCGCAGACTCTCCCGCTCCAGCGGGCCGCGCAGCACGAGGGCCTCGCCGGCCCCGGTGCCCAGCTGCTCGGCCACGTCCGCGGTCACGCGCGCGTTGGCCGTCGCGGTGGTGGCCAGTACCGGCACTCCGGGGGCGAGCTCGGCGAGCATCGCCCGGAGTCGGCGGTAGTCGGGCCGGAAGTCGTGCCCCCAGTCCGAGATGCAGTGCGCCTCGTCGACCACGAGGAGACCGGTCGTGGCCGCGAGCTTGGGCAGCACCTGCTCCCTGAAGTCCACGGAGTTGAGGCGCTCCGGGCTGACGAGGAGAACGTCGGTCTCGCCGCGTTCGACCTCGTCGTAGATGGTGTCCCACTCCTCCGGGTTGGCCGAGTTGATCGTGCGCGCCTGGATGCCGGCGCGCGCCGCCGACTCGACCTGGTTGCGCATCAGGGCCAGCAGCGGCGAGATGATCACCGTGGGGCCCGAACCGCGCCGCCGCAGCAGAGCGGTGGCGACGAAGTACACCGCCGACTTGCCCCAGCCGGTCCGCTGCACCACCAGCGCCCGCCGGCGCTCCTCCACCAAGGCCGACACCGCCTGCCACTGGTCTTCCCGCAGCCGCGCCGAACCCCCCGGCGCACCGACGAGCTCAGCGAGGATGGCATCGGCTTCGGCACGGAGCTCCTGGTTGTCCATGCCCCCATGCAACCCGATGGCACGGGCAATCGCCCAACTCACTCAGCGTGATACTCCGCTCGCACGCTGCTCGACCGCCGTGCGAGCGGTCGAGCAGTCTTCGTCGGCGGCTCCTGAGGCGGAAGCAACGTTTCCGCCGAGGCTCGTGCCCGCGCGGTGAAACAGGAGGGGAAACGGGGAGTGAACAATGGGCAACTGGGCAGGGATATGAAAGGCATACCGTCGCATTCCCGTCAGTGACCTCAATTGCTCATTGCCGCTCGCGCACGGGCCAAGCAAGAATTGGGAAACCGCCCCGCACGGCCCGTCAGCGGCCTGGAAGGACCGTGCCGTGGTGCGCCCTCACCCGACCTTGCCCGCCGCGCGGGCGCGTATCCGAAGGGAGGACCGTGACCCTCGGATTCGCTCCGTCCACAGCCGCCTCGACCACATCGTCGCCCGGGTCCGCCAGCCGCCTCTCACGGACGCTCGAACCGGCCGAGTGGGCCGCGGCGGGAATCCCCCTGCTCGGCAATCCGCGTGAGGTCGTCAGCGGCCTGCACTCACGCCACACGCCCACACCCTCGACGGCTGTCGTGGCGGTCCTGGACCACGAGGAGCGGCTCACCGCCAGCGCCTCGTTCGTCCGGCGCGCCATGCCCGCCGACGGCTGGGAGCTCCGCAACGCCCTCCTGGCGCACCTGCGGCGCGTCCTTCCGCACGACCTCCGTCGCCGTGCCCCGGTGCGGACAGCGGTCCTGCTGTACTGCCGCGAGGGCGACGAGCGCTGGACGGAGGAGGACGGAGCCTGGATGTGGGGGCTCCGGGACGCCTGCACGTTGCACGGACTCCGCTGCGGCGCGTACATCACGCTGACCCGCGGGGGCTGGCAGGTGCTCGGCGAGGGCCGGGGAGGCCGTCGGCCGAGCTCCGACTCGCACCCGGTCCCGCTCGGGAGCGAGTCGGCCGAACTGGGCCGTCTCACACCGAGAACGGCGAGCGGCGCGTCCGAACCGCTGCGCCGAGCCGCCGCACGCTGACGCCCCGTACGCCCCCGCACGACGTCTGACGACGCCGTGGTGGACGCCTGCCCGCCGGGCCGATGTTCGGTCCGGCGGCAGGGGGGTCGGTCAGCGCGCGGGACGGAACGGTCAGACGCCGGCGCCGACGAGCGCCGCGACGCGCTCCGGATCGCCGCAGACGATCAGCAGGGCACCGGCGCGGGCTGAGGCCAGCGGCAGCGCCCGGGCAGCGGTCTCGTCGCTGCCGCCGTTGACGGCGACGATCACCACGGGCCGGACGGCAGCCCGCTCGACGGCGGCCGCGTCCGCGAAGAACACGTCGTCGCCGGTGTCCTGCTGGGCCCAGTAGGCGGTCTCGCCGAAGGACAGCTCGTGCGCCGCCCACGGGTGCTGGTCGCCGGTGGTCAGCACCAGGACGTCGCCGGGCGCCCGGCCGCTCTCCAGGAGCATGTCCAGGGCCTCCTCGGCAGCGTCCAGCGCACCGTCGGCCGGGGCCGGGATCACCTGAAGCTGCGGAGTGGACCGCTGGTCGGAACGATTCTCCGGACCGGTGGCCGGGGACTGCCCGGCACCGGGGTGCGGGCGCGGGGCCGGCGGCGCGGGCCTGGCCGGGCCGGGGCCCGGGTGTCCGGGACGGGGAGAGGCCGCGGAACGCGGGCCGGGTACGGGACGGGGGGTCGACGCGGGACGGCCGGCGGCCGTGGTGGCGCGGGGACCCTGGGCGCTCTCGTGAATCTGAGGCTCCTCGGGGGTGAGAGGCATGGGTGGATGTCTATCAAACGCCGCTGCGCGGGGCATCGGCGGGTGGGCGCACAGGTGCGCCCCGGCTGCTCGGACGGTCCTCGAAAAGGGTTCGGCAGCCGGAAGTTCAGAAGTCGAAGCCGAGTTGGCCCCCGCTTTCCAGCGCGGCCGCCTCCGCGGAGAGACGGACCTTTTTGAGGTGGCGCCACTGCGGCAACGCGTCCAGGTACGACCAGGAGAGACGGTGGAACGGGGTGGGCCCCAGCTCCTCCAGCGCGGCCTTGTGGACCGGCGAAGGGTAGCCCGCGTTCGCCGCGAAGCCGAACGCGGCACAGCCTTCGGCCCCGGTCTCGAGCTCCGCCATGACGGTGTCCCGCCGGACCTTGGCGATGACGGAGGCGGCGGCCACGGCGACGCAGGACTGGTCGCCCTTGATCACCGTGCGGACCTGCCAGGGGCTGCCGAGGTAGTCGTGCTTGCCGTCGAGGATCACGGCATCCGGACGGCCGGGAAGCCCTTCGAGGGCCCGGACCGCCGCGAGCCGGAGCGCCGCGGTCATCCCGAGTTCGTCGATCTCCTCCGGGGAGGCGTCGCCGAGCGCGTACGCCGTGACCCACTGCTCCAGCTCCGCGGCCAGCACGGTACGGCGCTTGGGGGTGATCAGCTTGGAGTCGGTGAGTCCGGTGGGCGGCCGGCGCAGTCCTGTGACGGCGGCGCACACCGTGACGGGACCGGCCCACGCCCCGCGCCCGACCTCGTCGACTCCGGCGACGATCCTGGCGCCGGTGGTCGCTCGGAGCGATCGCTCGACAGTGTGGGTGGGAGGTTCGTACGGCATGGCGCCAGCCAGGTTACGCCGCCCGGTGCCGCCCGCGATACCCGGATTCCCCTCAGACCGGCCTCGGGCTGGCCTCAGACCGGCCTCGGACCGACCTCAGGCCGGCCTCGGGCTGATCCCGGGCTGATCTCAAGCCGCCCCGACGCGGAGCAACGGCACCATGACCCGGTCGATCATGTCGGCGATCTCACGGTCCGGCCATTCGCTCCCGCACACCTTGGAGCGGTACATCATCAGGGCGGGGACCACGTCGAGCACCAGGTCGTCAATCGCGTCGGCCCTCACGTCACCGCGCTCGATTCCGCGCCGCAGCACGTCCCTGAAGAGCCGGGTCGAGGGTTCGGTCACCCCCGCGACGATCAACCCGTGGAACCTCTCCGCGGATTCCGCGTCGCATTCGTGAAGGACCGCGCGCAGGGCGAGGCCGGGCTTGGAGAACATCACGTCCCGGACCCGGAGACACAGCGCGTACAGGTCCTCGCGGACGCTCCCGCGGTCCGGCGCCTCGTCGAGGGTCGGCAGCCCGGCCTGGAGGGCGTCCGCGACGAGGTCTTCCTTCGACGGCCAGCGCCGGTACACCGCGGCTTTGCCCGTCTGCGCGCCGACCGCGACACCCTCCATGGTCAGACCGTTCCAGCCGACGCTGCCCAGTTGTTCGAGCGTGGCCTCCAGGATGGCCCGTTCCAGCACGGGGCCACGGCGTCGCAGAGACGCCCCCTCCGGCCGGGCGGCGGCCGTGGAGCGCGAAGTAACCATCAGGATCTCTCCGTTGAGCAAGTCGATCGGGACGAGTCGGGACGCGGCAGCGCTCAGTGAACGGTTGCGTTCACTGAGGGGGACTCACTACCGTGGAGAACAGTGAACGGGTGCGTTCACTAATTCTTCCGTGGGGGATCCATAGTGACAACTTCTCCGGTGGACACACAGTCCAAGAACGGCCCTGCTCGCGCCGGAGGCCGACCGGGCATCGCCCTGGCCGTCATCGCCGCCTGCCAGCTCATGGTCGTTCTCGACGCCACCATCGTGAACATCGCGCTGCCGCACATCCAGGACGCGCTCTCCTTCTCGACCACCGACCTCTCCTGGGTGCTCAGCGCCTACACGCTCACCTTCGGCGGGCTGCTGCTCCTCGGCGGGCGCGCGGGAGACGTCCTGGGGCGCCGCCGGGTGTTCATGGCCGGCATCCTGGTCTTCACCTTCGCCTCGCTGCTCGGCGGCTTCGCCCAGGAGCCCTGGCAGCTGCTCGCCGCACGCGCCTTGCAGGGCGTCGGCGGCGCCATCGCCTCGCCGACCTCGCTCGCGCTGATCACCACGACGTTCCCCGAAGGGCCGGAGCGCAACCGCGCGTTCGGCGTGTTCGCCGCCGTCTCCGCCGGTGGTGGCGCGATCGGGCTGCTCGCGGGCGGCATGCTCACCGAGTGGCTCGACTGGCGCTGGGTCCTCTTCGTCAATGTCCCGATCGGCCTGCTCATCGCCTACCTCGCCCCGCGCTACATCGCAGAGTCCGAGCGTCACCCCGGCCGATTCGACATCGCGGGCGCGATGACCTCGACGCTCGGCATGGCGGCGCTGGTCTACGGGTTCATCAGCGCGTCCGAGAAGGGCTGGAAGGACTCGCTGACCGTCGGCTCCTTCGTCGCGGCCGTGGTCCTGCTCGTGGCCTTCGCTGTCGTGGAGTCGAGGGCCAAGGAGCCGATCACCCCGCTCAGGATGTTCGCCGAGCGCAACCGCTCAGGCACGTACGTCATCATGCTCAGCCTGTCGGCGGCCATGTTCGGCATGTTCTTCTTCATCGTCCTGTGGGTCCAGGACGTCCTCGGGTACAGCCCGATCCAGTCCGGTCTCGCCTTCCTGCCGGTGACGGTCGCGATCGTCACGGGCGCGGGGCTCGCGCAGCGGCTGCTGCCGGCCCTCGGGCCGAAGCCGTTCATGGTGGGCGGCTCGGCGATCACCGGGATCGGCCTGTTCTGGCTGACGTTCATCACCTCGGACAGCAGTTACGTCGGCGCCGTCCTCGGCCCGATGGTCCTGTTCGGCTTCGGCATGGGGCTCAACTTCGTGACGCTCACGCTCACGGCCGTCTCCGGGGTGGCCCCGCACGAGGCGGGCGCCGCGTCGGGCCTGCTCAACGCCACCCAGCAGGTCGGAGGTTCGCTCGGCCTGTCCATCCTGGTCACGGTCTTCGGCACGGCGAGCCGCGAGGAGGGCGAGAAGCAGGCGCCTGGCTTCATGGAGACCGCGACGCCCGAGCAGCAGGCGGAGTTCGCGAAGACGCACGAGCTGCCCGCGCCCTGGGGCCATGAGGTGCTGACCTCGGGCATCGCCTCGGCCTTCACCGCAGCCGTCGGGATGGTGCTGATCGCGCTGGTCACGGCGGTCCTGGTGATCAGGGTCCGCAAGAGCGACCTGGAGGCGCTGAGCGGCCGGGCGGAGGCGGCCGGACCGGTGGCTTGAGGCGGAGCCGTACGCCCGCCCGCCCCGGCCCGTACGCCCGCCTGGGTACGTCCGTCCCGAGCGGGGTCCGTACGCCCCCGAGTACGCCGATGTCCCCCGGCCCCGACACGGGCCCGGGGGACATCGGTGTGACGTCAGACGGCCGTCCCGTCCGGGACCCACCCCGGAAGGTCCTCGGTCTGCCGCAGCCACTCGGCCGGCGGAGCCCCGTGCGCCGCGGAGGCCACGACGCCGCCGGCGATGGCACAGGTCGTGTCGACGTCGCCGCCGACCTGCGCGGTCGTCCAGAACATCCGCTCGTAGTCGCCCAGGGCCCGCGCCGCCGACCAGAGCGCGAAGGGCACGGTGTCGTGCGCGCTGGTCCGCCGGCCGCTGCCGAGCACCGCGGCGACCGTGCCCGCGTCCCCGTAGTCGAGCATGTCGCGCGCCCGGCGCAGGCCCGCCCCCACCGCGCTGCGCGGCACCAGCGCGACGACCCCGTCGAGCAGCGCCTCGGGTGTGGGAGGTCCTGCCGGGTCGGCGGCGAGGGCGGCGGCGGCCGCCACGGCCATCGCGCCCACGACGGCCTCGCGGTGCTGGTGTGTCGTGTACGCGGAAATCTCGGCCTGGTGCGTCGCCTGTTCGGGGTCGTCCGCGTACCAGGCGCCGAGCGGGGCGATCCGCATCGCGGCGCCGTTGCCCCAGGACCCCTGCCCGTTGAAGAGGGCGGCGGACAGCTCCCGCCAGTCTCCGCCCTCCCGGATGAGCCGGAGCATCCGGTTGACCGCCGGACCGTAGCCTCGGTCGAAGTCGTGGTGGTTCGCGAAGGACAGGGCGAGGGCGTCCTGGTCGATGCGGTCATGGCCGACGAGGACGGCGAGGACGGAGCAGGCCATCTCGGTGTCGTCGGTCCACTGCCAGGGGCCGGGCGGCAGCTCGCGCCGCTTCAGCAGGGGGTAGTGGGCGGGTACGAAGAACTGGGAGCCCAGGGCGTCTCCCACGGACAGCCCGCGCAGGCTGGCCAGGGCGCGGTCGAAGCGCCGGTCGAATGAGGAGTCAGCGGTCATCGCTCAGCCACTCTATCCGGTGTGCCCGTACGGTTCCGGGGTACGCCAGCGTGCGAACGGCCTGTCCAGCCGGTATCTCCCGTCCTCGCCCAGCAGGAGCGTGCGGGTCTCGGCGTTGCCGGGGTTCGACAGGGACTCGAAGTCCGCGACCGTCCAGTGGAACCAGCGCATGCAGAACAGCCGCATGGTCAGTCCATGGGTGACGAGGAGGACGTTCGGCGGGTGGTCGGGCGCCTCGAAGCTGCGGTAGAGGCTCTCCAGGAAGGCCCCGACCCGGTCGTAGACGTCCGCCCCGGACTCGCCCTGGGCGAAGCGGTAGAAGAAGTGCCCGTACGCGTCCCGGTACGCCTTCTGCAGGCGTACGTCCTCCCGCTCCTGCCAGTTGCCCCAGTCCTGCTCCCGCAGGCGCGGCTCCTCCCGCACCCTCATCTGCTCCCGGGGCAGCCTGAAGGCCCGGAGGGTCTCGTGGGTGCGGCGGTACGGCGACACGTAGACGCTGACCTGTTCGTCCCCGAACAGCTCCCGCAGCCCCTCCCCCGTCTCCTCCGCCTGTCGCCACCCGGTCTCCGTGAGCCGGAGGGCGTGATCGGGCTCGCGTTCGTACACCGTGTCATCGGCATTGCCCTCGGACTCTCCGTGCCGTACGAGAACGATGCGCCGCGGTCGTGCCATACCCCGACCCTAGATCGCGGGCCCGTGGCGGGCTCGGCCGAGTCCCCCTGTCGGAGCCCATCCGGCGTAGGCCCCGGCGTGCGGATCCGGCGGATCCGTGCGTCCTCAGACCGTCCAGGCCGCGTCGAGCTGCACCACGTCGCCGGTCAGCGCCGCCACGTCGGCATCGGTCTTGGCGCGCAGACCGAGCCGCTCGACGCGCTCCACCCGGTACTTGCCGTGCTCCGCGGCGGACCGCCACATCGAAAGCACCAGGAACTCACTGCCCGGCGCCTCGCCGAACAGGCCCCGCAGCATGCCGGGGGACCCGGCCATCGCCGGATTCCACACCTTCTCCTGCATGAGCGCGAAATGCTCGGCACGGTCCTCGTGGACGCGGCAGTGCGCCACCCGTGCCACGTCGGCGTCGCCGAACTTCGGCTCGAACCCCGTCTTCACGTCGAAGCGGTGGTCGAACAGCTTGACCTGGATGTCCTTGTACGTGCCCACCTGCGAGGCCGCCAGACGATCGTGCGACCGCGCCATGAACGAGTCGTAGAAGGCCCGGCTCTCCCAGAACGCGAAGATGTGGGCGACGTCCGGCCGAGCCCGGCTCCACCCGCCGCCCTGGCCCCGGAATCCCGGCTCACCCAGCAGCCCCGCCCATTTCCGCTGTCCCCGCTCGAACCCTCGACGGTCCATGACGGTGCAGCGAATCCACTTGACCAGCACCGCGCCATCGTACGGGCCTTGGGAGCGCCCCGGCAGTGCGCGTCAGACACCCGCCGGGTGCAGTCGCTCCAGTCCGGCGCGCTCCTCGTCGTCGATCTCGATGCCGAAGTCGTCCTCCAGGGTCGCCACCAACTCTCCGACGGTCACCACCCGTTCCTCGGTGGCCCCGTCCGTACGGACGGTCGTCAGCGTCTCGCGCACGAGCGCCCTCCGCACCCCGGCCCCGGGCCGCTGTGCCACGACCTGGCCGAGAAATCGCGACTCGGGATGGCTGGAGCTGAAGTGGTTCATGACCGTGAAGTCGCCCGGGTACAGGGTCTGCGGCGAGAACGCGTACAGATCGGTCCAGCCGTGCGGACGCAGGGAACGCAGGACGCGGATGCCCTCGTCCTCGGTCCCGATGCCGAACGTCCAGCCGTCCTGCACCACGCGCGCGCCGTCCCGCAAGGGCACCGGCTCCAGCGGACCCTGCCAGCCGAACCCCACGTCGGCGAGCCACTGTTCGCCCTCCGCCTCGACGACGAGCAACGCGTGGGTGACGGGCAACAGCGCCCCGCCCCGTGTACGGTTGCGGGCCCCGCGCCCGGCCACCCGGAAGCCGATCCGCTCCAGCGCGGCCGCGAGGAGCGAGTTCTGCTCGTAGCAGTAGCCACCCCTGCGGCGACGGACGAGCTTGGCCTGAAGGCTCTTCAGGTCCAGGGGGACCTGCCGCCCGAGGGCCACGTCGAGGTTCTCGAACGGAATGGACCGGACGTGCGCTCGGTGTACCGCGGTCAACGTCCGCCGATCGGTGGCGAGTTCCCCGTCCCGTGCGACGTCGTAGCCGATTCGAGCCAGATATGCGTCGAGATCCAGCTCGTCACCACTCCACAAACCGCTCTCCCCCTCCACCGCCGGGTCCACTGTCACAGGCCCATGACACCATGAGCAATCTCCCCGCGACCACGGGCTTTTGAGCGTGGCGGGGCGACGGTCGAGGCGAGGCGTACGCGGGGGCGTGCGTGGAGAGGGGAAGCACCGTGAGCGGACTCAACAAGGGCGTGGCGAGGGTCGAGGTGACGCTCAAGTGGGACCCTGCCCCGAGCGGCGCGCCGGCCCACGACCTGGATCTCGTCGCCGGCGTCTTCACGGCCGACGACCCGCACGGGTCCCCGGTCTACCTGGTGCACTTCGGCAGCCGCTCCCCCGACGGCACGATCACACTCCACCGTGACAGCCGTACGGGGCAGGGCTTCGGCTACGACGAGGCGATGACGCTGGAGCTGGACCGGCTGGCACCCCGCTACGCGCGCGTGGTGGTGGGCGTGACCGTGCAGCAGTCCGGCGGCAGGCTGACCTTCGGCGCCATAGCGAACACCGGCATACGGGTCCGCGAGGGGTACACCGACCTCCTGACCCACGACTTCACGGACGTCCCCGGCGCCCTGTCGGCGACGGTCGTGGAGTTCACCCGGGACGGCGCGGACAGCTGGTCGTACCGCGCGATCAGCCGCGGCTTCGACGCCGACCCCCGAGCCTTCGCGACGGTCCTCGGCTCCACACCGGCCTGACGAGCGCGTGAGAGAGGATGCCGACCGACGGCCGACCAGTCCGCTCGGTCGACCAGAGCGAGATACGCCGTCCGGGCCTCGTCCCCACGCGCCTTGAGTGTGGCGTCGTCGGACCAGGCGGGTGTCTCCTTGGTCGGATAGTGGACGACGGACGCCGCCGCGAAGCAGCGCTCGGCCGTCGGCCCCAGGTGTCCGATGTGGCGGACGTGGGCCTCCAGCACCGCGAGCCCATGAGGGTAGTAGCGCAGGGAAGTGCCCATGCCGTCGCAGTGCGTCACGGTGTGGAGGATCCGGCCCGTGTGGTCCACGACCTCGGCGTCGTCCCCGGATTCCACGATGACCTCGTGGAGCACGGTCACTCGCGCGACCGTTGCGGCGAAATAGCCGTTGAGGGGATCCTCGCCGAGGGCTCTGCGCAGCAGCAACGGCCGGACGGCCGGGTGATCCTCCACATGCCGGCACAGCTCGTCCACCGCATGCACCCGACCCCAGACGCTCACCCGCTCCGCGAGCCAGATCACTGCATCCGCCAACAAAGCCATCCCGACAGCGACAGGAGCCAGGTCGGTCCCGTGCCGGACCAGCCATCGGCCGGTTTCCCGGGCCGAGGTCGCTCAGCTTGATGGCCAACTGACGTGGCGACACCCAGGTGTCGCGGAAGTACGCCGCGAGCACGCTCGCCGCGTCGACGTCGACGCGGTCCTGATCCAACGGCTGCTCCCGCCGTCGTCGGCATCGACGCCGCCCCGCATCGGGAAACGGTTCTCCGCAACGGAAGAGGGGCTCGTCCGGCGTCAGACGATGCAGCCGGAGGGCATGCTGGAACAGCGTGGTCGGGGTGCCGGGCAGTCCAGTCCCGGGCAACTCGCTCACAGGCCGGACGTCACAAACGCCGAGGGCGGTGACTCCGGGAAACCGGAGCCACCGCCCTGACCAGGGAGATCATCCCTGGGCTATGCCGTGAATCAGCTGCAGCCGCTGGTGGAGCCGCAGCCCTCGCAGATGTAGCAGGAGCCGGCGCGCTGCATCTTCGTGCCGCAGGAGAAGCAGAGCGGGGCGTCGGCGCTGATGCCGAGCTGCATCTCGACGAGCTCCGCCGAGGTGTGCGCCGTCTTCGGGGCCGGGATCTCGGCCTGCGGGGCCGGGACCGGGGCCGGGACGGCCTTCAGTTCCTGGGCGCGGGGCGCGGACTGGGCCAGGGCCTCGACGTCGACCTCGTCGTCCTCGGCCTGCTCGTACGAGCCGGTGTCGAGGTGGCGCTGACGCTCCTCGGCCGAGTGGATGCCGAGGGCGGAACGCGTCTCGAACGGCAGGAAGTCGAGCGCCAGGCGGCGGAAGATGTAGTCGACGATCGACTGCGCCATCCGCACGTCCGGGTCGTCCGTCATGCCGGCCGGCTCGAAGCGCATGTTCGTGAACTTCGAGACGTAGGTCTCCAGCGGAACGCCGTACTGCAGACCGACGGAGACCGCGATGGAGAAGGCGTCCATCATGCCGGCGAGGGTCGAACCCTGCTTGGACATCTTCAGGAAGACCTCACCGAGACCGTCGTCCGGGTAGGAGTTGGCGGTCATGTAGCCCTCGGCGCCACCCACGGTGAAGGAGGTGGTGATCCCCGGGCGGCCCTTGGGCAGACGCTTGCGGACCGGACGGTACTCGACGACCTTCTCGACGGCCTCGCGGATCGTCGCCTCGGACTTCGCGGTGACCTCGACCTTCTCCTCCTCCTTCTTCTTGGCGGAGAGGGGCTGGCCTACCTTGCAGTTGTCGCGGTAGATCGCGAGCGCCTTGACGCCCATCTTCCAGGCCTCGTAGTAGACCTCCTCGACGTCCTCGACCGTGGCCGTCTCCGGCAGGTTCACGGTCTTGGAGAGGGCGCCCGAGATCCACGGCTGGATGGCGGCCATCATGCGGACGTGGCCCATCGCGGAGATGGAGCGCTCGCCCATGGCGCAGTCGAAGACTTCATAGTGCTCGGCCTTCAGACCCGGGGCGTCGATCACATTGCCGTGCTCGGCGATGTGGGCGACGATCGCCTCGATCTGCTCCTCCTGGTAGCCCAGGCGGCGCAGGGCCTGCGGGACGGTGCCGTTGACGATCTGCATCGAGCCGCCGCCGACCAGCTTCTTGAACTTGACCAGAGCGAGGTCGGGCTCGAGGCCGGTGGTGTCGCAGGACATCGCGAGACCGATGGTGCCGGTCGGGGCGATGACCGACGCCTGGGCGTTGCGGAAGCCGTTCTTGGCGCCGAGGCGGACGACGTCCTGCCAGGCCTCCGTCGCGGCGGCCCAGATCGGCGAGTCCAGGTCGTCGAAGCGGACGGCCTTGGTGTTCTCGTCGGCGTGCTGCTGCATGACACGCTGGTGCGGCTCGGCGTTGCGGGCGTAGCCGTCGTACGCGCCGACGACCGCGGCGAGCTCGGCGGAGCGCTTGTACGAGGTGCCGGTCATCAGGGAGGTGATGGCACCGGCGAGGGCGCGGCCGCCGTCGGAGTCGTACGCGTGGCCGGTCGCCATCAGCAGGGCGCCGAGGTTGGCGTAGCCGATGCCGAGCTGGCGGTAGGCGCGGGTGTTCTCGCCGATCTTCTCGGTGGGGAAGTCGGCGAAGCAGATGGAGATGTCCATCGCGGTGATGACGAGCTCGACGACCTTGGCGAAGCGGTCGATCTCGAAGGACTGGCTGCCCTTGCCGTCGTCCTTGAGGAACTTCATGAGGTTCAGCGAGGCGAGGTTGCAGGACGTGTTGTCCAGGTGCATGTACTCGCTGCACGGGTTCGAGCCGTTGATACGGCCGGACTCGGGGCAGGTGTGCCAGTGGTTGATCGTGTCGTCGTACTGGATGCCCGGGTCGGCGCAGGCCCAGGCGGCCTCGGCCATCTTGCGGAAGAGCGACTTGGCGTCGACCTCCTCGATGACCTCGCCGGTCATCCGGGACGTGAGACCGAACGTGCCACCGGACTCGACGGCCTTCATGAACGTGTCGTTCACGCGGACGGAGTTGTTGGCGTTCTGGTACTGGACGGACGTGATGTCGTCGCCGCCCAGGTCCATGTCGAAGCCCGCGTCACGGAGGGCGCGGATCTTCTCCTCCTCCTTGACCTTGGTCTCGATGAAGTCCTCGATGTCGGGGTGGTCGACGTCGAGGATGACCATCTTGGCCGCGCGACGGGTCGCGCCGCCCGACTTGATCGTTCCCGCGGAGGCGTCGGCGCCGCGCATGAAGGAGACCGGGCCGGAGGCGTTGCCGCCGGAGGAGAGCAGCTCCTTGGAGGAGCGGATCCGGGAGAGGTTCAGGCCGGCGCCGGAGCCGCCCTTGAAGATCATGCCCTCTTCCTTGTACCAGTCGAGGATGGACTCCATGGAGTCGTCGACGGCCAGGATGAAGCAGGCGGAGACCTGCTGGGGCTGCGGGGTGCCGACGTTGAACCAGACCGGCGAGTTGAAGCTGAAGATCTGGTGCAGGAGGGCGTAGGCCAGCTCGTGCTCGAAGATCTCGGCGTCGGCGGGGGACGCGAAGTAGCCGTACTCCTCGCCGGCCTTCGTGTAGGTCTTCACGATCCGGTCGATGAGCTGCTTGAGACCGGTCTCGCGCTGCGGGGTGCCTACGGCCCCGCGGAAGTACTTGCTGGTGACGATGTTGACCGCGTTCACCGACCAGAAGTCGGGGAACTCGACGCCACGCTGCTCGAAGTTGATCGAGCCGTCGCGCCAGTTGGTCATGACGACGTCACGACGCTCCCAGGCCACCTCGTCGTACGGATGCACGCCAGGGGTGGTGTGGATGCGCTCGATACGCAGGCCCTTGCTCGCCGACTTGGCTCCCTTGTTGCGGGAACCACGTGCCGGGCCGCTCGCCGTCTCTGTCATGCCGCCTCCCATATACGGGCAAAACACACTTTGGCACCCAGAAAGTCCCAGGGCACCGTCTTCTGTACGTCTTTCGGTACTGCTGCCACGAGGACCAGAACAGGTCACTCGGGGCACGTCTGTCGGGCCGCTCGGCGGCCGATCGCCGGGCCGTGGTCGGCCCGGACCGCCGATCAGTCGGCGGCGGTGGCGGGAACGGGGACCTCAGGGGTCACACCGGTCCCGCGGTTCTCAGCGGGAGACCGCTCGCGGAGTTCCGCGATGGCGGTCTCGAAGTCTTCGAGGGTGTCGAAGGCCTTGTACACGGACGCGAAGCGCAGGTACGCGACGAGGTCGAGCTCCTGCAAGGGGCCGAGGATGGCCAGACCCACGTCATGGGTGGTCAGCTCGGCGCTCCCGGTGGCGCGCACCGCCTCCTCGACCCGCTGGCCGAGCTTGGCGAGGGCGTCCTCGGTGACCGGCCGCCCCTGGCACGCCTTGCGCACGCCGGAGATGACCTTGGTACGGCTGAAGGGCTCGGTGACACCGGACCGCTTCACCACCATGAGCGAACACGTCTCCACCGTGGTGAAACGGCGGGAGCAGTCGGGGCACTGGCGACGGCGTCGGATCGACGTCCCGTCGTCGGTGGTGCGACTGTCGACGACACGGCTGTCGGGGTGCCTGCAGAAGGGGCAGTGCATGGCTTCCGACCCTCCCTCACGGCACGACTGATGAGCCTCGCCCGGCCGTCAAGACCCTGCGAAGCGACCTCCAGCATAGGCGATGTGGACGCCCCCGGCAGACCGGGGACCACTACCCCTGGGCGGTCGATGCCATCCAACCACTAGATCTTGGGTTAGGGGCGATTCCACCCCGTGCGCGTGTCGCGGATCGCCCGCTCCCGCGCTTCCGCCCTCCCGGGTGCGACACTGGGAGGGCACACCCGATGTCCGCGGCCCAGCGGCGAAGGCTACCGTAATGACCGAATTGGGTTCGCGGGGTGCTGCGGAGTGACGGTACTCATACACCCCCACGCTTACCCACGTAAGGCAATCTGCGGATTTTCACTCGAACGTGTGTTTGGCGCAACCTTTCGAAACCCACTACCGTTGTGCCAGCCAGGGAGACAAATTCGAGAGGGGCCGACGACGTGACCACCACCGCAGACAGTGCCACCATCACCGCCCAGGACCGCTCCCAGGGCCGACTCGAGCCGGTGCATGCCATTAATGACGCAGCCATGAACGGCGAGGAGCCCGGGCGCCCCGCCCGAGCGCTTCCCGGGCGACCTCCAGGCATCAGGGCCGACAGCTCCGGCCTCACCGACCGGCAGCGCCGGGTGATCGAGGTCATCCGCGACTCGGTCCAGCGGCGCGGCTACCCGCCGTCGATGCGCGAGATCGGCCAGGCCGTGGGGCTGTCCAGCACGTCGTCGGTGGCTCACCAGCTCATGGCCCTGGAGCGCAAGGGCTTCCTCCGCCGCGACCCGCACCGCCCCCGGGCGTACGAGGTGCGCGGCTCGGACCAGCCGAGCACGCAGCCGACGGACACCACGGGCAAGCCCGCCGCGTCGTACGTGCCCCTGGTCGGCCGGATCGCGGCCGGCGGCCCGATCCTGGCCGAGGAGTCCGTCGAGGACGTCTTCCCGCTGCCCCGGCAGCTGGTCGGCGACGGCGAGCTGTTCGTCCTGAAGGTCGTCGGCGACTCGATGATCGAGGCCGCCATCTGTGACGGCGACTGGGTCACCGTCCGCCGCCAGCCCGTCGCGGAGAACGGCGACATCGTCGCCGCCATGCTCGACGGCGAGGCCACGGTCAAGCGCTTCAAGCGCGAGGACGGGCACGTCTGGCTCCTCCCGCACAACGCGGCGTACCAGCCCATCCCCGGCGACGAGGCCACCATCCTCGGCAAGGTCGTGGCGGTGCTCCGGCGGGTGTGACACTTACCGCCGGCTCTGACCGGGCCCCGGGACCCACTGCGCCGGTCCCGGGGCCCTGCCGTGCGTGGAGACGCACGGCAGGGGGTCAGTCGCTCACCGCCGCCTTCGACGCCGCGTCGATCGCCGCGAGCGACTTCCGCACCTGGTTGCGGTCCGTGGTGTACCAGAAGTCCGGCAGCGAGGCCTTGAGGTAGCTGCCGTACCGCGCCGTGGCCAGTCGGGGGTCGAGCACCGCGACGACACCCCGGTCGCCCGTCGCCCGCACGAGCCGACCGGCGCCCTGGGCCATCAGCAGAGCCGCGTGCGTGGCCGCGACCGCCATGAAGCCGTTGCCTCCGGCCTCCTCGACCGCCTTCTGGCGTGCGCTCATCAGCGGGTCGTCCGGCCGTGGGAACGGGATCTTGTCCATGACCACCAGCTGGCAGCTGGCACCCGGAACGTCCACGCCCTGCCAGAGCGACAGCGTGCCGAAGAGGCAGGTCTTCGGGTCGGCGGCGAAGTTCTTGATCAGCTCACCGAGGGTGTCCTCGCCCTGGAGCAGGATCGGCAGCTCCGGATTCCTGCTCCGCAGCTCCTCCGCCGCCTGCTGCGCCGCCCGCATCGAGGAGAAGAGGCCGAGCGTACGACCGCCGGCCGCCTCCATCAGCTCGGCGAGCTCGTCGAGCATGTCGCCCCGCTCACCGTCCCGCGCGGGGCGGGACAGGTGCTTGGCGACGTACAGGATGCCCTGCTTCGGGTAGTCGAACGGGGAGCCGACGTCGAGGCCCTTCCAGACGGGCATGTCGTCCCCCGTGGTGCCCTCCGGCGCGAGGCCGAGCGAGGCCCCGACCCCGTTGAAGTCGCCGCCGAGCTTGAGGGTGGCCGAGGCCAGGACCACGGACCGCTCGGTGAAGAGCTTCTCCCGGAGGAGGCCGGAGACGCTCAGCGGCGCGACCCGCAGCGAGGCACCGAAGCGGTCGTGCCGCTCGTACCAGACGACGTCCCACTCCGAGCCCTGGGTGATCCGCTCCGCCACGCCGTGCACGGTCTCCACGGAGGCCATGGCCTGCTTGCGGACGGCGTCCTCGTCCTGCACGGCCCGGTCCCGGGTCGAGCCCAGGGCCGTGATCACGGCGCGGGCCGCGTCGCGCAGCGCCATCAGCGCGTAGGCGAGGTCCTCCGGGATCGTCTCCAGGCGGCCCGGCAGCGCGAGCTCCATGACCCGCTCGAAACCCTCGGCGGCGGTCTGCAGCTGGTCCGCGACCTTCTCGTCGACGAGCTTCGCGGACCGGCGCACGGCGCGATTGACCTGGCCGGGGGTGAGCTCGCCGGTGGCGACACCGGTGACCCGGGAGACCAGCTCATGGGCCTCGTCGACGATCAGCACCTCGTGCTGCGGGAGCACCGGGGCGCCCTCGATGGCGTCGATGGCGAGCAGGGCGTGGTTGGTGACGACGACATCGGCGAGCTTGGCGCGCTCGCGGGCCGCCTCGGCGAAGCACTCCGCCCCGTACGCGCACTTGCTCGCGCCCAGGCACTCCCGGGAGGAGACCGAGACCTGGGCCCAGGCCTTGTCGGAGACGCCCGGGGTCAGGTCGTCCCGGTCGCCGGTCTCGGTCTCGTCGGACCAGTCGCGGAGGCGCAGCAGGTCCTGGCCCAGCTTGCTGGTGGGCGCGGCCGCCTCGAAGGGGTCGAAGAGGCCGTCCTCCTCGTCCTGCGGGACGCCTTCGTGGAGCCGGTGCAGGCAGAGGTAGTTCGACCGGCCCTTGAGCATGGCGAACTGCGGGCGGCGGCGCAGCTGCGGATGCAGCGCGTCGACCGTCCGGGGAAGGTCGCGCTCGACGAGCTGGCGCTGGAGCGCCAGGGTGGCGGTGGCGACCACGACCCGCTCCCCCTGGGCCAGCGCCGGCACGAGATAGCCGAGCGACTTGCCCGTGCCGGTTCCGGCCTGGACGAGGAGGTGGGAATTGTCGTCGATGGCCTCGGCCACGGCCTCGGCCATGGCGACCTGGCCGGGGCGCTCCGTGCCGCCGACGGCGGAGACGGCGGCGTGGAGGAGGTCGGGGAGGGATGGCTTCGTCATAGCGCTTCCAGCCTACGGGGCGACACTGACAGCCCGGTCACACGCACGCCTCACGCGAGCGGGTTGGGGACGGTCCCGTGGACGGCCGCGTGGGGGCGCTCGGGCCGGTCGCGGTAGCCGTCCAGGTGCAGACGGTTGCGGTTGAGGCAGAGCCGCTCGATCCGGGGGGTGAGGAGGTCGAAGAGCTCGAACCGTTCCTTCAGCTCGGGGAAGCGCGCCTGGTGACGCAGGATCTCCGCGCGGACGAGGGACCAGAATTCCGTCTCGGGGACGCCGAGTTGTTCCTCGCAGAGCGGTGCCAGGTACCGGAAGACGCCGACGAAGAGCCCCGAATGGATGAACTGGGTGAGGAAGTCGGGTTCCTCGGTGAGCAGCACCGCGCGGACGTCGGCCGGCATCGTGTCGTGCTCGGGAAGCGGCTGGGCGCTGATGTTCACGTCGTCGACGAAGTCCTTGATCGCCAGACGTACGGGCACGTCCTGGTCGTCGTAGACGACGATCGCGTTCTCGCCGTGCGGCGAGAAGACCGTGCCGTACCGGTAGAGGAAGTGCAGCAGCGGGGGCAGCAGGGCTCCGAAGAGCTGCTGGAGCCAGACCGCGGGGGCGAGTCCGGACCGCTCGACGAGTTCCGCGACGAAGGCCCGCCCGTTCGGGTCGGTGTGGAGCAGCGAGGCGAGCGTGCGGGCGTGCTCGCCGGGGGGCAGCCGGAGCGGCTCGCGCCAGATCGCGCCGAGGAGTTCCTTGTACTGGTACGGGACTTCGGGCAGCTGGTCGTAGAGGGGGTGCTCGACGGTGACGGAGGCGACCTCGCCGAGGAGGATCACTCCGCACTCGTCCCGCAGGAAGGCGTCGCCGTCGCGGAGCCCGTGGACCCAGGCGGTCACGGCGGGGGCGGCGATGGTCCGTTCGGTGGGCAGTCCGCGCCAGACGAGGGTGTTGAGGACCGACAGCGGGAGTTTGACGGTGCGCCGGTCGGGGCGGCTGGTGTTGAGGAACGTACGGACGGACTGCTGGGGCAGCCGGAGGTCGCCGTCGGCGGAGAGCGGGACGACGGTGCCGGCGGCCACGGCCGGGGCGTAGAGCGGGAGCAGGACCTCGTCCCACTGCCAGGGGTGGACGGGCAGCAGGAGGTAGCCGTCGGGTTCGTGGCCGCGGGCGGCGAGTTCGGCGCGGAAGGCGGCGCGGACCTCGGGGTCCAGTTCCTGGTCGTAGAGGCGGTCGGGGGTTTCGAGGCCGGCGACGCCCCGGTAGGCGGCGATGCGGTTGCTGACGGCGATCCACGGCAGTCGGGTGGCGCGGCGCGCCTCGGGGGCCCAGTGGGCGGCGTCGGTGGCGGAGAAGCCGATGCGGCCCTTGTTGAGGACGAGCCAGGGGTGGCCGGTCTGGTGGCCTTCGAGTTCGGCGTAGGAGAGCTCGGCGAGCCGGTCGGCGGTGAGGGCCGTGCGGTCGAGGCGGGCGTCGGCGGCGAGGGTGGCGGAGAGTTCGCGGATGAGGTGGCCGAGGGTGGCGCCGTCCAGCCGGAGGAGGCTCCGGGCGCGGACCAGGAAGTCGAGGGGGTCGGTCATGGGCCGGCCCTCGTGGGCGATCGAGTCGGCGGCGACCCGCCAGCCGCCGTAGGCGCCGCGGCGGGCACGGAAGGTGAGTGTGGTGCCGTCGTCGAGCCGGAGCGCGTGGTGGTCGGGCTCGCCGTCGTCGGCCGGGACGGGTTCGACGATCTCCTCGTAGGCGAACTCGGCCAGTGCCTTGGCGAGGAGTCGGGAGGAGACCCTGGTCCAGGTGGCGGCGGTCAGCTCGGGGGGCGCGAGCAGCTCGGGTTCCGGCGTGGTGGCGAGGGGCGTGGCGGGCTGTGCGGAGTCGTGGGGTGCAGGGGACGTCGACACGAGGACTCCTCGGGGTGGGAACCGCTGTGGGTCGAGCGGTGTATGTAAGGCAGAGGGGTGTTCACAGAGCGTGACGCAGGAAGCGGTCGCGGATCATGAGCGCGGCTCGTTTGTCGGGGAGGTCGACTTCCGCCGCGTAGCGGAAGCCGGCGCCGAGGAAGGCCGAGACGGAGGGGGTGTTGCGGATGTCGGGTTCGGCGATGACCCGGGTGCATCGGGGGCGGTGGTCGAGGACCAGCTCGGCGACGGCGTGCAGGAGGGCGGTGCCGACGCCCCGGCCGCGGTCGGTGACGCCTCCGACGAGGAGATGGATACCGGTGTCGTGGGGGCGGGCCGGGTAGTGCCGGGCGAGCGGGTCGAGGTCGGCGCGGTAGATCTCGAAGTAGCTCATGGGCACGTCGTCGAGGACGCCGAGGCAGGGGACGCTCCGGCCGTCGCCCTGGAGCTGGGCGCGGACGTGCTCGGCGGTCACGGTCTCGGGGCCGGCGAGCTCCCAGAAGGCGGCGACCGCTGGGTCGTTCATCCACCGGGTGAGGAGCGGCAGGTCGCGGTCGAGGCGTACGGGGAGGAGCTGGAAGGCGCCGAAGCGGGTGGTCGTCGGGTGCCAGTCGGCGACGGAGTCGAGGAGGTATCCACCGGAGGGGCCGCCGCCCGCGGCGGCTGACGGGGCTCCGGCGGCGAGGAGGGCGACGAGGTCGTCGACCCTGAGGTCGAGGGTGTCGTCCCCGGGTGGTTCTACCGGGGGTCTGGTGGGTGGCACGGTGTCGCTCTCCTCTCGGCGGTGCGCTCGGGGCGTGGGTGCTCCGGCGGCGGGTTCAGGTGCGGAGGGGGTTGGTGACGGTGACGTAGACGGACTGGGTGTCGACCGGCCCGACGAGCTCGTCGAGGCCGTGCAGGCGGGTGAGGAGGTTGGCCTTGCTGCGCAGGGTCGCGGCCTCCAGGAGCCGGTGCGGAAGGGGTGAGCCCAGGCTCGTGGCGGAGGTGAGGAAGCTGCGGAGGGCGGCGAGCAGGACGCGCTCGTCGGCGAGGTGCTGGGCGCCGAAGGCGCCGATCAGACCGAGGATGTTGTTGATGCCGAGGTAGTAGGCGAAGCGCTCGTCGGTGACCTGGTCGGAGACGAAGGTGTCGCTGTGGGCGCCGATGCCGGGCAGCCGGCTCTCCAGCTCGCCGCGGTGGGACTCGCGGAAGTAGTAGCCCTGGTTGTCGCGGTAGCGGCCGCCGACGGGCCAGCCGTCGGGGTCCAGGAGCACCAGGGTGTTCTGCTGGTGGGCC
This sequence comes from Streptomyces sp. NPDC050842, assembly GCF_044456565.1. Classification (NCBI taxonomy): domain Bacteria; kingdom Bacillati; phylum Actinomycetota; class Actinomycetes; order Kitasatosporales; family Streptomycetaceae; genus Streptomyces; species Streptomyces sp. NPDC050842. The sequence continues at coordinate 83,816 of NZ_JBITGA010000008.1, read as the reverse complement.
TCCAGGGCGATGCCGGCGTGTCCGTCGAGCCAGAGGATGGGCCGGACGACCTGGTCGAGGTAGCGCAGGAACCACTCGGCGGCGACGGCCGTGGTGGGGCGGCCGGTGCGGGTGGAGAGCCGGCCGATGACGTCGGCGAGCCGGGAGCGCATGGTGGTGGCCCCGGGCCAGGGGCGGGGGGTGGTGAGGGAGGCGATGCAGACGGCGTCGTCGCCGGGCCCGAAGGGGTTGTGGCGGATCATGACGTCGAGTCCGGGGACGGGGGTGCCGTCCGCCGTGTCCACGGCGAGCCAGGCGGGGTCGCGGACGATGTCGAAGCCGGGGTGGGCCGCCTGCCACTCGTCGACGAGGCCGGTGCGCAGGAGCCGGTGGACCTCGACGCCGCGGTGGAGTTCCTTGCGGAGGTTCTCGCGGCGGGAGTTGGTGATGCGCAGGCCGAGGGAGAGCTTGAGCATCGCCCGTGCGCCGGGGCGGTGGACGGTGCGGACGGAGGAGGTGGGGTGCCAGGGGCTGCCGTGGAGACCGAGGTCGTGGAGCAGGCCTGTGTCGAGGAGTTCGCGGACCTCGGGGCGGTGCAGGAGCTCGCGGGCCTGCCAGGGGTGCAGGGGCAGGGGTGCGGTGCCGGCGGGGAGGGTGAGCCCCTCGGCGAGGCCGGCGGTGAGCTGTTCCGCGGTGACGTGGCGGCCCTGCTCGGTCCAGGCGGAGTCGGCGGCCAGGACGGTGGGGTCGACGGCGACCCAGTGGAGGGGGAAGGAGCCGTGGAGTTCGGGTGAGTAGAGCCGTGCCTCGGCCTCGGAGAGTCCTTCGCGGCTCTTGGGGGTGGGGTGCAGGGGGTGGCCGAGCAGCAGGGCCTGTTCGGCGGCGAGGAAGAGGTCGGCGTCCGGATGGGGGTGGGGGCTGCGGCGGCGTTCGATGAGGAAGTCGGCGGTGCGCCGGGCGGAGTCGGCGACCCGGCCGACGAGTTCGGTGCCCTCGGGACGGCCGGTCTCGCGGCTGAGCAGGGCGGCGACGGTGACGGCGTCGACGGTCGGGGCGGAGGCCGGGAGGCCTTCGAGGGAGGGGGCGCCGAAGCGGTGCCAGCCGGTGGCCGACCAGTAGCGGACGGGGACGAGGAGGGCGGTGCCGCTGGCGTCGAGGGGGACGCGCAGGGTGGTGGAGTCGGGCGCTGGGAGGTTCTTCTCCCGGATCCAGCAGCGGAGCAGGTTCTCGATGGTCGCCACGTCGGCGGCGCGCTGCGGGTCGGGGTCGTCGAGGGGGTCGGGCGCGGTGGCTCCGGCGGCGGCCGGGCGGGGCGGCCGCGGGTCGTACGGTCCGGCGTGCTGGCGCGGGACGGTGGGCTCCTCGACGGCGACGGGCGCTGCGGTCTCGGTCGCCGGGGAGGTGGGGATGGCGTTCACGGGGCTTCCTTGGGGTGGGGCCGGGGGCGGGTCCGGGGTCAGTGGGACGGTCCGGGGATGGTCCGGGGTGCGCCCGTCGTGGGGGTGTGGGCCCGTTCGGCCGCGGCCAGGGCGTCGGCGAAGCGGTCGAGGACCGCGGCGGCCTGCTCGTCGGTGAGGGTGAGCGGGGGCAGGAGCCGGACCACCGCGGAGTGGCGGCCGCCGAGTTCGACGATGAGTCCGCGGGCGAGGCACTCCTGCTGGACGGCGAGGGCCAGGGCGGGGGCGGCGGGCGGGACGAGGTCGTCCGGGCCGGCCGCGTCGGGGTCGACGAGTTCGACGCCGATCATCAGGCCCCGGCCGCGGACGTCGCCGACGCAGGGGTGGGCGGCGGCGAGGCCCTGGAGTCGGCCGAGGATACGGGCGCCGAGGATTCCGGCCCGTTCGGCGAGCTTGTTCTCGCGGACGTACGCGAGGGTGGCCGTGCCGGCGGCCATGGCGAGCTGGTTGCCGCGGAACGTGCCGGCGTGGGCGCCGGGTTCCCAGGCGTCGAGCTCGGACCTGTAGACGATGACGGCGAGTGGGAGGGAGCCGCCGATGGCCTTGGAGAGGACCATCACGTCGGGCACGACACCGCTGTGTTCGACGGCCCAGAAGGCGCCGGTGCGGCCGACGCCGGTCTGGACCTCGTCGACGACGAGCGGGACGGCGCGGTCGGCGGTGATCCGGCGCATCCGGCGCATCCAGTCGTCCGGGGCGGGGATGACCCCGCCTTCGCCCTGGACGGCCTCGACGATCATTCCGGCGGGGGTGGTGACCCCGCTCTTGGGGTCGTCGAGGACGTTCTCGGTCCAGCGGGCGGAGAGTTCCGCGCCGCGGTCGCCGCCGACGCCGAAGGGGCAGCGGTAGTGCTGCGGGTAGGGCAGCCGGGTCACGCGGACGTCGGTCGCTCCGCCGGAGGCGGAGAGGGCTCCGGCCGTCATGCCGTGGTAGGCGCCGGTGAAGGCGAGGAGTCCGTCGCGGCCGGTGGCGGTGCGGACGAGTTTGAGGGCCGCTTCGACGGCGTCCGTGCCGGCCGGTCCGCAGAACTGGATGCGGGCGTTGTCGGCGAGTTCGCCCGGCAGGGTGGCGAACAGCTCCGAGGTGAAGGCGTCCTTGAGGGGGGTGGCGAGGTCGAGGACGTGGAGCGGTGCGCCCGAGTCGAGGACCTTCCTGATCGCTTCCAGGACCACGGGGTGGTTGTGTCCCAGGGCGAGCGTCCCGGCGCCGGAGAGGCAGTCCAGGTAACGGCGGCCGTCCGCACCCTCGATGGTCAGGCCGCGGGCCCGCACGGGGACGATGGGCAGGGACCGGGCGTAGGTGCGCGCGGCGGACTCGCGCTGCGACTGGCGGCGCAGGATCGCCTCGTACCCGCCGCCCCCTTGGTCCGTCGCGTCGCCCGTCGGGTTCCGCACCTGCGCCGCCGGTGCGACGGCAGGAGCTGATTCGGTCACGGCCACGGCTCGGTGTCCTCCCGCTGTAACGGTTGCGTTGCACATCGGGACGTCGCGGAGCCGCCGCAAGGGCCGTCCTGAACGCCGCCGTTGTGTCCCCCGTCCGTACCAACGACGGGAACTCCCGGGGATCACGGGCCGGGTGGCAACAACTTGGCGTGTCCCGGATCACGGCACGGCAACGGCTGAACCCCATTCGGAACCGGCGGCGGGGCAGGTACCGTCCCCTCCGGCACCGGCATAGTTGGGGGCCGTCGGTCGCCGTCCGCGCGGACGCGACCGCCGTTCACCCATGCACACATTGATGTAGTCCCAGGGGGATCACGAGATGCGATCGATTCGTCCGCTGCTGATGGCGGCTTCCGCCGTCGCGGCGCTGACGCTCACCGCGACGGCCTGCGGCCCGACCGAGGAGAACGCGGGAGACAAGCCCAGCGCGCCCGCGAGCCAGAACCCGGCCGACAAGATCCAGATTCCGGAGGACCTGAAGGACCGCCTGAAGGAACACGGGATCGACCTCGACAAGTGGCGCGACGGCGAGTGGAAGAACTGGGACCGCGACAAGTGGCTCCGTGAGGCCAAGGACTTCGTCAATCCGATCATCGAGGACCTCTGGGACCCGGACCGGATGCGGGAGGCCGAGCGCCCCGACAAGCCGGTCGAGGAGGAGGACATCTCGGGTGACGAGGGTGTCACCGACCCGACTCCCGCCGCGGTGAAGGCGAAGGCCGTCGCCCCGAAGTACCACGCCAACGCGCCGGAGGCCGGGAAGGTCTTCTTCGACGGCCCCGAGGGCTCGCTGGTCTGCTCGGCCACCGTGGTGCAGGACCCGGCCCACCCGGGCAAGTCCAACCTGGTCTGGACGGCTGGGCACTGTGTGCACAAGGGCAAGCAGGGCGGCTGGTACCGCAACATCGCCTTCGTGCCCTCGTACAACGACTCCGCGCTGCCGACCTCCGACCTGGAGAAGGCGACGCGGGAGCAGATCGCGCCGTACGGCGTGTGGTGGGCGGACTGGGTCAAGACCTCCGACCAGTGGATCGCCCAGGGTGCGTCCACGGGCGGCGCCGGCGCCCCGTACGACTTCGCGGTCATCCAGGTGACCCCGGAGAAGGGCGGCTCGGGCAAGTCGCTGGAGGAGACGGTCGGTTCGGCCCTCCCGGTCGATTTCAACGCGCCTGCCGTGCCGAAGATCGCGAGCCTGACGGCGACCGGTTACCCGGCGGCGCCGCCGTTCGACGGCCAGAAGATGTTCCAGTGCCAGGACAAGCCGGGCCGGCTGTCGCTGAAGGCGGAGCAGCCGACGATGTACCGGGTCGGCTGCACGATGACCGGTGGTTCGTCCGGCGGTGGCTGGGTGGCCGAGGGCAGTGACGGCAAGCCGGCGCTGGTGTCGAACACCTCGATCGGCCCGTCGACGGCCGGCTGGCTCGCGGGTCCGCGTCTCGGACCCGAGGCCAAGGCCATCTTCGACGAGGTCAGCAAGAAGTACGCCGGGCAGTAGGCACGGCACGGAGGCGGGGCCCCCGGGTCCCGCCTCCCCCCATGTCCGGCCGACGGCCCACGTCCCGGACGCGGAACACATCACAGGGGGAATGCACATCATGCGTTCTGTACGACTCACACCCGCCGTCCTCGGCCTGGCGGCGGCGCTCGCGCTGACCGCCACGGCCTGCGGCCCCACCGAGACCCCGGCCGCCGACAAGCCGGCCGCGGGGGCGAGCAGCTCCGCGCCCGCCACCGACGGTGCCGGCGGCGGCGATGATCTCGCCAAGGACCTCGCCGACAAGCTCAAGAAGCACGGCGTCGACCTGGACAAGTGGAAGGACGGCGAGTGGAAGAACTGGGACGAGGCGACCTGGCTCCGTGAGGCCGAGGACTTCGTCAATCCGGTGATCGACGGCCTCTGGGACCCGACGCGTATGCAGTCGGCGAAGAGCCCGGACCAGACGCTCACCGCGCAGGCCGGCACGGGCGGCACCGACCCGACGCCCCGGCCCGTCAAGGCGCAGCGCGAGAAGACGCCGTACCACCGCAACGCGGCCCCGGTCGGGAAGATCTTCTTCGACTCGCCCGAGGGTCACATGGTCTGCTCCGGCACCATCGTGAAGGACCCGCGCCGGCCCGGTAAGTCCAACATGGTCTGGACGGCCGGGCACTGCGTCCACGCGGGCAAGCGCGGCGGCTGGTACCGCAACATCACCTTCGTGCCGGCCTACAACGACCTCGGCAAGTCGCCCTCCGCCCTGCGCAACGCGCAGCCGCACGAGGTCGCGCCCTACGGCCAGTACTGGGCCGACTGGGCGGTGACCTCGGGCGACTGGATCCAGCGCGGCGGTACGAACCAGGCCTGGCCGTACGACTACGCCGTGCTGCACGTGCAGCCCGAGCGGGGCCGCAAGTCGCTGGAGGAGACCGTCGGCGCCGCGCTGCCGGTCGACTTCTCCGCGCCGACGGCCGCGCAGGCCGGGACGATGGGTGCCTGGGGCTACCCGCAGGCTTCGCCGTACAACGGGCTGATCATGCACAAGTGCCTCGACCGCGCGACGCGGCTCACCACGGCCCCGGCCACGCCTACGATGTACCGGATCGGCTGCACGATGACGGCCGGTTCCTCGGGCGGCGGCTGGTTCCGTGTGCTGCCGAACGGGAAGACGGCGCTCGTGTCGAACACCTCGATCGGCCCGGCCGGCAGCAACGGCTGGCTCGCCGGACCGCAGCTGGGCAAGGGGGCCAAGGCGGCCCACGAGATGGTCAGCAAGAAGTTCGCGCGCTGATCCGAGCGATCGGCACGGCACCGCACCGCACCGCACCGCATCACGACGGAGGGCGCTGTCCGCCTCCCCCTGAGGGGAGGAGGACAGCGCCCTCCGTCGTGGTGCCGTGGCTCAGTGCGCGGCCGGAACGTACGGCGCGAGCATCGCCGCCAGCTCCTCGTGCACCCGGGCCTTGAGCAGGGTGCCCTCCGGGGTGTGCTCCTCGGACTGCACCTCGCCCTCGGCGTGCACCCGCGAGACGAGGCCGCCCTGCGTGTACGGCACGAGGGCTTCGAGCTCGACCTCGGGGCGCGGCAGTTCGGCGTCGATGAGCGCGAGCAGCTGCTCGATGCCCTGGCCCGAACGGGCCGAGACCGCGATGGAGTGCTTCTCCATCCGCAGCAGACGCTGGAGGACCAGCGGGTCCGCCGCGTCCGCCTTGTTGACGACGACGATCTCCTTGACGTTCACCGCGCCGACGTCCCGGAAGACCTCGCGCACGGCGGCCAGCTGCTCCTCCGGAGCCGGGTGGGAGCCGTCCACCACGTGCAGGATGAGGTCGGAGTCCCCGACCTCCTCCATGGTGGAGCGGAAGGCCTCGACCAGGTGGTGCGGCAGGTGCCGGACGAATCCGACGGTGTCGGCCAGGGTGTAGACCCGGCCGGTGGGCGTCTCGGCCCGGCGCACGGTCGGGTCGAGGGTGGCGAACAGGGCGTTCTCCACGAGGACGCCCGCGCCGGTGAGGCGGTTGAGCAGGGAGGACTTGCCCGCGTTGGTGTATCCGGCGATGGCGACCGACGGCACCTTGTTCCGTCGGCGCTCCTGCCGCTTGATGTCGCGGCCGGTCTTCATGTCCGCGATCTCCCGGCGCATCTTCGCCATCTTCTCGCGGATGCGGCGCCGGTCGGTCTCGATCTTGGTCTCACCGGGACCGCGGGTGGCCATGCCGCCACCGCCGCCGCCGCCCATCTGACGGGACAGCGACTGACCCCAGCCTCGCAGTCGCGGCAGCATGTACTGCATCTGCGCGAGCGCGACCTGCGCCTTGCCCTCTCGGGACTTGGCGTGCTGGGCGAAGATGTCGAGGATGAGGGCGGTCCGGTCGACCACCTTCACCTTGACGACGTCTTCGAGGGCGATGAGCTGGCCGGGGCTGAGCTCGCCGTCGCAGACGACGGTGTCGGCGCCGGTCTCGACGACGATGTCGCGCAGTTCGCGTGCCTTGCCGGAGCCGATGAAGGTCGCCGGGTCCGGCTTGTCACGGCGCTGGATCACGCCGTCGAGCACGAGGGCGCCCGCCGTCTCGGCGAGGGCCGCGAGCTCCGCCAGGGAGTTCTCCGCGTCCTGCACGGTCCCCGAGGTCCAGACGCCGACCAGCACGACGCGCTCCAGGCGCAGCTGGCGGTACTCGACCTCGGTGACGTCCTCGAGCTCGGTGGAGAGGCCGGCGACGCGCCGCAGGGCCGCGCGCTCGGAGCGGTCGAACTGCTCGCCGTCCCGCTCTCCGTCGATCTCGTGGCTCCAGGCGACGTCCTCTTCCATCAGGGCATCGGCCCGAAGGCTCTCGGTACGGTTCGTCTCCGCGAAGCGCTGCTCGTCCTGGGAAGGGGAAGAAGAGGAGGTCATTGGGTCCTTACGTCGAATGACGTCGCCTGACAGCGACGAAGCTGGTTCTGTATCCGTCGCAACGCGTGACGGCACCGGAAGATTCCCGGTTCCGGCCGCGTCGCCGACCTGACGATGGTGGCACGGCCCGGCCGGGCCCGTCACCCGGGTTTCGGCGCGGTCCTGGCGGCCTCGGCCGGGCGGGTGCGCCAGTCGGGGTGCCCGGGCATGGGCGGGGTCTTCGCCGCGTACAGCCAGTCACGGAAGAAGGCGGTGAGGTCCCGTCCCGCGATCTCGCCGGCCAGGGCCGTGAAGTCGGCGGTGGTGGCGGTGGAGTCCCGGTGGTCGGCGACCCAGCGGCGCTCCAGGCGCCGGAAGGCCTCGGTGCCGATCTCCTGCCGGAGGGCGTAGAGGACGAGGGCGCTGCCGTCGTAGACGACGGGCCGGAAGAGGCTGATCTTGTGGCCGGGCGAGGGCGGCTCGGGCGCGGCGGGCGGGCCGCCGTCGGCCCGCCACTCGTCGGAGGCCGCGTAGGCCGCCTTCATGCGCCGCTCCAGGGACTTGCCTGCCTTCTCCTGCGCGTACAGCGCCTCGTACCAGCTCGCGTGTCCCTCGTTGAGCCAGAGGTCGGACCACCGGCGGGGCGTGACGCTGTCGCCGAACCACTGGTGGGCCAGCTCGTGCACCATGATCGAGTCGACGTACCACTCCGGGTAGCGGGGCTCCGTGAAGAGGCCCCGCTCGAAGAGGGAGAGGGTCTGCGTCTCCAGCTCGAAGCCCGTGTCGGCGTCGGCGACGAGCACGCCGTACGTCTCGAAGGGGTACGGGCCGACCTGCTGCTCCATCCACTCCAGCTGGCCGGGGGTCTTGCGGAGCCAGGGCTCCATCAGCTCCCGGTCGGCGGTCCGCACCACGTCCCGTACGGGCAGGCCTCCGGGACCGCTCCGGTGCACGACGGTGGAGCTTCCGATGGAGACCTGGGCGAGCTCCGTGGCCATGGGGTGGCGCGTGCGGTACGTCCAGGTGGTGGTGGCGCCGTGGTCGACGCGTCCGGCGGGCAGGCCGTTGGCGACGGCGGTGAGCGCACTGGGGGCGGTGATCCGGAAGGTGAAGTACGCCTTGTCGGCGGGGTGGTCGTTGGAGGGGAAGACGCGGTGGGCGGCGTCCGCCTGGTTGGCCATGGCGAGGCCGTCGCCGGTCCGGACCCAGCCGCCGGTGTCGGCGGGGCCTGTGGGGTCGCTGGTGTGCGTGACGGTGATCTCGACGGGCTCGCCGGCGTCGATCGGCACGGCGGGGGTGACGATCAGGTCCTCACCGCTGCTCGTGTACGAGGCCGGCAGGTCGTCGACGGTGACGGCGGAGACGGTCCCGTGGGTGAAGTCGAGGTTGAGCCGCTCCAGGTCCTCGGTGACGAGGGCGTCGATCCGGGTCACGGCGGCGAGCGGCTTGGTGTTGACCCCCGGGTAGGTGAGGTCGAGGTCGTACGCGAGGACGTCGTAGCCGGGGTTGCCGAGGTGTGGGAAGAGCGGGTCGCCGATGCCGAGCGGCGCCGGTGCGGGCAGCGCGGCGGCGACGAGCCCGGTCGAGGCGGCGACGAGGACGGCTGCGCGCAGCCACCGCGCGCGGGGCAGGGGGTTTCGGACGAGCGGCATGGGCCAGGCCTTTCCGGAGGACTGGCCCTACGGCTACCAGGGGTTTCCCCGCTCCTCCGGGCGGCGCGCTCGCCCGCCACCCGAAGGGGGTCAAGTCGGGTCGCGTCGGTTCACGTCACACCGTGCCGTGCCCCGTCCTGCTGCCGCGGGCGCGGTTCACGTCGTACACGCCCGGTACGTCGCGCATGGCCCGCATCAGGGCGGGGAGCCCGGCCGCGTCGGGGAGGTGGAGGGTGTACGTGTGGCGGACGCGCTGTTCGCTGGGCGGCTCGACGGTCGCGGAGACGACGGCTGCCCCGGCGGTGGCGATGGCCTCGGTGAGGTCGGCGAGGAGGCGCGGCCTGCCGAAGGACTCGGCGACGAGGGTGACCCGGCACTGGGCGGTGTCGCCCCAGCGGACGGTGACGGGCTCGCGGCCCACCCCGCGCATGGTCTCGACGGCCGCGCAGCCGGCCCGGTGGACGGTGACCGAGCCGCCGCGGACGCGGAATCCGGTGATCTCGTCGGGTGGTACGGGGGTGCAGCAGCCGGCGGGGCGGACGACGGCGGGCGGCTCGCCGTCCAGGTCGGCGTGGAGCACGGCGCCGGACCGCCGGTCGGCGGGGACGTTGACCTGGGGCCGGGGGCCGACGTCGGCGGGGGCCGCGGCCGCTTCGGGGTGGGCCTGGAGCCAGCCGGTGATCGCGATCCGCGCGGCGGCGGTACGGGCGTGGTCGAGCCACTCGGGAGAGGGCCCGGACACGGTGTCCTGGGCGAGCAGCAGTTGGACGGTGTCCCCGTCGCCGAGGACGGTGCTCAGGGGGGCGAGGCGGCCGTTGACCCGGGCGCCGAGACAGCCGTGGGCGGCCTCGCCGTGCCGGGCGTAGGCGGCGTCGACGCAGCTGGCTCCGGCGGGCAGGCTGATCGTGCCGGGGGCGCTGCCGTCGGCGCTGAAGACGGTGATCTCGTCGTCCTCGGCGAGGTGGGCGCGGAGCGAGCTCCAGAAGGTGTCGGGGTCGGGGGCGGACTGCTGCCAGTCGAGGAGCCGGGAGAGCCAGCCGGGGCGGGTGGGGTCGACGCGCTCGCCGTCCTCGGGCTGCGGGTCGGGGGTGAGGACGGGGGCGGGCTGCCCTGTGGGCGGCGTCGGGCCGGGGCTCGGTTCCTGGCCCGTGTACGGATTGCCGAGGGCGACGACTCCGGCCTCGGCGACCGTGTGCATCCGGTGGGTCCTGATGAGGATCTCGGCCACGGCCCCGTCGGGGGCGGCGATCGCGGTGTGCAGGGACTGGTACAGGTTGAACTTGGGGGCCGCGATGAAGTCCTTGAACTCGGAGATCACCGGGGTGAAGCAGGTGTGGAGCTCGCCGAGGACCCCGTAGCAGTCGGCGTCCTCGGCGACGAGGACGAGGAGCCGCCCGAAGTCGCAGCCGCGCAGCTCGCCGCGCTTGAGGCGGACGCGGTGCACGGACACGAAGTGCCGGGGCCGGACGAGGACCTCGGCGCCGATGCCGGCCTCGCGGAGGACGGCGCCGACCTGTTCGGCCATGGCGTCGAGGGCGTCCCCCGCGTGGGAGTTCTCGGCGATGAGGGCGCGGGTGTTCTCGTACTCCTCGGAGTGGAGGATCGCGAAGACGAGGTCCTCCAGCTCGGTCTTGAGGGCCTGGACCCCGAGCCGTTCGGCGAGGGGGATGAGGAAGTCCCGGGTGACCTTGGCGATCCTGGCCTGTTTCTCCGGCCGCATCACGCCGAGCGTGCGCATGTTGTGGAGGCGGTCGGCGAGTTTGATCGACATGACGCGGACGTCGTTGCCCGTGGCGACGAGCATCTTGCGGAAGGTCTCGGGCTCGGCGGCGGCGCCGTAGTCGATCTTCTCCACCTTGGTGACGCCGTCGACGAGGTAGGCGACCTCGGCGCCGAACTCCCGGCGCACCTGGTCGAGCGTCACCTCGGTGTCCTCGACGGTGTCGTGGAGGAGCGAGGCGGTCAGGGTGGTGGTCTCCGCGCCGAGTTCGGCGAGGATGAGCGTGACCGCGAGCGGGTGCGTGATGTACGGCTCGCCGCTCTTGCGGAACTGGCCGCGGTGCGAGGACTCGGCGAGGACGTATGCCCGGCGCAGCACCGTGAGGTCGGCCTCGGGGTGGTGGGCCCGGTGCGCCTCGGCGACATGGCTGATGGCGTCGGGCAGCCGGTCACGGGGTGCCGGTCCCGCGGTGGCGCCGAGGAGGGCGGCGCGGCCGAGGCGGCGCAAGTCGATCCGGGCGCGTCCGCGTCTGCGGACGGTCGTGTCGGTGACGGCGGCGTCGGCCGCGCTCACAGGGTTGGTGGCCTCTGCGCTCATGGGGCACCTCCGGCAACGTCGACCGGCGGTGGGCGGGCCAGGCGTGCCCTGGGGGCCGGTGCTTGATGCTACCGACCCCACCACGTGGCGCAGTCACGCTCTCGCTCAGCGTGAATCGGATCACCCATTCGAGCGACAATTCAGTCGTTGACTGTTTCGATTCCCTGGATTCCCGTGGGAATGGACCCGGTGGGAACGGAGCCGGTCGGAACGGACCCGGTGGGGACGGACAGCCACGCCGGGTCGATGGTGCCCTCGGCGACGATGACGGCGGGTCCGGTCATCTCGATCTCGCCGTCGGGGTGCTCGGTGATGACGAGGGTCCCGCCGAGGACGTCGACGGTGTACGTGACGGGGGTGCCGCTCGCGGTCGGGTCGGCGCCGTCGCGGCGGGCCGTGGCGACGGCGACGGCGCACGCGCCCGTGCCGCAGGAGCGGGTCTCGGCGGCGCCGCGCTCGTGGACCCGCATGGCGACGTGCCGGGGGCCGCGGTCGGCGACGAACTCGATGTTCACCCCGTCCGGGTAGACCGCGGCGGGCTCGTAGGGCGGCTCCGTGAAGAGGTTGCCCGCGTGGCCGAGGTCCTCGACGAAGGCGACCGCGTGCGGATTGCCCATGTTCACGTTCCGCGCGGGCCAGCTGCGGCCGTCGACGGTGACGGTGACCCCGGCCTCGGGCAGGACCGCGCGGCCCATGGAGACGGTGACGGAACCGTCCTTGTCGAGGTGGACGCGCTTGACCCCGCCGCGGGTGGCGACGGCGACCTCGCCCGCGGTGACGTGCCCGGCGTGCTGGAGGTAGCGGGCGAACACCCGGACGCCGTTGCCGCACATCTCGGCGACCGATCCGTCGGCGTTCCGGTAGTCCATGAACCACTCGGCCTCGTCGGCCAGGTGCCGCGCCTCGGGGTGGGCGGCGCTGCGCACGACGTGCAGCAGCCCGTCCCCGCCGATGCCGGCCCGTCGGTCGCAGAGCCGGGCGACGGAGGCCGGGCTCAGCTCGACGGTGTTGTCCGCGTCGGGGACGATCACGAAGTCGTTCTCGGTGCCGTGGCCCTTGAGGAAGGGGAGCGGCGAGGTCTGCGTGCTGGTCACGAGATCAACTGTACGGGGCGGGTCCGACAGGCGGCGCGGCCGTCCGTCACGGGACGTACGGAGAGCTCAGCGGAGGCGGGCGACGCGCCAGACGGCCAGGGCGACCAGGACGGCGATCGTCGCCACGTACAGGGCGAGGACGCGCCAGTCGGGGCGCTCGCCCGAGCCGCGCTGCGGAAGGCCGGGCCAGGTGTAGCCGACCTTGCGGGCGGCCATCATGCCCCAGCCGGCCGCGCAGGAACTGATGAGCAGTCCGAGCATGGCGAGGACGGCGCCGCCGTCACCCGAACCGAAGGCGAGCGGGAACGCGAACATCAGGGAGCCGACGGCGGCGAGGCCGACGATCGGGGCGAGCTGCCAGATCCGCAGGCGTCGCTGCGGTCTGAGCTCGACCTCCACCTCGTCGGCGTCCACCTCGACGGCGGTACCTTCCGCGTCGTCAGGACCGTCCGGTGTCAGGCCCGGGGCCCCGACCGGGGCATCGCCCGTCGGGTCGCCCAGGACCGCTTCCTGCGGTTCTCTGTCGCGAGGGCCGGCCTCCATCGCCACGCGCCCTCCCCACTCGGACTCCACTTGGTCGATCGATGCTCGATGATGGCACGCTCCTGACCGCCGAACTGACGGGCAGGGCGTCCCGATGCCATCACGTGATCAGGCTGTAACCGCTCGTTCGACCAACGACAGCGCCTCTCGCGGGAGTTCCCCGCGGTGATCGGCGGCTCCGCTGAGCCAGTGGACGCGCGGGTCGCGGCGGAACCAGGAGTCCTGGCGACGGGCGAAGCGCTTGGTGGCGCGTACGGTCTCCGCGCGCGCCTCGTCCTCGGTGCACTCCCCCGCCAGCGCGGCGAGGACCTGCTGGTAGCCGAGGGCGCGGGCGGCGGTGCGGCCCTCACGCAGACCCCGCGCCTCCAGGGTGCGCACCTCGTCGACGAGGCCTGCCTCCCACATCCGGTCCACGCGCGTCGCGATCCGCTCGTCCAGCTCGGGGCGGCCCACGTCGACGCCGATCTGGACGGTGTCGTAGACGGAGTCGGGTCCGGGCAGGTTGGCGGTGAAGGGCTTGCCTGTGATCTCGATGACTTCGAGCGCGCGGACGATGCGGCGTCCGTTGCTGGGCAGGATCGCGCGGGCCGCCTCGGGGTCGGCCTCGGCGAGCCGGGCGTGCAGGACACCCGAGCCGCGCTCCTCCACCTCGGCTTCCAGCCGGGCCCGGACGGCGGGGTCGGTGCCGGGGAACTCCAGGGCGTCGACGGCCCCCCGTACGTACAGGCCGGAACCGCCGACGAGGACGGGTGTGCGACCGGCCGCGAGCAGCCGGTCGATCTCGGCACGGGCCAACCGCTGGTACTCGGCCACGCTGGCGGCCTCGGTCACGTCCCAGATGTCGAGGAGGTGGTGCGGGACGCCGTCCCGTTCCTCCAGCGTCAGTTTGGCGGTCCCGATGTCCATCCCCCGGTAGAGCTGCATCGAGTCGGCGTTGACGACCTCGCCGCCGAGCTGCTGGGCCAGAAATACACCCAGATCGGACTTTCCGGCCGCAGTGGGACCGACGACGGCGATGACCCGCGGGGCGGGAGCTGCGCTTCTCACCGCACCAGTCTCGCAAACCTCCGGGCCCGTCCCCGAACGAGCTACGTGACGACCCCCATCCGGCTTCGTTGCCTGTTGCGAGGTTCCGGCCGTCGATCACCGCCGAGCCCCTCCCATCCGAGTACGCTATGGAGTGAATATGGGCGTTTTTGCAGTCTTTCGCCGTAAGAAGAAGGATGTGGTCGAGGCCTCGCCGGAGGAGACCGGGGCCGTCGTGGCGTCGGAAGGCGACGAGGTGACGGAGGCGAAGTCGAAGGCTGAGACGGAGACGGAGACGGAGGCCGCGGAGATCCGCGCCGGAATCGACGCTGATGCCGACGCCGCCACCGATGTCGAGGAAGACGTCGATGGCGGAGCCGACGTCGGTGTCGATGCCGATGCCCGCGTGGACGTGGATGTCGACGCCGATGCCGATCTCGATGTCGCCGACAAGGCCGAGGGCACCTCCGAGGTCGTGGAGATCCCGAAGCAGCAGTCGGCCGAGGCCGCCGCGGACAACGAGGCAGGCGAAGGCGCCCGCAAGTAGGCCCCCGGGGTCCTGGGGGCAGGACACGGAACACGGATCCCCCGAGGGTCCGCGGAGGGAAGGTGCCCCATGGGTCTCCTGGATTCGCTGAAGGCCAAGCTCGCCCCTGCCAAGGACAAGGTGGCCGACCTCGCGCAGCAGCACGGGGGCAAGATCGACCACGGTCTCGACAAGGCGGCGAAGATGGTCGACGAGAAGACCAAGGGCAAGTACAGCGACAAGATCCAGTCCGGTACGGGCAAGGCCAAGGACGTAGTGGAACGGATCGGTCACAAGGACGACGGCACGCCCGGGAGCGGCGGCGCGACCCCGCCGCCGGCCGCCTGACGACCGGCGTCAACCCACAGACGACAGTTCCCCTCCGCACGGCGGACGGCCGCGGAGCATCATGCTCCGCGGCCGTCCGCCGTTCTCGTGTCGTGCGTCGTGCGTCGTGCCACGTGCGGCGTGCGGCGTCCCGTCAGGACCAGGCGGCGACGATGTACTCCACGCCGTAGGGGGCGTCCTCATGCAGCAGCCGGCCTTCCAGCCCCGCTCCCTCGGCGGCGCCCGCCAGGACCTGCCAGGGCGCGCGGCCGGCCGCCTTCAGCTCGTACGCGAGCTCCTCGTCGAGCGCGAGCAGCGCGGCCACGTCGGCCGTGCCCAGCGCGCGGGCGGCCCCGGCGTCGAAACCGGCCGCCCGCTCGTCCAGGTAGCCGGGAGCCTTCACGGTCCGGCAGGCGCTGCCGTCCCCCATCACGAGGAGCGCGACCCGCCCGGCGGAGGCGGCGAGCTCACGGCCGGTCGCGGCGCAGGCCTCCGCCGCCTCCCGCTCGTCCACGCCCCGGCCCTCGACCGGCGCGTCGGCCCAGTCGGCGCGGCCGAGCAGCCAGGCGCCCACGGCGAGGCTCGCGGGCAGGGGGCGGTCGGCGGCGGGACCGTCACCGAGCCGTACGGCGAGGTCGACCCCGAAGCCGGCGAAGGAACCCGTCGAACCGGCCGAGAAGACGCCGGCGGTGTCCCCGGCGGCGGGGCCGACGACGTACAGCCGGTCGGGGCGCGAGGCGGCGAGCAGTCCGACGGCGTCGGCGCAGGCGGTGCGCGCGGCGTCCAGCTCGGGGGCGGCGCCGGTCGCGACCTCGGGCAGGAGGAGCGGCGGACAGGGGCAGACGGCTGCGGCGACAAGCATGATCCGCACCCTACTGCGCGGCCGCGCCCGCTCCCCCGCCGACGCAGGGCGCCGCGCCCTGACGGCTACCGGGCGCCGTGCCCTGACCGCCACCGGGAGCCGCGCCCCCCTCGTCCCTCGACACGCGCCCCCCCGGTGCGCGCCTTCGTGGTCAGTGGCTTCCGCAGGCCGGGGCGTCGGCGGCCGGGAGCGGCTCCGGGACGCCGATCTTCGGGAGGCCGAGGAGCACGCCCGCCGGCTTCGCGGCGGCCGCCGTGGTGCGCTTCTCCCAGGCGTCGCCGGAGCGGGTACGGCGTACCGACTCCGTCGGGCCCTCGGCGAGCAGGTGGTGCGGAGCGGCGTAGGTGATCTCGACGGTCACGACATCGCCGGGCCGGACGTCCTGCTCCGGCTTGGTGAAGTGGACGAGCCGGTTGTCGGGGGCGCGGCCGGAGAGGCGGTGCGTGGCGCCGTCCTTGCGGCCCTCGCCCTCGGCGACCATGACCTCCAGGGTGCGGCCGACCTGCTTCTTGTTCTCCTCCCAGGAGATCTCCTCCTGGAGCGCGACGAGGCGCATGTAGCGCTCCTGCACGACGTCCTTGGGGATCTGGCCGTCCATCTCGGCGGCCGGGGTGCCGGGGCGCTTGGAGTACTGGAAGGTGAACGCGTTCGCGAAGCGGGCCTCGCGGACGGCGTGCATCGTCTGCTCGAAGTCCTCCTCGGTCTCGCCGGGGAAGCCCACGATGATGTCGGTGGAGATGGCGGCGTGCGGAATGGCCGCGCGGACCTTCTCGATGATCCCGAGGAAACGCTCCTGCCGGTACGAGCGGCGCATCGCCTTGAGGATCGAGTCCGAGCCGGACTGCATCGGCATGTGCAGCTGCGGCATCACGTTCGGCGTCTCGGCCATCGCCGCGATCACGTCGTCGGTGAAGTCGCGGGGGTGCGGGGAGGTGAACCGGACGCGCTCCAGGCCCTCGATCTGGCCGCAGGCCCGCAGCAGCTTGGAGAAGGCCTCGCGGTCGCCCAGGTCCGAGCCGTACGCGTTGACGTTCTGGCCGAGCAGGGTGATCTCGGAGACGCCCTCGGCGACCAGGGCCTCGATCTCGGCGAGGATGTCGCCGGGCCGGCGGTCCTCCTCCTTGCCGCGCAGCGCCGGGACGATGCAGAAGGTGCAGGTGTTGTTGCAGCCGACGGAGATCGAGACCCAGGCGGCGTAGGCGGACTCGCGCCGGGTCGGCAGCGTGGAGGGGAAGGCCTCGAGCGACTCGGCGATCTCGATCTGCGCCTCCTCCTGGATGCGGGCGCGCTCCAGGAGCACCGGCAGCTTGCCGATGTTGTGCGTACCGAAGACCACGTCGACCCAGGGGGCCTTCTTGACGATGGTGTCGCGGTCCTTCTGGGCGAGGCAGCCGCCGACGGCGATCTGCATGCCCGGGCGCGTGGTCTTCATCGGGGCGAGCCGGCCGAGGTTGCCGTACAGCTTGTTGTCGGCGTTCTCCCGCACCGCGCAGGTGTTGAAGACCACGACGTCGGCGTCGCCGTCGGATCCGCGGGGAGCCTTGACGTAGCCCGCCTCTTCCAGCAGACCGGAGAGCCGCTCGGAGTCGTGCACGTTCATCTGGCACCCGTAGGTACGAATCTCGTAGGTCTTGGATCCTTCAACGCTCACTGCGGGACTCCGGTCGCTGCTGCTGGTCATGAGTCACCAGGGTAGGCGGTCCGGGGAGTGCCCCCGCTGGTTCTCGTCGACCAATTCACACACAGGCATGTTCGTTCGAACATCATCGTGATAGAAATGGGTCATGGGTGTCGCCAATCGTCTGGACCTGACCCTGCGATTGGTGCAGGGCTCCGACCGGGTTTCCGTGTCGGAGCTCTCCCATCGACTGGGCGTATCGGAGATGACCGTCCGCAGGGACCTCGACGCGCTGGAGCGTCAGGGCCTCGTGCGCCGGGTGCACGGCGGCGCCGTCGCCACCCGCGTACGCGACGAACAAGCCGGCTTCTCGGCGCGGGAGCCGTGGCAGGCCGCCACCAAGGACCGCCTGGGCGCGGCGGCGGCCGCGCTGGTCGAGCCGGGCTCACGCGTCCTCCTGGACGCGGGGACCACGACCGTGCACGTGGCCGAGCACCTGGCGGCCCGGGGCCCGCTGACGGTCGCCGTGCTCAGCATCCAGGCGGCGGTGGTCCTGGCCGACAGACCGGGGATCGACCTCCTGCTCGTCGGCGGCCGGTCGCGTCCCGGCGAGCGGTCCCTCGTCGGCCCGCTCGCGCTGCGCACGCTGGAATCGCTGGCCTTCGATTGCTTCCTGATGTCCATCGGCGGGGTGCACGCCGAGCACGGCTGGTCGGAGTTCTCCCTGGACGACGCGGCCGTCAAGCAGGCCGGACTCGCCCGGGCCGACCGCACGGTCGCGGTGGCGGACGCCACCAAGCTCGGCGTGCGGGCGTTCAGCCGGGTCGCCGAGCTGGGCGTGGCGCACCACTTCGTCACCGACCGGGCCGCCGAGGACGCCGCCACGCACCCCGGTGGGCCGCAGACGCTGGACGCGCTGCGGGACGCGGGCGTCGACGTACACCTGGCCTGAAACCGCCCGCCGCACCCGTACGTGCGCCCGGGCTCGTAGCGCGTACTCGTCACCCGTGCTCGTAGCGCGTACGCGTCACCCGTGCTCGTGGCTCGTACGCGTCACCCGTGCTCGCAAACCGTGCTCGTACCGAGGAGTGATCCGCTCGTGACCACCGTTCCCCGCCCGCTGATGATCCTCGTCGCCGGCCCCTACCGCTCGGGCACCGGCGACGACCCCCTCAAGCTCGAAGCCAACGTACGGGCGATGAACGAGGTCGCTCTCGTCCTCTTCCGCGCCGGGCACCTGCCCGTCACCGGCGAGGCCCTCGCGCTCCCGCTCCTGGAGACGGCCGGCGGCGCCCGCCCCGGCGACCCGCTCTTCGACGAGGTCTTCCACCCGGTCGCCGAGCGGCTGCTCTCCCGCTGCGACGCGGTCCTGCGGATCGGCGGCCCCTCCGAGGGGGCGGACATGATGGTCGACAAGGCCCGCGCACAGGGCAAGGACGTCTACGGTTCCCTCGCAGCCGTCCCGACCGTCGTCCCGACCGTCGACCCGACCGTCGACCCGACCGTCGACCCGTCCGTCGACCCGTCCATCGTCCCTTCCGTCGCCCGATGACCGCCGGCGTCGACACCCCCGACCGCCGCGGCCGCACCGGCCTCGACCGGCAGGGCCGCGACCTGACCGGCAACCCGCGCGTGCGGATCCGGGACGTGGAGGTGCTCTCCTGCGACTGGTACGTGCTGCGCAAGACCACCTTCGACTACCGGCACAGCGACGGGCACTGGAGCCGCGAGCAGCGCGAGACCCACGACCGCGGCGACGGCGCGACCGTCCTCCTCCACAACAGCGCCCGCCGTACGGTGCTGCTGACCCGTCAGTTCCGCCTCCCCGCCTACGTCAACGGGCACCCCGACGGCATGCTCCTCGAAACCGCCGCCGGACTGCTTGACGACGAGAGCCCGGAGGAGGCGATCCGGCGGGAGGCCGCCGAGGAGACCGGGCACACCATCGGGGCCGCCGAGCACGTCTTCGACGTCTACATGAGTCCCGGCTCGGTCACCGAGCGGCTGCACTTCTTCGCCGCCCCCTACGACGCGGCGGAGTTCGCCGACGGTGGCGGCGGAATCGCCGCCGAGGGCGAGGACATCACGACCGTGGAGCTCCCCTTCGCCGAGGCGCTCGCCATGGTCCGCGACGGCCGGATCGCCGACGCCAAGACCATCATGCTGCTCCAGTGGGCAGCGCTCGACGGACCGTTCCGGCCGGAGTGACGACCCTGCGGTTTTCCGCAGGAAGCCGGGCGGGAAGCCCCATACCGGTGCTGAGCTGGGATTTCTAGGTTGGAGACCTCGTCATGCCGCTCCCCGACCAGCTGCTTGTGGCCGCCCAGGCCGCCGCTGCCGCCGCCCAGGAACCCGCCGACGGTGTCGCCGGATGGGCCGCCGGGCTCGTCGAGACGATGGGCGGGCCCGGCGCGGGGCTCGCCATCGCCCTGGAGAACCTGTTCCCGCCGTTGCCCAGCGAGGTGATCCTGCCCCTGACCGGCTTCGCCGCCGGGCAGGGCGTGATCAGCCTCGCCTCGGCGCTGTTCTGGACGACCCTGGGCTCGGTGGTCGGGGCCGTGGCCCTCTACTGGATCGGCGCGCTGTTCGGGCGGCGGCGCATGCACGCGCTCTGGGCGCGGCTGCCCCTGGTGAAGGTCTCCGATCTGGAGCGCACCGAGCAGTGGTTCGCCCGGCACGGCACCAAGGCGGTGCTCCTGGGGCGGATGGTGCCGATCTTCCGCAGTCTGATCTCCGTGCCGGCCGGCGTCGAGCGGATGCCGGTCCCTCTCTTCCTCCTCCTCACGACGGTCGGCAGCCTCGTCTGGAACAGCGTGCTCGTGATGGCCGGTTACTGGCTCGGGGACCGCTGGGACCTGGTCGAGGGGTACGTCGGCGTGCTGTCCAAGGCCGTCCTCGTACTGGCGCTCGTGGCCCTGGCCGCGTATCTGGCCGTACGGCTCCGGGGGCGCGGGCGCGCCCAGCACCGCCGCACCTCGTGACCGGCGAGCGGGGACACGTACCCTCCGGACGATCTTGTACGGCCCCGGGGCCGGCACTAGCCTCGGGAACCGTGCGAGGGGACGAGCCGCGGGACGAGCCACGGGACGGCCAGGGGGGCGCGGGTCCCCGATCGGCGCGCCGTCTGGCCGGGTCTCTCCTCGGCTGCCCGACCTCCCTGCTCGGCGTCCTGTTCTTCCTGGTCTCCGCGGTCGTCCTCGGGCCCTTCCTGCTGTGGCCCCGCACCCGGCCGCGCGCCCGTGAGGTCCTGACGGCGGGCGCGCGGCGCGTCGCGGCACTGGAGCGGAGCCGCCGCTCCGCCTTCTTCGGGGACCGCTTCCCCGGCCCGTACACCGTCTCCGACCGGCGGCTCCTGCGCTATCTCGCGGCCCGTACCTGGACGGGCGTGGTGTACGGGATCGTCCTCGCGCTCCTCGGCTTCGGCGCCGTCCTGGCCGGGCTGCTCGTCAGGGGCGTCGTGCGCGGCACGCTCGGCTGGACCGAACTGTCCGCGCAACTGCTCCTCGGCGGGGTCCTGCTCTTCCTCGACGTCCAGGGCCTGTACGCGCTCGCCGCCCTGGACGCCCGGCTCGCCCGTGCGTGCTTCGGGCCCTCCGAGAGCGAGCTGCTGCGGCGTCGGATCGACGAACTCGCCGTCAGCCGGGCCGCCGTCGTGCAGGCCGTGGACGCCGAGCGCCGGCGCATCGAACGCGACCTCCACGACGGCGTGCAGCAGCGGCTCGTGGCGCTCGCGATGCTGCTCGGGCGGGCGCGCCGGAGCCGGGACCGCGACCCGGAGCAGGCGGCGGCCCTGCTCCTCCAGGCGCACGAGGAGGCCGGCGACGTGCTGGCCGAGCTGCGGGACGTGGCCTGGCGGGTGTACCCCTCCGCGCTGGACAGCCTGGGGCTCGAAGAGGCGCTGGGCGGGGTGGCGCAGCGGTGCTCCGTCCCGCTGCGCATCCGCTTCGAGGTCGCCGGGCCGCTGCCCCGGCCCGTGGAGACGGCCGCCTACTTCGTGGTCTCCGAGGCCGTCACGAACGCCGCCAAACACGCCTCGGCCTCCGCCGTCTCCGTCCACGTCTCGCTCGGCGGCCCGCCCGAAGGCCCGCTGCTCACGCTGCGGATCGAGGACGACGGGCGGGGCGGCGCCGACCCGGCCGGCAGCGGCCTGACCGGCATGCGCAGCCGGGTCGCCGCACTCGACGGCGTCCTGCGTGTCGACAGCCCCCTCGGGGGACCCACCACTCTTGTCGCGGAGCTGCCGTGCGCGTGATCCTTGCCGAGGACTCGACCCTGCTGAGGGAGGGGCTCGTCCGTCTCCTCACCGAGGAGGGGCACGAGGTCGTGGCCGCCCTCGGCGACGCCGTGACCCTGGTCGCGGAGGTCGGGGCCCTGCGCCCGGACGTCGCGGTCGTCGACATCCGGATGCCTCCGACGCACACCGACGAGGGGTTGCGGGCCGCCGTGGAGATCCGCGAGCGGTGGCCGGAGACGGGTGTCCTCGTCCTCTCGCAGCACGTCGAGCGGAGCTACGCGGCCCGGCTGCTCGCCGCCGGGGCGGAGCGGGTCGGCTATCTGCTCAAGGACCGGGTGGCGCAGGTCGAGGAGTTCCTCGACGCGCTGGAGCGGGTCCACGAGGGCGGGGCGGCGATCGACCCGGAGGTCGTACGGCAGTGGGTCGTCCGCAGCACGCACGGCGATCCGCTGGCCAAACTGACCCCGCGCGAGCGCGAGGTCCTGGAGGTGCTGGCGCAGGGATACACGAACGCCGCCATCGCGCGGCAACTGCACCTGTCCCTCAGCGCGGTGGAGAAGTACCTCAACGCCGTCTTCGACAAATTGGAGCTGCGCAGGGCCGACGGCTACAGCCCCCGGATCCTCGCCGTGCTGCGCTATCTGGAGTCCTGATGCTCATCATCTGGATTCCTGATACTCATCGTCTGGAGTGCTGATGCTCATTTCACCGATCCGCGCGGGGCGCCGCGGCCGATGACGGCGGCGAGTTGGGCCCGTCGGCGAATGTCGAGCTTGCGGTAGATGCGGGTGATGTGCAATTCCACGGCGCGGGTCGACACCGTGAAGGAGTCGGCTATCTGCTTGTTGGTGAGGCCGTCCAGCATCATCGTGGCGATGCGCCGCTCGTGGGCGGTCAGGACGGCGACGGACGCCGGAAGGGACCGCTCGGGACGGGCGGGCGCCATGTGCCCCGGCAGCGCGTTCCATTCCCGGATCCGCGGCTCCTCGACGACCTGGGCCTGCGCGTACGGGTCGGCCTGGAGCACCCGTAGGAGCGTCCGGCGGTCGCGGGTCTCGCAGAGGAGGAGCTCTCCTGTGCCGTCCCGCCATGGGCCGCCTCCGAGGAGGATTCCGCGCGCCGCCATTCTTTTCCAGTACGTGCGGTGTGCCTCTCCGAAACGCGACCGGTCCGACTCATTTCCACGGAAGACGAGTTCGACCACGAAAGCCACGCGCGCCTCCCCCATGAGTCCCGGGCGTTTCCGCTTTCGACGCTACCACCGGCCCACCGCCCGTTGAATGAACGGCGTGTTGCGGCCGGCGCCGGAGGAGGCCGGTGGCGGCGAGCACCGCGACCGCTCCGAGCCACACCGGCGGGCCGAGGGGTTCGCGAAGCGCCACGGCGCCCAGGACGACGGCCACCGCGGTCATCAGGTACGTCACGGTCGAGGCCACTGTGGGACCGTCCTTGGCGATCAGCTCGAAGTTGAGCAGCGCGGCGAAGCCGGTGCAGACCACGCCGAGGACGAGCACCGCGATCAGCGAGTCGGTGCGCCAGGTGACGGCCTGGAGACCCAGGAAGGGGAAGGCGGCGAGGAGAAGGACGGTGGCCGCGGTCAGCTGTCCGCCCGCCAGGACGAGTGGCGGAATGCCCCTGCCGACAAGGAACTTGCCCGTGTACGCGAAGCTCGCGCCGAAGCTGATCGAGCCGAGGACGAAGCAGAGGACGCTCCAACCCGTCCCGGCCGAGGCCGAGTTCCACGGGGACGCGATGAGCGCCGTGCCTCCGAGACCGAGGAGCACACCGCCCGCCGCATGGTGGGAGACCCGCTTCTCCTGCCCGAGCAGCAGGGCCGTGGCCAGGGTCCATATCGGCGCGCTGCCGTTGACCACGGCGGCGACGCCGCTGGAGCCGGCGGCCTCCCCCTCGGCGTACAGGGTCCACGGCACGGCGTTCCCGAGCAGTGCGGCGACGGTCAAGTGGCCCCAGAGCGCACGCACCTTGGGCAGCCGGAGCCCTTTCGCGTACGCGATGGCGAGGATCACGACGGCGCCGAGCGCGAGCCGGATCAGGACCATCTGCACGGGGGAGAATCCGTATCCCGCGATCTTGATCCACAGGAAGACGGAGCCCCAGACGAGACTCAGCGCGGCCAGCCGTGTGGAGGTGGCTCTGGACATGGGTGTTCCCGCTCTGCAGAAGGGGCGTGCGGAGCTCTCCGGCAGGGGCGGTGCGATACGCCGACAGGGTGTGCGGAGCTCTCCGCGGTACGGGAACGAGCCTCGCGGCGACGCCCGGGCGGGTCCAGCAACGTCTGCTGGACGGTACCGTCCACGAGCCGTGGCGCTTCGGGAAGCGGGGGGTACGGGGTACGGGGTCGCTCAGCCGGCGACGGCCGCCCCGGCCACCGTGCGCAGCGCGTCGAGGACGGCGGCGATCTCCGGCGAGGCCTGACTGCCCTCCCGTACGGCGGCGAAGACCGTGCGCGAGGGCGCCCCTTCGCTGAACGCGCGCACCGTCACCTCGGGCCGCGGCGCCGGTCCGGCGGTCCGCGGGACCAGCGCGACCCCCAGGCCGAGCCGGACCGCCGCGAGGGTGGCGTCCCAGTCGCCGATGGCGTGGGAGGCCCGCGGGGTGAACCCGGCCGCCGTGCAGGCGGCGACGCCGATGTCGTGGCACATCCCCGTCGTGGCGAAGATCCATGTCTCCCGCGCCAGGTCGGCGAGGACGAGGCGGGGGCTGTCGAGGAGCCGGTGCCCGTCGGGCAGGGCGACGTCGAAGGGGTCCTCGCAGAGCGGGACCCGGTGGAAGCGCGCGTCGAACCGGCCGTCCTCGTCCGCCGGTCCGGGGTGCAGCGGGGTGTCCGCGGAGATGACGACGTCGGTCTCGCCGCGGTGCAGGAGGGAGAAGCTCTCCGGCGGGTCGACCTCGGCCACCGAGGTCCGCAGCAGCGGCCGGGTCTCCCTCAGCCGCGCCACGGCGGGCAGGATCAGCGCCGAGAGGGTGGTGGAGAAGCCGGCCACGGCCACCTCGCCCCGCTCGCCGCTCCCGTGCGCGGCGAGTTCCGCGCGCATCCGCTCGACCTGGGTGAAGACGGCGTCGGCGTGCCGGAGCACGATCCGCGCCGCCCCGGTGAGCCGCAGCCTGCGTCCGGACGGTTCGGTGAGCGGGACGCCCAACTCCCGTCCCAGCGCGCTGATCTGTTGCGATACGGCCTGCGGGGTGAGGTGGAGCGCCCGGGCGGCCGCGCTGACGGTGCCGCGCTCACTGAGCTCCCTCAGTACCCGCAGCTTCCGCAGATCCGGATCGGCCATGCCCCGTACCCCCTCCCGCCTCGGCCATCGTACGCAGCGCGCGGCCACGTCAGGTCGATGACTTCCTCGGTCGGGGGCACGGGGACCGCGTGGGCACGGCGTCACCCCAGCGGCATGCTCCGGTTCACGGACCGCGCGCCGGCGGCCGTCGGCGCGGGGGTCCTGAGGAGGCCCTTGTCGCTGGAGCTGGCGGGTGCGTCCGCGCCCACCGGCGTGGTGGTCATGGGCCGGGCGGCGGCACAACGCTGCTTCTCCGCCTCGGACATGGGCCCGGTGCGCTGGAGCAGCCGGTCGGGGACGGCGCGCGAGGGGCCGTCGATCACGGCGTGCAGCCGGTAGTCGTCCTTCTTGCTGACGAACCAGCCTTCGACCCGCTCGCGGCTCGGCTGGAGCTCGACCCAACTGACCTCGCCGGGCTGGATCTTCTCCACGACGGTCCGCTCGTCGTTGCTGAACCACTGCCAGGGTCGCTGCCAGGTGTTCTCGTAGGCGAGGGCGAGCTGGGCGGCCATGGGCCGCTCCTTGAGCCGCTTCTCGTCCTCCGCCCGCACCCCCGAAGTGGGCAGCCTGGCGACTTCGTTGAGCGGGAGGCCCGCGGCGGAGTAGGTCTGGGAGATGCTGTCGTGCCCGCGCTCGGAGTAGGAAAGCACCCGGGAGTGCTCCAGCGTGTTGCGGGTGCAGTTGATGTACGCCTCGCCGACGACCCGGGCCCGGTCGTAGTAGCGGAAGGAGGTGCGGGTGTCGGGGCGGAAGGTGCAGGCGTTCTCCCCGTTGCAGGCGGCGGCCGCGTTGTGGAGGGTGCTCTCCCGGTCGTTGCCCTTGTACGCCTCGGAGGTGCCGAGGCGTGTCTTGTCGACGGTCTTGTCGACCGCGGGCGGCGTCTCTTCGGCGCGGATGCGGGCGATCATCGGCGAACAGGTCACGTGGGTGCGGGAGTCGGTGACGCGGGAGGTGAAGGTGAGCATCGGATCGTTCTCGCCGGCGGTGAACACATAGGCGCGGCCGGTCCAACGGCCCTTGCCGGGCGTGCCCTTCACACGGTCCGGATCGCCGGCGGTGGTGACCTCCTGGACGGGGCCGCCGGAGCCGGTGACCGCGTACGGCTGGCCGTTGACGACCTGTTCGCCGGTGCACTCCTTGGAGACGGCGGGGCTGTCCTCGTAGCTGACGGTGACCTTGGCGCCCGCGCGGACCCCGCGCAGCCGCTGCTGGAGGGTGTTGCCGTCCTTCTGGAGGGCGACGGCGTGGGAGGCGTCGGTGCGGCCCGAAGCGGTGGGCGAGTAACGCTGGTTGAGGCCGGTCCAGAAGTCGATGCCGACGGTGGTCGGGCCGTCGCCCCTCATGACGGGGTCGGCGAAGTCGCCGTTGAGGACGGGGACGGGCTGGGTGGCGGCGGGGGCCGCTGGTGCGGCCGAGACGGGGGCCGCCCAGGGGAGCAGGAGTCCGGCGGAGCCGAGGACGACGAGGGCCGGGAGCGTGGCGCGGTTCATGGTGGTTCTCCTCCCGGGTCAGGAAGCGTCGGCGGGCAGGACGACGACGCGCTTCGGCTCGGCGCCCGGGGGCACCGCCCGCACGGCGGGGACCTCGGCCGGGACCTCGGCGGCGGACGCCCGGGCGGGACCGGGTCCGGGAGCGGGGGCCGGGCCGGGACCGGGAGCCGGGGCGGGGGCGGTGGTTCCGGTGGGCCGTGTGCCGCCGCAGACGCCGGCGGGGGCGGCGTACGTCTGGGCGATGAACGTGCTGCTGGTGACCATCGAGGGGCTGTCCACGACGATGCCGACGATCCGCTGCCCGGTGTTGGCGACGAGGCTGCCGGCCACGCGCCGCATGGCCGCGCTCGCACCGAAGACGAGCATGTCGTGCGGCTTGACGGTGGTCTTGTAGGCGGTTTCCTCGGTGTTCTCGACCGTCCACGACTTGGAGTACGTGGCCTTGAAGGCGGCCTCGAAGGCGAGGCGTGCGCTCAGTGAACCCGTGGCCGTGGCGCCGCCGCCGACCGTGGTCTTCGCGGTGTTCGCCGAGGTGGGGCCCTTGTCGAGGTCGGGCGTCTTGTTCTCGCTGGAGACCTCGCCGGTGAGGTTGGTGGTGACCGTGCCGGAGGCGCTGACGGAGCCCTCGGCGGTGATCTGCCCGGAGATCTCGCCGCCGATGTTGTCGGTGCTACTGGCCTTCAGAGTGACGGTCCGCTCGACGGCCATGTCGCTCTGGGTGCAGTTGATCACCGCGTTGCCGAGCGACTTCACGGCGGTGACGTACTCGCGGCCCAGCTTGCGGTCGATGGTGAAGGTGCAGGCGTTGCGCTTGGTGCCGCAGTACTTCAGGACGTCGTCGACCTTGGCCGGGCGTCCGTCGGCGGTGAGGGCACGGGGGACGGGGGTCTCGCCCGGCCCCTCCTGTGCGGCAGCGGCACCGGCGGGCGGCGCGAGGGTGGCGGCGGCGAGGCCGAGGAGGACGGAGAGGGCGGGCAGCAGGGCGGCGCGGCGATGGCACGCGGGCATGACGGGGGATCCCTTCGGGACGGAGGGGAGGCGGGGACGAGGTGAGGAAGGGGAGGAAAGGGAGGCGGTGGCCGCGTGGGGTGCGGCTCAGTCGCCGAGGAGGCTGCAGAGCTGGTCGACCGGGAAGGGGGACTGCCCCGGGTCGGTGGAGCCCTGCGGCAGCGAGCCGGGGAAGGACTCGCAGGTCGAGGTCACGGCCTGGGCCGCGTTGTTCCCCGGCTCGGTCTCGTTCGAGGAGATGGTCTCGGTCATGTCCGCGAGGCCCTGCTCCTCGGCGGCGCCCTTGCCGCCGGTCAGCTTGCCCATGCAGGAGGACGAGCCGGGCGGACACTCCTTGAGCTTCTCGCCGGCCGCCTTGATGTCCTTGTCGGCCTGACCGGCTGCCTCCTGGGTCTTCTTCTGTTGCTCCTCGATCTCCTTGGCCTCCTTGGCGTTGGCCTCCTTGTCGAGACAGGCCTGGTCGTCGGGCTGGCACTCGGCGGCCAGCGCGGGGGCCGGGGCGAGGGCGGTGGCGAGGCAGAGGGCGGCGGTGCCGAGGGCGGCGGCGAGGGCCTTGCCCCGTGCCGTGCGCGACGGCGCGGTCTTCACGGACATGCAGGAACTCCCTTGGGACAGGGGTGAGTTTGATTGCTCGGTGGGGATGCCAGGGGCGGGCAGGGGGAACTGCGCACAAGATCACCGAGCGCTGTCAGACGCTAACCGGACGGGCCTCGGCGCCCCGCCACGACACACGGCCGACATGCCTCTCGGAAGCCGCTCACCACTTCGGCGGAGCGCGTTCGGGATCCCTCGGCCGGGGTGCCGGCGGGCAGTTCGCGGGCCGTCGGCCGGGGCCGCCGATCCACCCGTTCGTAGGGAATCGGGGGCGTACACGAGAGGGCGGCCGGCCGTACGCGGCCGGGCCTCTCACTCCCCCGGCCGCCGCCGTTCGGCGGCCCGCCGGGACCGTCCTCCGACACCTCCCGCAGGGAGCGCGCCACGGACGAGTGCGCCCCCGGAGCGCGACCCCGAACGGGCGTCCGTCAGACGGGTGTTTCAGCCGTTCCGGCTCGCCGCGGTGATCATTCTCGGACAGTCTGCTCATGTGCCCGACGGCCCGTCCCGGTCGTCGCACCGGCCGTGGGCGTCCCATGCCCAAGGGCCCGGCACCCCGTGTTCGCATGACCCGCGCCCGGCCCCCGTACGCCTCCGCCCACCCCCGCGGACACGGACGGCACCCACCGGACGCCGCGCTCCCGTATGTCCCCGTCGAAGGAGAGCAGAGCCATGTCCCGTTCACGACGCGATCCCGCACGCGCGCCGCTGCGCGCCCCCCGCGTACCCACCCTGCTGCGCGGCCGGCCGCTCACCGCGGCCGTCCTCACCGCGGCCGCCGCCCTCGCCGCCGTACCGGCTCTGGCCCCGGCGGCTACCGCCAACGAAGGGAACCCGACCGTACTGAGTTGGGGCGCGGGCCGCACCGGCCAGCTCGGCAACGGCACCCTGTCCGACAGCCTCAGCCCGTCCTCCGTCACCAGCCTCTTCCGCGGCGACGTCGACCAGGTCTCGGCCGGCGGCACCTCCTCGTCCGACTCCTTCGTCCTCGCGCGTACGGACAAGACGGTCAAGTCCTGGGGCCACAACTCCTCGGGCCAGCTCGGCAACGGCGGCAACACGAACCAGGCGGTGCCCACCACCGTCCCGCGCCTCGACAACATCAAGGACATCGCGGCCGGCGGGCAGCACGGCCTCGCCCTCAACACCTCCGGCCAGGTCTACTCCTGGGGCGACAACGCCTACGGACAGCTCGGCAACAACCGCACCGGCGACAGCCGCACCGTCCCCGACCGCGTCCAGGGCATGCCCAAGGTCAAGCAGATCTCGGCCGGCTGCGACTTCAGCCTCGCCCTCCTGGAGAACGGCAAGGTGTACGCCTGGGGCCGTGGCATCCACGGCCAGCTCGGCACCGGCAACCGCGCCACCAGCTCCGTACCCCGGCAGGTGCTGGGCCTGGAGAACATCGTGGAGATCGACGCCGGCTGCCACCACGCCCTCGCGCTGACCGCCGACGACACGGTCAAGTCCTGGGGCTACAACCTCTACGGCCAGCTCGGCAACTCCTCCACCAAGTCCTCCACGCTCCCCGTCGACGTCGACTGGGTGGAAGGCGTCTCCGACATCGAGGCGGGTGCGCACCACAACTACGTGAAGACGAGCGACAGCCACGTCTGGGGCTGGGGCAACAATCAGTACGGCCAGCTCCTTGAGGCCGACGAGGCCTTCGACGCCAACGTCTCCCGCACCAACCGCACGGCCCCCGTCGAGATCCCGCGCCTGGAGGGCGTCCAGCACCTCGCGGCGGGCGCCCGGCACGGCGTCGCGGTCACGGCGGATGACGTCTTCACCTGGGGCCACAACGGCGAGGGCCAGCTCGGCAACGGCACGACGGTCTCGCGGTACGAGTCGGTGAGGATCCTCAACCAGGGCTCGGCGATCAAGGCGGTGGCCGTCTCCCTGGGCGGCAACACGACGTACGCGTACTGAGCGGGGGCGTACTCCCATGACGTACACGTCCGTACGGGCTCACGCGCGCGGTGTCGCCGCGCTCCTCGCCCTCGCGGCACTCATCGTGCCCCGCACCGAAACCGCCGTCGCCGCCGAACCCCGGGACCCGTGGGTGCGGGCCTGGGGCGCGAACACATTCGGACAGCTCGGCAACGGCACGACGGCCGACCAGCGGACCCCGGCGGCCGTCCAAGGACTCGCCCGCGCCTCCGTGCGCGAGCTGTCCGGCGGTGGAAACACAAGCGCCAACGCCTTCTCCGTGGCGCTCCTCACCGACGGCACGGTCCAGTCCTGGGGCGGGAACATCGCGGGCCCGCTCGGGGACGGCACCACCGTGAACCGGCCGTTCCCCGCCGCCGTGGCCGGACTCTCCGGAGTCACCGAGGTCGCGGCCGGCTTCCAGTCCGCCTACGCCGTCCGCGATGGACGGGTCCTCGCCTGGGGCGACAACACCTACGGCCAGCTCGGCGACGGCGGCACGACGTCGGCCACGCGCCCCGTGCGGGTCCAGAGCCTGAACAAGGTGAAGGACGTCGCCGCCGGCTGCCAGCACACCGTCGCCCTCCGGGAGGACGGCACCGTCTGGACCTGGGGCCGTGCCCACAGCGGCCAGCTCGGCCTCGGCGACACCACCGACCGACACACCCCGAAACGAGTCCCCGGCCTCACGGACGTCGTCGAGATCGCGACCGGCTGCAACCATGTGCTCGCCCGGCTCGCCGACGGCACCGTACGGTCCTGGGGCTACAACACCAACGGCCAACTGGGCAACGACAGCCAGGAGGTCGCGTCCTCACCGGTCGAGGTGCGCCATCTCAACGGCGTGGCCCGGATCTACGGCTGCGGCTACCACAGCTTCGCCGTGCTCGACGACGGCTCGGTCCGTGCCTGGGGCTGGAACGGTCACGGCCAGCTCGGCGACGGCTCCACCACCAGCCGCACCACCCCGGTCCCCGTACCCGGTCTGGACGAGGTCACCGACATGGCCGGCGGCTGGGGCCACACCGTCGCCGCCCGATCCGACGGCTCCGTCCTCGCCTGGGGCGAGAACGCGGCCGGCCAGCTCGGAGACGCCACCACCACCGGCTCCCCCACCCCGGTCACCGCGCTGCCCCCGGGCAGCGGCGCGACCCGCGTCTCGGCCACCACCAACGGCAAGTCGAGCTACGCATACTGACCTGGAAGGTCCCCATGCACCACACCAAGCGCATCACCATGCTCGCCGCCCTCACAGCGGCCACCGCCCTCGCCGCCCCCTGCCTCTCCGCCCAGGCCAGCGCCGGCACCGACCCCTGGGTACGTGCCTGGGGCGAGAACGCCCAGGGCCAGCTCGGCAACGGCAGCGTCCTCGCCCAGCAGACCCCCGCCGCCGTCACCGGCATCACCCGCGACGACGTCCGCGAGCTCTCCGGAGGCGGTGGCGGCGCCGCCGCGGCAGCCAACCCCTTCGCCGTCGCCCTCCTCAAGGACGGCACCGTCAAGAGCTGGGGCGCCAACACCACCGGCCAGCTCGGCAACGGCACCACGACCGCCCAGAGCTTCCCGGCCACCGTCGCCGGACTCTCCGGGGTGAGCCAGGTCTCCGCCGGCCTCAACCACGTCCTCGCCGTCAAGGACGGCCGGGTCCTCGCCTGGGGCAGCAACGCCGCGAAGCAGCTGGGCACCGGCCAGGACATCACCAACCCCTACAAGACACCGAGCCCCGTGCAGAGCCTGGACCAGGTCAAGGACGTCGGCGCGGGCTGCGACTTCAGCGTCGCGCTGCGTCAGGACGGCACGGTCTGGACCTGGGGCGCCTTCGCCAACGGGCGGCTCGGCACCGGCAGCACAGCCAACCGCGAGACCCCGCAGAAGGTCCCGGACGTCGAGAACGTCGAAGCCATCGCGGTGGGCTGCGACCACGTCCTCGCGCTGACCGCCGACAACACGATCAAGGCTTGGGGCAAGAACACCGAGGGCCAGCTCGGCAACGACTCCGTCACCGACGCACCCAGGCCCGTGGACGTCACCTACCTGGACGCGGTGGCCCGGATCTTCGCCACCTCGGCGTCCTCCTTCGCCGTCCTCGACGACGGCAGCGTGGCCGGCTGGGGCAAGAACACCGACCGGCAGCTCGGCGACGGCACGAACGCCAACCGCACCACCCCGGTCGTCCTGGACAGTCTCAGAGGCGTGCAGGACATCGCGGGCGGCGCCGACTTCACGCTGGCCGCCCTCGACGACGGCTCGGTGATCGGCTGGGGCGCCAACGCGGCCGCCCAGCTGGGCGACGGCTCCACCACCGCGCCCGCCGCGCCCCCCGGCACCACCGTCGCCCTCCCGCCGGGCAGCGGCATCACCCACGTCACGACGACGAAGACGGGCAAGTCCGGCTTCGCCTACTGACACCTGCTGACACCGCCCGCCGATGGTCGCGCGGGGGCCCTCGCCGGCCCCCGCGCGAATGCCTCACACCCGCCTTCCCTGGCCAGCGGCGGCGGTGAGCTGGCAGGATCGCACCCATGCTCGCCTCCCTCTCCCGTGCCGCCCGCCGCCGCCTGGCGGCGCTCTCGGCCGCGCTGCTCGTGCTGGGCGGGGTGCTCGTGTGGTGGCTGGTTCCTTTCGGCTCCCCCGTCCCGAGCGGCTCGGTCACCTTCAGCACGGGTGTCCCCAGCGGCGTCTACCAGCAGTACGGAGCGCTCCTCAAGCAGGCCCTCGCGGAGGATCTTCCCGAGGTGTCGATACAGCTCACGGACAGCGAGGGCTCCCAGCAGAACCTGGCCCGCGTGGCGACGGGCAAGGCGGACTTCACCGTCGCGACGGCCGACGCGGTCGCCCAGTACCAGCGGGAGCGCAAGCCGGGCTTCGAGCGGCTGCGCGGCTGCGCCCGGCTGTACGACGACTACGTCCAGCTCGTGGTGCGCCAGGACTCGCCGGTCCGGACGGTTCGGGACCTGCGCGGACTGCGCGTCGGGGTCGGCCAGGACGGATCCGGCGTGCGCCTGATCGCCGACCGGGTCCTCGCGGCGGCAGGACTCACGCCCGTACGGGACGTCGAGGCCGTCGCGGCGGGCATCGACACGATGCCGGGGCATCTGGAGAGCGGGGACCTCGACGCCTTCTTCTGGTCCGGTGGTCTTCCCACCGCGGCCGTGCAGACCCTCTCCGAGCGCTTCGACGTCCGGCTGATCCCGCTGGACGCGGCCCTGGTCGACCGGCTGCACGACGTCGGCGAGTCGACCCGCCACTACCGGTCGGCGACGATCCCGGCCGACGCGTACGCGAAGGCGCAGGACGGTCAGCCGGTCGCGACGCTGGCCGTGGCGAACCTCCTGGTCACGACCGCCGAGGCCGATCCGGACCTGGTGGAGGGCTTCACCCGTACGGTGATCAGGAGCCGTGACGAGATCGGCGCCCAGGTCCACCCGGCCCAGCTGGTGGACCTGCGGACCGCCGTCTACACGGAACCCCTCACCGTCCACGAAGGAGCCCGCCGCTACTACCGCTCGGTGAAGCCCTGACGGATCCGACGCTGACGGATCCGACGCTGACGGATCCGACGCTGACGGATCCGGCGCTGACGGCTTCGCCGCTCGGCCAAGCCCTGGCCGGTCCGAGGCTCACCGCAGCGCCGGCAGGTCCGACGCCGGCCCAAGCCCCGACGGCTATCGCCGCTCGGCGAAGCCCACTCCGTCCCGCTCCGTCGGAGCGTGTCGCGGCACGGTGACGGTGACGCGCAGGCCGTGCGGCTCGTTCGGGGCGAACGCGAGGTCGCCGCTGCCCGCCGTCAGCAGGATGCGCGTGATGGAGAGGCCGAGCCCCGAGCCCTTGATGTTCTGGTGCCGGCCGGAGCGCCAGAAGCGGTCGCCGACGCGGCCGAGCTCGTCCTCGGTGAGGCCGGGCCCCTGGTCGGCCACGACCACGGCGACGCTCGCCCCGCCCGGGGGCACCGAGACGGTGACCGTGACCTCCTCCCCGGCCGGGGTGAACTTCAGCGCGTTGTCGATCACCGCGTCGAGCGCGCTGGAGAGGGCCACCGGATCCGCCCACCCCGTGACCGCCCCGCACTCCCCGGTCAGCAGGACGCCCTTGTCATCGGCGACCGGCCGCCAGGACGCGACCCGCTCCGCCGTGAGCGCGCCGACGTCGGTGAGTCGCAGCTCCGCCGCCACGTGCTCGGCGAGCGCCAGGTCGAGGAGGTCGTCGAGGACCTGCGCGAGGCGCTTGCCCTCGGTCCGTACGGAGGCGATCTCCTCGTTCCCCTCGGGGAGTTCGAGGGCGAGGAGTTCGATCCGCAGCAGCAGCGCGGCCAGCGGGTTGCGCAACTGGTGGGAGGCGTCGGCGACGAAGGCCCGCTGCTGTTCGAGCGCGTCCTCGACGTTGTCGGCCATCTCGTTGAACGACAGGGCCAGGCGCCGCAGTTCGGGCGGGCCACCGGTCGCGGCGACCCGGGAGTTCATCCGCCCGGTGGCGATGTCGTGGGTGACGGAGTCGAGGACGCGGACCGGCCGCAGCACCCAGCCGGTGAGCCGGAAGGCGGCGCCGATGGCGACCAGCATCGCCACCGCCTCGCCCGCGAAGATCAGCAGCCAGCCGCGCAGGATGCGGGAGCGGAGCTGCCCGGTGGGCGAGTCGGTGACGACGACGGCGACGACGTCTCCGTCCTTGACGACCGGAGAGGCGATGGTGAGCCGTGCGTCGCCCTGCCAGGGCCAGACCTGGGGCGGGTTGTGGCTGCGGCGCCCCAGCAGCGCCTCCCGGAAGGCGCGGCGGCCCTCCCCCTCGTACGGGACGACCCAGTCCTCGGGGGCGGCGGCCATGGAGCGGTTGTCGCGGTAGAAGATGCCGGCGCGGATGCCGTACACGTCGTGGTAGCTGGCGAGTTCGCCGTTGAGGGTGGTGCGCCGCTCGTCGGTGCCGGGGTTGCTCTCGCTGACGAACTGGGCGAGGGCGGCGAAGCGCGCGGCGTCGTCGAGCCGGTCGACGACGACCCGCTGCTGTTCGGAGGCGGCGAGGCTGGCGGCGAGCGGGAAGCCGAGGGCGAGCAGGACCCCGGCCATCAGGATGATGAGGAGCGGGAGGAGTCGGGTGCGCACGGGTGGACCGGCCGGGGGTTACGCGGCGGGGGCGACCAGGCGGTAGCCGACGCCCCGCACGGTCTCGATCAGGGCGGGCATCCGCAGCTTGGAGCGCAGGGAGGCGACGTGCACCTCCAAGGTGCGGCCGGTCCCCTCCCAACTGGTGCGCCAGACCTCGCTGATGATCTGTTCGCGGCGGAAGACGACCCCGGGGCGCTGGGCGAGGAGCGCGAGCAGGTCGAACTCCTTGCGGGTCAGGGGGACGGCCTCGCCCTCGACGCTGACCCGTCGGGTGGGCAGCTCGATCGTGACGGAGCCGAGCCGCAGCAGGGTCCCCTCGGCGGCTCCGGAGCCGCCCGCCGCCGTCTCCTCGGTTCCGGCGTTGCGGCGGCTGACGGCATGGATGCGGGCGAGGAGCTCGCCGGTGTCGTAGGGCTTGACGACGTAGTCGTCGGCGCCGAGATTGAGGCCGTGGATCCGGGAGCGCACGTCGCCGCGGGCCGTCACCATGATCACGGGGGTGGCGGTGAGCTTCCGGATGCGGCCGCAGACCTGGTAGCCGTCCTGGTCGGGGAGGCCGAGGTCGAGCAGGATCACTCCGTACGAGGGCCGCTCGCCCTGCGCGGTGGGCAGGACGGCCTGGAGCGCCTCCTCGCCGTTGCGGGCATGGGTGACGGTGAAGCCGTGCCGGGCCAGGATGGCGGAGAGGGCGGCGGCGACGTGGTCGTCGTCCTCCACGAGCAGCAGTCGCATGCGTACCTCCTCCGTGATCTTCATCCGCGATCCTCTTGTGCGCCGCGGCGGCTCTCTGTGTACCAGGTGGTACCAGGGCATGAACGCCGATCACCGGCGTCACAGTCAAGTCTCCCCCTGTTACACCGACGTTTCTGTTATCCACCCGGTACGCCCCGGGCGTCGCAATCACGCGGTGTGTCCGTTTGCGACCGGATCGTTATCCTCAATTTCCGCTCAGATGTGATGACGGTCGTCTCATCGGGTCTCTAGTGTCCTCCCCAACCGAGCAGGACGGAGCAAGAGGCCCATGAGCGGAGTGTCAGTGTCCAAGGGTCCCGAGGACGCCCCGCGCAACGCGGACGACCTGGTCGTCCTGTCCGAGGTCAACAAGCACTTCGGCGCGTTGCACGTCCTCCAGGACATCGACCTGACGATCACCCGCGGCGAAGTCGTGGTCGTCATCGGGCCTTCCGGGTCCGGCAAGTCGACGCTGTGCCGAACGATCAACCGGCTGGAGAGCATCGACTCCGGCACCATCACCATCGACGGCAAGCCGCTGCCCGCGGAGGGCAAGGAGCTCGCCCGGCTGCGTTCCGATGTCGGCATGGTCTTCCAGTCGTTCAACCTCTTCGCGCACAAGACGGTGCTCGAGAACGTGATGCTGGGACAGATCAAGGTCCGCAAGACGGAGAAGAAGGCCGCAGAGACCAAGGCCCGCGCCCTGCTCGACCGTGTCGGGGTGGGCACCCAGGCGGACAAGTACCCGGCGCAACTCTCCGGCGGCCAGCAGCAGCGCGTGGCGATCGCCCGTGCGCTCGCGATGGGCCCGAAGGTCATGCTGTTCGACGAGCCGACCTCCGCGCTCGACCCCGAGATGATCAACGAGGTCCTGGAGGTCATGCAGCAACTGGCCCAGGAGGGAATGACGATGGTCGTCGTCACCCACGAGATGGGCTTCGCCCGTTCCGCGGCCAACCGGGTCGTCTTCATGGCCGACGGACGCATCGTCGAGCAGGCGTCGCCCGAGGAGTTCTTCAGCAACCCGCGCAGCGACCGGGCCAAGGACTTCCTCTCCAAGATCCTTCACCACTGAGCGAGTTCGGACCTATTCTTCCGAACTCACGCCTACTCAAGGGACGTTCCACCATGAAGCTTCGCAGCACCTCCGCCGCCGCCGCGGCCGCCGTCGTCCTCGCGCTGACCGCCACCGCCTGTGGCACCGGTTCCGACTCCGGCAGCAACGGCGACAAGATCACCGTCGGCATCAAGTTCGACCAGCCCGGCCTGGGCCTGAAGACCCCGGACGGCAAGTACGCCGGCTTCGACGTGGACGTCGCCCGCTACGTCGCCAAGGAGCTCGGCTACGCCGAGGACAAGATCAACTTCAAGCAGTCGCCGAGCGCCGAGCGCGAGAACCTGATCAAGAACGGTGACGTGAAGTTCATCGTCGCCAGCTACTCGATCAACGACAAGCGCAAGAAGGAGGTCGACTTCGCCGGTCCGTACTTCCTGGCCCACCAGGACCTGCTCGTGCGCGCCGACGACAGCTCGATCACCAAGGTCGAGGACCTCAACGCCAAGAAGCTCTGCTCGGTCACCGGCTCGACCTCCGCGCAGAACGTCAAGGAGAAGCTCGCCCCGAAGGCCGACCTCCAGCAGCTCGGTGGCTACTCCGAGTGCCTGACGGGCCTGGAGAACAAGGCCGTCGACGCCCTGACCACCGACGACTCCATCCTCGCGGGCTACGCCTCGCAGAAGGACCACGCGGGCAAGTTCAAGCTCGCCGGTCTCCGGATGACCGACGAGAAGTACGGCATCGGCCTCAAGAAGGGCGACGACGAGCTTCGCGGCAAGATCAACAAGGCGCTGGAGAAGATGGTCTCCGACGGCACCTGGGAGAAGCTCGTCAAGGAGCACTTCGGCCCGTCCGGCTACAAGTACGAGCCCGCGCCCAAGGTCGAGAACTGACCTGACCCCGCCTCGGCTGTGACGGCCACCCCGCTCAGGGGCGGCCGTCACACCGGCACCGGCCGCTGCCCACGCACCGGCCTCCACACCGACCGACCACCAGGGGAGAGCGCGGGGCATCGTGTTCGACTTTCTTGATTCCGGGCAGTACGACCTGCTCGGCGCCTTCTGGGTGACGGCGAAACTCACCTTGTTCTCGGCGATCGGCTCGCTGATCTGGGGCACCGCCCTGGTCGCGATGCGGGTCGGTCCGGTCCCGTTGATGCGGGTCTTCGCGACCACGTACGTCAACATCGTCCGGAACACTCCGCTGACGGTCGTCATCGTCGCCTGCCTGCTGTGCCTCAACCAGACGCTGCTCATCACGCTCGGCGGGAAGGGCTCCGAGGACATCGGCTTCCGGCTCGCGATCCTCGGACTCGTCGCGTACACCGGCACCTTCGTCTGCGAGGCGCTGCGCTCCGGCATCAACACCGTGCCGCCCGGCCAGGCGGAGGCCGCCCGCGCGCTGGGCCTGAGCTTCACCCAGGTCCTCACCCTGGTGGTGCTCCCGCAGGCCTTCCGCAGCGCGGTGACCCCGCTCGCCAATGTCCTGATCGCCCTCACCAAGAACACCACCGTCGCGGCCGCGATCAGCGCCGCCGAGGCGGCCAGCCTGATGAAGACGATGATCGAGTTCGAGGCCGACGCGCTGTTCGCCGTCTTCGCCGTCTTCGCCTTCGGCTTCATGGTCCTCACTCTCCCCACCGGCCTGCTCCTGGGCTGGGCCGCGAAGCGACTGGCGGTGAAGCGATGAGCTCCGTCCTGTACGACACCCCCGGGCCGCGCGCCAAACGGCGCAACGTCGTCTACACGATCGTCTTCCTGGCGGCCTTCGCCCTGGTGGGCTGGTGGGTCCTGGCCGCCCTGGACGCGAAGAACCAGCTG
The DNA here is from genome assembly GCF_044456565.1 of Streptomyces sp. NPDC050842. NCBI lineage: Bacteria > Bacillati > Actinomycetota > Actinomycetes > Kitasatosporales > Streptomycetaceae > Streptomyces > Streptomyces sp. NPDC050842. The sequence goes on along the minus strand of NZ_JBITGA010000008.1, from coordinate 45,362 downwards.
GACGCGGACAAGTGGAGCCCGTTCGTCACCGACTCCCGGACCTGGACGACGTACCTGCTGCCCGGCCTGACCGAGACCCTCAAGGCCGCCGGGCTCTCCATCCTGATCGCACTGCCGCTCGGCGCGGTCCTCGGCATCGGTCGCCTCTCCGACCACCGCTGGGTACGGGTACCCTCCGGCGCGATCGTGGAGTTCTTCCGGGCCATCCCCGTGCTGCTCCTGATGATCTTCGCGAACCAGATCTACCGCCAGTTCACGACGGTGAGCTCCGACTTCCGCCCGCTGTACGCGGTCGTCACCGGCCTGGTGCTCTACAACGCCTCGGTGATCGCCGAGGTCGTCCGGGCCGGGGTGCTCTCGCTGCCCCGCGGTCAGGGCGACGCGGCCGAGGCGCTCGGCATGCGCAAGGGCCAGACCATGCTGTACGTCCTGCTGCCGCAGGCCGTGACCGTCATGCTGCCCGCCCTGGTCAGCCAGCTCGTCGTGATCGTCAAGGACACCGCGCTCGGCGGCGCCATGCTCGGCTTCGCGGAGCTGCTCAGCCAGAACCGGGAGATCACGGCCAACTACGGCGCCAACACGATCGCCACCCTGACGGTCATCGCACTGATCTTCATCGCCCTCAACTTCGCCCTGACCAGCTGCGCCGGCTGGCTGGAGAAGCGGCTGCGACAGGGCAAGAAGTCCGCCTCGGTGGCCCTCCCGGCCCAGGCGGGGCCCGCTGAAGTGAAGACGAAGACCATCAGCGGCGCCTGACCCCGACGGGGTCCGCGGGACAACAGGGGTGGGCCGGAGCGGTACTGACTTCATGTCAACCGCACCGCGCCCACCCCGTCGCTTGACGCAAGCACCCTCAGTGGGTTGCATACGGTCTGTGATCAACCACCGGGCTCGTGCCACACTCAGCTGTGCTGCCCTCATGACCGTCCGGCCTTCAGGAGCCGCGCCATGGACCCGGTGATCATCGTGGGCGCTGGGCCGGTCGGCCTCGCGCTCTCCCTCGCGCTCGCCGCGCAGGGCGTACCCAGCGTCGTCCTCGACGAGGGCTCCGGCAAGGAGGAACCGCGCCCCGCGCGGACCGCCGTCCTGCGCGCCGACATGGCCGCCATGGTCGAGCGCCTCGGCTGCACCACCCTCCGCGACGAGGGCGTGCGCTGGGTCGGCTGGCGCAGCATGCGCCGCCGTCAGCTGACCCGCCACACCCCGCTCGACCTGGGACTCAGCGGTACGGAGGAGTGGTCCGAGGACCCCGACGCCCCCTCCGACCCGGCCGCCCCCCTGCACATCCCCCAGCACGCCCTGGCACGCGGGCTGCGCGACGCGATCGCCCACCAGAAGCTCGTCCGGCTCGTCACCGAGGCCCGGCTCGACACGATCGAGCAGGACCGGGACGGGGTCGTCGCCCACACCAGGGGCCCGGAGGGCACGTGGTGGCGCGGCAGCCACCTCGTCGGCTGCGACGGGGCCCGGTCCACCGTGCGCAAGCTGCTCGGCATCCGCTTCCCCGGCCGCACGGCGGTGGAGCGGCACGCGGTCGCCGCGCTGCGCACCGAGCTCCCCTGGCCCGGCGAGGCCCTGCTGCACCGTCAGCCCCCGTGGCGGGGCGCCGGCGAGGAGATCACCGCCCGCCCGCTGCCCGACGGCGTGTGGCGGATCGACTGGCTGCTGCCGCCCCGCGGCGAGCTCGTCACCCCGGACGCGCTGGTCACCCGCATCCGCGAGACCCTGGCCGGCTGGTGCGACGGCGTGACACCGCCGTACGAACTCATCGACACCGGCGTCCACACCCTGCACCACCGGCTCGCCCGCCGCTGGCGCGTCGACCGGGTGCTGCTCGCCGGGGACGCGGCGCATCTGCTCGGCGCGGTCGGTACCCAGGGCCTCGACGAGGGGCTCAGGGACGTGGACAACCTCGCCTGGAAACTCGCCCACACCTGGCACCACGGCGCCTCGGAGCGGCTGCTCGACAGCTACCAGAGCGAGCGGCGGACGGCCATCGCCTCCCGGCTGCGCGCGGCGGACCAGTCGCTGCCGGCGCTGCGCGGCGGCGGTGGCCTGCGGACGTACCTCCTCGGGGCTGCCCGCGTCCACGACACCCTGCTGACCGACGGTCATGTGGGGCGCGGCCCGCTCGGCGCGCCCCCCGCGTACCCGCACTCCCCCCTCGCGCCTCCGAGCGCCGACGGGCAGACCCCGGTGGGCACTCCGACCGGCGCCCCGGTCGAGGACGTCCGTGTGACCGCCCCGGACGGCACGACCGTACGGCTCCGGGACCGGCTCGGTCAGGGCCGGCTCCTGGTCCTCCTCGTCGCCCCCGGAACCGGCGTGTGGGACCGCCGTCACTGGCGGAGCGCCGGCATGATGCCCCGGCTCGAAGAGGCCGTCCGCGCCCTCCCGGCGAAGGCCGAGGTCCTGGTGACCGAGGCGTATCCGGGTGCTCCGGCCCATGCCGTCCTGCTGGTCCGGCCCGACGGGCATCTCGTCGCCTCCTTCGCGGGGGTCCGTCCGGAGGAGCTGTACGCGGCGGCCGACGCGGCCCGCGGCGGGTCCGCCACCGAGGACACGCCGTCCGAGGATCCCGCCGGGGGGTCCACCGAGATCTCCGCCAAGGGGTCCGTGAAGGCGCCCGCCAAGGCGCCGACCAAGGCGTCGGCCAAGCTCCCTGCCGACGTTCCTGTCGGGGTTCCTGTGGAGGTTGCCGCCGAGTTGTCCGTCGAGATGCCCGCCGACAGTGACCACACGGTGGACATCCATTGATTCCGCGCGGGCGCGCATGGTGTACTCCGGAGCGTGACCGACACCGATGTGCGCCTGTGGCGGAGGGTCCATATGGACCTCGTCCGCTATGCGGGCTGCATGTGTCGCCCGTCCTGCTGACTTCGCCCCCTTCCCCGCGCGCGCCCCGCCACTGACGTCCGTCCGTGTGCCCGGTGCCGTCGCGCGCCAGTCGCGAACCTCAGGACGGTCATCCGTGCCCCAGCGTGTCCCCACTCCCTCCCCCGTCGTGTCCACGCCCCCCTCCGCCGCCCCGACGGCGGCCGAACTCCTCGACTTCGTCCGCCGGACGGCCGCCGACCGGGACCTCGTCGACTCCCTGCCGCTCGACCCCGAGGGCCGTACGTGGGTACGGCTCGACGGCCCCGGCGGCAGCGAGGCCTGGCTCATCGGCTGGCCGCCCGGCACGGGCACCGGTTGGCACGACCACGCGGAGTCGCTGGGCGCCTTCGCCACCGCACGCGGGGCGCTGACCGAGAACGCCCTCGCGGTCCGGCTGCCGGCGAGCGGCTGGAAGACCCTGGAGCTGGCCGACGGTCTCGATCGCTCCCGCCGGCTGGCGGACGGGGCCGGCCGGGCCTTCGGCCGCCACCACGTGCACGAGGTGCTCAACGAATCCCCGGACACCCACGCGGTGTCGGTGCACGCGTACTATCCGCCGCTCCCCCTGATCCGGCGGTTCAGCCGAGCGGGCGCGGTACTCCGCCTGGAGCAGGTCGAGCGCCCGGAGGACTGGCAGTGAGCACGGAACGCGTGAGCACGGAACGAGTGACCGACGGCCGCCTCACCGGGGAACGAGTGGGCATCGACGAACTGCTCGAACGGGTCAGGGCGGGCATCGACCGCATCGAGCCCCGCGCCGCGCACAAGGCGTACGAGGCGGGTGACGCACTCCTGGTGGACACCCGCTACGCGGCCCTGCGCCAACGGGACGGGCTGATCCCGGGCGCGCTGGTCGTGGAGCGCAACGAGCTGGAATGGCGGCTCGACCCCCTGGGCAGCCACCGCGCACCGGAGGCGGACAGCCACGACCTGCGGGTGGTCGTGCTCTGCAACGAGGGCTACGCCTCCTCCCTCGCGGTCGAGTCGCTCCGCCGCCTGGGGCTGCACCGCGCGACCGACCTCGTCGGCGGCTTCCAGGCCTGGAAGGCAGCGGGCCTCCCGGTCCTGCTCCCGTCTCCCCCCGCCTGACCGATACCGACAGGACGGACGAGTCCTTCTCTCCCCCCCCGGGTCAGAAGGACTCGTCCAGCCCGTCCGTGGACTCGCCCTCGGCCTCCAGCGCCTGCCGGACGACACGGAGGGCCATGCCCTCGGGGTATCCCTTGCGGGCGAGCATCCCCGCGAGGCGGCGCAGGCGCCGGTCTCTCTCCAGGCCTCGGGTGGCCCGCAGCTTGCGGTCGACGAGTTCGCGCGCCCTGGCCTCCTCCTGCTCGGAGTCGAGCTGGTCGACCGCCTCCTGGATCAGCGCCGGCTCGACGCCCTTGGTCCGCAGCTCGCGGGCGAGGGCACGGCGGGCGAGGCCCCGGCCGTGGTGGCGGGACTCCACCCAGGCCCCCGCGAAGGCGGCGTCGTCGATGAGCCCGACGTCCTCGAAGCGGGAGAGGATCTCCTCCGCCACGTCGTCGGGGATCTCCCGCTTGCGCAGGGCATCGGCCAGCTGCTTGCGCGTGCGGGGGGTCCCGGTGAGCAGGCGCAGGCAGATCGCGCGCGCCCGCTCAGCCGGATCCTGGGGTGACGGCTCCTTCTCGGCCCTCGACGAGTCGGGGCCGTCACCCGGCCATTCGGTGCGACCGGTCACCGGTTCAGCTCTTGGCCGCGGTGGCCTTGGTCGCCTTCGCGGTCTTGGTCGCGGGCGCCGGGACGGTCTTGGCGGCGTCGTCCGCGCCGGCCGCGTCGGCACTGGTCGCCGCGTCCGCACCGGGCTCGGCCGTCGGAGCCTGGGGCTTGACGCCGACGCCCAGCTTCTCCTTGATCTTCTTCTCGATCTCGTCGGCGAGGTCGGGGTTGTCCTTCAGGAAGTTACGGGCGTTCTCCTTGCCCTGGCCGAGCTGGTCGCCCTCGTACGTGTACCAAGCACCCGCCTTGCGCACGAAGCCGTGCTCCACGCCCATGTCGATCAGGCCGCCCTCGCGGCTGATGCCCTGGCCGTAGAGGATGTCGAACTCGGCCTGCTTGAACGGCGGCGCGACCTTGTTCTTGACGACCTTGACGCGGGTGCGGTTGCCGACCGCGTCCGTGCCGTCCTTGAGGGTCTCGATGCGGCGGATGTCGAGGCGCACCGAGGCGTAGAACTTCAGGGCTCGGCCACCGGTCGTGGTCTCCGGCGAGCCGAACATCACGCCGATCTTCTCGCGGAGCTGGTTGATGAAGATCGCGGTGGTCTTGGACTGGTTGAGCGCGCCGGTGATCTTCCGGAGCGCCTGGCTCATCAGACGGGCCTGCAGACCGACGTGCGAGTCGCCCATCTCGCCCTCGATCTCCGCACGCGGGACGAGCGCGGCGACGGAGTCGATGACGATCAGGTCGAGGGCGCCGGAGCGGACCAGCATGTCGACGATCTCGAGGGCCTGCTCGCCGCTGTCCGGCTGCGACAGGATCAGGTTGTCGATGTCGACGCCGAGCTTCTTGGCGTACTCGGGGTCGAGGGCGTGCTCGGCGTCCACGAAGGCGACCTGGCCGCCGGCCTTCTGGGCGTTGGCCACGGCGTGCAGCGTCAGGGTCGTCTTACCGGAGGACTCCGGTCCGTAGACCTCCACGACACGGCCGCGAGGCAGGCCGCCGACACCGAGCGCGATGTCGAGCGCGGTCGATCCGGTGGAGATCACCTCGATCGGCTCCTGGACGCGGTCACCCATGCGCATCACGGCGCCCTTGCCGAATTGGCGTTCAATCTGTGCGAGTGCGGCGTCGAGCGCCTTCTCGCGGTCGGTTCCTGCCATGGGTTCCACCCGGTTTGCTTGAGTCGATCGCTTCATGTGAAAGACGCTAACCCCTGCCACTGACAATGGGCCCCGACGTCCCCTCCGGCCTGTGGACAACTCGCCGACAAGCCCGCGATTCCAGGGGCCGGACCTCCATCAGAATGGATGTTCGATTTTAGTGTCAAGCGCGCCACGCGGCCTCCGTCTTCCGTTCCGCCGGGGTCCGGGAGCCGCTCGAGCTCGGCGCCGGCCACGGCCGCGACGCGCGCCCCGCACTCCACCGGGGGATCACGGCCACGGGCGGCGGAGGCGCTCTCCCAGTGTGGCCGCCTCGGACGCGTACGGGCCGTCGTCCGGCTCGGACGCGAGGGCGAGAGCCGCGGTGAGCAGCTCGGGCGAGGCGCGGCGGTCCGCGAGGACGGCCCGGAGGAGCGCCGGCACGGCCATCGGCGTCAGCCGGTACTTCCAGGCCAGGTGACCGTGGGCCGCCGCGTACCGCGCCGTCAGGAGTTCCGCGGGGGTGAGCGGGTCCCGCATGCGCTTCAGGAACCACGCGAGGCCCGCCGTGGCCACCAGGTCACAGATCCGGCCGTCCGCGACCCGGTTGCTGCGCGCGTTGTCGTGGGCCTCGTAGACCACCGCGTAGACCAGCGCGCGCTCCCGCTCGGTGGCGGGCCGCGGGGACGGCACGTCGTACCAGAGCCGTTCCACGGCCTCGGGGGTGATCACCGGCCGGACACCGGGCGCACCCTCCGTCGCCAGCCGTACGGCACCGAGGGCGACGGTCTCCTCCGAGAGCAGGCGCCGACAGCGCACGCCCTCCCCCTGCGATCCGAGCTCCCGCAGCACCTGCTCGACCGTCGGCCCGTCGGTCCACACCAGCGTCCACGCGTCGTCGGCGGCGCCGCGCTCGGCCCGGCACGGCCCGTGCCGGTACCCGTCGGCGTCGAGTCCGAACCGCTCGGTGACCACCCGGGCGAGCGCGCCCGTACGAGCGTCTCGGCCGTCACCCGGGTCCGGGTCCGTCCCGCTCACCCGCCACCCCCGGTCATTCACGCCTCACCGGCCCGAAAGGTACCGACGACGCCCGAACCTACTGACGACCGCCCTCCACCGGCAACGACCGGCCTCCGGCCGCCGACACCGGCGACAGCTCCGGGCGCTTGGCCCGGCGGCCGTCGCCCGACGAGCGGCCGCGGAGGCGCCGGCCCAGCCAGGGACCGAGGAAGGCCCCGGCCCAGCGCAGTTCGGCGCCCGCCGCACGCACGCCCGTACGCACGGGGAGCGGTGGCCCGGGCAGCGGCCGGGTCCAGGAGTCGTCGCTGCCGGGCAGGTCGAGGGCCTGGGCGACCGCGGCGGCGATCCGCGCGTGGCCGAGCGGGCCGGCGTGCAGCCGGTCGGCGCTCCACAGCCGGGGATCGGTGACGACCGGGTGGTGCGAGGTCTCGACGACCGTGACGCCGTGCCGGCCTCCGGCCTCCCGGATGCGCTCGTTGAGGTCCCGCACCCGGGACGCGACCGGGCGGGCCGCCGGGATCAGCCGGCCGATGTCGGGGAACGTGAGGGTCGCGACCCGGGCCCCCTGGCCGACCAGGGCGGCGAACATCGCCTCCAGGTGTCCGGCCGTCACGTCCGCGTCGAAGCCGGGCCGCAGCAGGTCGTTGACCCCCGCGACGACCGTGGCCAGGTCGGGTCGCAGCGCGAGCGCCGGGGCCAACTGCTCGGCGCGCACCTGGCCGGCGAGGCGGCCGCGCACGGCCAGGTTGGCGTACCGCGCGTCCGGGTCGTCGCGGGCGAGCAGCTCGGCGAGCCGGTCCGCCCAGCCGCGCAGACCGACGGTGTCGTCGCCGTCGCCGACTCCTTCGGTCTGACTGTCGCCCAGGGCGACGTACCGCAGAAACGTGCCGTCCGACATGAGGCCTCCACCCTTCCCCCGCTTACTCACTTTTTTGACTATACAACTCAACCCCCATCGTCCGGCCGAAGGACGTCAGGAGGGGCGAACACGGGCCCCTCGACCACCCGCCGCCTATCCTTCGACGCATGTCCGTCCCCCTCCGCGACCGCCCCGGCGGCCGCCTGTCGCCGCGGACCGCCGACGCGCTCGTGGCATGCGTCGTCCTGGCCGTCGTGGCGCTCTGGACGCTCGTCTCCGGGCTGTACGCGAGCGAACCGGCGCTCCGCACGGTGCTCGGCTGGGCGCTCGTCCTGATCGGCTGCGGGGCCCTCTACTTCCGGCGACGGCGACCGGTCGCCGTCGCCGTCGTCACGCTGCTCGCCTGCGTCGTCTACTACCCGCTGTCCGCCCAGGACGGCCCCCTGATGATCGCCTTCGCGCTCGCGCTCTACACGACCGCCGCCGAGGGCCGGTTCGCCGCCGCCGTCGCGCTCGCCGCCGTCACCCTGCTCGCGGTCGGCCTCGGCGAGATCCGGCAGCAGCCGGGGCACCGGCAGATCGACGACACCTCGCTCGCCATGCTGGCCGGCTGGCTGATCAGCCTCGTCGCCGTGGGCCGCGCCCAGCGGACCCGGCTCGCGTATCTGCACGAGATCGAGCAGCGCGCGCTCGCCGCGGAGCGGGAGCAGGAGGCCCGGGCCCGGCAGAGCGCCACAGAGGAGCGGCTGCGGATCGCCCGGGAGCTGCACGACATCCTCGGCCACAGCGTCTCGCTCATCAACGTCCAGTCCGGCGCCGCGCTGCACCGGCTGAGCAAGAACCCGGCCCCCGAGGCCGGGCTCGCCACCGCCGCCGAGGCCCTGGAGGCGGTGAAGTCCACCAGCAAGGACGCGCTGCGCGAGCTGCGGGCCACGCTCGGCGTGCTGCGCCGGGCCGACGAGGCCACGCCCACCTCCCCGGCCTCCGGCCTCGCTCTCCTCGGCGACCTCGCGGAGCGGGCCCGGAGCGCGGGACTCGACGTCCGTACGAACGTCACGGGCACACCCGTACCGCTACCGCCGCCGGTCGACCTCGCCGCGTACCGGATCGTGCAGGAGTCGCTGACGAACGTGACCCGGCACGCCGGGGCCCGTACGGTACGGATCACCCTCGACTGGGACGCGGATCCGGACGCCACCTCCGCCGCCTCCGACGACTCCGTCGCCCCCGACACGGCCACGCGTACGCGCGCGGGCACGCGCGTGCTGCGGCTGCGCATCGCCGACGACGGTGGGGGCGCGCCCGAGGGCGGACCCGCGGGCAGCGGTATCCGGGGCATGGCGGAACGGGCCCGCGCGCTCGGCGGCGAGCTCACCGCCCGGAACACGGACGCCGGCTTCCTCGTGGACGCCAGACTCCCGCTCACGACACCGACAGCACCACCGGCAACCACCGCACCCACAACACCCGCTCCCGAAGGGGACCCCCGATGATCCGTGTCGTGCTCGCCGACGACCAGACCCTGGTCCGGGCCGGCTTCCGGTCGATCCTGTCCGACGAGGACGACATCGAGGTCGTCGGCGAGGCCGGGGACGGCGAGCAGGCCGTCGCCCTCGCCCGCGAAACCCTCCCGGACGTGGTCCTGATGGACATCCGCATGCCGGGCTCGACGGTCTCGAGGCCACGCGGCGGATCTCCTCCGACGAGCGGCTCGAAGGCGTCCGGGTGGTCGTCCTGACCACGTTCGACGCCGACGACCACGTGTACGGCGCGCTGCGCGCGGGTGCGTCGGGTTTCCTGGTCAAGGACACCGAGCCGATGGAACTCCTGCACGCCGTACGGGTCGTGGCGCGCGGCGACGCCCTGATCGCCCCCGCCGTGACCCGCCGTCTCATCGCCGAGTTCGCCGAACGCGCCGGCGGCGCCGGGCGGCAGCCGGACCCGAGCCCCCGCCTGAACGCCCTCACCGAGCGCGAGCGCGAGGTGCTCGGCCTCGTGGGCGCGGGGCTCTCCAATGACGAGATCGCCGGCCGCCTCGTCCTCTCCCCCGCCACCGCCAAGACCCACGTCAGCCGGATCATGACCAAGCTGGCCGTACGCGATCGTGCGCAGCTGGTCGTCCTGGCGTACGAGTCGGGGATGATCACTCCGGGCTGGCTGGCCTGACCCTTAGGGGTCAGGGGCCGGAGCCACAACTCCCGGGGTACGCGCGCGTGGGCCGGCACAACCCGTGGGGTACGCCAGGTGTCCTCCCCGGGCCGACGCCAAGCCCGTGACCGTACACGAACACTGGCGGGGTGAATCAGGACGTACTCGATCTCGCACGGCTGCAGTTCGCGCTCACCGCCGGCGGCCACTTCCTCTTCGTCGCCCTCACCCTGGGTCTCGTCACCGTCGTGGCCGCGCTCCAGACCCGGGCCACGATCAGCGGCAAGCCGCAGGACGCGCGGATGGTGCGCTTCTGGGGCCAGCTGTACGTGATCAATTACGCGGTCGGAATCGTCACCGGTCTGGTGATGGAGTTCCAGTTCGGCATGGCCTGGAGCGGCCTCACCCACGAGGCGGGCAACATCCTGGGCGCCTCGCTCGCGGTGGAGACCATCGTGGCCTTCTTCGTCGAGTCGACCTTCCTCGGCCTGTGGATCTTCGGATGGCACCGGCTCAACCGCTGGGCCCATCTGGCGGCCATCTGGATCGTCGCCCTCACCGCCTACCTCTCGGCGTACTGGATCCTCGTCTCCAACGGCTTCCTGAACCACCCCGTGGGGTACTCCTCCGAGAACGGCGAGCTCGTCCTGGACGACCCGGTCGCCGTCCTCACGAACCCCTCGGCGCTCCTCGCCTTCGGGCACGTCCTCGCGGGGGCGCTGCTCACCGCCGGGTTCTTCATGGCCGGGGTGAGCGCGTACCACCTCTTCCGCCGCAGCCCCGAGTGGGAGTTCTTCGGGCGCAGCCTGCGGATCGGGGTGTTCGTCTCCGTGCCCGCGCTGATGGCCGCCGCGGTCTTCGGCGGGATCCAGTTCGCCACCCTCACCACCTTCCAGCCGATGAAGTCGGCCGTCTTCAGCGGAAAGGCGGCCGAGATCGCGCGGCTCCAGGCGGAGTTGTCGGCCCGGTTCGGGCCCGGTGACTACGTGCCCTCGGAGGCCTGGACCCGGGGCGGCGGTCTGGTGATGCTGATCAGCTTCGCCCTGATGATGTACCTGTGTTTCGCCGGGGCGATCCTGGCCTGCTTCAAGAAGGTCGTCTTCCGGTTCCGGTTGTGGCATCTCGTCCTGATGGCCGCCGTACCGCTGCCGTACCTCGCGATGATCAGTGGCTGGGTCTTCCGGGAGTCCGGCCGACAGCCCTGGGTCGTCTACGGACTGCTGAAGACGGAGGACGCCGTCTCGGACCTCTCCCCCGGCACCATGCGGCTCTCCCTCACCGTCTTCACCACGGTCTTCGTCCTGCTCGCCCTCCTCAACGCCTGGCTCCTCGCCCGGCACGCCCGCCGGGGCCCCGTGGAATCCGGGCTGGGCCACGACGAGCGGCCGGAACGCGACGGCCCGGACCCGGACGGCGCCGACGAGGGGACGGGGCCGCCGTCGTCCGCCCCGTCGCCCGATCCCGCGGACGCCCTGCCGGCCCCCCGCTACTGATGACCCGCCGCAGACCCGAGCCGCAGACCAAGCCGCAGACCCGCGTACAGACCCACCACCACCACCGCCGCCGCCGCCGACCCGAGGAGCCCCCGTGGAGACCCTGGCCATCGTCCTGCTCGCCTTCTTCGCCGCGGGCTGGTTCGTGCTCGCCGGGGCGGACATCGGCACCGGCATGCTCACTCCCTGGCTCGGCCGCGGGGACCGCGAGCGGCGGCTCGTCCTCACCTCCTTCGCGCCCTTCTTCCTCGGCAACGAGGTCTGGCTCGTCGCCACCGCGGGCGTACTCGTCGGCTGTTTCCCCGCCCTCGAAGGGGAGCTCCTGAGCGGCCAGGCCCCGGTGCTCGTCGCCCTGCTGACCGGCTGGATCGTCCGGGACGCGGGGCTCTGGTCGCGCGGCCGTGGCCCGGGGCCGCGCTGGCGCGCCGGCTGCGACACCGCCGTGACGTGCGGGAGCTGGGCGGTCGCCCTCTCCTGGGGCTGGCTGCTCGCGGCCCTGCTGACCGGGCGGCCTTACGCACCGGCGACCGGCGCGACGGCCGTGCTCACCGCCCTGGCCGTGGCCGCCCTGTTCGCCGCGCACGGGCTGGGGTTCGCCACGCTCCGGCTCACGGGACTCCCGTACGAGCGGGCCCGCAGGCTCGTCGGACGCGCCGGACGCCCGTGGCAGTCCTTCGCCCTCACCGGCGTCCTCCTCGGCGGGCTGCCGCTCTGGGCGGGCACGGGCCTCCCGCTGGCCGACAAGGCCGCCTCCCCCGCCACGCTGACCCTGCTCGTCCCCGCCCTTCTCGTCGTCACCCCGCTCCTCGTGGCGGTCCAGGCCTGGACCTGGCATGCCTTCCGGCACCGGGTCACCCGCCCGTCGTACCTCTGAGCCACGGCGGCCCCCCGATCCGGGGCGCCCCTCCGAGCCAGGGCGACGCTCCCCCGGCTCAGGAGTCGTCCGACGAGGCCTCCTTCTTGTGGTGCAGGGCCTTCTGCAGCCGTGCCACCACGGCCTCGCCGTACCTCCGGTGGCCGTGGACGCGCGGGTCGTCCGTCACGTCGTACCGCTTCACATAGGCACCGAGGAAGGCCTGCAAGGTGGCCACGGCCGGAATCGCGATCAGCGCGCCGACGGCGCCGAGCAGCGCCGTCCCCGCGATCACCGACCCGAACGCCACCGCCGGGTGGATGTCCACCGTCTTCGAGGTGAGCTTCGGCTGGAGTACGTAGTTCTCGAACTGCTGGTAGATCACGACGAAGCAGAGCACCCACAGCGCGTACCAGGGGTTGACGGTGAAGGCGATGAGCATCGGCAGGGCGCCGGCCAGGTAGGTGCCGATGGTCGGGATGAACTGCGACACCAAGCCGACCCAGACCGCGAGCGCCGGCGCGTACGGCACGTCCAGGATCTCGAAGAGCACGAAGTGGGCGACGCCGGAGATCAGGGCCATCAGGCCGCGCGAGTAGAGGTAGCCGCCGGTCTTGTCGACCGCGATCTCCCAGGCCCGCAGCACCTCGGTCTGCCGGGCGGGCGGCAGGACGGAGCAGAGCGCGCGCCGCAGCCGGGGCCCGTCGGCCGCGAAGTAGAACGCGAAGAGGAAGATCATCAGGAGTCGGAACAGACCGCCGAGGACGGTGGCCGAGACGTCGAGCACGCCGGACGCGCTGTTCTGTACGTACTTCTGCAGCCAGTCGGAGCTCAGGATGTTGTCCTGGACCTCGACCCGCGACAGCTCCGTGTGGAAGGTCTGGTTGATCCAGTTGATCACCGAGTCGAGGTACTTGGGGAAGTTCTCGACCATGTCCACGATCTGCCCGGCGAGCATCGAGCCGAGGAGGACGACGAAGCCGACGCTGAAGACCAGGACGCCGAAGAAGACGAGGAAGGTGGCGAGACCGCGGCGCATCCCGCGCGCCGCCATGCGCCCGACCGCCGGCTCGATGGCGAGGGCGAGGAAGAACGCGAGCAGGATGTTGACGAGCAGGCCGATGAGCTGGTGGAAGGCCCAGTTGCCCAGCAGGAAACAGGCGTAGAGCGCGAGGGCCAGGACGATCGCGCGGGGCAGCCAGCGGGGCATCCGCGCGGCGGTCTGCCACGGAGCCGCCGGTGGGACGGTCGAGTCCCCGGACCCGGACGCCGCGGTCCGGTGGGTCGGCTCGGTCGGCTGGGTCGGCTGGGTCAGGTCTGTCTTTTCGGTGTCGTCAGTCGGGGCCACCCCGCCAGTCTCGCGCACCGCACGGACATTCCACCCGCGACCCCGCACATCCTCCGGCAGCCCCGTCGGTTACCGGCCGCTCATCGCTTGTCGGCCGGTACGTCGACCGCGGCGCAGACGGCCCGCCATACGTCCTTGGCCTCCCAGCCGGCGTCCAGGGCGCCTTGCACCGTCCGCCCGCCGAGCTCCGCCATCACATGGTCACGCGCGAAGGAATCCGCGTAGGACGCACCGAAGTGGTCCGCCATCCGCTCCCAGAAAATCGTCAACCGCATGACGCCAGTATCCCGCTCCCAAGAGTGCAGCCCGCTCCGCAGGCCTTGTCTCCGCGACTTTCCGCCCTACGGTCGGAGCATGGCCGAAAAACCCCTCTCCTCGCCGCCCCCGACTCCGCTGGCCCGTGCCGAGCGCTTCGTCTGGCTGACGGCCCGTGTCCTCGAACAGCGCCGGTTCGCCTACCACTTCCTGCGCGGTGGCGCGGACCAGGTCGAGACGGCCCTCACGGCGTACCTGAACGCGGACGGCGGCTACGGCCACGCGCTCGAACCCGATCTGCGCGGACCGGTCAGCCAGCCCCTCCACACCGCGCACGCCCTCCGGGTCCTGGAGTCGATCGGCCGCTGCGGCGGCATGCGCGTGGAACGGATCTGCCGCTACCTCACCGACATCTCGACGCACGAGGGCGCCCTGCCGGCGATCCACCCGTCCCAGCGAGGCTACCCCTCGGCACCGTTCGTCCCGGTCGTCGACGCCCCGCCGAGCGCCCTGCTCACGACCGGCCCGATCGTCGGACTGCTCCACCGCAACCAGGTGTGGCACGCGTGGCTGTTCCGGGCCACCGAGTACTGCTGGGCCGCCGTGGAGGCGCTGGAGAAGTCCCATCCGTACGAGATCCAGGCCGCCGTCGCCTTCCTGGACGGGGCCCCGGACCGGCCGCGCGCGGAGGCGGCGGCCGACCGGTTGGGGAGGCTGGTGCGCGAGCAGCGGCTCGCCGTCCTGGATCCGGACCGGCCGGACGACTACCCGGTCCCGGACGGGTACGCGCCCGGCGAGCACCACTTCCCGCACGACTACGCGCGCGTGCCACATTCGCTGGCGGCCGGCTGGTTCACGGACGAGGAGATGGCCCGTTCGCTGGACCGGCTCGCGGCCGACCAGGAGGAGGACGGCGGCTGGCCGATCCGCTGGCGGGCCTGGGCTCCCGGGTCGGCCCTGGAATGGCGCCCGATCGTCACCGTCGAGGCGTTGCGCACCCTCCGGGCGCACGGCCGCCCCGTCGACTGACGGAGCCTCCCCGGGCGGCGGCCTCCCGCGCGGCGGTCTCCCCTGGGCGGCCGGGGCCTCCCCTCGGCGGTCTCCCCCGGGCGACCTCCTACCCCTCCTACCCCTCCTACCCCTCCGGCGTCTCGCGCAGCAGCAGCGCCGCGAGGGCCGTCGCCGTGCCCCTCGGCGTCGCCAGATCGATGCCGGTCCGTTCGGCGATCCGGGCGAGCCGGTTGTCGACGGTGTTGGGGTGCAGCCCGAGCGCGGTGGCCGTGGCGCGCCGGTCCTGCCCGTGGGCGAGGTGGGCGCGGAGGGTGTCGAGGAGTTCCGGCCGGTCGGCGACGGGGTCGAGGAGGGCCGCGATCCGCCGGCCGCTCTCCCCGGGCCGCGACAGGTGGTACTCCAGGAGTACGTCGTCGAGCCGGTGCAGCCCGGGCGGCAGTCCGCACCCGGCGGCTACCCGAAGGACCTCCCCCGCCGTACGGGCCGCCTCCGGCACCTCCCCCGGGCCCTCGGCGGGCACGACGGCGACCCGCAGCGTGGCGCCCGCGGCCCGGGAGAGCCGCCTCGCCAGGTCCTCCGGCGGTTCGGGGGCGCCGGGGACGATCGCCCGCCCCGGCTCCGTACCGACGTCGAGGAGGGCGGGCACCTCCACGCCGAAGCAGTGGTCCAGGGCCGTCTGGACGCGGCGCAGCCGTCTGCGGGCCGCCACGTCCCCCTCGCCGGGATCGGCCACGGGAGCGGGGGCGCCCGCTCCGTCGACGCCGACGGCGAGCACGAGGCAGGGCCCGTCGATCCCGAAGGGCGCCGCCGCGAGCCGGTCCGGAGGCAGCGTTCCGTCGAGGAGCCCGCGGAGCAGCGAGCGGCGCTGGGCCCGCCGCTCGGTCTCCAGGGCGGAGCGTTCGTCGAGGTAGGTCTCGGCGACGGCGCCGACGATGCCCTGCTGGGCCTCCAGGAGCAGGTCGGCGAGCTCGACGAGGGCGGCCTCGTCGCCGGGCCGCGCGACCTCGCGCAGCGCCTGCCACAGCACGTACATGCCGAGGGCGTGACTGCGCAGGAGGAGGTGGAGCGGCATGCCCTCCTCGGCGCGCTGCGCGGCCCGCTCGCGGAACAGCCGCATGGCGCCGCGCTCCCCGGTCTCCGGAGCGAGGGCGCGGCGGAGGAAGAGCCGCACGCCGTGGCGGACGGTCGCCGCGATCTCGACGTCCTTCATCTCGTCGGGGAGGCGGTCGTAGCCGGGCAGCCGGGCGAAGGAGTCCCTGGTCATTCTGCGGGCCAGTTCGTTGGTCCGGGCCTCGCAGCGCAGGGCGAGCGCGCGGGCCCCTTCGGAGATCTCCGGCACGACGGTCCTCCTCGACTGTGACGGGTCACAGTACACACGCGCGAAAGCTGTGACACCGCGGGATGTCGCGGCGCACGTGACAGGCCGAAACTCGGTGCCCAGGCGTTCCGCCGTACCGCACCGAAGGAGCCGCTGGTATGACCGAGCACAACCCGCGTACGTACATCGACTACGCCGACCGTGTCTGGCGGGGTGAGGAGAGCCTGCTGCCGCATCTCACGGGCGCGTTCACGTCCGGGGAGCTGATCCCGGTCCGTGACCGGATCGGCTTCTTCCCGGCCTTCGCCAACGTGGCCGCCTTCGACACGGGCGCGGGCCTCGTCCTGGTCGACTCCGGCGACCTCCGCACCGCCGGGTTGCTGCACACGGCGGTCCGCGCCTTCAGCCCGGACCCGGTCCGTGCCGTCGTCTACACGCACGGCCACGTCGACCACGTCTTCGGCGTCGCCCCCTTCGACGCCGAGCCCGTACGGCCCGAGGTGATCGCCCACGAGGCGGTGGCCGCCCGCTTCGACCGGTACGTGGAGACCTCGGGCTACAACTCCTGGATCAACCGGCGCCAGTTCGGCGTGCCGGGCCTCGAATGGCCGACGGAGTACCGCTATCCGGACACGACGTACCGGGACCGGCTGACCGTCCGTCACGGCGAGCTGACGTTCGAGCTGTTCCACGCGCGCGGGGAGACGGACGACCACACCTATGTATGGGTGCCGGAGCTCAAAACCCTCTGCACGGGTGATCTCTTCATCTGGAACTCCCCCAACGCCGGCAACCCGCAGAAGGTGCAGCGCTACCCGGAGGAGTGGGCGCGGGCGCTGCGCGCCATGGGCGAGCTGGGCGCCGAGGTCCTGCTGCCGGGCCACGGCATCCCGATCGTCGGCGCGGACCGGGTGGCGACGGCCCTCGACGACACGGCGACCCTGCTCGAATCACTCTGCTCACAGACCCGTGACCTGATGAACGCGGGGCTGCGGCTCGACGCGGTCATCCACGGCGTGAAGGTCCCCGCCGAGCTGCTCGCGAAGCCGTACCTCCACCCCGCCTACGACGAGCCGGAGTTCGTCGTCCGCAACCTGTGGCGGCTGTGGGGCGGCTGGTACGACCAGAACCCGGCGAACCTGAAGCCGGCGCCGGAGGCCGCGGTCGCCGCCGAGCTGGCCGACGCGGCGGGCGGGGCGCTCGCCCTCGCCGAGCGGGCGGCGCGGCTCCTGGACGAGGGGGATCCGCGGCTGGCCTCGCACCTGGCGGAGACGGCCGCGCTCGCGGCCCCCGAGGACGTCGAGGTGGCCCGGATCCGGGCCCGCGTGTACGGGGCGCGGGCGGGCCACGAGACGTCGACCATGGCGCGCGGGGTGTTCCACTGGGCGGCGGCGGAGTCCGCGGCGGTGGCCGAGGGCACGGACGTGACGACGGAGCTGACCCGGTCGGCCGCCGGTCGCGAGCGGGCCGCCGGCGCGATCAGCGTGGGTGTGGTCGCGGACGAGGACCTGTGCTGCGGATGAGCCGGGACGCGACGGGCGCCGGAGCCGCGAAGGGCGTGACGGCGCGGGTCAGCCCTTGGGGGACGACCTGGCTGCTGCTCGGATTCATGCTGGTCAACTTCGCGGACAAGGCCGTCCTCGGGCTCGCCGGGCCGGACATCATGCGCGAGTTCGGCATCACCCGGCAGGAGTTCGGGGCGTCGCAGGCGGCGTTCTTCGCGCTCTTCTCGGTCTCGGCGCTCGCCGTGTCGGCCCTGACGAAGAAGGTGCGGACCTCGGTCCTGCTGCTCGGGATGGCCCTGCTGTGGTCGGCGGCCCAGCTGCCGATGGTGTGGGCGGCCGCCGGCTTCGGGACGCTGGTCCTCACGCGTGTGCTGCTCGGTGCGGCGGAGGGGCCGGCGGCCCCGGTCGCGGTCCACCATCTGCACGGCTGGTTCGGACAGCGGGACCGGAACCTCCCGACGGCCGTCCTGATGGTGGGCGCGGCCGCCGGGGTCGCGGTCGCCGCGCCCGTCCTGTCCGCGGTGATCTCCGGGTGGGGCTGGCGCTGGGCCTTCGGCACGGTCGGCGTGATCGGCCTGGTCTGGGCCGTGGTGTGGCGCCGGTACGGCTCCGAGGGGCCGCTCGCGCCGCCGGTCGGTCCGGCCGCGCGGCGCGGCGACGGGGCGGAGGCCGCGACGCGGGAGGTGCCGCTGCGCAGGATCCTGCTGAGCGGCACGTTCCTGACCGCGAGCGTGGGGTCGTTCGCCGCGTACTGGCTGATGAGCTCGAAGCTGACCTGGCTGCCGGACTACCTGGAGACCGTCCTCGGCTGGGACGCGCACCGTGCCGGTCTGATGGTGGGCGCGGGAGCCGTCGCCAACGGCGTCGTCCTGCTGGTGCACGGCGTGGTCGCGCAGCGCGCGGCCCGGCGCGGACGCCCCGGCCGTCTCCCCGCGGGCGCGGGCGCCGGGGTGCTGCTCCTGCTCTCCGCCGCGGCGGTGACGGTCTTCGCGACGGCGGGAGCGGACTGGCTGCGGGTGCCGATGATGTTCGGCCCGATGGCCCTCGCGCTGCCGATGATGACCGTGAGTCAGACGACGGTCGCCCGGATCACCCCGCCCGCGCAGCGCGGGGTCGTGCTCGGCGCCGTGGTGTGCGTCTTCGCTCTGGGCGGGGTCCTGGCGCCACTGGTCCTCGGCGGGATCGTCGACGCGGGCGCGACGACGGCCCAGGGGTACGAGAACGGCTGGCTGTTCACGGCCGGTCTGCTCGCGGTGGCGGGCGCCCTGACGGCCCTGTTCCTCCGCCCGGAGCGCGACGCGGACCGGCTGGGGGTCCCGGAGACTCCGTCGTTGGGGGTCCCGGTGGCGCACTGATGGTTGGTGGGCCCCGGGCCCGCTGAAGGGGCTCTGTACGGGCCGCTGAAGGGGCTCGTACGGGCCCGGGGCTCACCAGCCGAGGGCCCGTACCCCCGCCGTGACGACGACGGCCACACCTACGACGACCAGGAACGGAGCGCGCAGGACGAGCGCGAGGGCGGCGGCCGCGAGTCCGGCGGCCCGGGCGTCCAGGACGAGGGAGGCGCCCGTGGCGAACGTCTGCTGCGCGGTGAGCGCGGCCAGCAGGGCGACGGGGAGCAGCGCCGCCAGCCGCTGGACGAGCGGTCGTTCCAGTGCGCCCGCGGGGACGAGCAGGCCGAGGAGCTTGACCAGGTAGCACCCGACGGCGGTGAGGCCGATCGCGATCCACACGTGCGTCGTGTTCATCGGGGGGCTTCCTCTCGTCCGGTCGGGGACATACGGCGGCCCTGGAACCACAGGACCAGGGGCGCGGCGAGCGCCGCCGCGAGGACCGGGACCCCGGCCGGCAGGACGGGGAGTAGTCCGAGGCCGAGGAGGACGGCGATGCCGGCGGTGGCGCGCTCGGTCGCCGACTTCAGCATGGGGGCGAGCAGGGCCAGGAAGACGGCGGGTCCGGCGGCGTCCAGGCCCCAGGCGGTGGTGTCGCCGATCGCCTCGGCGCCGAGCGCCCCGAGGAACGTGGTCAGGTTCCACAGGACGTACAGCGTGAGACCGGTGAGGGTGAAGCCGAGGCGCGCGGCCCGCCGGGACGGCTGGGCGAGCGCGACCGCCGTGGTCTCGTCGATCACCCAGTGCGCGGCGAACGGCCTGACGGCCTTCGGCAGGGCGAGGAGCTGGGAGAGCCGCAGCCCGTAGAAGGCGTTGCGCGTGCCCAGGAAGAAGGCCCCGGCTGCCGCCGTGAAGGGGTTGCCGCCCGCGGCCAGCGCGCCGACGAGGGCGAATTGCGAGGCGCCCGTGAAGACGAGCAGGCTGAGCACGCAGGTCTGCAGGAGGGTGAGGCCGGCGCCGGCCGAGGTCACGCCGAAGGCGAAGCCGGAGAGTCCGACGGCGACGCCGACGCCGAGGGCGTCGCGGACGACGGCGGCGTCGGGCTTCGCCCGTGCGCCGTCGTCCCGTATGACGGGAGGTGCTGTCTGTTCTGCCACGTCAGGGACGTTACGTACGCGGCGGCTGCCCGGTCTTGTACGTTCTTGCACCGCCGCCCGCAGAGTCACCGGAACCACCGGATCCAACGGAACCGCCGGTCCCGCCTCCGGCCCCACCGCCGGTCCCCCGCGCGCGCTGGTAGGCCCCCGGTGGCACCCCGACGCTCCGCGTGAAGTGCCGGTTGAGGTGCGGCTGGTCGGTGAAGCCGACGGCGACGGCCGCGTCCGCCGGGGGCGTCCCCGCGTCGAGCAGCCGCCTGGCCCGCCGCACGCGCGCGTCGGTGAGCCAGGTGTGCGGCGGCATCCCGTACGCGTCCCGGAAGGCCCGCAGGAGGGCGAAGGGGCTGGTGCCGAGGTCGGCGGCGAGCCGTTCCAGGGTCGGCGGGTCGGCCATCCGCTCCTCCAGGACGGCACGCGCGCGTGCCGCGTTCCGCGCGCCGGCGGAGCGGGGCGGGAGCGGGGTGATCAGCCCGCCGTGACTGCGCAGCATCCGTGCCGTGACGAGCCGGAGCAGGCTGTCGGCGGCGAGCGCGTTGCCCTCTTCCGCTGCCCGGTGGACGCCCACGACGAGCCGTGCGGCGTACGGGTCGTCGATGACGGGCGCGGTGAATCCGACCGAGCCGCGCAGCGCGAGGGTGTCGGCGGCGATCGACCGGACGAGCCCGGCGTCCGGGTAGATCGTGCGGTAGGTCCAGCCCTCGGGCACGCCCGCGTGCCCGGTGTGCGGGGTGTCGGGGTTGACCAGGGCGATCTGCCCGGGCCCTGCGTGGACCAGTTCGTCGCGGTAGTGGAAGGCCTCGACGCCCTCGGTGATCGCGGCGAAGACGAAGCTCTCGTGGGTGTGCCGGGCGAAGGCCTTGTGGATGTAGTGGGCGTGCAGCAGGTCGACGCCGGGCAGCTCGGAGTACTGCCAGTACCGTGCCCGCTCCCCGCTCGCCATGCCTCCATTCTGCGCCAGGGGCGCGCCGTACCGCACCGCTCCGCCTTCTGGCACGAGCGGGTTTCCCCAGGTCCGGGCGGTTGTCAGTGGGCGGGTGCACGATGGGGGACATGGTCAGGTCCGCGCTCGACTCGTTCTCCCCCGCGACCCGTGGTTGGTTCACCGGGGCCTTCACCGCGCCCACGGCGGCGCAGGAAGGCGCCTGGAAGGCCATCGGCGAGGGCTCCGACGTGCTCGTCGTCGCACCGACGGGCTCGGGCAAGACCCTGGCCTCCTTCCTCGCCTCCCTGGACCGCCTGGCGTCCACCCCTCCGCCCGCCGACACGAAGAAGCGCTGCCGCGTGCTCTACGTGTCGCCGCTGAAGGCGCTCGCCGTGGACGTCGAGCGGAATCTGCGCTCCCCGCTGACCGGCATCCGCCAGGAGTCGGTCCGGCTCGGGCTGCCCGAGCCGGAGATCCGGGTCGGCATCCGTTCCGGCGACACCCCGCCCGCCGAGCGCCGGAGCCTCGTGACCCGGCCGCCGGACATCCTGATCACCACCCCCGAGTCGCTGTTCCTGATGCTGACGTCCGCCGCGCGGGAGGCCCTGTCCGGGGTGGAGACGGTCATCCTGGACGAGGTCCACGCGGTCGCGGGCACCAAGCGCGGCGCGCATCTGGCGCTCTCCCTGGAGCGGCTCGACGAGCTGCTGCCCCGCCCCGCGCGCCGGATCGGCCTGTCGGCCACGGTCCGCCCGGTGGACGAGGTGGCCCGCTATCTGTCCCCCGGCCGCGCGGTGGAGATCGTGCAGCCGCTGTCGGGGAAGGAGTTCGACCTCTCCGTCGTCGTCCCCGTCGAGGACATGGGCGAGCTCGGAGGCTCCCCCGCCACCGAGGGCAAGGACGGCGGCGACAAGCCGTCGATCTGGCCGCACGTCGAGGAGCGGATCGCCGACCTCGTCCAGTCCCATCGCTCCACGATCGTCTTCGCGAACTCCCGCCGGCTGGCCGAGCGGCTGTGCAACCGGCTCAACGAGATCGCGTACGAGCGCGCGACAGGCGAGCCCCTCCCCGACGGACCTCCCCCGGCGGAGATCATGGCCCAGTCCGGGGCCGCGCAGGGCGCCCCGCCGCTGCTCGCCCGGGCGCACCACGGCTCGGTGTCGAAGGAGCAGCGCGCCCAGGTCGAGGAGGACCTGAAGGCGGGAAGGCTGCCCGCCGTGGTGGCCACCTCCAGTCTGGAGCTGGGCATCGACATGGGCGCGGTCGACCTCGTCGTGCAGGTCGAGTCGCCGCCCTCGGTCGCCTCCGGGCTCCAGCGCGTGGGGCGCGCCGGGCACCAGGTCGGCGCGGTGTCCACGGGCGTGGTCTTCCCCAAGTACCGGGGCGACCTGGTGCAGGCGGCCGTGGTCACGGAGCGGATGCGGTCGGGCTCGATCGAGTCGATGCGCATCCCGGCCAATCCGCTGGACGTGCTGGCCCAGCAGCTGGTCGCGATGGTCGCGCTCGACACCTGGCAGGTGGACGACCTGCTCGCCGTGGTGCGCCGTGCGGCGCCCTTCTCCTCGCTGCCGGATTCGGCGTTCACGGGCGTGCTCGACATGCTCGCCGGGCGCTACCCGTCGGACGCGTTCGCCGAGCTGCGCCCGCGCGTGGTCTGGGACCGGGTCGCCGGGACGGTCACGGGGCGGCCGGGCGCGCAGCGGCTCGCCGTCACCTCCGGCGGCACGATCCCCGACCGGGGCCTGTTCGGCGTGTTCCTCGCGGGCGCGGACCCGAAGAAGGGCGGGGGCCGGGTCGGCGAGCTCGACGAGGAGATGGTCTACGAGTCACGGGTCGGCGACGTGTTCACGCTGGGCACCACGTCCTGGCGGATCGTGGACATCACCCGGGACCGCGTGCTCGTCACCCCCGCGCCCGGCGTGCCGGGCAGGCTGCCGTTCTGGAAGGGCGACCAGCTGGGCCGCCCGCTCGAACTGGGGCGCGCGGTGGGCGCGTTCCTGAGGGAGCTCGGCGCCCTCGGGGCCGAGGACGCGCGGCTGCGGCTGATCGCCGCGGGCCTGGACGCCTGGGCCGCGGACAACGTCCTCGCGTACCTCTCCGAGCAGCGCGAGGCCTGCGGCCACGTGCCCGACGACCGGACGATCCTGGTCGAGCGGTTCCGGGACGAGCTCGGGGACTGGCGGGTCGTCATCCACTCCCCGTTCGGCGCGCAGGTGCACGCCCCCTGGGCGCTGGCGCTCGGTGCGCGGCTCGCCGAGCGGTACGGCATGGACGCGCAGGTGATGCACGCGGACGACGGCATCGTGCTGCGCCTCCCGGACGCGGACCTGATGGGCCTGGACATGGGCCTGGACCTCCTCGACCACGAACCGATCGACCCGGGCCGGCACCTGGACACGACGTACGACGCGGACAAGGCGCCCATCGGCGCGGCCGACGCCCTCTTCGACAAGGGCGAGATCGGGCAGATCGTCACCGACCAGGTGGGCGGCTCCGCGCTGTTCGCCTCCCGGTTCCGCGAGTGCGCCGCGCGCGCCCTGCTGCTGCCCAAGCGGAACCCGGGCAAGCGCACACCGCTCTGGCAGCAGCGGCAGCGCGCGGCCCAGCTCCTCCAGGTGGCGAGCGAGTTCGGCTCCTTCCCGATCGTCCTGGAGGCCGTCCGCGAGTGCCTCCAGGACGTCTTCGACGTCCCCGGTCTGACCGAGCTGATGGGCGACATCGAGGCCCGCCGGGTCCGGCTCGTCGAGGTCACCACCCCCGAGCCGTCGCCCTTCGCCCGCTCGCTCCTCTTCGGCTACGTGGCGCAGTTCCTGTACGAGGGCGACTCGCCGCTCGCCGAGCGGCGGGCCGCCGCGCTCTCCCTCGACTCCCGGCTCCTCGCGGAGCTGCTGGGCCAGGCAGAGCTGCGCGAGCTCCTCGACCCGGAGGTCCTCACCGAGCTGGAGCGGGAGCTCCAGTGGCTCACGGAGGACCGGCGGATCAAGGACGTGGAGGGCGTCGCCGACCTGCTGCGGGTCCTCGGCCCGCTCACCGACGCCGAGCTCGGCGAGCGCGGCGCGGAAGCGGGCTGGGCACCGGACCTCGCCCGGTCCCGGCGCGCGATCCGGGTCAGGATCGGAGGAGCCGACCACTGGGCGGCGATCGAGGACGCGGGACGGCTCCGTGACGCCCTGGGCACGGCCCTGCCGGTCGGTGTGCCCGAGGCCTTCACCGAGCCGGTCAAGGACCCCTTGGGCGACCTCCTCGCCCGCTTCGCGCGCACGCACGGCCCCTTCACCTCCTCACAGGCCGCCGCCCGCTTCGGGCTCGGCGCCGCCGTCACGGACGGCGCGCTCCAGCGGCTCGCCGCCGGCGGCCGCGTCGTCCAGGGCGAGTTCCATCCCTCCGGCATCGGCCAGGAGTGGTGCGACGCGGCCGTACTGCGCCGCCTGCGCCGCCGTTCCCTCGCGGCCCTGCGCCACGAGCTGGAGCCGGTGCCCCCGGCGGCGCTCGCCACCTTCCTGCCCCAGTGGCAGCACGTCGGCGGTGGTGGTCTGCGCGGTATCGACGGCCTCGCCCGTGCGATCGAGCAGCTCCAGGGCGCGCCCGTGCCCGCCTCCGCGCTGGAGAAGCTGATCCTGCCGTCCCGCGTCCGGGACTACTCCCCGACGCTGCTCGACGAGCTGACCACCACGGGCGAGGTGGTCTGGGCCGGTGCCGGATCGCTGCCCGGCAAGGACGGCTGGATCTCGCTCTACCTCGCGGACGCGGCGCCCCTGCTCCTCCCGCCGGCGCACCCTCTGGAGCTGTCCGCGCTGCACGAGTCGGTGCTCACCATCCTCTCCGGCGGGTACGGGCTGTTCTTCCGGCAGATCGCCGACCAGGTCCGGGCCACCACCCACCCGGACGCGACCGACCCGCAGCTCGCCGACGCGCTCTGGGACCTGGCCTGGTCGGGCCGGCTCACCAACGACACGCTCGCTCCGCTCCGCTCGCTGCTCGGTTCCGGCCGGACGGCCGGGTCGACCGCCCACCGCGCGCGCCGGACGGTGCCGCGCGGCCGGTACGGCACGCTGGGCGCCGCCGCCCGCCCGGCCTCGCGCACGGGCCCGCCGACGGTCTCCGGCCGCTGGGCGCTGCTGCCGCCCGCCGAGCCGGAGCCGACCCACAGGGCGCACGCCCTCGCCCGCACCCTCCTGGACCGGCACGGCGTGGTCACCCGGGGCGCGGTGGCAGCCGAGGGCGTGGAAGGGGGTTTCTCGGCGACGTACCGCATCCTGTCCGCCTTCGAGGACAGCGGTCAGGCCAGGCGCGGCTATGTCGTGGAAGGCCTCGGCGCGGCCCAGTTCGCGATGGACGGGGCCGTGGACCGGCTGCGGGCGGCGGCGACGGCCCGCGACCGGGGCGCGGAGGCCGCCGCCGGCCCGCGCGCACTGGTCCTGGCCGCGGCCGACCCGGCGAACGCGTACGGGGCGGCCCTGTCCTGGCCGGAGCCGCCGACCGGCGCCGGGCACAAGCCCGGCCGCAAGGCGGGCGCGATGGTGGTCCTCGTCGACGGCGAGCTGACGCTCTACGTGGAGCGGGGCGGCAAGACACTCCTCTCCTGGCCGGCCGAACCGGACGATCCCGCCCTGACGGCTGCGGCCGAGGCCCTGGCGGCGTCGGCACGGGCGGGCTCTCTGGGCACGGTCACGGTGGAGCGGATCAACGGCGCGACGGCCCTGACCTCCCCGCTCGCCCGCCCCCTGGAGGCGGCGGGCTTCCTCGCCACCCCCAGAGGCCTCCGCCTCCGTGCCTGAACCACGCCGACTGCCCACACGACCCGGCATCATGGAACGGTGCCCGAAGGAGACACCGTCTGGCAGGTCGCCCACCGCCTGCACACCGCGCTGGCCGGGCGGGTCCTGACCCGCTCGGACCTGCGCGTGCCCCGATTCGCGACCGCCGACCTCACCGGCCGCACGCTCCTCGACGTCACCCCGCGCGGCAAGCACCTGCTCGCCCGGATCGAGGGCGGGCTCACCCTCCACTCCCACCTGCGGATGGACGGCGCCTGGCGGGTGTACGCCACCGGGGAGCGCCCCCACGGCGGCCCCGAGCACCAGATCCGGGCGATCCTCGGGAACGCCGAGTCCACGGCGTACGGCTACCGGCTCCCGGTCCTGGAACTGATCCGCACCGCCGAGGAGGCCGGCGCGGTCGGCCATCTCGGCCCGGACCTCCTGGGGCCGGACTGGGACCCGGGAGAGGCCGTACGACGCCTCCTCGCCGCCCCGGACCGCCCGCTCGGCGAGGCGCTGCTCGACCAGCGCAACCTGGCCGGCATCGGCAACGTGTACAAGTCGGAGCTGGCCTTCCTGGCAGCCGTCACCCCGTGGCTCCCGGTCGGCGCGCTCGCCCCCGACGTCCCGGCCCGCCTGGTGGCCACCGCCCACCGCCTCCTGGAGGCGAACAAGGACCGTCCCGACCGGCGCACGACCACCACGCGCCGCCCCGGCACCTCGCTCCACGTCTACGGCCGCGAGGGACAGTCCTGTCTGCGCTGCGGCGCCCGGATCCGGAAGGCGGAACTCGGCGACCGGATCACGTACTGGTGCCCGGGGTGCCAACAGGGCCCGACCAATTGACGATCCGTCAGATCCAGTCGTACGGTCCGGACATGACCCTCTCGGCGTACGACCTCACCGGCCGCTCCGCGTTCGTCACCGGCGCCGCGAGCGGCATCGGACGCGCCACCGCCCTGCTCCTCGCCCAGGCGGGTGCGGCCGTGCACTGCGCGGACCGCGACGAGCACGGCCTCAAGGAGACAGCGGCCCTCGTCACCGGCGAAGGAGGCACCGCGCACGCACACCCCCTGGACGTCACCGACCGGACCGCCCTCGCCGCCGCCGTCCACTCCGCGGGGCCGCTCCACGTCATGGCGGCCGTCGCCGGGATCATGCACACGAGCACCGTCCTGGAGACCCGCGACGAGGACCTCGACCGCGTCCTCGCCGTGAACTTCAAGGGAGTCCTGTACGCCTGCCAGGAAGCGGCCCGCTCGATGATCGCCTCCGGCACCGCCGGTTCGATCGTCACGATGGCCTCGGGCGCGATGGACACCGCGAGCCCGGGCCTGCTCTGTTACAGCGTCACCAAGGCGGCGGTCGTCCAGCTCACGAAGACCCTGGCGGTGGAGGTGGGTCCGCACGGCATCCGGGTCAACGCGGTCGCGCCGGGCTGGATCCGCACCCCCATGACGGACCGCCACGAGCCGGCCGCCCAGGAGCAGGCCGAGGCCGCGATGGTCCGTCACTCACCGCTGCGCCGGGTCGGCGAGCCGGAGGACATCGCGCACGCGGTCCTCCATCTCGCCTCCGACGCCTCGTCGTTCACGACGGGCCAGACCCTGCGCCCCAATGGCGGCGTCGCGATGCCTTGGTGACGGCCACACCGCCGCCCGCCCCCGGCACACCACCGTCCGCCCCCGGCACACCATCGCCCGACTCCCGCACACCACCGGCCTGGCGCCGCACCGAGGCCGCCACATGCACCGGCAGCAGGCTCAGCCCCCAGCCGCCCGCGGCCACCGCCCCCTCGACGATCCCGGCGCCCCCGGGCACGAGCAGCAGGCGCAGAACCGCCCACCACCAGAGCCCCCCGGCCACCAGCCCGACCGCGACCAGCGCGAGCGTCACCGGCGGAACACGTCGCCGTACCATGGCCGCCTCCTGGGGTCGACGCTAGACCGGCAGGATCACCCAGCGGGAGGGCGCACCGGGGGCAGACCCGGCGCACACCGCACGTATCGCCACGCCTTACACACTCTCCGCTTGGAACATCCAGGCGTGCTTCTCGAGGTCTCCCGTCAGTCCGATCAGGATGTCCTGGCTGATCGGGTCGGGATCACCGGTCACATCGATCCGTTCCCGCATCCGGGTGATGACGGCCCCGAGCGCGGCCACCAGGATCCGAACTGCCTCCACATCCTTGATCCACCCCTCCGGGACCGACCCGATCGCACTGGAGGAGGCCACGGTCGCCGACCGCCCGTCCGGGTTGACGCCGAGCGCGGAGGCGCGCTCGGCCACGGTGTCGGAGTGCAGCCGAGCGGTGTCCACCACCTCGTCGAGCTGCAGATGGACGGAGCGGAATCGCGGCCCGACGACGTTCCAGTGCACCTGCTTGGCGACCAGGGCGAGGTCGACGAGATCGACCAGCGCCCCCTGGAGCGCGGTGCCGACCGCCTTGAGGTCGGCCTCGGACAGCGGGCTCTTCACGACAGACATGCGGGATCTCCAACCAGTCGTACGTCCCCCCACCATGGCACGCATCACCCGAACCCGGCATCTCAAACAAATCGCCATGAAGGGTCGACACATACGAGGAAAGCCCCGCCCGGCACCCCTCAGGGCACCACGCGGGGCTTTCGCCCACTGACACTCAGGTCGACTCAGGCAGCGACGACGTCCACCGCTTCCGCGGGCGCCTTGATGGTCACCCGCCCGGTGGACACACCGGCCACCGACGTCACCGACACCGAGTTGAGCATCGGGCGTACCGGCGTCGGCACCGGTTCGCTCGCCGCTGCCGACTCGGCCAGTTCGGCCAGTGACAGCTCGTCGCTCACTTCACGCATGAGCTCGGACATCCGTACGTCCAGCGCGTCGCAGATCGCGGAGAGCAGCTCGGAGGATGCCTCCTTCTGCCCCCGCTCCACCTCGGAGAGATAGCCGAGCGAGACTCGGGCGGACGAGGAGACTTCGCGCAGAGTACGGCCTTGGCGCTGGCGCTGCCGACGCAGCACGTCACCCAACAGGCGACGGAGCAGAATCATCGGTGGCTCCCTCCTCGGACCGCGTAGCCGCATCCTTCACGCACCACCGTACCGCCTCGCGCCGCAGCCGTGCGGGGAGCGATGTCGTGTTCACTCAGGGCTGCAAACATCAATTCCCCCCGTTGTGTTCCGTATCCTGTGCCCGCGCATTTCCCGAGAGTTCCTCATGGAGCAGTTCCAGCACGCTCCGTACGCTCTCTCTACGGATGTCCGCGCGGTCGCCGTTCAACCTCAACGAGACCACTTTCCCGGCTCCGGCGCTCGCTCCGGGCGGCCCCGCGACCGCCACGTAGACCGTTCCGACGGCCTGCCCGTCCTGGGGTTCGGGCCCCGCGACCCCCGTCGTGGAGATTCCCCAGTCGGCGCCGAGCCGGGCCCGGACACCGGCCGCCATCTGCAGCGCGACCTCCGGATCCACCGCGCCGCGCTCCGCGAGGAGGGCCATGTCGACCCCCAGGAGCTCCTGCTTGAGGACCGTGGCATACGCCGTGACCGAGCCCCGGAAGGACTTCGAGGCCCCGGCTACACCGGTGAGCTCGGCGGCCACCAGACCACCCGTGAGCGACTCCGCGGCGGCCAGCGTGTGACCACGCTCCGCGAGCAGCGCCAGCACCCGGGCGGCCTCGGTCATCGCGTCGCCACCTCCGACCGCGCGGCCGCCCGCTCCTCCGCGAGGCCCTCGCGGCGCAGGACGATCGCCTGCCGCACGTAGTCCAGACCGGTGACCACCGTCAGCACGACGGCCACCGCCATCACCCAGAAGCGCAGGGTGGCCAGCGCACCGGTGAGCATGAGCACGTACATGCCGACCGCCGTGCCCTGCGCGAGCGTCTTCATCTTGCCGCCGCGGCTCGCCGGGATGACCCCGTGCCGGATCACCCAGAACCGCATCAGGGTGATCCCCAGCTCGCGGGCCAGGATGACCCCGGTCACCCACCAGGGCAGGTCACCCAGCAAGGAGAGGCTGATGAGCCCGGCGGCCATGATCGCCTTGTCGGCGATCGGGTCGGCGATCTTCCCGAAGTCGGTGACGAGGTTGTACGTACGGGCCAGGTGCCCGTCGAAGATGTCCGTGATCATGGCGACGGCGAACGCCGCCCACGCCCAGGCGCGCCAGGCGGGGTCGTGACCGCCGTCCTGGAACAGGAGCACCACGAAGGCCGGCACGAGCACGAGCCGGATCATGGTGAGGATGTTCGCGATGTTCCACAGGCTGGCCTGGTTGACGGCCGCAGTGCCCAGCTTTCCGCGGGGCGCCGGCCTACCGGTCCCGCCCGTCGCGGATGCCGGGACTCCGGTCATCTGGCTGCCTCCTCGAAAAGACACTCGGCCACCAGGTCGACGCCCTCCGTGCCGACGACCTTCGCCCTGACCATACGGCCCGGAGCCAGGTCGGGGCTCGCACCGTCGGCCGTAGTGAGGACCACCTGGCCGTCGGTCTCGGGCGCCTGGTGGGCGGCGCGGCCGATCCAGCCGTCCTCCTCGTCGACGGACTCGACGAGTACTTCCAGGGTCTCTCCGATCCGCTCCTCCGCGCGCTGCGCGGTGAGCTCCTCGGCGAGCCGGGAGAGGTGGGCGAGCCGCTCGTCGACGACGTCCTGGTCGAGCTTGTGCTCGTACGTGGCGGCCTCGGTGCCGTCCTCGTCGGAGTAGCCGAAGACGCCGACGGCGTCGAGCCGCGCGTGGGTGACGAAGCGTTCCAGCTCGGCGAAGTCCGCCTCGGTCTCGCCCGGGAAGCCCACGATGAAGTTGGAGCGGGCACCGGCCGTCGGGGCCTTGGACCGGATGGTCTCCAGGAGCTCCAGGAAGCGGTCGGTGTCGCCGAAGCGGCGCATGGCCCGCAGCACGTCCGGGGCGCTGTGCTGGAAGGACAGGTCGAAGTAGGGCGCGATCTTCTCGGTCGAGGTGAGGACGTCGATCAGACCGGGGCGCATCTCGGCGGGCTGGAGGTAGCTGACCCGGACGCGCTCGATGCCGTCGACCGAGGCCAGGTCGGGCAGCAGGCTCTCCAGGAGCCGGATGTCGCCGAGGTCCTTGCCGTACGAGGTGTTGTTCTCGGAGACCAGCATGACCTCCTTCACACCCTGCTCGGCGAGCCAGCGCGTCTCGTTCAGCACGTCCGAGGGACGGCGCGAGACGAAGGAGCCCCGGAAGGACGGGATGGCGCAGAAGGAGCAGCGGCGGTCGCAGCCGGAGGCGAGCTTCACCGAGGCGACGGGGCTGGTGTCCAGCCGGCGGCGGAGCGGCGCGCGGGGCCCGGAGGCGGGCGCGAGCCCCTCGGGAAGGTCGGCCGGCGCGTCGACGGGCATCTCCGCGGCGTCGCCGTGTCCCGGCAGGGCCACGGCCGCGGCGGCCTTCTGGCGCTCCACGGGCGACAGCGGCAGCAGCTTGCGCCGGTCACGCGGGGTGTGGGCCTCGACACTGCCACCGTTGAGGATGGTCTGGAGGCGGTTGGAGATGTCGGCGTAGTCGTCGAAGCCCAGGACGCCGTCGGCCTCCGGGAGGGCTTCGGCGAGCTCCTTGCCGTACCGCTCGGCCATGCAGCCGACGGCGACGACGGCCTGGGTCTTGCCGTGATCCTTCAGATCATTGGCTTCGAGGAGGGCGTCGACGGAGTCCTTCTTGGCGGCTTCGACGAATCCGCAGGTGTTGACGACGGCGACGTCCGCTTCCTCGGCGTTCTCGACGAGCTCCCAGCCGTCCGCTGCCAAGCGGCCTGCGAGCTCCTCCGAGTCCACCTCGTTACGGGCGCAGCCAAGAGTGACAAGGGCGACGGTACGGCGTTCGGGCATGAGCTCAAGACTACTTCGTCCCGGCCGTTCCCCCGTCGCGCAGGGTTCACCTGCGCGACAGAGGTCACATCACGGGGTCCGACGGGCCCGGGCGGATCATCCGGCCTCGGGGTCGCCCTTGGTGTAGGTGAGCCGCTCAACCTGACCGGATTCGAACTTCTCTTCGACCTTCTTGCCGTTGACGTAGAGCTCGATGGCGCCGGCGTTGCCGAGGACCAGGTCGACACGCTCGTCGTCCTGGAAGGTCTTGGACTCGCCCTCCAGGAGGAGGCCGTCGAAGAGCAGCTTCCCGTCCTTGGCCTTGGCCGAGATCCAGCTCTTGCCGTCGACGGCGGTGAGCTTGACCGTGACCTTGTCCTGCGGGACCGCGGCGATCGCGCTCTCGCTGGGCTTCGGGGCGGGCTTGACCGGCTTCGGCTTGGCGGCGGAGGTCGCCTTCTCCGGCGCCGGGGCCGGACCGCCCTCGGCGGTCACGGTGCCCTTGGGGGCCTCGTTGCCGTCGAACATCGTGAAACCGACGAAGCCGACGACGGCGACGATCGCCGCGACCATCGCGGCGGTCCAGTTGGGCCGCCGCGGCTCGGGGCGGATACGTTCCGCCTCGAAGAGCGGGGCGGCGGGGGTGGGCGCGGGACGACCGCCGTGGGCGGCGTCGTACTGCTCGATCAGATCGGCCGGATCGAGACCGACGGCGCGCGCGAGGGTACGGATGTGCCCGCGGGCGTAGACGTCGCCGCCGCAGCGCGAGAAGTCGTCCTCCTCGATCGCGTGCACGATCGGGATCCGGACACGGGTGGAGGCACTGACCTCTTCGACGGTGAGACCGGCGGCGATTCGGGCCTGCTGGAGAGCGCGACCGATCGAGTCCCGGTCGTCTGCCGGGAACGTCCGGTCGTCTTCGGGGGAGTTGCCGATGGACACGAGAGCGCCTTTCGAGCGTGTAGCCACCTGCTGGACGTTCAGTCTATGGGTGGTACGAAAGGGTGGGGCAACCGGGCGGGTGCTGTTTGTACGCCATGAGGCTGGGACATCCATCTGTCCCACCGTCCAACTTGACGTACGGCCAGGGGAAACGGTTGCCCCCGTTCCCTTACGAGTGAGTCTCGGCCCGGTCTCGATCGGGTACGCCGGTCGGGAGCGGCCACGCCGACGCCGATCGGGTACCCGGTCCCCCCGCCGCTACTCCCCCGACTCCCCCCGGATCACGGCGAGCACCGCGTCCAACTCGTCGGGCTTCACCAGCACGTCACGCGCCTTGGAGCCCTCACTCGGCCCGACGATGTTCCGCGAC
The DNA here is from genome assembly GCF_044456565.1 of Streptomyces sp. NPDC050842. NCBI lineage: Bacteria > Bacillati > Actinomycetota > Actinomycetes > Kitasatosporales > Streptomycetaceae > Streptomyces > Streptomyces sp. NPDC050842. The sequence goes on along the minus strand of NZ_JBITGA010000008.1, from coordinate 12,571 downwards.
TCCATCAGGTCCATCAGCCGGCCGGCCTTCGCGAAGCCCACGCGCAGCTTGCGCTGGAGCATCGACGTGGAGCCGAACTGCGTCGAGACGACCAGTTCGGCGGCCTGGCACAGCAGGTCGAGGTCGTCGCCGATGTCCTCGTCGATCTCCTTCTTCTGCTTGGTGCCGACGGTGACGTCCTCCCGGAAGACGGGCGTCATCTGGTCCTTGCAGTGCTGCACGACGGCCGCGACCTCGTCCTCGGTGACGAAGGCGCCCTGCATGCGGACCGGCTTGTTCGCGCCCATCGGCAGGAACAGTCCGTCACCCTTGCCGATCAGCTTCTCGGCGCCGGGCTGGTCCAGGATGACCCGGCTGTCGGCGAGCGAGGAGGTGGCGAAGGCGAGCCGCGAGGGCACGTTCGCCTTGATGAGGCCGGTGACGACGTCCACGGACGGCCGCTGGGTGGCGAGGACGAGATGGATGCCGGCGGCGCGGGCCAACTGGGTGATGCGGACGATCGAGTCCTCGACGTCCCTCGGCGCGACCATCATCAGGTCGGCGAGCTCGTCGACGATCACCAGGAGGTACGGGTAGGGGTTGAGCTCGCGCTGGCTGCCCTCGGGCAGCTTGATCTTCCCGTCCCGGATGGCCTGGTTGAAGTCGTCGATGTGCCGGTAGCCGAAGGCGGCCAGGTCGTCGTAGCGGAGGTCCATCTCCTTCACCACCCACTGCAGGGCCTCGGCGGCCCGCTTCGGGTTGGTGATGATCGGGGTGATCAGGTGCGGGATGCCCTCGTAGGCGGTGAGCTCGACCCGCTTGGGATCGACGAGCACCATCCGGACGTCCTCGGGGGTCGCTCTTATCATCACCGACGTGATGAGGCAGTTGATGCAGGAGGACTTGCCGGAGCCGGTGGCACCGGCGACCAGGACGTGCGGCATCTTCGCGAGGTTGGCCATCACATAGCCGCCCTCGACGTCCTTGCCGAGCGCGACCAGCATCGGATGGTCGTCGCCCGCCGCGTCCGCGAGCCGCAGCACGTCCCCGAGGTTGACCATCTCGCGGTCGCTGTTCGGGATCTCGATGCCGACGGCGGACTTGCCGGGGATCGGCGAGATGATCCGGACGTCCGGCGAGGCCACGGCGTACGCGATGTTCTTCGTCAGGGCCGTGATCTTCTCGACCTTCACGGCGGGGCCGAGCTCGACCTCGTACCGCGTGACCGTCGGCCCGCGGGTGAAGCCGGTGACGGCCGCGTCGACCTTGAACTCGGTGAAGACGTTGGAGAGCGACTCCACGACGAGGTCGTTCGCGGCGCTCCGCGTCTTGCCGGGCCCGCCGCGCTCCAGCAGGTCCATCGACGGCAGCGAGTACGTGATGTCGCCGGAGAGCTGGAGCTGCTCGGCCCGCGGCGGCAGATCCGTCGGCTCGGGCGCGGGCTTCGTCAGGTCGGGTACGCCCCCGCCGGGCCGCTCGCCACCGCGCGCCGGCGGTACGGGCGCGGCCGGGGCCACGGGCCCGGAGGTCTCCGCGGCGGCGGCCAGGGCGGCGTCCCGCTCGGCGGTGACGTCCCTGGTCAGGTCGGCGACGATCGGGGAGGGCGGCATGCCGTTGAGCACGGCGCCGTCGAGGGCGGCGGCCGCGGCCGCGGCGATGTCCACCGGGTCCAGGCCGTGGTCGAAGGCGTCGGGTGCGGAGCTGCGCGGGGCACGGCCGGCACGCCGCTCCAGGAGCTCGGCCTCGGCCCGGTCCACGTCGTACGGCTCCGCCGGTCCGGTCGCCCGGCGCCGGACGGGACGAGCGGTCCGGGGAGCGGCCTCGCGCCACTCCTCGTCGTACCCCTCGTACCCCTCGGCCTCCGCCGGGTCGTCGGCGGGCTCGACGATGCCGAGCCGGGCGCCGAGGGCGCGCAGGCGCTGCGGGATGGCGTTGACCGGGGTGGCGGTGACGACGAGCAGGCCGAAGAGCGTGAGCAGCACGAGCATCGGTACGGCGAGGACCTCGCCCATCATGAACACGAGGGGTTGGGAAGCGGCCCAGCCGATGAGCCCGCCGGCGTCCTGCATGGCCTCGGTCCCGTCGCCGCGGCCCGGTGAGCCGCAGGCGATGTGGACCTGGCCGAGGACGCCGATGACGAGGGCGGAGAGCCCGATGCTGATCCGGCCGTTGGCCTCGGGCTTCTCCGGATAGAGGATCAGCCGCACGCCGATGACACCGAGGAGCAGCGGTACGAGCAGGTCGAGCCGGCCGAAGGCCCCGGTCACCAGCATCTCGACGAGGTCGCCGACCGGACCCCTCAAATTGGACCAGGTGCCCGCGGCGACGATCAGCGCGACGCCCAGCAGCAGCAGCGCGAGCCCGTCCTTGCGGTGGGCCGGGTCGAGGCCCTTGGCGCCACGCCCTATCCCCCGGAACATCGCTCCCACGGCGTGGGCCAGGCCCAGCCAGACTCCGCGGGCGAGCCGGTAGACGCCCCCGGTGGGGGACGGTGCCGGGCGGGGCGCGGCTCTCTTCGCGGCGGTCTTCCGCGCGGGCGCGCGCTTCGAGGGCGCGGCCTTCTTGGCCGTCGCCTTCTTGGCGGCGGGTTTGGCCGCGGGTTTGGCGGGTGGCTTGGCGGCCGACTTCAGGGGCGCCGCTTTCTTCGCGGCGGCCGTCGTCCGGCCGGCGCGCGGCTTTGCGGCGCCCGCCGTGCCCTGGGAACCCTTGCCGGACGTACGTGAAGCCATGATGCTGAGGTTACCGGTGAGGGGACGGGCTGTCCGCTCTCACCCGCCGGTAGGCGGACGGGTGTCCGACTCACTCGATCGTGTCAACCGCACCGGGGCACGGAGCTGACGCCGAGTCACGGCACACCACCCCGAGTGACGGCACGTCAGTCCGGGGCGGGCGCCGTCAGGTCCGAGCGGGATACGTCAGGCCCGGGCGGGATACGTCGGGCCTGGTCCCGGCGACGTCAGGTCTGGGCCGGCAGCGTCGGCGTGGCGCCCGTACCCGGCTCCAGGGCGTCCAGCGCGCGCCGCAGCCCGGTGAGCTTGCGCTCCAGATGGGCGGCGGTGGCGACGGCCGCCGCGTCGGCGGAGTCGTCGTCGAGCTGCTTCGACAGCGCCTCCGCCTGCTCCTCGACGGCGGCGAGGCGGGCGGAGAGCTCGGCAAGCAGCCCGGCGGACTCCTTGCCGTGACCGCCCTCGCCACTGCCCTCCAACTGCAGCCGCAGCAGGGCGGCCTGCTCGCGCAGCTTGCAGTTCTTCATGTAGAGCTCGACGAAGACGGAGACCTTGGCACGCAGCACCCACGGGTCGAACGGCTTCGAGATGTAGTCGACCGCCCCGGCCGCGTACCCACGGAACGTGTGGTGGGGGCCGTGGTTGATGGCGGTGAGGAAGATGATCGGGATGTCCCGCGTCCGCTCACGCCGCTTGATGTGCGCGGCCGTCTCGAAGCCGTCCATGCCCGGCATCTGCACGTCCAGCAGGATGACCGCGAAGTCGTCCGTCAGCAGCGCCTTGAGCGCTTCCTCCCCGGACGATGCCCGCACCAGCGTCTGATCGAGCGCGGAGAGAATGGCCTCCAGCGCCAGCAGATTCTCCGGCCGGTCATCGACCAGGAGGATCTTGGCCTTCTGCACCATGCCCCGTCCTCCTCGTCCCGGCAACGGCTCTCCCCGGCTCCCGTAACCGGGGGAAGCACCGGGCGCCGCCCCAGAAGACGACTCCCTAGCGCCGTCCGTCCTTGTGCCGGTCATCGTAGCCGCACCCCGCCCGTCGCCACACCCTGTCACCGCGATGTCACTGTGCACGTAGCAGAAACGCGGTGGGAGACCAGAAGGTTCCCCGTATCCCGCCCTCTCACACCCCCGTGGCGACAGCCCGTCAGCGAAGCCCGGGGGCCGCGCGGAGTTCCGCGCGGCCCCCGCCCCGGAGTCACTCGCCTCGCATCCACTGTTCCATGACGGACAGCAGGTGGTCGGGGTCGACCGGCTTCGTCACATAGTCCGAGGCACCCGACTCGATCGCCTTCTCCCGGTCGCCCTTCATGGCCTTCGCCGTCAGAGCGATGATCGGCAGCCCCGCGAACTGCGGCATCCGCCGGATCGCGGTCGTCGTCGCGTACCCGTCCATCTCCGGCATCATGATGTCCATCAGCACGACCGTCACGTCGTCGTGCTGCTCCAGGACTTCGATGCCCTCGCGCCCGTTCTCCGCGTACAGCACCGCGAGCCCGTGCTGCTCCAGGACGCTCGTGAGCGCGAAGACGTTACGGATGTCGTCGTCCACGATGAGCACCTTCTCGCCCGAGAAGTTGAACGTACGCCTCGGCTCGACCTCCGCCTCGGGCTCCGCCCGGTCCGCGGCGCCCTGCTGACCGAACTGGCCAGGTACCGCGGTCCGCGCCCCGGTCGCCTCCGCCGCGGCCTTCCTCCGGTGCCGGAACAGCGCCCCGGCCCCCGACCGCGCCTCGGTCCGTACGGGCGGCGGCGGGAAGTGCGGGAACGTGTGCACGCCCCCGGCCGCCCCCTCGTCCGCCCCGTGCTGCGCGTCATCGGCGTCCGACGCCCCCTGCCCGTACCCGTGCGACGGCAGCTCCGTCGGGCTCAGCGGCAGATAGAGCGTGAACGTCGAACCGCGGCCCGGCTCGCTCGCCGCGAAGATCTCGCCGCCGAGCAGCCGCGCGATCTCCCGGCTGATCGACAGCCCCAGACCCGTACCGCCGTACTTCCGGCTGGTCGTGCCGTCGGCCTGCTTGAACGCCTCGAAGATGACCCGCATCTTGCTCGCGGCGATCCCGATCCCGGTGTCCGTGACCGAGAACGCGATCAGATCGGCCTCCGGATCGCGCAGCGAACCGGCCTCCAGAAGCTGCTCGCGGATCGACTGCGGCACGTCCGCGTTTGCCGGCCGGATCACCAGCTCCACCGCGCCGGAGTCGGTGAACTTCACCGCGTTGGACAGGAGGTTGCGCAGCACCTGGAGCAGCCGCTGCTCGTCGGTGTGGAGCGTGGCCGGCAGCTCGGGCGAGACCCGCACCGAGAAGTCGAGCCCCTTCTCCGCGGTGAGCGGCCGGAAGGTGGCCTCCACGTAGTCGACGAGCTGGACGAGCGCGATCCGCGTCGGCGAGACGTCCATCTTGCCCGCCTCGACCTTGGACAGGTCGAGGATGTCGTTGATCAGCTGGAGCAGGTCCGAACCGGCGCCGTGGATCGTCTCCGCGAACTCGACCTGCTTCGGCGTCAGGTTGGTCTCGGCGTTGTCCGCGAGCAACTTGGCGAGGATCAGCAGCGAGTTGAGCGGGGTGCGCAGCTCGTGCGACATGTTGGCGAGGAACTCGGACTTGTACCGCATGGAGACGGCGAGCTGTTCGGCCCGCTCCTCCAGGACCTGCCGCGCCTCCTCGATCTCGGTGTTCTTCACCTCGATGTCGCGGTTCTGCCGCGCGAGCAGCTCGGCCTTCTCCTCCAGCTCCAAGTTGGAGCCCTGGAGCTCCTTCTGCCGGTGCTCCAGCTCGGCCGAGCGCTCCTTGAGCTGCTCGGTGAGCTCCTGCGACTGCTGGAGCAGCACCTCCGTCTTGGTGTTGACGCTGATGGTGTTGACCGTGGTCGCGATCAGCTCGGCGATCTGGTTGAGGAAGTCCCGCTGGATCTGCGCGAACGGCTGGAACGAGGCCAGCTCGATCACCCCGAGGACCTTCCCCTCGAAGAGCACCGGCAGCACGATCACATGCGCCGGCGAGGCCTCCCCGAGCCCCGAGGAGATCTTCAGATAGCCCGGCGGCACGTTGACCTGGATGGTCCGCTTCTCCTCGGCGGCCGTCCCGATGAGCGTCTCCCCCGGCCGGAACGAGGTCGGCATGGAACCGGTGGAGTATCCGTAACTCCCGCGCATCCGCAGCTCGTACGCGCCGTCGCCCTCACCGACGAGTTCGGCGTCGCTGTGGGCGGAGCCCGTCGGCATGGCCACGAAGAAGGCGCCGTGCTGGGCCGAGACCACCGGCGTCAACTCGCTCATGATGAGCGAGGCGACGTCGTCCAGGTCCCGCCGGCCCTGCATGAGACCGGAGATGCGGGCCAGGTTGCTCTTGAGCCAGTCCTGCTCGTCGTTGGCGAGGGTGGTGTCGCGCAGGTTGGCAATCATCGTGTTGATGTTGTCCTGGAGCGCCTGGATCTCGCCGGCCGCGTCCACACCGTCGATCTTGACGTTCAGGTCGCCGCGGGTCACCGCGGTGGCGACGGCCGCGATGGCCCGCACCTGCCGGGTGAGGTTCCCGGCCATCTCGTTCACGGACTCGGTGAGGTCGCTCCAGGTGCCCTCCACGTCCCGGACGCGGGCCTGGCCGCCGAGCTGCCCGTCGGTGCCCACCTCACGGGCCACTCGCGTGACCTCCTCGGCGAAGTTCGAGAGCTGGTCCACCATCGTGTTGATGGTGTTCTTCAGCTCCTGGATCTCACCGCGCGCGTCGATGTCGATCTTCTTGGTGAGGTCGCCCTTCGCGATGGCGGTGGTGACGGCGGCGATCTGCCGCACCTGACCGGTGAGGTTGTCGGCCATCGAGTTCACCGACTCGGTCAGGTCCTTCCACGTGCCGGAGACACCCGGCACCCGCGCCTGACCGCCCAGCTCGCCCTCGGTGCCCACCTCACGCGCCACTCGCGTGACCTCGTCGGCGAAGGACGACAGGGTCGTCACCATGGTGTTGACGGTCTCGGCGAGCTCGGCGACCTCGCCCCGCGCCTCGACCGTCACCTTCTTCGTCAGATCGCCGTTGGCGACGGCCGCCGAGACCCGGGAGATGTTCCGCACCTGACTCGTCAGGTTGTTGGCCATCAGGTTGACGTTGTCGCTCAGGTCCTTCCAGGTACCGGTGACCCCACGCACCCGCGCCTGGCCGCCGAGGATGCCCTCCGTACCCACCTCACGGGCCACGCGCGTGACCTCGTCCGCGAAGTTCGACAGCTGGTCGACCATCGTATTGACGGTCGTGACCAGCTCCAGGATCTCGCCCCGGGCGTCGACCGTGATCTTCTTGGAGAGGTCGCCCATGGCGACCGCCGTCGTGACCTCGGCGATGTTGCGCACCTGAATGGTCAGGTTGTTCGCCATGAAGTTCACCGACTGGGTGAGGTCCTTCCAGGTGCCGGAGACCCCCTGCACCTCGGCCTGACCACCCAGGATCCCCTCGGTGCCCACCTCACGGGCCACCCGCGTCACCTGCTCCGCGAAGTTCGAGAGCTGGTCCACCATCGTGTTGAGGGTGTTCTTCAGCTCCAGGATCTCGCCCCGGGCGTCCACGTCGATCTTCTGCGACAGATCACCGCGGGCGACCGCCGTGGCGACCTGCGCGATGTTACGTACCTGGGTCGTCAGGTTCCCGGCCATGCCGTTCACGGAGTCCGTCAGATCCCGCCACACACCGGCCACGCCCGGCACCTGCGCCTGCCCGCCGAGCCGGCCGTCGGTACCCACCTCACGGGCCACCCGCGTCACCTGGTCGGCGAAGGCGGAGAGCTGGTCGACCATCGTATTGATGGTGTTCTTCAGCTCCAGGATCTCGCCCCGGGCGTCCACGTCGATCTTCTGCGACAGATCACCGCGGGCGACCGCGGTCGTCACCTGCGCGATCTGCCGCACCTGCGACGTCAGATTGCCGGCCATGAAGTTCACGGAGTCGGTGAGCTCACGCCAGCGGCCGGAGACACCGTCCACCCGCGCCTGCCCGCCGAGCCGGCCCTCGGTGCCCACGTCCCGCGCCATTCGCGTCACCTGGTCCGCGAAGGACGACAGCTGCGACACCATGGTGTTGACGGTGTTCTTGAGTTCCAGCATCTCGCCGGCCACGTCGACCGTGACCTTCTGCGACAGGTCACCGTTGGCCACCGCCGTCGTCACCTGCGCGATGTCCCGCACCTGACCGGTCAGGTTCCGGAAGGCCGTGTTGACCGAGTCGGTCAGGTCCTTCCACGTACCCGCCGCACCCGGCACCTCGGCCTGACCGCCGAGCAGACCCTCGACGCCGACCTCCCGGGCCACCCGGGTCACCTCGGAACCGAAGGCCGACAGCTGGTCCACCATCGTGTTGACGGTGTTCTTCAGCTCCAGCATCTCGCCGGCCACGTCGACCGTGACCTTCTGCGACAGGTCACCGTTGGCCACCGCCGTCGTCACCTGCGCGATGTCCCGCACCTGCGTGGTGATGTTCCGGAAGACGGTGTTGACCGAGTCGGTCAGGTCCTTCCACGTCCCCGCCGCACCCGGCACCTGCGCCTGGCCACCGAGCAGACCCTGCGCGCCGACCTCGCCCGACACCCGGGTCACCTCGTCGGCGAACGTCCGCAGCGTCTCGGTCATCTGGTTGATCGTGTCCGCGAGTTGCGCGATCTCACCGCGCGCGGAGACCCGCACCTTCTGTGACAGATCGCCGTTGGCGACCGCTGTCGTCACCTCGGCGATCCCTCTCACCTGATTGGTGAGATTTCCCGCCATCGTGTTGACGGAATCAGTGAGGTCCTTCCACACACCGGCAACCCCGGCCACCTCGGCCTGACCGCCGAGCTCGCCCTCCGTACCCACCTCACGCGCCACCCGCGTGACCTCGGAGGAGAACGACGACAGCTGGTCCACCATCCGGTTGACGGTGTTCTTCAGCTCCAGCATCTCGCCGGCGACGTTCGCCGTGACCTTCTGCGACAGATCACCGTCCGCCACCGCCGTCGTCACGAGCGCGATGTCCCGCACCTGGGCCGTCAGCCGGTTCGCCATCGTGTTGACCGAGTCCGTGAGGTCCTTCCACGAACCGGACACCCCACGCACCTGCGCCTGCCCGCCCAGCTTGCCGTCCGTACCCACCTCGACGGCGACCCTCGTCACCTCGGAGGCGAACACCGACAGCTGGTCGACGAGGTTGTTCGCGGTACGCGCGACCTTCAGGAACTCCCCGCGCAGCGGCCGTACGGCCCCGTCGGAACCCTCCGAACGCAGGTCCATCCGCTGGTCGAGATCGCCCTCGGCCACCGCCGAGAGGACCCGTCCCACCTCGGACACGGGCCGGGCGAGATCGTCGACCAGCGCGTTCGCGGCCTCGATCGCCGCCGCCCACGCCCCCTCGGTGGGCCCCGCCTCAAGCCGCTCGGACAGCTTGCCCTCACGCCCCACGACCCGCCGCACCCGCGACAGCTCGCCCGTCACGTGCATCTGCCGGTCCGCGACCTCGTTGAACACGGCGGAGATCTCCGCCATGACCCCGTCACCGGAGACCGTCAGCCGTTTACGGAAGTTCCCGTCCCGCATCGACACCAGCGCGGACAGCAACCGCTCCAGCGCCGCCGCGTCCACCTGCACCGTCCCCCCACGGGAACGCCCGCCCCTCGCGCGCGCACCACTGCCGCCACGTCGCGCCGCCGTGCCAGACTCCACCGTGTCCCTCCCGAAAGGGGTCGACCGTACGCTTCCGGCTCTCGCCGATAGCCTGCCCAGTGTTTCACCGCTGCCGAACCAGGCGATAACAGTTCGGCAGCTTCGCACAAGGTCCCCACCCCCGTGGGACGGAAACTGCGGCGACCGGCATCCGCGCGGACAGCGAAGGTAAGTAACCTGGCATCCGGCTGTCCAACCACCCCGGTCCGCCCGGCGGGGGCGGTCTGGTGCGCACACGACCACCGGGCAGTGGGAGGGGCATACCGAGCATGGCAGAGCCGGGCGTCGAGACGCGTACGAGGAGTGCTGTGATCACCGCGCGGGCGACTGCCAGCTTCGAGCCCGTCGGGCGGTCCGTCGCGGCCGCCCGCGCGTTCGTGAGGGACACCCTCCAGGGCTGGGGCCACTCCGAGCTCGTCGACGACGCCGTCGTCCTGACCAGCGAGCTCGTCACCAACGCCGTCATCCATGCCGGCACCTCCGCCGAGGTCCTCTGCCTCCGTTCCGAGGACAGCATCCGCGTCGAGGTCTCCGACCGCTATCCGGAGCGCGAGATCCCCGTCCAGAGCGGCCGCACGCTGGGCAGCCCCGACCGCGAGAACGGCCGGGGACTGCTGCTCTGCGCCGCCCTCGCGCACCGCTGGGGCGTGGACTACTCCCCCACTCGCAAGCATGTCTGGTTCCACCTCGACCTCGCCCAGCGCCCGGTGGGCACCCGCTCCGCGGGCCCCGTCCTCCCGGACGCCCTCCTCCCGGCCGCCGAAAGCCGCGTCCGCGTCGCCGTCGCCCAGATCGACCGCGGCGGAGCGGTCACCGCGTGGAACGAGGACGCCCAGGAGCTCTTCGGCTACGACGCCGACCAGGTCACCGGAAAGCCCCTCGGCGACCTCGCCGCCTGGCCGCACACCCCCGGCATCGGCACCGGCCTCGCCGAGGCCCTGCGCCTCTCCCGCTGGGAAGGCAGCTACGGCATCCGCTGCGCCGACGGCCGCGTCATCCCCGTGTACGCCTCGCACCTCCGGGTCCGCGACTCCCAGGGCGAGCCCTCCACCGTCTGTCTCCTCGTACGGGAGCACGAGCGGGCCGTCCTCCAGACCCCGCAGCGCCCCGCCGCGGAACCGGGCGAGGGCCGCGCGGCGGACCCCTTCGAGGTCTTCATCGGCTCCCCGGCCCCCGACGACCTCGACGGCCTCCTCCAGCGCACGGTCGAGCGCGCCCGCGACATGCTCGACGGCGACGCCGCCTTCCTCCTCCTCGCCACGGACGACGAGACCGAGCTCGAGGTACGGGCGACCACCGGCCTCCCGGCGGCCCGCCAGCGCTTCGCCCGCGTCCCGGTCGAGACCGGCGCGAGCCGCTACGGCTCCGCCCGGATGCCCGCGGTCCACGAGGACCTGGCCGCGGTCCCCGGCGCCGTCCCCCTCCTCGAAGGCACCGGCATGCGCTCGGTGGTCACCGTCCCGCTCAAGGTCGAGGGCCGGCTCACCGGCTCCCTGGGCGTGGCCGCGGAGTCCGCGAACCGCTACTCCAACGAGGAGGCCCTCCGCCTCCAGTTCGCCGCCGACCGCATCGCCCTCGCCGTCGAGTCGGCCCGCCTCGGCGAGCTCGAACGCCTCCGCCGAGGCTCCCTGAGCTTCCTCGTCGAGGCCTCCGACCTCCTCGCTGGCACCTTGGACCGCGACCAGACGCTGGCCCTGATGGCCCAGATGACGGTCCCGACCCTCGCCACCTGGTGCGCCGTCTACACGATCGCCGACCAGGCCTCCGACCCGTACCTCTCGTACGTGCTCCACGAGGACGAGGACCGCATCGACGGCCTCAAGGACCTGCTGTCCTCGATCGCGCCGCCCGACCCGGTGCCGACGCCCGGCGCCCGGGTCTGGACGGCCCCCGGCGACGCCGCGCACCGCGCGGCGCTCACCGCCTCGGTCCGCGCCCTCGACCACCCCACGAGCCCGCTCTCCTCCGGCATCGACACCACCCTGGCCACCGCGACCGCGGTCGCCGGCGAGACGGTCGTCCTGCCCCTGGTCGCCCGTAACCGGGTCATCGGCATGCTGACCCTGGGCCGGCCCTCCGAGGACCACTTCCGCCAGGAGATCCTGGAGCTCGCCGAGGACCTCTCGCGCCGGGCGGCCCTGGCCCTGGACAACGCCCGCCTGTACTCGGAGCGCGTGGCGATCAGCCAGTCCCTCCAGCGCAGCCTCCTCCCGCCCGGCCTCCCGGTGATCCCCGGCGTCGAGGTCGACGTCATCTACCGCGCGGCCGGCGAGGGCAACGAGGTCGGCGGCGACTTCTACGACCTCTTCCCGATCCGCGACGGCGCGTACGGCTTCGCCATCGGCGACGTCTGCGGTACGGGACCGGAGGCCGCGGCCGTCACCGGCCTGGCCCGCCACGCCCTGCGTCTTCTGGCCCGCGAGGGCTTCGGCGGCCCGGCCGTCCTGGAGCGGCTCAACGCCGCGATCCTCGACGAGGGCGCCCGCAGCCGCTTCCTCACCCTGCTCTACGGCGAGATGCACCCGCAGCCGGACGGCTCCGCGATCCTGAAGGTCGTGTGCGCCGGCCACCCGTTGCCTCTGCGCCTTCGCCAGGACGGCACGGTGAGCCCTGCCGCCGAACCTCAGCCCCTCCTCGGCGTCATGGAAGACCTCGAACTGTACGAGGAGACCATCACGCTCGACCCGGGCGACGTCCTCCTCTGCGTCACGGACGGGGTGACCGAGCGCCGCGAAGGCACCCGCATGCTGGGCGACGACGGCCTCGCCGAAGTCCTCAAGACGTGTACGGGCCTGACGGCCGGCGCTGTCGCCTCCCGCGTCCTCCGCGCGGTAGAACGCTTCGCCCAGGCCCCCGCCTCCGACGACATGGCCATCCTGGCGATGCGCCTCCGAGAGCCGGACCCCAGCTGATCCACCAAGGGCGGCCCCGGGAAAGGGGCCGCCTTCCCCTTTCCAGCCCGCCACGACAACGCAAAAAAGGCCCCGCCAATGGCGGGGCCTTTCTTTCTTCGGAGCCCTTTAACGGAATCGAACCGTTGACCTTCTCCTTACCATGGAGACGCTCTACCGACTGAGCTAAAAGGGCGGGTTGTTCGGCGGCGTCCTACTCTCCCACAGGGTCCCCCCTGCAGTACCATCGGCGCTGAAAGGCTTAGCTTCCGGGTTCGGAATGTAACCGGGCGT
>NZ_JBITGA010000007.1:0-559354 GCF_044456565.1 Streptomyces sp. NPDC050842 | reverse complement strand
TTCCGTGCGGCGCGTCGGATCTGGGCGCGGGTGATGAAGGAGGAGTTCGGTGCGAAGAACCCCAAGTCGCTGATGCTCCGCTTCCACACCCAGACGGCGGGAGTGGCCCTCACGGCCCAGCAGCCGGAGGTGAACCTGGTCCGGGTGGCGATCCAGGGCCTGGCGGCGGTCCTCGGCGGCACGCAGTCCCTGCACACGAACTCCTTCGACGAGGCGATCGCGCTCCCGACGGACAAGTCGGCCCGTCTGGCTCTGCGTACGCAGCAGGTCCTCGCGTACGAGACGGACGTGACGGCGACGGTGGACCCGTTCGCGGGTTCGTACGTGGTCGAGAAGATGACGGACGACGTGGAGGCCGCGGCGCTGGAGCTGATGGCCAAGGTCGAGGACATGGGCGGTGCGGTCGCGGCGATCGAGCGCGGTTTCCAGAAGGGCGAGATCGAGCGCTCGGCCTATCGGATCGCGCAGGAGACGGACAGTGGCGAGCGGGTCGTCGTCGGCGTCAACCGCTACACGATCGACGTCGAGGAGCCCTACGAGCCCCTCCGCGTCGACCCGGTCATCGAGGAGGAACAGGCGGCGCGCCTCGCGACGTTGCGCGCCGAGCGCGACCAGGCGGCCGTCGACGTCGCCCTCGTCGAGCTGAAGAAGGCGGCGGAGGGCACGGACAACGTCCTCTACCCGATGAAGGACGCCCTCAAGGCGCGCGCGACGGTCGGCGAGGTCTGCAACGCCCTACGCGAGGTGTGGGGCACGTACGTCCCCACCGACGCGTTCTAGGAACCGCGGACGGTGGCCCCGCCTCTCCGTCGGAGAGCGCGGGGCCCGCCGTACCTCCCTCACGCGCTCCCGGCACGCGGACCGGACGCGTAGGCCAGCGGCGGCGCGATCGCCTGGACGTCCGCCTGTTCCGCCACCCACAGGCCGATGAACAGCGCGGCGGTCGCCTCCAGCAGTCCGGCCCGGTCGAGGCCGCCCCCGGGCACCGGCTCGCAGCCCGTGTCCCGCACCAGCTCGTGCACCCGCGCGAGTGCCGTCTCGTCGTCCCCGCAGACCGGAACCGCCAGGGGGCGGCCGTCGAAGACCGGCGGGGTCATCCGCCACACGTCCTCGTGGCAGAGGTTGAACGCCTTGACGACGTGTGCGCCGGGTGCCGCCGAGGCCAGTCGGCGCGCCGCCGAGGGGCCGCCCTCCGTCAGCAGGCGGAAACCGGGCCCGACCGGATTGGCGCAGTCGAGCAGGGCCTTCCCGGTCAGCGGCGCCCGGAGCTCCCCGACGACCTCCGCGCCCGCCGCGTACGGCAGCGCGGCCAGCACGACCTCGCCGAAGCCGGCCGCCGCCCGCAGGGTCCCGTGCCCCGCCCCGCCCCCGATGCGGGTCGCGAGCCGCCGGGCCTTCCGCTCGTCCCGGCCTCCGACCAGCACCTCGTGCCCGGCCCGCGCCCAGTGCGTGGCCAGTGCGTCCGCCATGTTCCCCGTTCCCAGCACACCGATCTTCAACGATCTGTTCCCCTCGTGTCGGCCCCAACGGCTTTCGGGACGACACTAGGAAGCCCGTCAGGCACCATTCGGTACGTGACGACCGACGCCTATCTCGCCGACTGCCGTGCCCGCCTCGCCTTCGACCTTCTCTCCCACACGTGGAACGCCGTGCTGATCTGGGTCCTGCGGGACGGTCCCAGGCGCCCCGGCCAACTGCGCGAGCGCATCGGCGGCATCAGCCCGAAGGTCTTGACCGAGACGCTGCGGCGGCTGGAGTTCAACGGGCTGGTGGAACGGAAGGCCTACGCCGAGGCGCCGCCCCGGGTCGAGTACGAACTCACCGCTCTGGGGCGGTCGTTGCTCGACCCGATCGAGGCGTTCGGGGCCTGGGCCTTCGAGCACGGCGACGAGGTCATGGCCGCCCAGGAACGACACGGCGGGTGAACTCGCCTCAGGCGAGGACCTCGATCCTCCACTGGGGGTCGCGGTCGTCCGTCCGGGCGAACACGCGCTTGGGGAGCAGCGAGCGGTCCTCGAAGAGGTCGCGGCCGAGCGCGAAGCCGTTCTGGTCGATGGCGTAGACCCCGTCCCGGACCTCGTCGAGGCGGGTGACCGTGGTGACACCGTCCTCGGTGACGTGCTGGAGGCGCCAGACGGAGGCGGGGGAGTCGTCGGGCCGGACGGCGACCGGTGCCCGCTCGCTTCCCTCGGCGACGACGGTGTCCTCCGTGCCCTTCACGGTGAACCGGAACCCGCCGCCCGCCGGGCTGACGGCCCACTCGGCGGCCTGCTGCCGCTCGACGAGCAGGCCCACCAGGTGTCCGTCCAGGACGCCGACCGGGGCCTCCTTCGCGTACAGCTTGACGACCTTGAAGATGTCCGACATCGAGCCTCCTGTGCTGAGTGCGGCAGTTGTCCCGATCCTGCCCGGCCGGACGTGGCGCGGGCCAGTGAACACGCAGGTGCGTCCGAGCGACACACGGCCCGCGGCACGGCCGTGGTCCTCGGGGCGGGCGGGTCGTCGGGTGTACGGGTAGGGGCATGACGATCCCCGCGAGCCACCTCACCGACCCCACCGTGCGTGCCTTCGTCACGGCTCTCAACGCCAACGACGAGCAGGCCCTCCACGGGCTCCTGACCCCCGACGCGACCATGTCCGACGACGGCTCCGACCGCGATCTCCGCGAGTGGCTCGACCGGGAGGTCTTCTCCTCCCGCGGGCACATGGGCGTCGAGTCCGAGGCGGACGACGGGCGGGTGCTCGTCGCCACCTACCGCAACGACACCTGGGGCGAGATGCGGACCAAGTGGCAGTTCACCGTCGAGGGAGGGAAGATCTCCCGCTTCGAGACCGGCCAGGCGTAACTCCCCACCCGGCCATCGGCCGGGGCCGGCCGGACACCGCCTAGCCTCGGCCGATGTACGGCATCGCCGTGGCCATCACCGTCGCGAACTGGACGTTCGCCTCCAGCGGCAGCGCCGCCATGTGCACCACCGTCGTCGCCACGTCCGCCGCGTCCATCACCGGCTCCGCGGCCAGCTCCCCGTTGGCCTGGAGGATGCCGGTCTGCATGCGGGCCGTCATCTCGGTGGCCGCGTTGCCGATGTCGAGCTGGCCGCAGGCGATCCGGTACGGGCGCCCGTCGAGCGACAGCGACTTCGTCAGGCCCGTCATGGCGTGCTTCGTCGCCGTGTACGCGATCGAGTGCGGGCGCGGCACGTGCGCGGAGATCGAGCCGTTGTTGATGATCCGGCCGCCCTGCGGGTCCTGCTCCTTCATGGTCCGGAAGGCCGCCTGAGCGCACAGGAACGCGCCCGTCAGGTTGACGTCGACGACCGCGCGCCAGGTCTCCGGGGCCAGGTCCTCGACGGGGACGCCGCCGCCCGCGAACGTACCGGCGTTGTTGAAGAGCAGGTCGACCCGCCCGTACCGGTCCCGTACGGCCGCGAAGAGCGCCGCGACCTCCTCCGCCGAGGTCACGTCCGTCGGGACCGTCAGGAAGTCGCCGGCCGGGAGGGCCGCGGCCGTCTCCTCCAGGGCCGTGGCCCTGCGGCCGGCCAGGGCCACCGACCAGCCGGCCTCCGCGAGGGCCAGCGCCACGCTCCGGCCGATGCCCGATCCCGCTCCCGTCACCACTGCGATGCTCATGGGCGCGCAGCGTACGCGAGACGCGTGCCCCATGAACTCATCCGTCCGACACGTGGATGTTCTGTACCCGACAACGCGGCGTCGTCCTGTCCTCCTCGAATGGCGGAAGCGCAACATCCGTCCGGGGAGGGGCACATGGATCACGCACAGGGCCGCACAGAGGGCCATTCCGAGGAACTCCGCGCCGCCGCAGGTCACTTCGGCCGCCGCCGGTTCCTCACCGTCACCGGGGCCGCCGCCGCGCTCGCCTTCGCCACCCAGCTGCCCGCCGCCGGCGCGGCGGCCGCCGCCGAGCTCGACGGCCGGCGCGTCACCGAGGACCCGTTCACCCTGGGGGTGGCATCCGGCGACCCGCTGCCCGGCTCCGTCCTGCTCTGGACCCGGCTCGCGCCCCGCCCCTTCGAGCCCGGCGGCGGCCTGCCCGCGTCCCGCGTCTCCGTCCACTGGGAGATCGCCCGCGACGAGCGCTTCACCCGCACCGTCCGGCGCGGCCGGGCCACCGCGCACCCGGAGTTCAGCCACACCGTCCACGTCGGGGTCGACCACCTCGACCCCGACCGCGTCTTCTTCTACCGCTTCCGCGTCGGCGACTGGATCAGCCCCGTCGGCCGCACCCGCACCGCCCCGTCGCCCGTCGCCCGGAACTCCGGACTGAAGATCGCCGCCGTCTCCTGCCAGGCCTACCACGACGGGTACTTCACGCCCTACCGCCACCTCGCGCAGGAGGACGTGGACGTCGTCTTCCACCTCGGCGACTACCTGTACGAGTACGCCGTCAACGCCACCGGCGGCGCCCGCGCCTACACCGACCGCACCCTCCCGGCCGTCTTCAACCGCGAGACGATCACCCTGGAGGACTACCGGCTGCGCTACGGCCTCTACAAGTCGGACCCCGACCTGCGCGCCGCGCACGCCGCGCACCCCTTCGTCGTCACCTGGGACGACCACGAGACCGAGAACAACTACGCGGGCGGCACCCCCGAGAACGGCGTCCCGCCGGAGGAGTTCCTGCTCCGCCGCGCCGCCGCCTACCGCGCGTACTGGGAGCACCAGCCGCTGCGCCGCCCCCAGCAGCCGGAGGGCCCGGACATGCGGCTCTACCGGCGGCTGCGGTTCGGGCGCCTCGCGCAGTTCGACATCCTCGACACCCGCCAGTACCGCTCGGACCAGGCGTACGGGGACGGCTGGCAGGTCCCGGGCCCCGAGTCCGAGAACCCGGCCCGCACGATGACCGGCGCCGCGCAGGAGCGGTGGCTGCTCGACGGCTGGCACTCCGCCCGCACCCGCTGGAACGTCCTGCCGCAGCAGGTCGTGTTCGCCGAGCGCCGCGACCGCCCCACCGCCGACTTCAAGGTCTCCATGGACTCCTGGGACGGCTACCCGGCCTCCCGGCAGCGGATCCTCGCGGGGGCGGAGGCCGCCGGCGTCGAGAACCTCATGGTGCTCACCGGCGACGTCCACGTCGGCTACGGCCTCGACATCAAGGCCGACTTCCGCGACCCGGGCTCCCGGACCCTCGGCACCGAGATCGTCGCCACCTCGATCAGCAGCGGCAAGGACGGCGCCGACCGCCCGGCCAACTACGACAAGCTCACCCAGGCCAACCCGCACATGAGGTTCTACAACGGGCGGCGCGGCTATGTGACGGTGGCGCTCGACGAGGGCGGCGCCCGCGCCGACTTCCGTACGGTCCCGTACGTCACGACCCCGGGCGCCCCCGTCACCACCGCCGCCTCCTACGTGACGGAGGCGGGCAACCCGGGCCTCACACCCGCGTAGCCACCACCTCGGAGGGATAGCGGACGCCGACGCGCTCCCGTACGGCGTCGAGCGTCCGCATCACCGCGAGCGAACCCTCCAGCGGCACGAGCGGCGACTCCGTCGCGCCCGCCCGCAGGCAGCGCATCACCTCGGAGGCCTCGTGCCGGAACGAGTGCGGGTCGTCCGTCGACACGAACTCCTCCGGCTCCCGGCCGTTCCGGTGCAGCGTGAACCGCTCGGGGAAGAAGAAGCCGCGCGGCACGTCGATCCGGCCGAGCGTGCCCGTCACGGACGCCGTCAGCGGGGTGTCCGCGACCAGCGAGCAGGACAGCAGCGCCGAGGCGCCCGAGTCCCAGCCCAGCAGCATCCCCGTGTTCAGGTCGACGCCCTCCGGCGAGATCAGCGCGTGCGCCTGGACGGTGTCCGGCTCGCCGAGCAGCAGCTGCGCGAACGACACCGGGTACACCCCCAGGTCGAGCAGCGCCCCGCCGCCCACCGCCGGGTCCCGCAGCCGGTGGTCGGCGGCGAAGGGGCCCGCGAGCCCGAAGTCCGCCTGGACGGTCCGGACCTCGCCGATCGCCCCGTCCCGCACGAGCTCCGCGAGCCGCAGGACCAGCGGGTTGCAGTACATCCACATGGCCTCCATCAAGAAGAGGCCGCGGTCCCGCGCGACGGTGACCAATTCCTCCGCCTCGCGGGCGTTGAGCGTGAGAGCCTTCTCGCAGAGCACCGCCTTTCCCGCCTCCAGGGCGCGGCCGGCCGCCTCCCGGTGCGCGTGGTGCGGCGTCGCCACGTACACGACGTCGACGTCCTCGTCGGCGAAGAGCCCCGCCCACTCGCCGTACGCCCGCGGGATCCCGAACCGGTCCGCGAAGGCCTTCGCGGACGCCTCCGTACGGGACGCCACCGCCACGACCTCGGCGCCTTCGAGCGTCAGCAGGTCCGCCGTGAAGCGCTCCGCGATGCCGCCCGTCGCCAGGATTCCCCAGCGCACCGTTTCCTTCATGTTCCGCACCCGTCCCCACCCGTCCCACAGAGGTCTCGACCATGCCGGTCGAGCTGAGAGCATAGGCAAGGATTCAACGAAATGGAGCAGTCGATGCCGGAGAGCGGCCAGAAAACAACACAAGGGCACATAACCGAGAGCGCTCCGGTCGCTCCGGTCGCCGGCGGCGCCCCCGCCGCCCGGAGCGTGGGACTGCTCGTCACCCTCGTCCTGGGCGGACTCACCGCCCTGCCCCCGCTCTCCATGGACATGTACCTGCCGGCGCTGCCGGAGGTCACCGGCGCGCTGAACGCCCCGGCCGCCACCGTCCAGCTCACGCTCACCGCCTGCCTCGCCGGCATGGCCCTCGGCCAGCTCGTCGTCGGCCCCATGAGCGACAAGTGGGGCCGCCGCCGCCCGCTGCTCGTCGGCATGGTCGTGTACGTCCTCGCCACCGCCGTCTGCGCCCTCGCGCCCACCGCCGAACTCCTCATCGGCTTCCGGCTGCTCCAGGGCCTCGCGGGCGCCGCCGGCATCGTCATCGCCCGCGCCGTCGTCCGCGACCTCTACGACGGCGTCGAGATGGCCCGCTTCTTCTCCACCCTGATGCTGATCTCCGGCGCCGCCCCGATCGTCGCGCCCCTCATCGGCGGCCAGATCCTCCGGATCACCGACTGGCGGGGCGTCTTCCACGTCCTCACCGTGATCGGCATCCTGCTCACCCTCGTCGTCTGGCGCTTCCTCGGCGAGACGCTCCCGCCCGAGCGGCGCCACGAGGGCGGCGTCGGCGACGCCCTGCGCACCATGCGCGGACTCCTCGCCGACCGGGTCTTCACCGGCTACATGCTGACCGGCGGGCTCGCCTTCGCGGCCCTCTTCGCGTACATCTCGGCCTCGCCGTTCGTCGTCCAGGAGATCTACGGGGCCTCGCCGCAGACCTTCAGCCTGCTCTTCGGCGTCAACTCGATCGGCCTCGTCATCGTCGGCCAGATCAACGGCAAGCTCCTCGTCGGCCGCGTCCGCCTCGACAAGGTGCTCGGCTGGGGCGTCGGGGCCATCCTGCTCGCCTCCCTCGCCCTGCTCCTCATGACGGCCGGCGTCTTCGGCGAGGTCGGGCTCGTGCCGATCGCCGCCGGACTCTTCGTCCTCATGTCCGCGATGGGCCTGGCCCTGCCCAACACCAACGCCCAGGCCCTCATGCGGACCCCGCACGCGGCCGGCTCCGCCTCCGCGCTCCTCGGCACCTCGTCGTTCCTCGTCGGCGCCGTCGCCTCCCCGCTCGTCGGCATCGCGGGCGAGCACACGGCCGTCCCGATGGCCGTCGTCCAGCTCGCCTGCGCCGCCCTGTCCCTGGCCTGCTTCCTGGGCCTGTGCCGCCCGTGGCAGTCCGGCAGGACGGCCACGGGCATCTGAGGGTGTCGGGCGGGTCAGTACCCCGGGTTCTTGCCCGCCGCGACGATCCTGACCCGCTCGACCTGGACGTTCGAGACGTGCTCCAGGCCCGCGGGCTCGGTGTCGTTCACGTCGATGTGCGCGACGACGGTGCCGATGCGCAGGACCACATCGGCGGTGGCGTCGTCCGCGTACGCGTCGGTCTCGTCGGCCACGGTGGCCAGGGTCACCGGCTTCGACGGCTCTCCGTACTCGGCGGACTTCTTCCGCTGCTCGGCGGCCAGACCCTTCATGGCGGCGCGCGCCTGGTCCTCCGTCCCGAACGAGTAGAGCCGGAACTCCACGCGCGTGTCGTCCGCGTCGCCGCGGGCCTCCATGTCCTTCCCGCCGACGGCGACGAGCCCGTCACAGGCCACCCCCGTCTCCTCGGCGCAGTGCTCGACGGCCTCGGGCCCCTGGGCCATGAAGGGATCACCCCCGACGAAGATGTCGCCCACGGCGGACTCGACCGGCAGCGCGTTCATCAGACCGGTCGGGTCCAGCCACACGACCTTCGGCGCGTCCGCCCCCGCCTCGGCCCCCGGCTGCGCCTCCCCGGGAGCGGCCGGCGCCTTCTCGTTCCCCTTCGCCGGGACGCTCTCCTCGCATCCCGTCAGCGCCAGCACCAGCGCCGCTGCCACGGCAGTCCCCCGTACGACAGCCTTCACATGAACTCCTCGATCGACCGATTGCCTGCCAAGACTTGGCATGAGCACTCAACATCATCGGCGCTCCGTCGACCAACTCCGGTGCCCCGCCGGGACGCTCGTGACCAGCACCTCCGTGCTGCCGAGGGCCGAGGCCCGGCCGCCTAGAATGCTGCGGTGAACGCCGCCACCCCTCCCTCCGCCGAGTCCCTGCGCGCCGCCCTCGCCGGGCTCCTCGACGGGCTGCCGCCCACCCAGGCGACCAAGGCCGTCGAGCGGCTGATCGCCAACTACCGGGGCACCACCCCGACGGACACCCCCGTGCTGCGCGACCGCTCCGACGTCGCCGCGTACGCCGCGTACCGGATGCCGGCGACCTTCGAGGCGGTACGGGGCGTCCTCGACGCCCTACGGGAGGCCGCGCCCGACTGGGCGCCCGCCACGCACACCGACGTCGGCGGCGGCACCGGCGCGGCGAGCTGGGCCGTCGCCGAGGCCTGGGACGAGGCGCCGCCCCGGACCACCGTCCTCGACTGGGCCGAGCCCGCCCTCGCCCTCGGCCGCGAGCTGGCGGCCGGCACCCTCGACGCCGAATGGCGGCGCGAACGGATCGGCACCGCGCTGAAGCTCGCGGACACCGACCTCGTCACCGTCTCGTACGTCCTCAAGGAACTGACCGCGCCCGACCGCACGGCGCTCGTGACCGAGGCGGCGCGCGCCGCTCGGGCGGTCGTCATCGTCGAGCCCGGCACCCCCGACGGCTACGAGCGGATCATCGCCGCCCGCACCCTGCTGATCGACGCCGGATTCACCGTCGCCGCGCCCTGCCCGCACAGCGGCGCCTGCCCGATCGTGCCGGGCACCGACTGGTGCCACTTCTCGGCCCGCGTCAGCCGCTCCTCGCTGCACCGCCAGGTGAAGGGCGGCTCCCTGCCGTACGAGGACGAGAAGTACAGCTACGTCGCGGCCACCAGGTTCCCGGTGACCCCGGTCGTGTCCCGCGTCACCCGCAGGCCGCAGATCCGCAAGGGCCTGGTCCAGCTCGACCTGTGCGGCCCCGACGGGCTCGCCCGGGAGACGGTCACCAAGCGCCACGGGCCCCTCTACAAGCAGGCCCGCGACACCGAGTGGGGCGACTCCTGGCCGCCGGACACCGACTGAGCGCTAGGGCCTGAGCTCCTGCGTGCAGCACTTCACGCTGCCGCCGCCCTTGAGGAGCTCGCTCAGGTCCATCCCGACCGGCTCGAAGCCCCGCTCCCGCAGCGGCTCCAAGAGGCCCACCGCCGCCTGCGGCAGCAGCACGTGCAGACCGTCGCTCACCGCGTTCAGCCCGAGCGCCGCCGCGTCCTCCTCCGTCGCGATCAGCGCGTCCGGGAAGAGCCGGGCGAGCACCGCGCGACTGCCCGGTGAGAAGGCGGCCGGGTAGTACATGACCTCGTCCCGGGCGTCGTCCAGGACGCACAGCGCCGTGTCCAGGTGGTAGTAGCGCGGGTCCACGAGCTCCAGACCGATCACGGGCCGGCCGAAGAACTCCTGCGCCTCCCCGTGGGAGAGCGGGCTGGCGCGGAAACCGCGCCCCGCGAGGATCCACGAGGCGGTGACGGCGAAGTCGCCCTCGCCCTCGTTCACGTGCTCCGGGAGCCGGAGCGCCTCACCAGGCCAACCGTTCCCGCGGAACCAGGACAGGTGCGCGGCGGCCTCGTCGGCCCGCTCGGCATGGGCGAACTTCGCGCCGAGGACCCGGCCGTCGACGACGGTCGCGCCGTTCGCCGCGAAGACCATGTCCGGCAGCGCCGGGTCGGGAGCCAGGAGCTCCACGGTGTGGCCCAGCGCACGGTAGCGATCGCGCAGGTCCTCCCACTGGGCGAGGGCCAGCGGCAGGTCGACCGGTTTCGTGGGGTCCATCCAGGGATTGATCGAGTACGTCACCGTGAAGTGCGTGGGTGGGCACATCAGGTAGCGGCGGGGCGAGGACGTGCGCGGAGTGGGGCGCAATGTGGGCTCCTCACGAACGGGCGGACGGAAGAACCGAAGATCGGTGGACCCATGGTCCGCCCTGGGCGCGTCGCGCGCTGTGGACCGTTCGGGTGGTTCGCACGCCCCACCCGCACCACCACCCCGCGCACCCCGTTTCCGCACCCCGGTTCCACACTCCGGTCACCCGAGGCGCAGGATGGTGGGACCATGGGCAGAGCCGAACGGGCGAGCATGAGCTGTGAGGGGATAGATGGGCGACGGCATCGGCCGCTACCGCGGCACGGAGAGCAAACTCGCACAGTGGCTGCGCAGGCGCCCGAAACGCACCGCGGCCGAGGACGAGAACGACCGCGAGAAGCTGCTCCTGGCCACCGCCGCCGCCGGGCTGCCCCTGGCCCCCGCCGCGTATCCCGTCGGCTACAGCTGTTCCTGTGAGCGGATCGGCTGTCCCACCCCCGCCCGGCACCCCGTCTCCTTCGCCTGGCAGACCCAGTCGACCACCGACCGCGCGCAGATCGAGCGCTGGGCGCGGAACGAGCCCGAGGCGAACTTCGTCACCGCCACCGGCATGGTCCACGACGTCCTCGACGTGCCGATGGCCGCCGGCCGCGCCGCCCTGGAGCGGCTGCTCGCCGAGGGCGTCGAGGTCGGACCGGTCGCCGAGTCCGCCGACGTCGACACGGTCGGCGGGCGCATGCTCTTCTTCACCGCCACCCGCGGCACCCCCGAGGACGAGGACGAGTGGTGGCCGTGTGAGCTCGACTGCCACCCGGAGACGATGGACGAGCACCCGGGGCTGCGCTGGCACTGCCGCGGCAGCTACGTCCTCGTACCGCCGGCCCGGCTGCCCGGGGACGAGGACGCCCATCCGGTGGTCGCCTGGGTCCGCGGCCCCGAGCACCCGCTGCCGGACCCGCTGAACCTCCTGGAGACCCTCCAGGACGCCTGCGCGCGCCACGCGGCCGCACGGGAGGCCGAGAGCGACGGGGAGCACACGGCCCACGAGATCGCCTGGCCGCTGACCCGCTGACCCGCTGACCCGACGAGCCCCCGACCCGCCGAGTCCCTGACCCGCCGAGTCCCCGACCCGCAGAGTCCCCGACCCGCCGAGCCCCCGGCCTGTCGCGGGGGACCGGTTACGAGCCCTCCGCGCCCACCACGCCCTGGAGCCGGCCCGCGATCGTGACGCCGTCGCGGTCCGTGCCCGCCGGCTTCACCAGGACCGCCAGGTTCGACACCCACTCCTTGGTGACGGTGTTCTTCACCTCGCCGGTCAGCAGCGCCTTGACGTCCGGGCCGACCTTCGGCCGGTAGCCCTGCGCCGCCGTCTGCCGCTCGAAGTACCGGGTCGCGAAGAAGACGAACGCGCCGCCGTCCTTCGTCCGCAGCCCCAGCGGGGCGAAGTCCCCCTGGTCCGCGACGCGGTCGATGTACTGGGTGGCGAGCCCCGGCCGCTTCGCGGTCTTCTGCCGCTCCTCGCGCCACAGCGAGGTGTGCGGCCCCGCCGCGTACGGCCCCGGCTTCCCCTCCTGCAGATACGCCACGTACTCCGCCCCGAGGTCCCCGGGCGCGACCGCGAGGGCGTCGGTATCCGCGGCGACCGGCACCGCGTACCCCTCCTCCTCGGCGAACACGGGCACCGCCCGCGCGCTGAGGACCACCAGGTGGGCGACCTCCCACAGCTCGTCGGGCCCGTTGCGTACGAAGGCGAGGACCCAGCGCTGGTCGGCGCGGCCCTCGTCGACGTCGTGGTTCGAGTCGGTGTCCGCGACGAACCAGCGCGGCCAGCCCGCCTTGCGGGGCACGACGAACCGCGCGTCGCTCAGTTCGAGGGCCCGGTGGTCCGGGTTGCCGCCGGGGCTCGTGACCGCCCGCGAGCGCAGGCCCGCCTGGTTGATCGCCCCGAGCGGACCGGTGACCCGGTCCGAGTCGAGCGCGGGGTCGTTGGCCTTGTCGGCCCGGTTGTAGGCGGCGGTGAAGTCGGCGAGGGCCTGCGCGGCCTCGGACGTCGTCACCGCCGGGAGCAGCGCCGTCTCACCGTGGACCGTCACGCAGCCGCTCGCGGTCAGCGCCAGCACGGTCGTCGCCGCGGTGGCCGCCAGCGCCCTCACCGGTCGCGCCGCGAAGCGCTCAACCGGTCGTCTCGGCGCTCGCCTCAGCCTCAGCCTGCTCATCGGTCGCCTTCTGCTTCTCCACCCGCACGGACGGACCCGACCCTATCGGGGCCAGGAACAGCGCGAGCGTCGGGATCAGATACAGCGCCCACACCGTGACCTGAAGGACCGTCGGGTCCGGCTGGAAGTTGAAGACGCCCTTGAGGAGCGTGCCGTACCAGCTGTCCGGCGGGATCGTCGCCGAGACGTCGAAGGCCTTGTCCGCGAGGCCGTCGAGGAAGCGTGCCTCCTGGAGGTCGTGCACGCCGTACGCGAGGACGCCCGCCGCCACCACGACCAGCATCCCGCCGGTCCAGGTGAAGAACTTCGCCAGGTTGATCCTGACCGCGCCCTGGTAGAACAGCCGGCCCAGCAGCACCGCCGTGAGCAGGCCGAGGACGACGCCGGCCAGCGGCGCGTACGACCCGTCGGAGGAGGCCCGGACCGACGCCCACACGAAGAGCGCCGTCTCCAGGCCCTCGCGCCCCACCGCCAGGAACGCGGTCGCGACCAGCGCGCCCGTACCCATCTGCAGGGCCGCGTCGAGGCGTCCGTGCAGCTCGGCCCTCAGATGCCGGGCCGTGCGCCGCATCCAGAAGACCATCCAGGTCACCAGGACGACCGCGACGATCGACAGCGTGCCGCCGAGCAGCTCCTGCGCCTCGAAGGTCAGCTCCTGGGAGCCGAACTCGAGGCCCGCGCCGAAGGCCAGCGCCACCCCCACGGCCACGCCGATGCCGATCCAGATCGGCTTCAGCGCGTCCCTGCGCCCGGTCTTCACCAGGTACGCGATGAGGATGCAGACGACGAGGCTCGCCTCCAGGCCCTCGCGCAGGCCGATCAGATAGTTACCGAACACGTCGGTTCCCTCCCGGGGTTGCGTGGAGCGTCACGAGAACAGCGCCCGGCCCCACCAGTCGTCCTTGTCCCGGACGCCCGGCGGGATCGCGAACAGCGCCGAACCCACGTGCTGGATGTACTCGTTGAGGGCGTCGGCGCGGCCGAGCGAGGTCTGTACGGGGATGAAGCCGGTCCGGACGTCCTTCTGGTACGCGAGGAAGAACAGGCCCGCCTCCAGCCGGCCGAGGCCGTCCGTACCGTCCGTGAAGGAGTAGCCGCGCCGCAGGATCGTCGCCCCGGCGTTGGTGTCCGGATGCGCGAGCCGGACGTGCGAGTCCGGCTTCATCGCCTTCAGGA
This sequence comes from Streptomyces sp. NPDC050842, assembly GCF_044456565.1. Classification (NCBI taxonomy): domain Bacteria; kingdom Bacillati; phylum Actinomycetota; class Actinomycetes; order Kitasatosporales; family Streptomycetaceae; genus Streptomyces; species Streptomyces sp. NPDC050842. The sequence continues at coordinate 545,573 of NZ_JBITGA010000007.1, read as the reverse complement.
ACGGCTCGTCGTGCTCCTTGGCCTTGCCGACCGGGGCGCCCTCGCGCTTGTCGCGGCCGAAGATGTCCTCCTGCTCGCCGAGCGAGGTGCGGTCCCAGGTCTCGACGTTCATGCGGATGCGGCGGGCGACGAGGTACGAACCGCCGTCCATCCACGCCGCCGGACCCTCCGCGTCCTTGCCGGAGACCCACACGTGCTGCGCGAGCCGCTCGGTCTCGGTGCCCGCGATGTTGCGGGTGCCGTCCTTGAAGCCGAAGAGATTGCGCGGGGTCTGGGCGTCCGGGGTCGTCGAGGACGTCTTGCCGAAGCCCAGCTGCGACCAGCGCACCGCGACCGTGCCGAAACCGATCCGCGCGAGGTTCCGGATGGCGTGCACGGCGACCTGCGGGTCGTCCGCGCACGCCTGGACGCAGAGGTCGCCGCCGCTGCGCGCCGGATCCAGGTTGTCGCCCGGGAACTTGGGCAGCTCCACCAAGGCCCCGGGCCGCTTGCCCTTCAGCCCGAAACGCCCGTCGAAGAGCGTGGGGCCGAAGCCGATCGTGAGGGTCAGACGGGACGGCTTGAGGCCGAGGGCCTCGCCCGTGTCGTCCGGCGGCGCCTCCGCCGGCCCGCCGTACGCGCCGTCGCCGACCTCGGCGCCGGCCGTCATCCGCTCGGCGGCCCGCGTCCAGTCCTTGAGGAGCTGGACCAGCTCCGCGCGGTCCGTCGTCTTCACGTCGAAGGCGGCGAAGTGCAGCCGGTCCTGGACGGCGGTCGCGATACCGGCCTGGTGCGCGCCGTGGAACGGCACGGCGGCGCCGGAGTCGGCGACCGGCGCGGTGCCGTCCCCGCCCCGGGCCAGGGCCACGGCGCCGCCCGCCGCGGCGGCACCGAGCGCGAGCCCGGCACCACCCCAGCCGATGACCGTACGGCGGGAGGCGCCCCGCACCGGGAGATCCTGCTCCTCGGACATGTCCTCTGCCCCCGTCCCGCTACTTGACGACCGCGGCGGCGAGCTTGGAGAGCGGCTCGGCCAGCGCGTTGACGCCGTCCGACAGCTCCTTGCGCTCGGCCGGGCCGACCTTCTCGTAGGAGGTGAAGACGTAGCTCGTCTTGTCCGTGCGGTACTTGTCGAGCAGCGTGTTCAGCGCGGCGAACCGCTTGTCGAGTTCGGCGACGAGCTTCGGGTCGTTCTTCGTGGCGACCGGCTTGAGCAGGTCGAAGGACTTCTGCGCGCCCTCGACGTTCGCCTTGAAGTCGACGAGGTCGGTGTGGGAGTAGCGCTCCTCCTCGCCGGTGACCTTGCCGGTGGCGACCTCGTCCAGGAGCTCCTTGGCGCCGTTGGCCATCGAGGTCGGGGTGATCTCGGCCTTGCCGACGCGCTTCACCCAGTCCGCGAGGTCCTTGTCCAGGGTGTCCGCGAGCTGCTTCTCGGCGGCGCCGAGCTTCTTGTCCTTCCAGAGCGCCTTCTCCAGGCGGTGCCAGCCGGTCCAGTCCTTCGCCGGGTCCTGGCCCTCCTCCAGGCCGTCCTCGCGGACGTCGACCTTGGGGTCGATGTCGCCGAAGGACTCGGCGACGGGCTCGGTGCGCTCCCAGCCGATGCGGGACTCGGCGTACGCCTTCTTCGCGGCCTCGATGTCACCGGCGCGGACGGCGTCGGTGAAGACCTTCACCTTGGGGAGGGTCGCGTCGGCCTGCGCCTGGACGTACTGGCGGTAGGCGGCGACGGCGGCGTCCATCTCCGGGGAGCGCTTGGCGGTCGCGGCACCGGCGCCGGTGAGCGTGACCTGCTGGCGGATGCCGTCGCCGACCATGCCGGGCTTGCAGGCGATCGTGTAGTCGCCTGCCTTGATCTCGGCGGTGATCGTGGCCTTGGTGCCGGGGCCGATGTTCTCGCGCTCGGTGACGATCCGGTCGTCCGGGTGGAGGACGTAGACCTCGGTGACCTTGGAGCCGCGGTTCTCGACGGCGAGCGTCACGTGACCGGCCGGGAACTCCTTCTTCGACACCTCGCAGGAGTCGTCCTTGGCGATCACGGTGACCGCGCCGTCCGCTCCCTTGGCGTCGCTCTTCTCGGCGCAGCCCGTGACGGCGGTCAGGGCGGCCGCGGTCGCGGCGGCGGTGACGACGGAGAGGCGGACGGCTCGCATGGGGACTCCAGGAACGCGGGGACAAGGGGTGGGACGCGCGGTGAAGCGGGGTGAGGCGGACCTAACTTAACCGAGGCTTACCTCAGCCATACCCGCTCGTTCGGTGATTCGGCTCTCAGCTCCGACACGACGGACACAGGCGAGTCACGGGCTCCCTATGGAGTCCTCATGGCAGGGTCAAGAGCCAGTCAAGGAAGGTGAATTGTCCGTTTGGCGGGTCAGGAGTCCCCGCGGACCGGCACGACGAGGGGGACCCCGGTCCGCGGGTGCGGGAAGACCTCCACCGGCTGCCGGTAGACCCGGCTCAGGACCTCCGCGTCGAGCACCTCCGAGGGAGGGCCGTCCGCCTCGATCCGGCCGCAGTGCAGCACCGCGACCCGGTCCGCGTGGGCGGCGGCGAGCCCCAGGTCGTGCAGCACGACGACCACCGCGTCCCCGGCCGCCGCGCGCTCCCGGCAGACCCGGAGCACCAGTTCCTGGTGGCGCAGGTCGAGCGCGGCGGTCGGCTCGTCGAGCAGCAGGAGCCCGGTCCGCTGGGCCAGGACGCGGGCCAGGGCGACCCGGGCCCGCTCGCCGCCCGACAGCGCGGAGAACGGGCGCCCGGCGAAGGCCTCGACCTCGGTCGCGGCCATCGCGAGCGCGACGGCCGCCTCGTCCTCGTCCTCCCGCTCGGTCCCGGCCCAGGGCGCCCGGCCCATCCGGACGACCTCGGCGACGGGGAAGGGGAAGGAGAGCGCGGCGGCCTGCGGCAGCACCGCCCGGCGCAGGGCGAGTTCACCGGCCGACCAGTCATGGGCGGGCCGCCCCCCGATCCGTATCTCCCCGTCGCTCGGGGCGAGATCGGCCGCGAGCGCGGCGAGCAGCGTCGACTTCCCGGCGCCGTTGGGTCCCACCAGGGCCAGGACCTCCCCGGCCCGCACCCCGATCCCGACGCCGTCGAGCACCGCCCGGCCGCCGAGCGAGACCCGCAGCCCGAGCGCCTCGGCGACGAGCTCGCCGCGCGCGGCGGGGGAGGGGAGGGCGCGCGTGCTCCGGGTCGGGAGCAGGGCCTTCCAGCGTACGGATGCCATGGATGTCATGCCCAACCACCTTGCCGACGACGGGTCCTGCGCAGCAGCCAGAAGAAGAAGGGGCTGCCCAGGAGGGCGGTGAGGACGCCCAGGGGGAGTTCGGCCGGGGCGGCGACCGTCCGGGCCGCCAGATCGCCGGCCGCCAGGACGACCGCGCCGCCGAGCGCGCTGCCCGGCACCAGGAAGCGGTGGCCGGGGCCGTTCGCCATCCGCAGCAGGTGCGGGACGAGCAGGCCGACGAAGGTGATGATCCCGGCGACCGCGACCGCCGCCGCGGTGAGCAGCGCCACCACCAGGATCAGCGCGATCCGCAGCCGCTCCACGTCCACGCCCAGGTGCCGGGCGGGCCGTTCGCCGAGCGCGAGCAGATCGAGCCGGCGGGAGTGGAAGGGGGCGACGGCCAGACCGAGGAGCGCGCAGGGCAGCACGGCGAGGACCTTGGGCCAGGTGGCCTGGGCGAGCGAGCCGAGCTGCCAGAAGGTGATCTGGGTGATCTGCGCGTTGTCGGCGAAGAAGATGAAGAGGCCGATCAGCGCGCCCGCGAAGGCGTTCACCGCGATGCCGGTGAGGATCAGGGTCACCACCTCCGTGCGGCCGCCCGAGCGGGACATCGCGTACACGAGGAACACGGTCACCAGGCCGGCGACGAACGCGCAGACGGTCACCGTCCAGTTCCCGAGGAAGGTGAGCCCGAGCGCGATCGCGCCGACCGCGCCGACGGCCGCGCCCGCCGAGATGCCGATGACGCCCGGCTCGGCGAGGGGGTTGCCGAACACGCCCTGCATGAGGGCGCCCGCGCAGCCGAGCGACGCGCCGACGAGGACGGCGAGGACGACGCGGGGGAGCCGGATGTTCCACAGGACGCTCTCGGCCGTGCGGTCGAGCGCGCGCCCGCCCAGCCCGATCCGGTGCTGAACGGAGGCGAGGACGTCGCCGAGCGGGATCTCGTACGCCCCGATCCCCGCGGAGAGGAGGGAGAGGAGGAGCAGGACGGCGAGGAGGGAGACGGTGAGGACGGTGGACCGGCCGCGCCGCGGACGCGGGGCGGAGGCGGGATCCTCCTTCCCCGCCTTGACCGCCTTCCCTGTGTGCTTCTCCGTGTGCGGCGGGGAATCCTGGAGCGCCGTCACCTCTTCTCCCCGTACAGCTGGCCGACGAGGGACTGCAGGACCTGGTCGGTGCGCGGGCCGTAGTTGAGGAGCACGCCGTCGTCGACGGTGACGACCCGCTTGTCGGCGCCGGCCGGGGTCTGTGCGACGCCCGGGATCTTCACCAGGCCGTCGACCCCGCCGACCGAGTCGAGCCCCTTGCGCATGACGAGGATCGCGTCGGGCGCGGCCTGCGCCAGGGCCTCGCTGGTGATGGGGGTGAAGTCCTTCTTCAGTCCGGACTCCTTGCCCGCGTCGATCGCGCCGGTCGCTTCGAGCAGGGAGCTCGCGCCGGACTCGGCGCCGCCGAGCAGATAGACGGCGGCCGAGCCGCGGACGTAGAGGAAGGCCACCCGCGGCTTCTCCTCGCGGGCCGGGATCCCCTTCCGTACGGCGTCGATCCGCTCCTGGGTGCGCTTCTTGAGCGCGGTGCCGGAGTCGCGTACGCCGAGGGCGGCGGCGACCGCGTCGATGCGGGTGCCGACGTCCGCGAGGTCCTTGGCGGGCTTCACGACGACGAGGGGGATGCCCGCGTCCCGGATCTGGGCGACGGCCTCGGCCGGTCCGGTGGTGGACTCGGCGAGGACGACGGTGGGCCGCAGCGAGAGCACGCTCTCGGCGGAGACGTCATGGGCGCGGGTCACCACCGGGAGCTTCGCGGCCTGTTCGAAGGTGGCGGTGATGTCGCGGGCGACGACCTTCCCGCCGAGACCGAGGGTGAAGACGATCTCGTTGAGGGAGCCGCTGAGCGGCACGATCCGCTCGGTGGAGGCGACGGTGACGGTGCGCCCGTCCGCCGAGGGGACGGTGACGGGCAGTCGGGGCCCGGCCGGGTCGGCGAGCGGCTCGACCCGGTCGGGGGCTGTGGCGGCCTCGGCGGAGGCCGGGGCGCCCGCACCGCCGCCCGCACCGCCGCTTGCGTCGCCGCTTCCGTCACCGCAGCCGGTCGCCGCGAGGGCGAGGGCGAGCACTGCTGTCAGCGCTCCCGCGAGGCGAGTTCTGCGCACCGGACACCGTCCTGTCGGTCGTTCTGTGACGTTCTGTTGCGTTCTGCCGTGCTCTCGGGTCGGAGGGGTTCCGGCCGAGGCTCGATGCAGCTTAGGTTAGCCTTACCTCACTTGCTAGCCCTCGGAGGGGTTCCATGCTGCTGTCCAGACCCACCCGCGCGCTCGCCGTGAGCCTCTTCACGGCCCTGCTCGCCGCCCTGATCCCGGCCTCCGCCGCCCACGCGGACAGCCGCACGGTGCAGGGCGGACGGCTCGACTGGGCCATCAAGTCCTCCTTCCAGAGCTACGTCACCGGACCCATCGCGCACGGCGGTTGGGAGCTCACCGGCGGCGCCGCCACGGTCGGCGGCAGCCAGTTCCGCTTTCACTCCGCGCAGGGCTCGTACGACCCCGGGACCGGCGCCTTCGAGGCGGCCTTCTCCGGCGGCGTCCGCTTCACGGGCCACCGGAAGGCGGACGGCACGAACGAGCTGGACCTCACCATCAGCCGCCCCCGCGTCGTCATCCAGGGGGGCCGCGGCACCCTCTACGCCGACATGGCGAGCAAGGCCAAGGGCAGCGGCCGCATGAGCGTCACGGCCCAGGTGCCGCTGGCCGCCCTGAACCTCGGCGGCATCGACATGCGCGGCGGCGGCAGCCCCGTCGCCCTCGACGGCGTGCCCGCCACGCTCACCACGCAGGGCGCGGCGGCCTTCGCCGGCTACTACCCGGCCGGTACGCCGCTCGACCCCGTCAGCCTCACCGTCGACGTCCAGAACCCGAAGCAGGCCACGCCGAGCACGACACCGACCACCGCACCGAGCACCGCGCCGACGGGCAAGCAGGCGACGGCAACCCCCACGGGCTCGTCGCCCACGGCGAGTTCCCCCAACGCGCCGGCGAGCACCGGCACCCTCAGGACCGCCGCCGTGGACTGGGGTGTCCGCCGCACGTTCCGCGAGTACGTCACCGGGGCCACCGCCCAGGGCAAGTGGACCCTCGCCGACGGCGCCCAGGACGGGGGTGCGCTCTTCCGCTTCCCGAGCGGCAAGGGCACGTACGACGCGAGGAAGCAGACCCTCGACGCGGCCTTCGCGGGCAGCGTCCGCTTCACCGGCGCCCACCTCGACCTCACGCTCGCCGAGGTCACCGCGAAGGTGACCGACGGCAAGGGCACGCTGACCGCCGACGTCACCAGCGCCGGGACCACCACGAAGGCCGTCCCCCTGGTCACCTTCACCGCCCCGGACTTCACCCCGAAGAACGGACTCGCCGCCGTCGCCGAGGCCCCCGCCACCCTCACCGAGGGCGGCGCCAAGGCCTTCGGCGGGATGTACAAGGCGGGGACCGCGATGGACCCCGTGTCGCTCGCCGTCACGGTCGACGCCACGGCGAAGCTGCCCGCGCTCCCGGACCTCGGCAGCGGGGTCACGTCCTCCGCCGCCCCGACGAAGGCGCCCGCACCGGCCGCCTCGTCCGCGCCCTCCCCGGCCGTGGCCTCCACGGCCTCCACGAGCTCCACCGGCACGTACGTCGCGATCGGCGCGGGCGTGTTCCTCGCCGCCGCGCTCGCGGTCCTCGTCGCCGTACGCCGTCGCCGTACAGGCACCGGCACCGGCACCGGCACCGGCACTTCCACGGACTGACCCCCACGCCCCGCCCCGCGCGCACCCCCTGCGCCGCCCCCGCGCACCACCTAGGAGAGCCCCCGACATGGCCACCCCCTTGCGCCGATCCGTCACCCTGGCCGCCGCCGTCGCCACGGCCGCCGCCCTCGGCACGGGCGCCGTCGCCCTCGCGCTGCCCGCCTCGGCGGCCGACGCCCCGCCCCCGATGACGCTGAGCGACGGCACCCTGGACTGGGGCATCAAGCAGTCCTTCCGCTCGTACCTCGCCCAGCCCTTCGCGCACGGGAAGACCACGCTCGAGGGAGGCGCCGAGCAGGCCGCGAACAACGGCGTCTTCACCTTCGTCGACGGCACCGGCACCTACGACATGGGGACCCACGGCACCGCCAACTCCTTCAAGGGCGGCGTCCGCTTCGAGGCCCACTCGGGCGCCCTCGACATCCGGATCTCGGACGTCAGGCTGACGACGAAGGGCACGGCCGCGCCGACCGGCGAGATCACCGCCGACGTCGTCACCAAGGAGAAGGACGGCACGGTCAGCACCCGCGACGACGTCTCCTTCGCCGCGCTCGACATGACCGGCGTCCGGCCGGCCCAGGGCGCCGGCGGCGCCATGGTGTTCAAGGACATACCGGCGAAGCTGACGAAGGGCGGCGCGGAGGCCTTCGCGGGCTTCTACAAGGAGGGCGACCAGCTCGACGCCGCCACGCTCACCGTGAAGGCGGGCGCCCGGCCGACCACCGCGCCCCCGACCACGCCGCCGCCGACCACCGCGCCCCCGACGACCCCGCCCGTCACACCGACGACGACGGCGCCGGCGTCCCCCGCCCCCACCACCACGGCGCCGACGTCCCCGGCCCCCACCACGACGGCCCCGACGTCCCCGACCCCCACCACGACGGCCCCGACGTCCCCGGCCCCGACGACCACCGCCCCCACCACCGCTCCCGCGACGCAGCCGCCGACCGACCCCGCCGGCGTCGTCGACGGCAGGCTGACCTGGGGCGTCAAGCAGAGCTGGCAGCGGTACGTCGGCGAGATGTGCGGCGGCTCCGTCACCGCCTCCGGCGGCGCCGTGAAGCGGGGCTCCGCCTACGACTTCGGCTTCGGCAAGGCCGACCTGGACGCCGACGCCCGCAAGGCCGAGGCCGCCTTCTCCGGCAAGCTCGCCTTCGTCTGCGACGCGCACGGCATCGACTGGACCGTCGCCGACCTGAAGGTCAACGCGACCGGCACCACCGGCACCCTCACCGCCGACGTCACCAGCGCCACCGGCACCAAGAACGACGTGGCCCTGGTCGACCTGGACCTGTCCAAGGCCGACTGGACCGTGACCAAGGGGCTCGTCACCCTCGCCGACATCCCGGCGAAGCTCACCGCGGCCGGCTCCGCCACGTTCAGCGCCCCGGGCGGCCAGGGCGGCTACCCGGCGGGCACCGAGATGGACCCGGTGACCGTGACCCTCGCGGCCGACAAGGACGCCTCGCTGCCGTCGACCACCGGCGGCTCCTCGACGACGGGCGGCTCCGGCAGCACCGGAGGCTCGGGTTCGGCCGGCGGCTCGTCCACCACGGGCGGCGCCGGCACCGTCGGCGGTTCCGGCACGGTCGGCGGTTCCGGCACGGTCGGGGGCGCGGGCACCGTCGGAGGCTCGTCCGCGACGGGCGGCTCCGGCGCCCTCGCCGCCACCGGCTCGGGCACCCCGACCGGCCTCCTCCTCGGCGCCTCCGGCCTGATCGCCGGCGCGGGCGCGGCCGTCGTCATCGCCGTCCGCCGCCGCGCCATGGAGTCCTGACCGACACCCCTCTACCGCCACCCCCCAAAAAAAGGCAGGGCCGCACCCGATCGTTCGGGTGCGGCCCTGCCGTCCGTCAGCCCCTGTCTAGCGGGCGCCCCAGCCCAGATCGACCGGGCTGCCGGCGCCCAGGCCGTCGAGGCGGCCCGGGTAGAGCCGGGCCGTGCCGTCCTCCCAGACGGCGAGGACGTCCGGCCGGCCGTCACCGGTCAGGTCGCCGACACCGGCCATCGTCCGCACGACGCCCCAGCCGGTCGACAGCTCCGTGCGAGCGCCGAGGCCCCCGGACGTGTTGCCCGGGTACAGCCACAACTTTCCGTCGGCGGCGTCCACCGCGAGGACGTCGGGCCGGCCGTCGCCGGTCAGGTCGCCCGCGCCCGTCACCAGGCGCATGGTGTGCCAGCTCGTCCCGATCCTGTGACTCGTACCGAGACCGCCAGACCGGCCCTCATAGAGGTAGGCGTCGCCGTTCTCCCAGATCGCCATGAGATCCGGGTTCGCGTCGCCGGTCATGTTGCCGACCCCCGTCATCCGCGTCACGACGCCCCAGCCCGAGGGCGAGGCCGACGTGCGGCTGCCGAGACCGTTGGCGGCGCCCGGGTAGAACCACAGGGCCCCGCCCTCGTCCACGGAGAGGACGTCCGGGCGGGGGTCGGCGTCGAGGTTGCCGACGCCGGCCACGAGGCGCATGGAGTCCCAGCTGGTGCCGATGGACGAGCGGGCGGCCACGCCCCCCGCGGCCCCGGGATACAGGACGAGGTTGCCGGAACCCGCGCCCGCCGCTGCCGACGCCTTCGGCCGGATCGCGATCACGTCCGGCAGGGTGCTTCCGGTCAGGCTCCCGCCGAGGCCGGTGAGGGAGCGCACCGGCAGTTCGGGCCTGGGCCACCGGATGTGGAAGACGGTCAGGTTCCCCGGGGCCTCGTTGACGGTCCACAGCTCGTCGGTCGCGGGCCAGTACGAGACGTTCTCGTTGTTGATGCCGGTACGGGTCCACAGGCGCACCGGCTCACCGGGCCAGGCGTGGTAGAGGCAGCTGGGGATGTTCACCTTCCCCTCGATGAACTCGGGGCACGGCGCGGAGACGACGAACCGTCCCCGGTTCATCGCGATGCCCTGCGCCCCACTGACGGTGGAGGTGTACGCGGCGGACGGCCGGGACCTCTCGACCTCGACCACGGGGTCCTGGCCGGTCTGCTCCTTCACCATCCGGGGCAGTCCCGTGGCGTCCAGCGGCCAGCGCAGGATCACCCCCGGGTCCAGGAACTGCTGCTGCTGGTCCTTCTTCACCCCGTACAACTCGACGGTGACGAGGGCCGGCTCGGGGCCGCTCAGGTCGAGCGAGGCGCCGGTGAAGCACGGCGGCGCGGGGGTCGGCGTCGCGTAGGTGCCGCAACTGCCGGACGTGTAGTCCGCGTACCGGAACTCGTCGAGCTGCGGCAGCGCGTACTCGTACCCGGGGGTGTAGTACGTGCCGTTCGAGACGCCGAAGGCGGTGCCGCCCGCGTTGGTGTCCCAGAACCGGGTGAGGTCGAAGAGCGCCATGCCGGCGCCGGTGGAGACGTACAGGCGGTTCTTGTACCAGGTCACCGAGTGGGCGTGGCCGGTCAGCGCGGTGTAGCCCGTGGCGGTCGGCTTCACGAGCGCGACATGCCGGTACTTCACCTGCGCGGGATCGGTCACGTCCGCGAAGGTGACCCGGATCGTCCCTCCGGCCGTCTTCGGGTACCAACTGGTGACGACGATCCGCCGCCCGCTCACCAGCGCGGCGTTCTCCGGCGCCTCGCCGGAGCCCGTGAGGCCCTGGGCGACGTGGGTGTACCCGGTGGCCACGTCGTCGGCGGCGTCCCAGCAGAAGCCCTGCGCGCCCGCCGCGTTGGTCGCGTGGCACAGGGGGCGTCCGGTCCGGTTCAGACCGTTCAGCACGGTGCCGATGCCGACCTTCGGCACCCCGCTCGTACCGTTCTCGACAGTGGCCGCGTCCCGCGTGTAGTGCGTCGTCCCGTCCGTCTCCGTCAGCCGCGCCGACCAGCGGGCGTCGACCGGCCGGTTCACGATCGTCGCGGCGACGACCTCGCCGTTCGGTACGGTCGCCGCCGCTGCCTGCTGCGGCACCAGACCGACGAGCAGCAACCCCGCCGCCAGCACTCCCGTGACGTGACCGCCACGTCCCCACCTGGGCATGACAAATCCCCCTCCGTGGTGTTCCCCGACGGAACACGCGCGGTCGGCACACTAACCCGGCTTCGGATGCTTCAATTCCGCCATGAACACGACCGCCACTGACGTCGACGTCCTCCGGGTCTTCTGTGCGGGCGACGGCCGCCACGGCAACGCCCTCGGAGTCGTACGGGACCCCCGTCACCACCCCGACGAGGCCTCCCGGCAGGCGCTCGCCAAGGAGCTCGGCTTCAGCGAGACGGTGTTCGTGGACGACCCCGAGCGCGGTCACGTCGACATCTACACCCCCGGCCTGCGCCTGCCGTTCGCCGGACACCCGCTCGTCGGCGCCGCCTGGCTGCTCGACCTGGAGGTCGTCCACCCGCCGGCCGGCGAGGTGTGGGTGCGCGGCGACGGGGAGTTCACCTGGATCGAGGCGCGCGCCGAGTGGGCGCCGCCGCGGACCCTGCGCCGGTACGGCTCGGCCGCCGAGGTGGACGCCCTGCAGGTCCCCGAGCCCGGCGAGTGGATCTACGCCTGGGCCTGGCAGGAGGAGGCCGCGGGCCGCGTCAGGGCGCGGGCGTTCCCCGGGCGCGGCGACGGCATCGACGAGGACGAGGCGACCGGCGCGGCGGCGCTGCTCCTGACGGCGCAGTTGGGCCGGGCCCTGAACATCACGCAGGGCCGGGGTTCGCAGCTGCTCACCGCCCCCGGCCCTGACGGCATCGTGGAGTTGGGCGGACGAGTCCGCCTGGAGGGAACCCTCACGCGCTGATCACTCGCGCGCGGGGGTCCCGAAGGCTTACGGCTTACGGCTCACGCGCTGAGCGGGAACTCGCCGCCCAGCTGGTGGAAGACCGCGCTGTTGAAGTCGAAGGCGCGCTTGCACTCGTCGACGATCCGCTGCTTCTCCAGGTCGTCGGCGTTCACCGCGTCGAGCAGCTCCCGGTAGGTCCGCTTGAACGCGGCCGGGTTGGAGATCTCGTCGAAGACGTAGAAGCGCACGCCGTCGCCCTTGCGCGCGAAGCCCCAGGTCCGCTCCGCCTTGTCACGGATGATCTGACCGCCCGACAGGTCGCCCAGGTAGCGCGTGTAGTGGTGGGCCACGTACCCCGCGGGCCAGTCACGGGCGCACTCCGCGACCCGCTCGGCGTACGCGACGGTGGCGGGCAGCGGGGAGACCCCGGCGCGCCAGTCGGGGCCCCGCAGGTGGGCCAGGTCCTGCTCCAGGGCGGCCGTGCGGAACAGCTCGGCCTGTATGAACGGCCCGGCGACCGGGTCCTCGCGCAGCGCCTCCGCCCCCTCCTCCAGAGCGCGGTAGACGAACCAGAGCTGCTCCGTGTAGCGGGCGTAGGCGTCGACGGCCAGACGTCCGCCCAGGAGGTCGCCCATGAAGGACGACGTCTCCGCCTCCGTGTGCTGCTCGTGCGAGGCCGTACGGATGAGCGTGGAGAAGGGCGTGTCCAAGGCGTGCCTCCGGGACCGATGGGACGGGAACCAGTGCTGATACTGCCAAGTTAGGCATACCTAAGTCAACTGGTTCCCGACGTCCTGTCGGTAAAAACGTACCCGTTCGAGAGGTCAGGGCAACGTAAGGATTTCGGCCCCGTTCTCGGTCACGACGAGCGTGTGCTCGAACTGCGCCGTCCGCTTCCTGTCCTTGGTCACCACGGTCCAGCCGTCGTCCCACATGTCGTAGTCGTGCGTACCGAGGGTCAGCATCGGCTCGATCGTGAAGGTCATGCCGGTCTTGATCTCGGTGGTGTGGTGGGGGGAGTCGTAGTGCGGGACGATCAGGCCGGAGTGGAACGACGAGTTGATGCCGTGCCCGGTGAAGTCGCGGACGACCCCGTAGCCGAAGCGCTTGGCGTACGACTCGATGACCCGCCCGATGATGTTGATCTGGCGGCCCGGCCGCACGGCCTTGATGGCCCGGTTCAGGGACTCCCGGGTCCGCTCGACGAGCAGCCGCGACTCCTCGTCGACGTCGCCGCAGAGGTAGGTGGCGTTGTTGTCGCCGTGGACGCCGTTGATGTACGCCGTGACGTCCAGGTTCACGATGTCGCCGTCGCGCAGCACCGTGGAGTCCGGGATGCCGTGGCAGATGACCTCGTTGATCGAGGCGCAGAGCGACTTCGGGAACCCGCGGTAGCCGAGGGTCGAGGGATAGGCGCCGTGGTCGCACATGTACTCATGGGCGACCCGGTCGAGCTCGTCGGTGGTGACACCCGGAGCGATGAGCTTGGCGGCCTCCTCCATCGCCTGTGCGGCGATGCGGCCGGCGATCCGCATCCGCTCGATGGTGTCGGAATCCTGCACCTCGGGCCCGCTGTACGGGGCCGGGGCGGGCTTCCCGACGTACTCGGGGCGGCGGATGGAGCCCGGGACGGAGCGGTGGGGGGAGAGCTCCCCCGGAACGAGAAGCGACTGGCCAGACATGTCAGCGAGTCTAACGACCGCGTCTGGGGCAGCATGGTCTCGGAGGAAGGAGCCGACGACGATGGCCCTGTTCAAGAAGCGCACCGCGGGCAAACCGGGCGAGTGGTACTACTGCCTGGAGCACAAGAAGGTCGAGGAGGGTCCCGAGTGTCCGGCGAAGAACCGATTCGGCCCGTACGCCAGCCGTGAGGAGGCCTCCCACGCCATGGAGACCGCCCGCGAGCGGAACCTGGAGTGGGAGACGGACCCGCGCTGGCACGAGGGCGGCCGCCCGGACGAGAACCCCGAGGCATAGCCGCGAGGCGTGACCCCGAGGCGTGACCCCGAGGCGTGGCCTCGGCAGGAGGCCGGGACCGCTCAGGCGGCCCCGGCCTCCTCCTTGGCCGCGGCGGCCTCCTGCTGGGCCTTGCGGCGCAGCGAGTCCTCGTCCGTCTCGGAGTCGTACGTGAGCAGCTTCGGCAGCGCCAGGCAGAGCAGCCCCACCGAGGCGACACAGGCGACACCGCCCGACCAGACGGCCGCCCTGGTGCCGGTCCACCCGGCCATCACGCCCGCCCGGACCTGGCCCAGCTGCGGGCCGACGCTGTAGGAGAGCACCTCGATGCCGGCGAGCCGCCCGCGCAGCTCCTCCGGGATCGTCTGGTTCCAGATGGTGGCCCGGCCGAGACCGCTCAGCATGTCGCCGGCGCCCGCGAAGGCCAGGCAGAGCAGGACGAGCCAGATGTTCCCGAACCAGCCGGCCGCCGCGATCGCCAGGCCCCAGCCCGCCGCGCCGCCGACCACGAGCAGCCCGTGCCGCCGCACCTTCGACGTCCAGCCGCTGGTCAGGCCGAGCACGAGCGAGCCGACCGAGCCCGCCGCGTACATCAGGCCGAGGGACCAGTCCGCGTCCAGCTCGTCCGCGAGGAACGGGAAGATCGTGTTCGGGAAGGCGAAGAACATCGCCGCGAGGTCGATCGCGTACGTGCCGAGCAGCACCGGCCGCGACCAGGCGTACCGCGCGCCCTCCGCGATGCCCCGCAGCGAGGGCTTCTCCGCGTCGTGCGCGGGCGGCGCGGGGGAGAGCCGGCGGCACATCAGCACCGAGGCGGCGAAGCCGACGATCGTCACCGCGTACGCCGGGGCGTGACCCGCGAACGCGACGACGAGACCCGCGATCGACGGGCCCGCGATCGAGCCGATCTGCCAGCGCAGCGAGTTGAGGGCCGCGGCGGCGGTCTGGTGCTCGTGCGGCACGATCCGGGCGAGCAGCGAGTCGAGCGCGGGGCGCTGGAGCCCCGCGAGCGCGGAGACGCCGGCCGCGACCACGTACAGCGGCCACAGCAGAGGCTCCGGCAGCAGCGCGTTGAGCAGCAGGAGCAGGGCGAGCACGCCGAGACCCGCCTCGGTCCCGACGATCACCTTCCGCCGGTCCACGGCGTCGGCGAGCGCGCCGCCGTACAGCCCGAAGACGATCAGCGGCACCAGCTCGACCGCGCCCATCGCCCCGACGGCGAGCGGCGAGTTCGTCAGCTCCTTGATCTGGAGCGGCAGGGCGATCATCGCCATCGCGCTGGCGAAGTAGGTCACGAGCCCCTGACTCCACAGGAGCCGGAAGTCACGCGACGTACGCCAGGGCGCCAGGTCGGGCAGGAGGGCGGAGAGCTTGGAGAAGGGAGAGGACACGAGGGGCCATGTTCCGACCGGAAGACGCCCGGGGCAACCGAATAAGCCGGTCAGCGGCCCACCGGGCCCGGAGCCGCGCTCCCGCTACCAGCGGCTGGGCGGCGGTGCCGTCAGACGGTCGGCGAGGTCGGAGAGCCGGTCACGGAAGCGGCGGCTCCCGCGCGGCGACGGCAGGCTGTTCTCCCCGGCCGCCGCGCTCACCAGGTGCTGCACCGTGTCCAGGTCGACCTCCGCCCCCTCCGCCACCGTGAGCGTCTCGTGGGCGAGCCCCCGCACCTCCGCGTCGCCGCCGTCGAGCGAGAGCACCGTCGCCCCCGCCCGCCGGGCGTCGTGCATCCGCTGGAGCAGCCCCGCGTCCGGCCGCTCCGGCGCCACCATCAGCAGCGTCGCCCCGCGCCCCGCCGCCTCCAGACGGCCGAGGCCGACCGCCAGATGCGCCGGATCACCCGCCCGCACCCGGTGGCGTACGAGCGTGGGGGCCAGCTCCGGCAGCCCCGACCAGGCCGCCTCGTCGACGAGGTGCGCCGCCAGGTGCCACGGTTCGTACTCCTCCGTGCCGACGAGCAGCAGCCCGCCCCGGTGCGGCACGACCGACGAGCGGAGCGCCCCCGCGAAGCGGCGGGCCGCCCGCGGCCACTCCGTCCCGGCGAGCACTTCCCGCAGCAACGCGACCCGTACGGCATCCATGGGGTGGCATCCTGCACCAGCGGCGCCCGCAGCGTGGCCGATTGTGGTCGGTTCCACCCGTACGGGACGGGCCCCCGCGCCCCGACCGGTCGGTAATGTCGGGGCCATGACTTCCTCGACTGGCTCGACCGACTCCACCGCCGCTGCCTCCAAGCCCGCCCCCAAGGACCCGTGGGACCTCCCCGACGTCTCCGGGCTCGTCGTCGGCGTCCTCGGCGGCACCGGCGAGCAGGGCCGCGGCCTCGCCTACCGGCTCGCCAAGGCCGGCCAGAAGGTGATCCTCGGCTCCCGCGCCGCCGACCGGGCGCAGGCCGTCGCCGACGAGCTCGGCTTCGGCGTCGAGGGCGCCGACAACGCCGAGTGCGCCCGCCGCAGCGACATCGTGATCGTCGCGGTGCCGTGGGACGGGCACGCCAAGACCCTGGAGTCCCTGCGCGAGGAGCTCGCGGGCAAGCTCGTCGTGGACTGCGTCAACCCCCTCGGCTTCGACAAGAAGGGCGCCTACGCCCTCAAGCCCGAGGAGGGCTCCGCCGCCGAGCAGGCCGCCGCGCTCCTGCCGGACTCCCGGGTGGCCGCCGCCTTCCACCACCTCTCCGCCGTCCTCCTCCAGGACGCCTCCCTCGACGAGATCGACACGGACGTCATGGTCCTCGGCGAGGAGCGCGCCGACGTCGAGCTCGTCCAGGCCCTCGCCGGCCGCATCCCGGGCATGCGGGGCGTCTTCGCCGGCCGCCTGCGCAACGCCCACCAGGTCGAGTCGCTCGTCGCGAACCTGATCTCGGTCAACCGCCGCTACAAGGCCCACGCGGGACTCCGGGTCACCGACATCTGAGCCGGTCCCGGCCGGGCGCGCGGCATGGGGGACACTGGACGGGCACCAGCAGCCGTACCCGGACAGGAGCCGTCCCCCATGCCCCGCCTCGCCCTCTACGCCCTCGTGGTCTGCGCCCTGGCCGTCGCCGCGGCCGTCGTCTCCTTCGTCCAGGGCAGCTTCCTGGGCGTGATCTGGGTCCTCCTCGCGGGCCTCTCCTCGAACATGGCGTGGTACTACATCCGCCGCGCGAAGGTCGAGAAGCAGGCAGCCGCAGCCGCAGCCGCGCAGAGCTAGACCTGGCAGAACTCCGGCGTCTCCTGCCAGAACCGGAACAGCTGCGAGCCGCAGTAGCGGGAGAGTTCCGGCACCCCGAGCGACCGCATCAGCGCGTCGATCGCGTCGAAGAAGGCGCCGTTGACCGCCGGCACGAACAGCAGCGCGATCACGATGAAGAAGCCGTACGGCGCGTACGGCTCGATCTGCCGCTTCAGCTTGTACGAGAGCCAGGGCTCCACGACCCCGTAGCCGTCGAGGCCCGGCACCGGCAGGAAGTTCAGGAGCGCCGCCGTCACCTGGAGGAACGCCAGGAACGCCAGCGCGTACCGGAAGGCCACGGGCACGCCGTCCAGCGCGTCCAGCCAGAACGGCGCCGTGCAGACCAGCGCGAACAGGACGTTCGCCAGCGGGCCCGCCGCCGAGATCAGGCTGTGCTTCCAGCGCCCCTTGATGCGGCCGTGCTCGATGAAGACGGCCCCGCCCGGGAGACCGATCCCGCCCATGATCACGAACAGCACCGGCAGGATGATGCTCAACCACGCGTGCGTGTACGCGAGCGGGTTCAGGGTCAGATAGCCCTTGGCCCCGACCGTGATGTCCCCGCCGTGCAGGGCGGTGCGGGCGTGCGCGTACTCGTGGAGGCAGAGCGACACCACCCACGCCGAGGTCACGAAGAGGAACACCGCCAGGCCGGGCGAGGCGGCGAAGTCCGTCCACACCGCCCAGCCGGTGACGGCCATGACGGCGAGGATCGCCAGGAAGACGGGACTGATCCGCCGTTCGTGACGCCGAGTGGTGGCCGTGCTCATCGCGGAGACTCCCGTGGGCCGGAGGGCTGGTGTGCGGGAAACGTACCGGGTCCCGGCCGGGTTCCGGCGCGCGGGTTCCGGTGCGGGTACGGGAACGGGTGCCGGTACGGGAGGGGGTGCCGGTACGGGAACGGGTTCGGGTCCCGGACCCCCGGCCCGTTCCCGTGGCGCGTGCCCCGCCGTTCGCGCGCCCTGGTTCCGGGGGCGGGGGGCTTCTCGCGGAGAATGGGGGCGTGCGTTACTCCCTGCTCGGCCCGACCCTCGCCCATACGCCCGACGGCGCCGACGTGACCGTCGGCGGCCCGCGGGTGCGCGCGCTGCTGACCGTCCTCGCCCTGCGGGCCGGCCGCACCGTGCCCGTGCCCGACCTCGTCGACGAGGTCTGGTACGGCGACGAGCCGCCCGCCGACGCGGTCGCCGCGCTCCAGGCGCTCGTCGGGCGGCTGCGCCGGGCCCTCGGCCGTGCCGCGGTGATCTCGGCCGACGGCGGGTACCGGCTCGACGCCCGGCCGGAGGACGTCGACGCCCACCGCTTCGACCGGCTCGCCGTCGAGGGCTCGGCCGCCCTGTCCGGCGGGGACGCCGTGCGGGCCGCCGCGCTCCTCGACGAGGCGCTCGGCCTCTGGCGCGGGCCCGCCCTCGCCGACCTGCCGGACCGGGACGCCGAGGCCGGCCGCTGGGAGGCCCGTCGCCTCGACGCCCGCCGCGCCCGGCTCGGCGCCGCCCTGGCCCTGGGCGAGGCGGATGCCGCCCTCCCCGAACTGACCGCCCTCAGCGCCGCCCACCCGCTCGACGAGCCCCTCCAGGCCCTCCGTATCCGGGCCCTGCGGGACACCGGCCGCGCGGCCGAGGCGCTCGCCGCGTACGAGTCGGTCCGCCGCGCCCTCGCCAACCGCCTCGGCACCGACCCCTCCCCGGCCCTGCGCGCCCTCCACGCGGAGCTGCTCGCCCCGGCGCCGCCCGCGCCGCCCGCGAAGTCGGAGGCGCCGAAGCAGCCGAAGCCGCCCGTGCCAGGGAACCTCCGCGCCCGGCTCACCAGCTTCGTCGGGCGGGACGAGGACATCACCGCCCTCCAGGAGTCCCTGCGGACGGCCCGGCTCGTCACCCTCCTCGGGCCCGGCGGCGCCGGGAAGACCCGGCTCTCGCAGGAGGCGGCCGAGCGCGGGGCCGAGGCCTGGCCGGACGGCGTGTGGGTGGCCGAGCTCGCCGCCGTCACCGACCCGGAGGCCGTCCCCGAGGCCGTACTCGCGGCCGTCGGCGCCCGGGAGACCGTGCTGCGCGGCGCGGGAGCCGAGGAGCTGCGCGGCGGGGCCGACCCGCTCGACCGGCTCGTCGAGCACTGCGCGGGGCGGCGGATGCTGCTGCTCCTCGACAACTGCGAGCACCTCGTCGCGGCCGCCGCCGAACTCGCCGAGGCCCTTCTCGCCCGCTGCCCCGGACTGCGGGTCCTGGCGACGAGCCGGGAGCCGTTGGGGGTGCCGGGGGAGGTGCTGAGTCCGTTGGGGCCGTTGCCGGTGGACATGGCGTTGCGGCTCCTGGGTGAGCGGGGTGCGGCGGCGCGGCCGGGTTTCCGGGTGGCGGACGACGTGGGGGCGGCGGGGGAGGTGTGTCGTCGTCTGGACGGGTTGCCGTTGGCGATCGAGTTGGCGGCGGCGCGGTTGCGGATGTTGTCGGTGCGGCAGATCGCGGACCGTCTTGATGATCGTTTCCGGTTGTTGACGTCGGGGGCGCGGACGGTGTTGCCGCGTCAGCAGACGTTGCGGGCGGTGGTGGACTGGTCGTGGGAGTTGCTGGACGGGGCGGAGCGGGCGGTGTTGCGGCGGCTCGCGGTGTTCACGGGCGGGTGTGATCTGGTGGCGGCGGAGACGGTCTGTGCCGACGAGGGCGCGGGGGCGGACGTCTTGGACGTTCTGGGTGCTCTTGTCGACAAGTCGCTCGTCGTCGCGGGGCCGGGTCCCGAGGGTGCGGGGATGCGGTTCCGGTTGCTTGAGACGGTGGCGGAGTACGCGGGGGAGCGGCTGGACGAGGCGGGGGAGCGGTCGGCGACCGAGCGGCGGCATCTGGCGTACTACCGCGAGCTGGCCCGCCGTACCGATCCCGAGCTCCGCGGCTCCGGACAGGTCGCCGCCATCACCCGGTTCGGGACCGAGTACGGCAACCTCCGCACCGCCCTGCGCCGGGCCGTCGCCGCCCGCGACGAGGACGAGGCGCTCGTCCTCGTCCACTCCCTGCTCTGGTACTGGCAGATGCGCGACCTGCGCACCGACGCCCTGCACTGGGCCCGGGCCGCCGCCGACCTCGGACCCGACCCGTTCACACCGCCCGCCGCCCCCGTCGTCCCCCTCCACGAGCCGTGCACGGCCACGCCTCCGCCGCTCTCCGAGGAGCAGCGCTGGGAGGCCCGGCGCGGGGTGCGGCTGGTGGAGCTCCTCAACATGGACCACGAGAGCGGGCGTTGGACCAGCTCCGAGGGCGTGCACCGGCTCCGCGAGATGACCGCCGTCTACGAGCCCGGGCTGCCTCAGACCTGCCGGCTGCCCGGCTCCTTCGCCGTCTTCGCGGTCCTCATCATGGGAGAGGCCGGCCGGCTCCGCGAACTCCTCGACGCGACGGTGGCGGCCTGTCGCCGGCACGGCTACGACTGGGAGCTCGCCAACGCCCTCCAGATGCGCGCCAACATGTCCGCCAACCGGGCGGACCTGGCCGGCCAGGCGGCCGTCGACGCCGACGAGAGCCTGGAGATCTTCGCCCGGCTCGGTGACGCCTGGGGTGCGGCCGAGGCGCTCTCCTCCCGCGCGGAGGCCCACGAGCGGCGGCTCGAGTTCGCTGCGGCGGCCGAGGACTTCGCCGCCGCCATCGACTACGCGGAACGGATCGGCGCCCAGTCGCAGATGGCGCTGCTGCGGGCCCGTTACGCCGGGACGCTCGTCGAGACCGGGCGGCTCGACGAGGGGGAAGCGATCCTGCGCGAGATCGTGGAGGGGCACCACGGCTGGGGCCACGAACCCCTGCTCGGCGCCCGTATCTTCCTCGCCATGGCGCTCGGCCGCAGCGGTCGCACCGGAGAGGCCCGCGAGCACCTGCACGCGCTGCGAGCGGAGTTCGGCTCCGAGACCCTCTCCATCTTCGAGGGCTTCACCCTCGGCAGCCTGGCCTGGCTGGACAACCTGGAGGGGCGGTACCACCCCGCGTTCGCCCTCGCCGCGCAGGCGTACGAGCGCTCCCTCGGCGCCCTGTCGATGATGGTCGCCCCGCAGATGCCGGCGGTCCACGTCGTCGTCGCGGCCTGGGCGCTCGCCGGCCTCGGCGGTCCCGGCACGCGTATCGCGGCCACGCTCCTCGGGGCCGGCGAGAGCCTCCTCCCGCCCGGCCACCTGCCGCCGCCGCTGGAGCAGGAGAACCTGGCCACGGCCACGGAGCTGACCCGCTCCGTCCTCGGCGAGGAGGAGTTCGCCGCGGCACACGCCGAAGGCGGCGGTCTCTCCTTGGAAGAGACCGCCGCCCTGCTCGGCCGCGCCGCCGACGCGATCAGTGAGCGCGCCGAGTCCTGAACCCCGGTACCCCCGTGACCCGGGGATCCGCTCAGGTCTTCTTGCGGAACTTGGTGACCGCGAGCGGCGCCGTGACGACCGTGATCAGCAGCGCCCAGCCGAGGACCATCCAAACAGAGTGGGCGACCGGACCACCGTTGATCAGGTTCCGGGCGGCGTCGGCGAGGTTCGACAGCGGGTTGTAGTCGGTGAAGGTCTCCAGCCAGCCCGGCATCGACGTCGTCGGGGCGAAGATCGAGGAGCCGAACTGGAGCGGCATCAGGACGATCATGGCCATGCCCTGGACGGCCTGGGCCGTCTTGAGGGTGAGCCCGAGCAGGATGAAGATCCACATCAGCGAGGCGCCGAAGACCATCGAGAGGCCGATGGCGGCGAAGAGGTGGAGGACCGAGGTCTGGATCTCCATGCCGAGCAGGAAGCCCATGCCGAGCAGGATCGCGGTGGCGATCAGCATCCGGCCGACCTCGACGACGATCTTCGCGATCAGGACGGAGGACCGGGCGATCGGCATCGTCCGGAACCGGTCCATGACCCCCTTCTTGAAGTCGTCGTTGATGCCCACGCCGACGGCCATGGCGATGTTCATGCCCATCATCGCCATCAGGCCGGGCGTCACGTAGTTGACGTAGACGTCGTTGTTGCCCTTGCCCGAGATGGCGCCGCCGAAGACGTACACGAACAGCAGGATGAAGATGATCGGCATCAGGACGGCGTCGAACATCGACTCCGGGTCCTGCTTGATCTGGAGGGCGTTGCGGCGGGCCAGCGCGCCGATGTGGCGGAGATTGGCCCGCAGTCCGATCCGGCCCTCGGCGGACGGCGCGGGGCGCGCCGGAGCCGTCTTCGGCCCGTCGACGGGGGACTTGGTGACGGTGGTCGTGGTCGTGGTCGTGCTCATGCGGCGACCTCCTCGCTGATCGCGTCGGACACGTCGGTCTTCTGGCCGGTGATCGCGAGGAACACCTCGTCCAGGCTGGGCAGATGGGTCCCGATGTGGGCGATGCCGAAGCCGCGCGCGCCGAGCAGCGCCACGACGGCGGTCAGCTGCTGGTCGGTGAGGATCGGCACGTACAGCGCGCCCTCGTCGGGCACGACGGTCGAGCCGGCGACGCCGTCGAGACCGGTCTCGCGGAGCGCGGCGGCCATGGCGGACAGCTGGTCCGGGTCGACCGGGCGGATCTTCAGGGTCCGGCCGCCGACCTTCGCCTTGAGCTCGTCGACCCCGCCCTTGGCGATGACCTTGCCCTTGTCGACGACGGTCAGCTCGCTCGCGAGCTGCTCGGCCTCTTCCATGTACTGCGTGGTCAGCAGGACGGTGACGCCCTCGGAGACCATCCGGTGGACCTCGTCCCAGACCTCGTTGCGGGTGCGCGGGTCGAGGCCGGTCGTCGGCTCGTCCAGGTAGAGGACGGACGGCTGCCCGATCATCGAGGCCGCGAGGTCGAGCCGGCGGCGCATACCGCCGGAGTAGGTCATCGCGGCGCGCTTGGCGGCGTCGGTGAGGGAGAAGCGCTCCAGCATCTCGTCGGCCCGGCGGCGGGCGTCCTGCCGGGACAGGTCGAGCAGCCGCCCGATCATGTAGAGGTTCTCCCAGCCGGAGAGCTTCTCGTCGACCGAGGCGTACTGGCCGGTGAGGCCTATGGTGCGGCGCAGCTGGCGGGGGTGCTTCACCACGTCGTAGCCGGCGACGGTGGCGGTCCCGGCGTCCGGGACGAGGAGGGTGGACAGGCAGCGGACGAGGGTGGTCTTCCCGGCGCCGTTCGGCCCGAGGACCCCGAGGACGGTGCCCTCCCGGACGTCCAGGTCGACCCCGTCGAGGGCCTTCGTCGCGCCGAAGTGCTTCACGAGGCCCCGGACCTCGACGGCGTTGGTGTGTGATCGCGTCATGGCGGTACTACATCAGCCGCCACCGACAATCCCCCGACAGACGACCGACAGCCCGCCGATGGGGGATGTCGGCGGGCTGTCGGAGGTGCCGCAGTGGCTCCGGGGGGACGTGTCTCGGATCCGGACACGCCTCGGATCTAGTGGAAGGTGTGCTCCTCGGCGGGGAACTCCCCGCCGGAGACGTCCTCCGCGAAGGCGCGCGCGGCGTCGCCGAGCGTCTCGCGGAGGTTGGCGTACTGCTTGGTGAAGCGCGGGACCTTGCCGCCGGTCAAGCCGGCCATGTCGGTCCAGACGAGGACCTGCGCGTCGGTGCCGGCGCCCGCGCCGATGCCGATGGTCGGGATGTGCAGCGAGCGGGTGACCTCGGCGGCCAGCTCGGCCGGTACGAGTTCGAGGACGACCGCGAAGGCGCCCGCGTCCTGTGCCGCCTTGGCGTCGCTGAGCAGCCGGTGGGCGGCCTCGTCGGTACGGCCCTGCACCCGGTAGCCCATGGTGTTGACGGACTGCGGCGTGAGGCCGAGGTGGGACATGACGGGGATGCCGGCCTGGACGAGCAGCTCGGTCTGGGCCAGGGAACGCTCGCCGCCCTCCAGCTTGACCGCGTGGACGCCCGCGTCCTTGATCAGCCGGGTGGCGTTGCGCAGGGCCTGGACGGGCCCTTCCTGGTACGAGCCGAAGGGGAGGTCGCCGACGACGAGGGCGCGCTTCGTGCCCCGGACGACGGCGGCGGAGAGGAACGTCATCTCGTCCATCGTGACCGGCACGGTGGTCTCGTAGCCGAGGTGACAGTTGCCCATCGAGTCGCCGACGAGGATCACGGGGATGCCGGCCTCGTCGAAGACGGAGGCGGTCATCGCGTCGTAGGCGGTGAGCATGGGCCACTTCTCGCCGCGGGCCTTGGCGGCGGCGATGTCGTGGACGGTGATGCGGCGCGTGCCCTTGCCGCCGTACAGCGCCTTGCTGCTGTCGGCGGGCGATTTCTGGGCAGCCTGAAGCGTCATGGGAAACGGCTCCTTCGTCATCTCGAGGCGCCCTGACGGCGTCCCCGGACCACATCCATGGTGGCACTTCGCCGGGCGGGCGGGGAAGTGGGCCGGAGTGGCGCTCTTCACACGCGTGCAACGTGTCGGCGCAACGTAAAGCCTCTGCCAGGTTTTTCGATACGAGACGGTCTCGTATCGAAATGGGTCTAGGGTGGTCGGCATGTCGCAGCCGTCCCCTGCTCCCGGTCCCTCCCCAGCCCTCGCCCCGCCCCGAGTCCCCGAGGCCGTCCACCGGCGCCGCTGGGCCGTCCTCGGCGTCCTGATGCTCAGCCTGCTGATCGTCGTCCTCGACAACTCGATCCTGAACGTCGCGGTCAAGACGATCGCCGCCCCCGCGCCCACCGGCATCGGCGCCACCCAGAGCGAGCTGGAGTGGTCGATCAACTCCTACACGCTCGTCTTCGCCGGCCTCCTCTTCACCTCCGGCCTGCTCGGCGACCGCCTCGGCCGCAAGAAGGTGCTGCTCTTCGGCATCACCGTCTTCGGTATCGGCTCCGCCCTCGCCGCCTTCTCCGGCTCCCCGGGCGAGCTCATCGCCTACCGGGCCGTCATGGGCCTCGGCGCCGCGTTCGTCATGCCCGCGACCCTCGCCGTCCTCATGAACGTCTTCGAGCGGGACGAGCAGCCCAAGGCCATCGGCATCTGGGCAGGCAGCGTCGGCCTCGCCATCGCGATCGGACCGATCACCGGCGGCATCCTGCTCGAACACTTCTGGTGGGGATCGATCTTCCTCGTCAATGTGCCCGTCGTGCTCCTCGCCCTCGCGCTCATGATGTGGCTGGTCCCCGACTCCCGGGACCCGAAGCCGGGCCGGATCGACATACCCGGCGTGCTGCTCTCCGTCCTCGGACTCGTCCTCCTCGTGTACGGGATCATCCGCGGCGGCGAGCTGGCGAGCTTCACCGACCTCACCGTCCTCGCCCCGGTCCTCGGCGGCCTCGGGGTCCTCGCCCTCTTCGTCCTGCACGAGCGGCGCAGCGACCACCCGGCCATCGACATGGCGTACTTCAGGAAGCCCGCGTTCTCGGCGGCCGTCGCCGCGATCGCGCTCGTCTTCTTCGCCCTCATGGGCGTGACCTTCTTCTCCGCCTTCTACCTGCAGAGCGTGCGCGGCTACAGCGCGCTGCAGTCCGGGCTGCTCATTCTGCCGCTCGCCGTCGCCCAGATGGTGTTCGCGCCCCGGGCGCGGCTCGTCGTGGACCGCTTCGGCGCGAAGGCCGTGTGCGCCGTCGGCATGCTGCTCGTCGCCGCGGGCCTCGCCGCCTTCGCCCTCTTCGACGCCTCGACGCCGATCTGGGCGCTGGAGGTCGTCTTCTTCCTCCAGGGCGCCGGCATGGCGCACATCATGCCGCCGGTCACGGTCGCGATCATGCAGGCGCTGCCCCGCGAGAAGGCGGGCTCGGGCTCGGCCGTCAACAACACCTTCCGGCAGGTCGGCGGCGCCATGGGCGTGGCCGTCCTCGGCTCGGTGCTCTCCTCCACGTACCGCGGGGAGATCGAGGGACACCTCGGCGGCGTCCCGGCGGCCCTGCGCGACACGGCGGGCGAGTCCATCGAGGCGACGCTCGCGGTCGCGGAGAAGCTCGGCCCGGCCGGCCGGAACCTCGTGGCCCCCGCGTACGACGCCTTCCTCGACGCCATGCACGTCACGGCGATCGCCTCGGCGGTCATCGCCCTCCTCGGCGCGGCCGTGGTGGCCGCCTTCCTCCCGGGCCGTACGCCACAGGGCGCCGCGCCGGCCGGCGCCGCGCCGGGCGTCGCGCCCGACAGTGCCGCGCCGGACCGTGCGGCGCCCGGCAGCGTCGCGTCCGACAGTGCCGCGCCGGGCCGTGCGGCTCCGGACCGTGCGGCTCCGGACGGCGGCGCCCGGCGGGCCTCCGTACCCGCGCCCGGCGCCGAGGCGGGAGAATCGGCCCGTCGATAGACCGACAGGCCGACAGGCCCGGAGGTCGACGAGGCGACAGGCCGACAGGCCGACAGGCTGACAGGCCGACGGACGGTCACCGGAGGAGAGGCGGAGCGCACGTGTCGCTGCAGGACGGCGGGACCCCGGAACCCCACGACGACGGGCCGCGCCCCGTGGGCTGCGGAGGCCCGGGCCCCGAGGCAGGGCCCGCCCGGCGCGGCCGGCCGCGGAGCGAGGCCGCCGAGCAGGCGATCTTCGACGCGGCCATCGCGCTCCTGGAGGGCGGCACCCCGCTCGCCGAGCTGTCCATCGAGAAGCTCGCCCGCACCGCCGGCGTCGGCAAGGCCACCATCTACCGGCGCTGGCCGGGCAAGGAGGAGCTCTTCGTCGACCTGCTCCGCTCCGTGGAGCTCCCGGACCCGGTGCTGCCCGGCACCTCGGCCCGGGACGACCTCGTCACGCTCCTGGAGTCGATCCGGCAGCGGGGCCTCGCCAAGCGGACCTCCGCCCTCCTCCACAACGTGTTCTCGCAGATGCAGCTCTATCCGAAGCTGTGGAACACGTACCACCACACCGTGATCGAACCGCGCCGCCGCCTCGGCCTGGACGCGGTGCGGCGGGGGATGGAGCGGGGTGAGATCCGCGACGACCTCGACGTCGAGCTCGTCAACGACCTCTTCACGGGCCCCCTGCTCCTCCGTACCGTCATCCGCCCCGGCGGCACCCTGGAGCCCGGCCTCGCCGAGCGGATCGTCGACACCGTCCTCGAAGGCCTCCGCCCCCGCACCTGACCGGACCCCCGCCCCGCGTCCGGCCGGACCCTCACCCGATCCTCACCCCACGCGCACCCTGCCCGTACGAATGTGCGCGTTCTGTCACAGGGGCGCCACCCGTGCCACCTGCAGGAACCCGCCACGCACCAGTCTCGTCCCTGGGGGAGTACGACGGACCCGGGATCGCCTAGTGTCGGCACCGGGTCACGCAAGACGGCAAGGCAGCAGTGAGGACAGTGCGATGGCGCGGGTGGACATGACGGAGACCGAACACGGCGGCGACGGGACCGGGCGTCCCGGTTCCGGATCCCGGTTCCGGACCGCCCTCGACGGCCTCCGGCGCGACCGCGGCATCTGGCGCCGGGGCATCCTGATCGCCGCCACGGCGGTGGCGCTGACCCTCCTGATGGTGTTCCACGCCGAGATCCCCAACACGATCGGCAACCTCGGCAGCCTGACCGAGACGTTCCTGCCGTGGCTGGGTCTCTTCGTGCCCCTGCTCCTCGTCCTCGCCCTGGTGCGCCGCTCCGCCACCGCCCTGATCGCCCTGCTGCTGCCGGCCGTGGTGTGGCTGAATCTCTTCGGCGGCCTCGTCGCCGACAAGTCGACCCCCGGCGGCGACCTGACCGTCGCCACCCACAACGTGAACGCCGACAACCCGGACCCCGAGGGCACCGCCCGCAAGCTCGCCGCGTCCGGCGCCGACGTGCTCGCCCTGGAGGAGCTCAAGGGCGACATGGTCCCGACGTACGAGCGGGGCCTCGCGGAGGCGTACCCGTACCACTCCGTCCAGGGCACGGTCGGCCTCTGGAGCAAGCTCCCCCTGCGCGCCGCGCAGCCCGTCGACATCCGGATGGGCTGGACCCGCGCCATGCGCGCCGACGTGGTGACCCCCCAGGGCGAGGTCGCGGTGTACGTCGCCCACCTGCCGTCCGTCCGGGTCAAGCTGAACGCCGGCTTCACCGCCAATCAGCGCGACAACAGCGCCAACGCGCTCGGCGAGGCCATCGCCCGCGACAAGCACGAGCGGATCGTCCTCCTCGGCGACCTCAACGGCACCATGAACGACCGCTCGCTCAACGCCGTCACCTCGCAGCTGCGCTCCACCCAGGGCGCCGCGGGCGACGGCTTCGGCTTCAGCTGGCCGGCCTCGTTCCCGATGGCCCGCATCGACCAGATCATGGTGAGGGGCGTGGAACCGATGTCGTCCTGGGCGCTGCCGGAGACGGACAGCGACCACCTCCCGATCGCCGCCCGCGTGAAACTCTGAGATCCGGGATCCCGGTCGAAACCTTCCCTTCATCCCCCGGAAGCCGCGGGGAAGAATCCACCTGAGAGTCTTTGTTCCGACGAAGAACTATCTTCGGGACATTCTGGAAAGGCTCTCCCCATGCCCCTGGCGCTGCTCGCGCTCGCCGTCTCCGCCTTCGGCATCGGCACCACCGAGTTCGTGATGATGGGCCTCCTGCCCAACGTCGCCGACGACCTCGGCACCTCCGTCCCCACCGCCGGGCACCTCGTCTCCGCGTACGCGATCGGCGTGGTCGTCGGCGCCCCGCTGCTCACGGCCCTCGGCTCCCGGATCCCGCGCAGGCGGATGCTGCTGCTGCTGATGGCCCTGTTCGTCGTCGGCAACCTCGCCTCCGCGCTCGCCCCCGGCTTCGGCTGGCTCGTCGCGGGACGGATCCTCGCCGGGCTCCCGCACGGGGCCTTCTTCGGCGTCGGCGCGGTCGTCGCCGCCCGCCTCGTGCCCGAGGACCGGCAGGCGCGGGCGGTCGCCACGATGTTCCTCGGCCTCACCGTCGCCAACATCCTCGGCGTACCGGCCGCGACCCTCCTCGGCCAGCACCTCGGCTGGCGGGCCACCTTCCTCGTCGTCACCGTCATCGGCCTGCTCGCCATGGCGGCGCTCGCCCGCCTGATCCCGTACGTCCCCCTGGACGAGCGGCAGGGCCTCGGCCGCGAGATGCGCGCCCTCGGCCGCCCGCAGGTGCTGCTCGGCCTGCTCACCGCGGTCTTCGGCTTCGCGGGCGTCTTCGCGGTCTACTCGTACCTCGCCTCGATGACCACCGAGGTGATGGGCTTCGGCGACTCCACCGTCACCATCGTCCTCGCCCTCTTCGGCCTCGGCATGACCGGCGGGGCGCTCGCCGCGGGCCCGCTGACCGACCGGGCGCTCCGCCCGACCCTGTACGGCTCGCTCGCGGCCCTCGTCCTCGCCCTGGTCGCGTTCCGCTTCACCGTCCACGTGCCGTGGCTGGCCCTCGTCACGGTCGTCGTGCTCGGCGCGGTCGGCTTCATGACCACCACCCCGCTCCAGATGCTGGTCATGCGGAAGGCCAAGGACGCCCCGACGCTCGCCTCCGCCTCCAACCACTCCGCCTTCAACCTCGCCAACGCGGGCGGCGCCTGGGCGGGCGGGGCCGCCGTCGCCGCCGGCTGGGGCTGGACCTCCCCGGCGCTCGTCGGCGCGGGCCTCACCGTCGTCGGCCTGGCGATCGCGGCGGTCGCGGGGCTCCTCGACCGCGCCCCCGGTACGGCGGAGGGGGCCTCCCGCGTCGTGGCGGGAAGCCCCCTCGACACCGACAGGGCGGTCAGCGGGACGGCGTCGTCTCCCGCCAGCGGTTCGTGATCGGCAGCCGCCGGTCCTTGCCGAAGCCCTTCGCCGAGATCTTCGTGCCCGGCGGGTACTGGCGCCGCTTGTACTCCGCCGCGTCCACCATCCGCAGCGTGCGCGCGACGACCTCCTCGTCGAAACCGGCCGCCACGATCTCGTCCTTGCCGCGGTCCGCGTCCACGTACAGCGCGAGGATCCCGTCGAGGACGTCGTAGTCCGGCAGCGAGTCCGTGTCCACCTGGCCGGGGCGCAGCTCGGCGCTGGGCGGCTTGGTGATCGAGCTCTCCGGGATCGGCGGGGTCATGCCGCGCTCCTCGGCGGCCCGGTTGCGCCAGCGCGCGAGCCGGAAGACGGTCGACTTGTAGACGTCCTTGACGGGCCCGAACGCGCCGACGGAGTCGCCGTACAGCGTCGAGTAGCCCACCGCCAGCTCGGACTTGTTGCCCGGCGCGAGGACGATGTGACCCTCCTGGTTGGAGATCGCCATCAGCGTCGTGCCGCGCAGCCGGGACTGGAGGTTCTCCTCGGCGAGACCGGTGAGACCCAGCGACGCCATGTACGCGTCGAACATCGGCTCGATCGACACCGTGCGGTAGTTCAGGCCGGTGCGGCGGGCCAGCTCGGCGGCGTCGCCGCGCGAGTGGTCGGAGGAGTACCTGGACGGCATCGACACGCCGTACACGTTCCCCGCGCCGACCGCGTCGCAGGCGATCGCCGCGACGAGCGCCGAGTCGATGCCGCCGGAGAGACCGATCAGGACCGAGCGGAAACCGTTCTTCGCGACGTACGCGCGCAGCCCCACGACCAGGGCCGAGTAGACCTCCTCGTCGGCGTCGAGCCGGTGCGCGTACCCGCCCGCGAGCTCCGGCTCGTACGCGGGCAGCGGCTTCTCGGAGAGCACGACCCGGTCGATCCGCAACGCGTCGACGTCGCCGACGACACCCTCAGGGGCCTCGGGGTCGGCCGCCGGCAGCTCCAGGTCGACGATCACACTGCCCTCGACGAACTGCGGGGCGCGCGCGATCACTTCGCCCGCCGCGTCCACGACGATCGAGTCGCCGTCGAAGACCAGCTCGTCCTGACCGCCCGTCGACGCCAGGTACGCCGTGACGCAGCCGGCCTCGCGGGCCCGCCTGCGGACCAGTTCGAGCCGCGTGTCGTTCTTGTTCCGCTCGTACGGCGAGGCGTTGACCGACAGGAGCAGCCCGGCCCGCGCGGCGCGCGCCGCCGGGACGCGGCCGCCCTCCTGCCAGAGGTCCTCGCAGATCGCCAGGGCCACGTCGACGCCGTGGACGCGGACGACCGGCAGCGTGTCGCCCTGGACGAAGTAGCGGTACTCGTCGAAGACGCCGTAGTTGGGCAGGTGGTGCTTGGCGAAGCGCAGCGCCACCTTGCCGCGGTACAGCACGGCCGCGGCGTTCTCCGGCGAGCCGGCGGGCCTGCCGAGCTTCGGCTCGGCCCGCTCGGAGCGGTCGAGGTAGCCGACGACGACCGGCAGCTCGCCGAAGCCCTCGTCCGCGAGCCGCCGGGCGAGCCCGCGCAGGGCCTCCCGGGAGGCCTCGACGAAGGAGGGCCGCAGGGCCAGGTCCTCGACGGGGTAGCCGGTCAGCGCCATCTCGGGGAACGCGACGAGATGCGCGCCCTGTCCGGCGGCGTGCCGGGTCCAGTGGACGATCGCCTCGGCGTTCCCGGCGATGTCTCCGACGGTCGAGTCGATCTGATTCAGGGCGAGGCGTAGTTGAGGCACCCGGCCAGTGTAATCGTCACACCGACGCGATGTCCCGGAAAACGCCCCGCGCCTCGGTATCCACCCGCCCCGCGCCCGCTATCCGCCCGCCCCGCGCTCGCTATCCACCCGCCCCGCACCCGGTATCCGCCCGCCCCGCGCCCGCTACCCGCCCGCCCCGCGCCAGGTATCCGTTCGCCCCGCACCTCGGTATCCACCCGCCCCCCGCCCGGTATCCGTTCGCCCCGCGCCCGGTATCCGTTCGCCCCGCGCCTCGGTATCCGCCCGCCCCGCGCCCGGTATCCGTTCGCCCCTCGCTCGACATGCGGCCCGCCCCCGCCCCGCTGATCATGGGCCCATGACGACCACTGACGACCCGGCGGAGTCGGCGCGGCCCGCCGCCGGCGACACCGTGACGGTCCAGGACGACGGCACGAAGCGGCAGTTCATCTCGTGGCTGACGCTCGCCTTCATGACCACCGCGTCCGTCGCGAGCCTGCGGCCCTCGCCGTCGATGGCCATCTACGGCCTCGCCGCGATCTTCCTCTATCTGCTCCCGGCCATCGTCTTCCTGCTCCCCACCGCCCTCGTCGGCGCCGAGCTCGCCTCCGGCTGGTCGGGCGGCATCTACCGCTGGGTCAGCGAGGCCCTCGGCAAGCCGCTGGGCTTCCTCGCGGTCTGGTGCCAGTTCGCCATGACCATCGCGTACTACCCGAGCCTGCTCGCGTACGTCGCCTCGACCTTCGCGTACGTCATCGACCCGTCCCTCGCCGAGAACGGCGTCTACGTCGCGATCGTCATCATCGTCATCTACTGGAGCGGCGTCTGGATCTCCTCGCGCGGTACGAAGACGATCGCCGGCCTCTCCTCCTTCGGCCTGATCATCGGCACCCTCATCCCCGGCGTGCTGCTCGTCGTCCTCGGCATGGTGTTCCTCGGCCAGGGCAATCCCTCCGCGCAGCCCATGACCGCAGACCACTGGCTCCCGCCGTGGACCGGCCTCGCGAGCCTGGTCCTCATCGTCAACAACTTCCTGTCCTACGCGGGCATGGAGATGAACGGCGTGCACGTCTCCTCGCTGCGCGACCCCAAGCGCGAGTACCCGAAGTCGATGTTCCTGGCGACCGGCCTCGTCCTGCTGATCTTCATCCTTCCGGCCCTCGCCATCGCCTGGGTCATGCCCTCCGCGCAGCTCAGCCTCACCGCCGGTCTCATGCAGGCCTTCCAGGCCTTCTTCGACCACTTCTCCATCGGCTGGATGACCAAGGTCGTCGGCATCATGCTGGTCTGCGCCGCCCTCGGCGGCATGCTCACCTGGCTCGCCGGACCCGCGAAGGGCCTCGTCCTGCTCTCCCGGCAGGAGGGCTACCTGCCGCCCGCGCTCCAGAAGTTCAACGGGAACGGCGTCCCGCAGAACATCATGATCGCGCAGGGCGTCGTCACCACCCTGATCGGCGTCCTGTACGCCTTCAGCGACAACGTCTCCAGCGCCTACTGGATGTTCTCCGTCATCACCGTGCAGATCTACCTGATCGCGTACCTGCTGATGTTCGTGGCCGTCGTCAAGCTCCGCAGGAGCCGGCCGGAGGTCGAACGCGGCTTCCGCGTCCCCGCCGTCCAGTGGGTCGCCGGCATCGGCTTCGTCGCCTCGGTGGCCGCGCTCGTCATCGGCTTCGTCCCGCCGGACCAGTTCGGCGACCAGCCGCTCTGGCGCTACCTGCTCATCGTCGGCGGCGGTCTGTTCGTCCTCGGCATCGCCATCCCGGCCGCGCTCCTCAAGTACCGCAAGCCCAGCTGGGTCCACCCCGATCACAGGGCCGACCAAGGGGCCGACCACGGGGAACCTTCCGGTACGTCCTGACGTTCGAACCACCGTGCCCGGAAAGGTGCCCGGAAGGGCGACGAGAGCGGCGGCGGTCCTGCTGGGCCTCGGCGCGCTCGCGTACACCGCCTGGCTCCTCGAAGTCCTCGTCCGGACCGGGCTCGACCCGGTCCGGACGTACGTCTCCGAACTCGCCGCCGCCGACCAGCCCTTCGGCGGCCTCTTCCGCGCCACCGACCTGGTGGCCGGCCTCCTCGTCCTCGCGGGCGCGCTGACCGGGCTCGCGGTCACCCGGAGACACGGCCCCTGGACGCTCGGCGGATGGATCGCCCTCGCCGTCTTCGGAGCCGCCACGGCCGCCGACTCGCAGCTCCCGCTCAGCTGCGCCCCCACCGCCGACCCGGAGTGCGCGGCGCGCGAGACCGCCGGCCTCGTGCCCGCCACCCACACGGCCCACGCCGTCAGTTCGAGCCTCGCCATGACCGGCGCCGTCGCGGCGATGGTCGCCCTGACCGTGGCCGCCCGCCGGTACGGCCACTGGGGCCCCCTCGCCCGTACCGGCCCCGCCCTCGTCGTCCTGGAGCTCGCCGCCACCGTCTGGACCCTGGCGGCCGTCGCCGCCTTCGAGGCCGGCAGGGGCACGTGGTCGCTCGGCGTCGGCCAGCGGCTCCAGGTCCTCCTGGTGGCCGTGTGGCTCGCGGTCCTCGCCGGCTCCCTCGCGAGGAGGCGGGCGCGATGACCTTCGTACGGATCGGGGGAGTGGCCCACCACGTGGTCGTCGAGGGCTCGGGGCCCGTCGTCGTCCTGAGCGCCGGTCTCGGCCTGAGCTGGTTCGACTGGGACCCGGTCGTGCCGCTGCTCGCCCCGTACCGCACGGTCGTCCGCTTCGACCGCCCCGGCCACGGCCTCTCCGCCCCCGCGGCGGCCCCGCCGACGGCGGCGGGCGAGGCGAACCGGATCGCGTCGATCCTGGACGCACTGGGCGCGCCGGGCGCACGCGACGGGCGGCTCGGCGCGCTCGACGGCCACCAGGACCGCGTCACCGTCGTCGGCCACTCCCTCGCCGGCTTCCACGCGGAGGCCTTCGCGCGCCTCCACCCCACCCGTACCGCCGCACTCGTCCTCGTCGACTCCTCGGTGGAGGAGCACCCCCGCCCCTCCCGTACGACCGCGGTGTCCCAGGCTCTCGGCAGGGCGCTCTCCGCCGCCGGGGCACCGGCCGCACTCGGCCCGGCGGTCCGCCGCGCGGCCGTACGAAGGGACCCGGCGCCCGACGCACTGATCCGCCGCGTCTACCGCACCTCACGCGTCCTGCGGGGCATCCTCCTGGAGAACGCCCACTACGGCGCCGTCGCCGCCGGACTCCTCGACCTCCGGGACCGCTTCCCCCTCCCGCCCGGCCTCCCCGTCACCGTCCTCGCCGCCCCCGAAGGATCCGCCCGCTGGGAGCGCCGCCAACGCGCGCTGGCCCGACGGCTCGACGCCTCCTACGAGGCGGTCGTGCCGTCGGGCCATCTGGTCATGGTGGACCGCCCGGACGCGGTGGCCCGAGCGGTGCTGCACCCAGGTCAGGTCGCGGCGTAGACGCTCGTGCAGAACGCCTTGATCTGCTCGTCCGACAGATGCTGGGCCAGATCGGCCTCGCTGATCATGCCGACGAGCCGCTTGCCCTCGATGACGGGGAGCCGACGGATCTGGTGGCTCTGCATCTCCTCCAGGACCGCGCCCACGTCGGCGCCGGCCTCGACCCAGCGGGGCGTGCCCTTCGCCATGTCGCCGCAGGTGATCTTGGCCGGATCGTGGCCCATGGCCACACAGCCGATCACGATGTCGCGGTCCGTGATGATGCCGCAGAGCCGCTCGTTCTCGTCGGCGATGGGCAGCGCGCCCACGTTCAGGTTGCGCATCATCTGCGCGGCGCGGTCGAGCGTCTCGTGTGCCGGGATCCACTGGGCCCCGGGATGCATGATGTCCTTCGCCGTGGTCATGAGCTGCGTACCTTTCGTCGAACGTCGTCACACGAACGTCCCCGAGCCCACTCATTGTCGGCGCACGGCACGGCCCCCGCGACCGCAGCAGGTCACGGGGGCCGGACGGCCGTGCGGGATCAGCCCGCACGGCTCGGCGGGATCAGCCCGCACGGCTCGGCGGGATCAGCCCGCGCGCTCCGCGGGATCAGGCCCCGCGCTTCCTGAGCATGTCCGCCATCAGCAGGATCTCGGACTGCTGGGCGTCGACCATGCCCTGGGCGAGATCGCGCTCGACGCCCGGGGCGCACTTCTGCACGCAGCCCTGCGCCATGTGGACCCCGCCCTTGTGGTGCTCGGTCATGAGCTTCAGGTACAGGACCTCGGCCTCCCGGCCACTGGCCTTGCGCAAGGCGTCCATCTGCGCGTTGGTCGCCATGCCGGGCATCAGCGCGCCGTCCGCACCACCGCCCGTACCCATGCCCATCCAGGTCATCGGCTCGACCCCGGACTGGAGCTTGGGCAGCCCCCACATGTCCAGCCAGCCGAGCATCATGCCCCGCTGGTTGGCCTGGGTGTTGGCGATGTCGTACGCGAGACGGCGCACCGACTCGTCCCCGGTGCGGTCCCGGACGACGAACGACATCTCGACGGCCTGCTGGTGGTGGACGGACATGTCCCGGGCGAAGCCGGCGTCCGCGGAGTCCGTGGCCGGGGTGCGCGGCGCCTCGTCGCGCTCGGCGGAGGCGACCGTGACGGCGCCCCCGGCGAAGAGCAGCGCGAGCGCGACGGCGGTGATCGCCGCCCACTGCGTCCGCCCGGGCCCGCGCCGCACGGACGGCACGAACTCCTCCTCGGCCTCCCCGCTCACCTCGGTCACTGACCGACCCCGCCGGTGCAGGCAGCGCCCGGCTCGGGGGTCTGCGGACCCTGCACGTACTTCGTGAAGAAGGCGTCGATCCGCGGGTCGGTGGCACTGTCCACGGTCACCTGCTTGCCCCACGCGGACAGCATGATCGCCCCGGCCTGGTCGTCCACGGGGCTCATCAGCGTGTACTTGGTCTTGCCGACCTTCTCGGACAGCTTCGCCACGTCGGCCTTGTCGGCCTTCTTGTTGTACGTCACCCAGACGGCGCCGTGCTCCAGCGAGTGCACGGCGTTCACCTCGCTGACGGCCTTGTCGTAGACCACGCCGTCGCAGTTCATCCAGACCGGGTGGTGGTCACCGCCGACCGGCGGCTTCATGTCGTACTTCACGGCGGTCTCGACGTGGTTGCGGCCGAGCTTCTTCGCGTCCCACGTCTGCTCCGCCTTGATGGGGGCCTTGGCGGCGGCCTCCTTCGCGTCCTGCTCGTCGGACTTCTTCATCAGCACGAAGGTGCCGAAGCCGACGAGGCCGAGGACGACGACTCCGGAGACGCCGATGGTGAGGAAGCGGTTGCGGCGCTCGCGGGCCTGCTCGGCGCGGCGCATCTCCTCTATTCGGGCGCGGCGGTCGGCGTTGGAGGAGCGGTTGGCGGCCATGGTGATGTCGTCCTTCTGGAGAGAGGGGGGTGGAGTTCGGAGCGGGACACAAGGGGCAGGGGGTGCCCCTATGTCCGGAGAACCTGAAGGACGTGCAGGTCCGGCGCGCGCGGCCGGACGCCGGGGCGGCGGGCCGGGCCGTCACCGGCGGGCGGGTCGAGGCGCGGCAGCCGGCCCTCCGCGTGGAGCGGGGGGTCGAGCGGGGGCGCGCTGAGCACCGCGGGCGAGAGGGAGGGGACGAGGGAGCAGCCGCCGCGGTCGTACGGACAGATGTACTCGGCCACGACCGTCGAGGCTCGCGCGCCGTACGTGTCGGGCGCCGCCGCGTGATGCGGATCGGCGCCGGGCCCGGGACCGAGGCAGACGAAGAGCGCGGCGAGGAGCGTCGCCACGGCACTCACCAGTGCCATGGGACGCGCGTGTCGGAACAGGCGTACGAGCCGCGTGGCCCCCATGGGCGCAGATCGTAGTGGGCGCGGACCCTCTGTGGGCCGAATGGGGTACCACTCGGTGCCGGTGAACGGCCACGACACGACCGGACGACCGCCGTCCGCCTCCCTCCCGTTACCTGCGTCACACCCGAGCAGGCACTATGGGTACGCAACGTGCGCGAAACCATGTGGTGGGATGCTCAGGTGCCCCCCGATGTACCGGAGGCGGTGGGAGCAGGCGGCCTGACCAGCAAGGATGGGTGTGGAAATGGACAAGCAGCAGGAATTCGTGCTCCGTACGCTCGAGGAGCGCGACATCCGCTTCGTACGCCTGTGGTTCACCGACGTGCTGGGCTTCCTCAAGTCGGTGGCCGTGGCGCCCGCCGAGCTTGAGCAGGCCTTCGACGAGGGCATCGGGTTCGACGGCTCGGCGATCGAGGGCTTTGCCCGCGTATACGAATCGGACATGATCGCCAAGCCGGATCCGGGGACCTTCCAGATCCTGCCGTGGCGCGCCGAGGCCCCGGGCACGGCCCGGATGTTCTGCGACATCCTGATGCCGGACGGCTCGCCGTCCTTCGCGGACCCGCGGTACGTCCTGAAGCGGGCCCTGGCCAAGACCTCCGACCTCGGGTTCACCTTCTACACGCACCCCGAGATCGAGTTCTTCCTCCTGAAGGACAAGCCGCTCGACGGCACGCGGCCCACCCCGGCCGACAACTCGGGCTACTTCGACCACACCCCGCAGAACGTGGGCATGGACTTCCGCCGCCAGGCGATCACGATGCTCGAATCGATGGGCATCTCGGTGGAGTTCTCCCACCACGAGGGCGCGCCGGGCCAGCAGGAGATCGACCTCCGCTACGCGGACGCCCTCTCCACGGCGGACAACATCATGACGTTCCGCCTGGTGATGAAGCAGGTCGCGCTGGAGCAGGGCGTCCAGGCCACCTTCATGCCGAAGCCGTTCTCCGACTACCCGGGCTCGGGCATGCACACGCACCTGTCCCTCTTCGAGGGCGACCGGAACGCCTTCTACGAGTCGGGCGCCGAGTACCAGCTCTCCAAGGTGGGCCGCTCCTTCATCGCGGGCCTCCTGAAGCACGCGGGCGAGATCTCCGCCGTCACCAACCAGTGGGTCAACTCGTACAAGCGCATCTGGGGCGGCTCCTCCCGCACGGCCGGCTCGGGCGGCGAGGCCCCCTCGTACATCTGCTGGGGCCACAACAACCGCTCGGCCCTCATCCGCGTCCCCATGTACAAGCCGGGCAAGACGGGTTCGTCCCGCGTCGAGGTCCGCTCCATCGACTCGGGCGCCAACCCCTACCTGACGTACGCGGTCCTCCTCGCGGCCGGCCTCAAGGGCATCGAAGAGGGCTACGAACTCCCGGCAGGCGCCGACGACGACGTCTGGGCCCTCTCCGACGCGGAACGCCGCGCGATGGGCATCGAGCCGCTCCCGCAGAACCTGGGCGAGGCGATCGCCCTGATGGAGAAGAGCGAACTGGTCGCGGAGACGCTCGGCGAGCACGTCTTCGACTTCTTCCTGCGCAACAAGAAGCAGGAGTGGGAGGAGTACCGCTCGGAGGTCACCGCCTTCGAACTCCGCAAGAACCTCCCGGTGCTGTAAGGCGCCGACGGTCCGGGCCGGTGGCGCTCAGCCATCGGCCCGCCGGCTGTCAGGGGCGCAGGAAATGCGTTGCCCGGCGGGTGGGGGCGGATCAGACTGCACCGGTGAAGATCACTTCTGTCGCCACCGAGCGGCTTATGTTGCACCCGTTGAGCGTGGGGGAGGCCGAGCGGATCGTCGCTCGTGAGCCTGCGGAGCAGGACCTGTGGGGGGACGGGTATCCCGGGGACGGGGACGTCCGCTCCAGCACCGGATTTCTGCGGGGGGTCGTCGAGCGGGGGGATCCGGGGGTGTTCCGGCCCTACGTGATACGGCTCCTGGAGAGCGGGGTCTCCGTCGGCGGGATCGGGTTCCACGGGCCGCCGGACGAGCTCGGGGTCGCCACCGTCGGGTACGGGCTCGTGCCCGGGGCGCGGGGGAAGGGGTACGCCTCCGAGGCCCTGCGGGCGCTCCTGGAGATCGCCCGGCAGGCCGGCGCCGAAGGCGTGAAGGGGGACGCCGACCTCGACAACCCCGCCTCCCATCGGGTGATGGAGGCCGCCGGGATGCCCTGCGTGGCCGAGGACGACAAGCTGCGCCACTTCTACCTGGGGTTCTAGGCGCCGTCCGCGCTAGCGTCTGACGGTATGTCGGACGCCCCTTCCCGTGTCTGGTACGCCGCCTACGGCTCCAACACGCATGCCGAGCGCCTCGGGTACTACCTCGCCGGCGGCCGGCCGCCCGGGTCCGCGCGGGCCTTCCCCGGGTGCCGGGATCCGCGCGCGCCCGCGGCCGCGGTGGCCCTCCTGCTGCCCGGGCGCGTGTACTTCGCGACCGAGTCGCCCGTGTGGGGCGGCGGCCGGGCCTTCTACGACCCCGCCGCCGACGGCACCGCCTGGGCCGTCGCCCACCTGCTGACCCTCGGTCAGTTCTCCGACATCGCCGCACAGGAGATGTACCGGCCGCCGGGTCGCGACCTCGACCTCACGGAGGTGCTCGCCACCGGGCGTCGCGCGCTCGGGCCGGGGCGGTACGAGACCCTCGTCTGCGCCGGCTATCTCGATGACGGGGGCGATGAGGGTGAGCGTGACGGACTGCCCGTGCTCACCTTCACCGCCCCCCGGCCGCTGCCCCCGCGGCCGCCCTCCGCCGCCTACCTCCGGTACCTCGCCGCCGGACTGCACGACGCCGGGGCGTGGCGGCCCGCCGAGATCGCCGCCTATCTCGCCGGCCGCCCCGGCGCGGCCGGGCACTGGACCGCGGAGGCCGTCGCCGCCCTCAGCGTTCCGACAGCTCCGACGGGGCCTCCTGGACCAGCCAGCCGTTGCCGTCCGGGTCCTCGAAGGTCATGAACGAGTTCCAGGTGTCGCCTTTCCCGTTCTCCCAGCCCGTCTCGCCGACGTGCATCACGGGCGAGACGTCGACCCCCCGGCCGACCAGCTCCACCCGTGCCGTCTCGATGTCCGTGACACAGAGCTGGAGGCCGTGCAGGGTGCCGGGGGCCATCTCCTTCGTGCCCGGCATCGCCGGCATGCCGCTCAGGAGCGCGATCGAACAGCGCGAGCCCGGCGGCGTCACCTGGACGATCCGCATGCCCGGCGCCACCTCGCTGTCCAGGTCGATCTTGAAGCCGCACTTGTCGCCGTAGAACTCCTTGGCCCGGTCGATGTCGGTCACGGGGACCGGGACGACCTCCAGGGTCCAGTTCACGTCTGCTCCTCTGCTCCGAAACGCCAGCGGGTCTGGCCGAACGGCTCACCCTTGGCGAAGCCGAAGACCGTACGAGGCGCGACCGCGAACACCAGGGCCGTACCACCGTCACCCAAGAACGCCCCGTCCCGCACCTCGAACCGCCAGTGCGGGCCGTACTTCGCCACGTACGCCTCCGCGAGCTCCCGCAGTCGCTCCTCGTCCGTCACCCGGACCGCCTCGCCCTCGACGACGAGGTCGAGGCCCTCGTCGAGGGCGGGGGAGCCGGTGGTGAGGACCACCGACGCGTTCCCCGCGAGATTGCGGGCCTTGCGCTCGTCCTGCCCGGTGCAGAAGTGCAGGGCCCCCGCCGACCAGACCGCGATGAGCGGCGTGACGTGCGGGCGGCCCTCCGGGCGGACCGTCGTCAGCCAGAAGACCTCGGCCGCCGCGAGCCGCGCGGCCGCGTCGGACCAGGGCCGCGGGGCCGCTTTCGGGTCGCTGTAGCGGGGGTCGAGGGAAGTACGCGGATCCATGACCGGCCGTCCTTTCGCGTGGCCCACGGGAAGGGCCACACAGGGGAGACCGGTCCGCCCGCCCGAACTCATCGGTCCGCGGGCGTCCAGTGCAGCCGGCCGTTCAGGCCGATCGCCGCGACCCCGTCCGTCCCCGCGTCGGGCGCCCCGGCGAACAGGAACCGCTCCAGTCGCCACGTCGGCCGCGTCCCGCCCCGGCCCAGCGGGGCCGTCGCCAGGACGCCGGTACGGGAGCGGACCGCCAGCATGCCGCCCACGTCCGCCGAGCCCGCGGGTCCCCCCACCGAGCCGCCGACCGTGCCCCCGGCCGAACCGCTCACCGGGCCGAAGCCCGCGACGCCGCCCGCCAGCTCCCGCATCGGGGAGGCCAGGCCCGCGCCCGAGAAGTCCGCGGTCCGCAGGTCGTTGGAGGCCGGCTTGCGGAACCAGAGCCGTACGCCCTCGCCGCCCGGCGCCGCGTTCGCGCTCAGCGCCAGCGTCGTCGGCGGCAGGCCCGTCAGCACCGGACCCGTCAGGGGCCCGCCGGGGTGCTGCGCCGCCCACGCCAGGACGGTGGTCGGGGTGCTCGCGAAGACGTACCCGCGGCCCGTCGCGTCGGTCGCCGCCACCGGGTCGCCGTGCACGTCGGCGCCGCCGAGCGTCCGCCACGGACCCCACCGGCCGTCCGCGCCCTGCTCGCGCGCCGCGAGCCGGTGACCGCTGTCCCGTACGACCAGGGTCGCCCGGCCGTCGAGGCCCAGGGTCACGGCGGGCGCGCTGATGTCGGAGGTGCCCCCGATGTCGTCCCGCTCGGGCGTGCCGAGCGAACGCCACGGACCGAAGACGCCGCCGGAGCCCCCCGCGTCGCCGGAGCCGCCCGCGTCGCTGGAGCCGCCCGCGTCGCTGGAGCCCCCCGCGTCGCCGGAGCCACCCGCGCCGCCCGCCGTCGTCTGCTCGGTCGTCACCACCTCGCGCCGGTAGTCCGCCGGGCCGGTGCCGAGCGTCGTCCGGGTGCCGAAGACGGCCAGCCGGCCGTCGGGCAGCAGGGTGGAGGTGACCCCGCTGTCCAGGCCGCCGCCGGGCAGCAGCACGGGCCCCTGCCACGCCGTCTCGCCCGCCGCCTTCCGCCAGGTCGCGAGGCGCCCGTCGAGGACGGAGAAGGCGTGCAGCGCGCCGTCCCGGTCGCGCTGCACCCAGGAGGTGGAGGTGCCCCGGGCGTACCGGATGGTCTGCGCCCAGCCCCGGCCCGCGGGCCGCGCGGCCACCTTCAGGTCGCCGCAGCCCGAGACGGTCCCGCAGTCGTTGACGCCGTCCATCCACGCGTACGTCTTGAGGGTCTTCAGCTTCGCGTCCGCCGTCTCGGGGTCGAGGGTGTGCGGCAGGACGCTGGTCGGGTAGCCGAGGTAGTTCTGCACGCCGACGTGCGGGTGCCCGGGTATCTCCGCGTACCGGGCGAGCGCGGCCTGGACGAACCGCGCCCCGTACAGGTGGTCCTGATGGTCCTGGTAGCGGTCCGTGCCGGCGACCTTGCCGGAGGTCGGGTCCTGCATCCGCACGAAGGTCGGCCGGAAACGCTCCAGGACCCCGGTCACCGTCGCGACGACCTGGTCCTTGGTGTACGTGAAGTCCGCCGCGACCGGGGTGCCGGAGGCGAGCTGGGAGGCGAGCGCGGATATCCGGCCGTGCCACAGGCCGTTCAGGCTCTCGGGGCGGTCGCCGTTGGTCGCCCCGGCCTCGCGCATCTGCAGCCAGACCAGCTTCACGTGCGGCTTCGCCCGCAGGGTGTCCAGCTCGGCGGTCGCGCCGCCGGCCGTGGGGATCGCGACCCGGTCCCAGGGGCTGATGCGGCTGCCCGTGGCCATCTCGGCGTACGCGGCGCGGATGCCGTTCTGCCGGGCCTCCGCGTACCCCGCCTTGTCGGGCGCGGCCCCGGCGGCGTCGCGCGGACGGGCGTTGACGCCGTCCGACTCGCCGGAGGTGAGGTAGACGGAGGTCAGGGCGTTGCCGGAGCGGATCGACTGGGAGGTGTCCGGGTTCATGAAGAACAGGTCGTCGTCGGGGTGCGCCACGATCTGCACCACGGACGCGCCGTCGGAGGCGGCGGCCGGCGCCTCGGCCGCGCGCTCCTTCGCCCGCGCCTCGACCGGGCGGACCTTCCCCTCCTCCGGCGTGCGTACGGGCGGGGCGGCCGACGCCGCCGAGGAGTCCGGCGCCGTCGTCACCGACAGCAGACCGGCGAAGGTGCCGCCCACCAGGACGGTCGTCACGGCCGTCGTGACGACCCTGCGGCGGGAGCCCCCGCGGCGGGAGGAGGCG
Organism: Streptomyces sp. NPDC050842; assembly: GCF_044456565.1. Classification (NCBI taxonomy): domain Bacteria; kingdom Bacillati; phylum Actinomycetota; class Actinomycetes; order Kitasatosporales; family Streptomycetaceae; genus Streptomyces; species Streptomyces sp. NPDC050842. The sequence goes on along the minus strand of NZ_JBITGA010000007.1, from coordinate 502,591 downwards.
GCGGGACGGCGGGTGAGACGGACGGGCATCGGTGTCGGCGCGCTTTCACAGAAGGACGGGAGAGAGGACGGGACGGCGCGCGGGGGTGGTGCACGCACACAACAAGACGGACTTTCAAGAAATACGGTTCATCCAGCCCGAAAAGCGATCAATGTGCGAGATGTCACGTGTGATCCGCTTCGATCCGAAGGCCTGGGCGCCCGCGCTCCTCACTCCGGATAGGCTCGATAGGCTCGACCTCCCGGGCCCGACCTTGTGGGAGACCTGGGATGGACCTGCTTGGAGGGAGCGGTCGGATGACGGTGCCGGGACGCAGAAGCAGTACTTTCTCACGTCTGCTGCGCCACGGATTCACCGATCCGTCGGGGGCCGAACGGCTCCTCGACGTACCCGAGCTGTCCGCCCTCCGCGGCGACGCCGTCCTCCTCGACGCCCTCGGCGCCACCGCCGACCCCGATCTGGCCCTCCGCGGCCTGGTCCGGCTCGTCGAGGCCCAGCCCGAGACCGAGCGGCAGACCCTCACCGCCACCCTGCTCTCCGCCAAGCCCTTCCGGGACCGGCTCCTCGGGGTGCTCGGCGCCTCCGAGGCGCTCGCCGACCACCTGGCCCGCCACCCCCGCGACTGGGAGTCCCTCGTCACGTACGAGGCGACCGACCTGCACCCGGGCGTCGCCGAGTTCGAGCACGGGCTCGCCGACGCCACCGACGCCGTCTCGCTGCGCGTCGCCTACCGCCGCTGCCTGCTCGCCATCGCGGCCCGTGACGTGTGCGGCACCATCGACGTCGCCGAGACGGCCGCCGAGCTCGCCGACCTGGCGACGGCGACCCTGCGCGCCGCGCTCGCCATCGCCCGTACCGCCGAGCCCGCCGACGCCGCCCAGTGCCGGCTCTCCGTGATCGCGATGGGCAAGTGCGGCGGCCACGAGCTCAACTACGTCTCCGACGTGGACGTGATCTTCGTGGGCGAGCCCGCCGAGGGCGCCGACGAGGGCAAGGCACTCCAGGCCGCGACCCGGCTCGCCTCGCACCTCATGCGGATCTGCTCCGAGACCAACATCGAGGGCACGATCTGGCCGGTCGACGCCAACCTCCGCCCCGAGGGCCGCAACGGCCCCCTCGTCCGCTCCCTCTCCTCCCACCTCGCCTACTACCAGCGCTGGGCGAAGACCTGGGAGTTCCAGGCGCTCCTGAAGGCGCGCGCCGTGGCCGGCGACCCGGAGCTCGGCGCCCAGTACATCGACGCCGTCTCCCCGCTCGTCTGGCAGGCCGCCGAGCGCGAGAACTTCGTCCCCGACGTGCAGAAGATGCGCCGCCGGGTCGTCGACAACATCCCCGCCGCCCAGGTCGAGCGCGAGCTCAAGCTCGGCCCCGGCGGCCTGCGGGACGTCGAGTTCGCCGTCCAGCTCCTCCAGCTCGTGCACGGCCGCAGCGACGCCGGCCTGCACAGCGGCAAGACCCTGGACGCGCTCGCCGCGCTCGCCGCCGGCGGCTACGTCGGCCGCGCGGACGCCGCCCAGCTCGACGAGGCGTACCGCTTCCTGCGGGCCATGGAGCACCGCATCCAGCTGTACCGGCTGCGCCGCACCCACCTCGTCCCCGAGGACGAGGCCGACCTGCGCCGCCTCGGCCGCTCCCTCGGCCTGCGCACCGACCCGGTCACCGCGCTCAACAAGGAGTGGAAGCGGCACGCGGCCGTCGTCCGCCGGCTGCACGAGAAGCTCTTCTACCGGCCGCTGCTCGACGCCGTCGCCCAGCTCGCCCCCGGCGAGATTCGGCTCAGCCCGAAGGCGGCGGGCCAGCGCCTCGAAGCCCTCGGCTACCAGGACCCGGCCGCCGCCCTGCGCCACCTGGAGGCGCTCTCCGCCGGCGTGAGCCGCAAGGCCGCGATCCAGCGGACGCTGCTGCCGGTGCTCCTCGGCTGGTTCGCCGACTCGGCCGACCCGGACGCCGGCCTCCTCGGCTTCCGCAAGGTCTCGGACGCCCTCGGCAAGACCCCCTGGTACCTCCGGCTCCTCCGGGACGAGGGCGCCGCCGCCGAGAACCTCGCCCGGGTGCTCTCCGCCGGCCGCCTCGCCCCCGACCTGCTGCTCCGCGCCCCCGAGGCGGTCGCCATCCTCGGCGACCCGGAGGGGCTGAAGCCGCGCGGCCGGGACCACCTGGAGCAGGAGGTCCTGGCGGCCGTGGGCCGCGCGGACGACGCCGAGCAGGCGGTCGCGGCGGCCCGCGGGGTGCGCCGCAGGGAGCTGTTCCGTACCGCCGCGGCCGATCTCATCGGCTCGTACGGCACCGAGGACAACCCCCGCGAGCCCGACCCCGGCGCGCTGGTCGACCGCGTGGGGGAGGCGATCACCGACCTCAACGCGGCGACGATCGCCGGCGCCCTGCGGGCCGTCGTGCGCGCCGAGTGGGGCGATACCCTCCCGACCCGGTTCGCCGTCATCGGGATGGGCCGCTTCGGCGGCCACGAGCAGGGCTACGGCTCCGACGCCGACGTGCTGTTCGTGCACGAGCCGCGCGAGGGCGTCGACGAGCAGGAGGCGGCGCGGGCCGCGAGCAAGGTGGTCGCGGAGATGCGGCGACTGCTCCAGCTCCCCACCGCCGACCCGCCGTTGCTGATCGACGCGGACCTCAGGCCGGAGGGCAAGAGCGGCCCCCTGGTCCGCACCCTGAAGTCGTACGAGGCCTACTACCGCCGCTGGTCGCTCGTCTGGGAGAGCCAGGCCCTGCTCCGCGCCGAACCCATGGCGGGCGACCTGGAGCTGGCCGACCGGTTCATCGAGCTCGTCGACCCGCTGCGCTACCCCGCCGAGGGCCTCGGCGAGGACGCGGTCCGCGAGATCCGCCGCCTCAAGGCCCGCATGGAGTCCGAGCGGCTGCCGCGCGGCGCCGACCCGACGCTCCACGCCAAGCTGGGGCGCGGCGGCCTGAGCGACGTCGAGTGGACGGTCCAGCTGCTCCAGATGCGGCACGGCTGGGCGGAACCGGGGCTGCGGACGACCCGTACCCGCGAGGCCCTCGCGGCCGCGCACGCGGCGGGCCTGATCCCGACGGAGGAGGCGCAGACCCTCGACGAGGCCTGGGTCCTCGCCACCCGCGTCCGCAACGCGGTGATGCTGGTCCGCGGCCGCCCCGGCGACACCTTCCCCTCGGCCCCGCGCGAACTCGCCGCGGTCGGCCGGTACTTGGGCTACGTCCCTGGCCACGTCGGCGAACTGGTCGACGACTACCGCCGCATCACCCGCCGCGCCCGGGCCATCGTCGAGGAGCTGTTCTACGGGGCGTAGGCGGCCCGGACGTGGGACAAGTACCCGGTGAGCGCCAGCTCGAAGGCCTGGTCGGCGCGGCCCTCCGGGATCGCGCCGAGCGCGCGGGCAAGCCGTGGCGTGGCCGCCTCGTCGGCGAGCTCCCACATCGTCTCGGGCGCGGCCAGGTCGAGCGCCGAGCCGAGGACCAGGTTCTCCAGGGCGATGATCACGGGCATGACGTCCGGCAGGGCGAACCCGGCGTCGAGCAGGCGGCCGACGGCCTTCTCGTACTGGTGCAGGACCTTGGGCGCGCGCACCGGTGACGTCATGAGCAGCGGGATCGCACGCGGGTGCGCGGCGAACGCCGAACGGTAGGAGCGGGCCCAGGCGGCCATGGCGTCGTCCCAGTGCGGCAGGTCCAGGGTCGCGGCGTCGATGCCGGTGGCCACCCGCTCGCGGAGCAGCTCCACGATCCCGTCCCGGCCGTCCACGTGGTGGTAGACGGATGCGGTCTGCACCCCGAGGCGTTTCGCGATCTGCGGGACGCTGAACTCGCCTTTCTCGTCGACGATTTCGAGCGCCGTGGTGGTGATCCGCTCCCGGTCGAGGAGAGGTCTGCGCGGCCGGCCCATGAATCGTCACTCCCTGTTCAGGTGCCCGTCAGGTCTTCCCGAACGGTCGAGGACGAGGCTACATTGCGCAAACCGAAAGCCTTTAGGTTTCCTGTCACGGAAGGCTTCCCCCGTATGTCCTCGCCCATGCCCCCCTCCACGCCCGACGAGCCCCCGGGGCTGAGAACCGGCACGCTCTCCACCGCCGACATCTCCTTCTTCGTGGTCTCCGCCGCCGCCCCGCTCACCGTCATGGCCGGCGTCGCCCCCATCGCCATCCTGCTCGGCGGCATCGGCGCCCCCGTCGGCTACCTCCTCGCCGGCCTCACCCTCACCGTCTTCGCCGTCGGCTTCACCACCATGAGCCGCCACGTCCGCAGCGCCGGCGCCTTCTACGCGTACATCACCCGCGGCCTCGGCCGGCCGATCGGCATCGCCGCCGCCCTCGTCGCCATGCTCGGCTACAACGGCATGGAGATCGGCGTGTACGGGCTCCTCGGCTCCGCCACCTCGGACACCGCCGCCGCCCTCGGCCACGACGTCCCCTGGCTGCCCGTCTCCCTCGCCGGCCTCCTGCTGATCTGGTACGGCGGCTACCGCTCGATCGACTTCGGCGCCAAACTCCTCGGCGTCCTCCTCGTCGCCGAGACCGGCATCCTCGTCCTCCTCGCCGGCGGCGTCCTCGTCGACGGGGGCGCGAACGGCCTCTCCCTCGGCGGCCTCGCCCCCGAACACGTCCTCACCGGCGGCACCGCCGCCGTCCTGGCCTGCGCGTTCGCCGCCTTCACCGGCTTCGAGTCCACCGTCATCTACCGCCGCGAGGCCAAGGACCCCGAGCGCACCATCCCCCGCGCCACCTACCTCGCGGTCGCCTTCCTCGGCCTCTTCTACGCCTTCGTCGTCTGGACCGTGATCCAGGCCTTCGGCGAGGACAAGGTCGTCCAGGCCGCCGCCGACGACCCCGGCGGCCTCTTCTTCGCCGCCATCACCACGTACGTCGGAGCGTGGGCCGCCGACCTGATGCACATCCTCATCGTCACCAGCGTCCTCGCCTCCCTCCTCGCCTTCCACAACGCCATCAACCGCTACACCCTCTCCCTCTCCGAGGAGGGCGTGCTGCCGAAGACCCTCGGCCGGATCCACCCCCGTCACCGCTCCCCGTACGTCGCGGGGGCCGCGCAGACCGTGCTCGGCGCCGTCGTCGTCCTCGCCTTCGCGCTCGCGGGCGCCGACCCGTACCAGCAGCTCCTGCTCTGGGTGAACACCCCCGGCATGCTCGGCCTGATGGTCCTCCAGCTGCTCGCCGCGCTCGCCGTGCCCTTCTTCTTCCGGAGGATCGACCACCGCGAGGGCGTCCTCCGCACCGTCGTCGCCCCCGTCACCGCCTTCGTCCTGCTCGCCGGGGCGATCGGCCTGGTCACCGCCAACATCGAGCTCTTCACCGCCGCCTCGACGACCGTGAACACCGTGCTGGTCTCGCTCGTCCCCGCCGTCTTCGTCCTCGGGCTCCTCCTCGCCAACCGGCTGCGCCGCACGCGCCCCGAGGTCTACGCGAACTTCGCCGCCGAACCCGCATCCACCGAAGGAGAAGACCCCTCGTGTCCGCACCCGACCTCGTCCTCGTCGACGCCCGAGTCCGCGACCCCGAGCTCACCGGCGCCACCGCCGTCGCCGTCCATGGCGGAGTGATCACCGCTCTCGGCGACGCCGACGACGCCCGCGCCTGGGCCGGACCCGGCACCGAGACCGTCGACCTGGCCGGCGCCACCCTCACACCCGGCCTCACCGACGCCCACAGCCACCCCGTCTGGGGCCTGGAGATGTACACCGGCACCGACCTCTCGGCCGTCACCGACCTCGAAGGACTCCGCGCCGCCCTGCGGACCGCCGAGCGCCGCGACGGCTGGGTCCTCGGCTTCGGCCTCGACCACAACGTCTTCGGCGGCCGCCCCGTCCACCGCGACCTGATCGAGGACGTCCTCGGCGGCGCCCCCGCCCACCTGCGCCTCTACGACGGGCACTCCGCCCTCGTCAGCGCCACCGCCCTCAAGGCCGCCGGCATCGACGGACCCCGCGCCTTCACCCAGCGCTCCGAGATCGTCATCGGCGCCGACGGCCGCCCCACCGGGCACCTGATCGAGCACGCCGCCATGGACCTGATGACCCCGGTCCTCCCGGCCCAGCCGTACGCCGAGCGCCGCGACCGGCTCGTCGAGCTCCTCACCGGCATGGCCGCCACCGGCCTCACCGGCGCCCACGTCATGGACCTCGGCGGACACGACGTGCCCGGGCTCCTCGCCGCCCTGGAGGAGGACGGCGACCTGCCGCTGCGGCTGCGCCTCGCGCCCTGGTGCATGCCGGGCGCCACCGAGGAGGAGCTGGACGGCTTCGTACGCCTCCAGGAGCGGGCCGGCCGGCTGTGGCGGATCGGCGGCGTGAAGTTCTTCATGGACGGCACCGTCGAGGGCGGCACCGCCTGGCTGGAGCACGCCGACTGCCACGGCCAGGGCACCGATGCCTTCTGGCCCGACCCGGCCGCGTACTCCGCCGCCGTACGCCACCTCCACCGCGCCGGCGTCGGCACCGCCACCCACGCCATCGGCGACGCCGCCGTCCGGCATGTCCTCGACACCGTGGAAGGCCTCGGCGCGGGCGGTCCCCGTCACCGGATCGAGCACATCGAGACCGTCCCCGACGACCAGCTCGGCCGCTTCGCCGCGCTCGGGGTCGTCGCCTCCATGCAGCCGCCGCACACCGCGTACACCCGCGCCGACCACACCGACGAGTGGTCCAAGCGGCTCGGCGAGGCGCGGTCGGCCCGCGCCTGGCGCTGCCGCGACCTGCGGGAGGCCGGGGCGCACCTCGCCCTCGGCTCCGACTGGCCCATCGCCCACCACGACGCCCGTCAGGTCCTCGCGACCGCCCGGGCCCCGCGCGGCGCGGCCTCGGCCCGGCACGGTCTGACCGGTCTGATGGCCCTGGAGGGCATGACGACGCACGCGGCGTTCGCGGCGGGGGAGGAGACGGTCGCCGGCCGGATCGCCCCGGGCTTCCGGGCCGACCTCACGGCCTTCGCCGTGGACCCGGTGGAGGCTCCGGCGGACGAGGTCGAAAAGACGGCGATCCGGCTCACCGTCACCGGTGGCCGGATCGCGTACAGGCAGGACTGACCGACTCGGTTACCTGCGGGAGCCGACCGGACGCTCGGCGTCCGCGTCCTGCCCCGCCTCGCGGTCCGTGTCCTTCGTGCTCTCCGACGGACGCGGACCGCCCTGGGCGGCCGGAGCGGCCGGCTCCACCAGCTTGGGCAGCTTGTGCGGCCGGGAGCCGTACCAGAAGTACGAGACGAGGAAGCCGAAGGCCAGGCAGATCATGCCGCCGACCGCGTCCAGCCAGAAGTGGTTGGCGGTCGCGACGATCACGACGAGCGTGACCGTCGGGTAGAGCAGGCCCAGGATCTTCGCCCAGGGCGCCTTGGCCAGGAGGAAGATCGTCAGCCCGCACCAGAGCGACCAGCCGATGTGCATCGACGGCATCGCCGCGTACTGGTTCGACACGTGCTTGAGGTTGCCCGAGGCCATCGAGCCCCAGGTCTCGTGCACGAGCACCGTGTCGATGAAGCTCTGGCTGGTCATGAGCCGCGGCGGCGCGAGCGGGTACAGGTAGTAACCGACCAGGGCCACACCGGTGGTGGCGAACAGGACCGTACGGAACGCCGCGTAACGGCCCGGCTGCCATCGGTACAGCCACACGAGCACACCGATGGTCACGATGAAGTGCAGCGTGGCGTAGTAGTAGTTCATCGAGACGATCAGCCAGGTCACCGAGTTCACGGCGTGGTTGACGGCGTGCTCGAAGGCGAGGCCGAGGGACTCCTCGGCCTGCCAGATCCAGTCCGCGTTCTTCAGCGCCTGGGCCTTCTGCTCCGGCACCGCGTTGCGGATGAGCGAGTACGTCCAGTAGCTGATCGCGATGAGCGCGATCTCGAACCAGATCGTGGGCCGGCGCGGCACGCGCGCACGCAGGCGCGACAACCTGCCGTCGGCCACGATGGGTGACGACGGGGTCGTCCGGTCGTCCAAACTCTTCACGGTCGTTTCACCCATAGGCAGAGAGTTTGCCAGATCCAGTCCCCTCGACCGATCATCCCCCGGTCGGGTTCCGGCCGCACCCGCTCCCCCTCAAGAAGGAGATACGGGAGAAGGAGGCACCGGAGACGGAGCCGACGCCGTCGACCCGCGAACGACCAGCTCAGGCATGAAGACGAACTCGGAGTGCGGAGCCGGGGTCCCCCCGACCTCCTCGAGCAGCGCGCGGACCGCGGCCTGCCCCATCGCCTGCACGGGCTGGCGGATGGTGGTCAGCGGCGGATCCGTGAACGCTATGAGCGGGGAGTCGTCGAAGCCGACGACGGACACGTCCCGCGGCACGTCGAGCCCCTGCTGCCGGGCCGCCCGGATCGCGCCGAGCGCCATCATGTCGCTCGCGCACACGACGGCGGTACAGCCCCGGGAGATCAGCGCGCCCGCTGCCGCCTGGCCGCCCTCCAGGGTGTAGAGGGAGTGCTGGATCAGCTCCTCGGACTCCTCGGGGCCGAGGCCGAGCCGCTCCTCCATGCCCTTCCGGAAGCCCTCGATCTTGCGCAGCACCGGGACGAACCGCTTGGGGCCGACGGCGAGCCCGATCCGGGTGTGGCCGAGCGCCGCCAGGTGCGTCACCGCGAGCCGCATCGCCGCCCGGTCGTCGGGCGACACGAAGGGCGCCTGGACCTTGGGGGAGAAGCCGTTGAGGAGGACGTACGGGACGCCCTTGCCGCGCAGCTGGTCGTAACGCGTCATGTCGGCGGTGGTGTCGGCGTGCAGCCCGGAGACGAAGATGATGCCGGCGACGCCCCGTTCCACCAGCATGTCGGTGAGCTCGTCCTCGGTGGATCCGCCGGGGGTCTGGGTCGCCAGGACCGGCGTGTACCCCTGCCGGGTCAGGGCCTGCCCGATGACCTGCGCGAGCGCGGGGAAGATCGGGTTGTCCAGCTCGGGGGTGATGAGACCGACGAGCCCGGCGCTGCGCTGACGCAGTCGTACGGGCCGCTCGTAGCCGAGCACGTCGAGTGCGGCAAGCACGGATTCACGGGTGGCGGTGGCCACACCGGGCTTGCCGTTGAGCACGCGGCTGACTGTGGCTTCACTGACCCCCGCCTGGGCTGCGATATCGGCAAGCCGCGCGGTCATGAGGATGGACTGTACCGGTCACAGCGCGTATTGCCCACCGAACGCCCGTCGGGGTGGATTCGGGACGGATTCCCTCTGGTTTCGCAAGGTCTTGCAGGTCTTGCGAGACGGAGCGTGTGAGGGCGGTGACCTCTTGTGGGGGCGTTCTGTCCGGAAGTGGCCTGCTCCGGCCCCTGTCAACCGGCCCTTCGGCAACCTTAGGGACACGCGGATGTAACGATCCCCGGGTCTTGCAGAAATTTCACGCAAGCTCTTTCGGCCCGTTTTCATCCCTGTTACGTTCCTGCCAACCCGGAGCGCCGCGAGGGAGCGGTCGCAATGAGGAACGTTCCAGCCCCTCGTCTTCCCCGGGATCACTGAAGGAGTTCACATGCGGCGTGGCATAGCGGCCACCGCGCTGGTCGCGGCCCTGGGCGTGACCCTGGCGGCGTGCGGTAGTGACAGCGGTTCGAACGGCGGCGGCTCGAAGGGCTCCGGCGAGCTCTCCGGCACCGTGACCTGGTGGGACACGTCCACGGTCGGCTCCGAGGACAAGGTCTTCAAGAAGGTCGCCGAGGACTTCAAGAAGAAGCACCCCAAGGTCACCGTCAAGTATGTGAACGTGCCCTTCGGTGAGGCGCAGAACAAGTTCAAGAACGCGGCCCAGTCCGGCTCCGGCGCGCCCGACGTCATCCGCTCCGAGGTCGCCTGGACCCCCGAGTTCGCGGACCTCGGCTACCTGGCCCCGCTGGACGGCACCGCGGCCCTCAAGGGCGCGGACGACTTCCTGGAGCAGGCCGCCGCCTCCACCAAGTACAAGGGCAAGACCTACGGCGTTCCGCAGGTCATCGACTCCATGGGCATCTTCTACAACAAGAAGATCTTCAAGGAGGCCGGCGTCGAGGTCCCCAAGACCATCGACGAGCTCAAGACCGTCTCCGCCAAGATCAAGGAGAAGACCGGCAAGACCGGCCTGTACCTCCGCGGCGACGACGCGTACTGGTTCCTCTCCTTCCTGTACGGCGAGGGCGGCAACCTCGTCGACGCCGAGAAGAAGACGATCACCGTCGACAGCCCGGCGGGCGTGAAGGGCTTCAAGGTCGTCAAGGACCTGGTCGACTCCGGCGCGGCCAAGACCGACGCGACCGACGGCTGGAACAACATGCAGACGGCCTTCAAGGACGGCAAGGTCGCCATGATGATCAACGGCCCGTGGGCCGTCGCCGACACCTACGCCGGCAAGGAGTTCAAGGACAAGGCCAACCTGGGCATCGCCCCGGTCCCGGCCGGCTCCGCCGGTCAGGGCGCCCCGCAGGGCGGTCACAACCTCGCCGTCTACGCGGGCTCCAAGAACCTCGACGCGTCCTACGCCTTCGCCGAGTACATGACCTCGGCCGAGACGCAGGCGACGGTCGCGAAGGAGCTCAGCCTCCTCCCGACCCGCCAGTCCGTCTACATCAAGCCGGACGTCGCGACCAACGAGATGATCATGTTCTTCAAGCCGGTCGTCGACAAGGCCGTCGAGCGCCCCTGGATCCCGGAGACCGGCAGCCTCTTCGCGCCGCTCGTCACCGAGTACACCAAGGTCCTCACCGGCCAGACCTCCCCGGACGCCGGCGCCAAGGCGACGGGTGACTCCTACCGCAAGCTCCTGAAGGACTGGAAGTAGCAGAGCGGTAGCGGGACAGCAGCAGGCGAAGTAGCAGGCGAAGTAGCAGGAAGAGGAAGGAAGGCAGGCCGGCTGATGGCTGTGGACACCCCCAGCCAGTCGGTGGCGAAGGCCGCGGGCGACAGTGTCGCCCGCGGCCGGAGCCGCGGAACTGGTAAGCAGCGGGGCGCGGCGAAGCGCTCACTCTCCACCCACTGGTACGCCTGGGCGATGGTCGCCCCGGTGATCGTCGTGATCGCGGTGATCATCGGCTACCCGTTGATCCGCGGCATCTACCTGTCGCTGACCGATGCCAACGAGCGGAACGTCGCGCGGTCGATCGGCGTCAACGAGATCCCGGCCACCTACGAGTTCGTGGGCCTGGACAACTACGCCGACGCGCTCACCGGCAGCCAGTTCCTCTCCACCCTGGGCTGGACGCTGGTGTGGACGGTGGCCTGCGTGTCGCTGACCTTCGCCCTCGGTCTCGCCCTCGCCAACATCCTGAACCGCAAGATCGCCGGCCGCTCCGCCTACCGGCTGCTGCTGATCCTGCCCTGGGCGGTGCCCGGCTTCGTCTCCGTCTTCGCCTGGCGCTTCCTCTACAACCAGGACAACGGCCTGCTGAACAAGCTCCTCGCGGGCGGCGGCATCGACGCCGTCCCGTGGCTGAACGACCCCACCTGGGCCAAGTTCTCCGTCATCCTCGTCAACGTCTGGCTCGGCGTCCCGTTCATGATGGTCGCCCTCCTCGGCGGGCTCCAGTCCATCCCCAGCGAGATGTACGAGGCCGCCGAGATGGACGGCGCCAACGCCTGGCAGCGCTTCCGGCACATCACCATGCCCGGGCTCCGCTCGGTCTCCACGACGGTGATCCTGCTCTCCACCATCTGGACCTTCAACATGTTCCCGGTGATCTTCCTGCTCACCCGGGGCGGGCCCGGCGAGGCCACCCAGATCCTCGTCACACAGGCCTACAAGTTCTCCTTCGAGGTCAGTCCGCGCGACTTCGCCCAGTCGTCGACGTGGGGCGTGCTGATCCTGGTCCTCCTGATGCTCTTCGCCGCGGTCTACCGGCGAGTCCTCCGCAAGCAGGGAGAAGTCTGGTGACGACCACGACCCCCACCCGCCGTGCCACCCACCGCGCCGCCGCCCCCCAGCCGCAGGCCAACGCCCCGCTGCGCGGCCGCCGCTCGCCGCTCGCCTCGGTCGCCCTGCACGTCACGCTGATCGTGGCCTCCGTGATCGCCGTCTTCCCGGTGCTGTGGGTGCTCCTGACCTCCCTGAAGCCCGCCGAGTTCGCGATCACCACGGACTTCTTCAAGGAGACGACGCTCGAGAACTACACGAACCTCCTGAGGGACACCCCGTTCCTCACCTGGTTCGCCAACTCGCTGCTCGTCGCGGGTCTCACCACCGTCGTCGGCGTCTTCATCTCCGCCACCACGGGCTACGCCGTCAGCCGCTTCCGCTTCCCCGGCAAGCGCGGACTGATGTGGACCCTGCTCATCACGCAGATGTTCCCGGTCGCCGTCCTCATCGTGCCGATCTACAACATCATGTCGTCGATGGGCCTGCTCAATCAGCCGGTCGGCCTGGTCATCACCTACCTGACGATCGCCGTCCCGTTCTGCGCCTGGATGATGAAGGGCTTCTTCGACACCATCCCGCGCGAGATCGACGAGTCCGGTTACGTCGACGGACTCACCCCGTTCGGCACCTTCTGGCGGCTCATCCTGCCGCTCGCCAAGCCGGGCATCGCGGTGACCGCGTTCTACTCCTTCATCACCGCCTGGGGCGAGGTCGCCTACGCCTCCGCCTTCATGGTCGGCGACGAGAACCTGACGCTCGCCGGCGGACTCCAGAAGTTCGTCAACCAGTACGGCGCCCAGTGGGGCCCGATGGCGGCGGCCTCCGTGCTCATCGCCGTCCCCGCCGCCCTGGTGTTCCTCTTCGCCCAGCGGCACCTCGTCACCGGCATGTCGGCCGGTGCCGTCAAGGGCTGACGGCCCTGAACACCCCGCCCGAACGTACCTCCTTACCTCTCAGGGAAGACATGACCCAGCATCTCGCCACCCCGGCCGACGTCCCCGCCACCGGCACGCACACGGGCTGGTGGAGAGACGCCGTGATCTACCAGGTCTACCCGCGCAGCTTCGCCGACGGCAACGGCGACGGCATGGGCGACCTGGAGGGTGTCCGCAGCCGGCTGCCGTACCTCAAGGAACTCGGCGTCGACGCCGTCTGGCTCTCCCCGTTCTACGCGTCGCCGCAGGCCGACGCCGGCTACGACGTCGCCGACTACCGGGCCATCGACCCGATGTTCGGCTCGCTCCTCGACGCCGACGCCGTGATCCGCGAGGCCCACGACCTGGGGCTCCGGATCATCGTCGACCTCGTCCCCAACCACTCCTCCGACCAGCACGAGTGGTTCCAGCGGGCGCTGCGCGAGGGCCCCGGGTCGCCGCTGCGCGAGCGCTACCACTTCCGCCCCGGCAAGGGCGTGAACGGCGAACTGCCGCCGAACGACTGGGAGTCCATCTTCGGCGGCCCCGCCTGGACCCGGACCGAGGAAGCGGACGGCACCCCCGGGGAGTGGTACCTCCACCTCTTCGCGCCGGAGCAGCCCGACTTCAACTGGGAACACCCGGCCGTACGCGACGAGTTCCGCTCCATCCTGCGCTTCTGGCTCGACATGGGCGTCGACGGCTTCCGCGTCGACGTCGCCCACGGCCTGGTGAAGGCCCCGGGCCTGCCCGACATCGGCGCCCACGACCAGCTGAAGCTGCTCGGCAACGACGTCATGCCCTTCTTCGACCAGGACGGCGTCCACGAGATCTACCGATCCTGGCGGAACGTGCTGAGCGAGTACGACGGGGAGCGCGTCCTCGTCGCCGAGGCCTGGACCCCGACCGTCGACCGCACCGCGAACTACGTGCGCCCCGACGAGATGCACCAGGCCTTCAACTTCCAGTACCTGGGCACCCACTGGGACGCGACCGAGCTGCGTACCGTCATCGACGAGTCGCTCGCCGCGATGCGCCCGGTCGGAGCCCCCACCACCTGGGTGCTCTCCAACCACGACGTCACCCGGCACGCCACCCGCTTCGCCAACCCGGCGGGCCTCGGCACCCAGCTGCGCGAGGACGGCGACCGAGAGCTCGGCCTGCGCCGGGCCCGGGCCGCGACCCTGCTGATGCTGGCCCTGCCCGGCTCGGCCTACGTCTACCAGGGCGAGGAGCTCGGCCTGCCGGACGTCACCGACCTGCCCGACGAGGTCCGTCAGGACCCGTCCTTCTGGCGGGCCAGCGGCCAGGACGGCTTCCGCGACGGCTGCCGCGTGCCGATCCCGTGGTCCGCCGAGGGCTCCTCGTACGGCTTCGGCGACGGCGGCTCCTGGCTGCCGCAGCCCGCGACCTGGGGCGCGCTGAGCGTCGAGGCGCAGACCGGCGACCCCGGCTCCACCCTGGAGCTGTACCGCAGCGCGCTCGCCGTGCGCCGCGAGCGTCCCGAACTCGGTGCGGGCGAGGCCCTGGAGTGGCTGGAGGCACCCGAGGGTGTGCTCTCCTTCCGCCGCGACGGTTTCGTCTGCACCGCCAACACCACCGGCCGGGCCATCTCCGTCCCGCTGCCCGGCCGGTTCCTCCTTTCCAACGAGGAGATCAGGGTCGTCGACGACGAGATCGAACTCCCCGCCGACACCACCGCCTGGTGGGCGGTGTGACGATCCCCCTGCCGCGGGGTGCCGGGAACGGCGCCCCGCGGCTCGCGGACATCGCGGCCCAGTCCGGGGTCAGCGAGGCCACCGTCAGCCGTGTCCTCAACGGCAAGGCGGGGGTGGCCGGAGCGACCCGGCACAAGGTGCTCGCCGCGCTCGACGTGCTCGGCTACGAGCGTCCCGTACGGCTCAAACGCCGCAGCGCGGGCCTCGTCGGGCTCGTCGTGCCCGAGCTGACCAACCCGATCTTCCCGGCGTTCGCGCAGGTCGTCGAACAGGTCCTCGCCGGCCACGGCTACACGCCGGTGCTCTGTACGCAGATGCCCGGCGGCGCCACCGAGGACGAGCTCGTCGAGCAGCTCGTGGAGCGCGGGGTGGCCGGGATCGTCTTCCTCTCCGGGCTGCACGCGGACGCCTCCGCCGACCCGGCGCGCTACGCCCGGCTCAGCGACCGGGGCGTGCCGTACGTCCTCATCAACGGCTACAACGAGCACATCGACGCCAACTTCGTCTCCCCGGACGACCGGGCCGCGGCCCGCATGGCCGTGCGGCACCTGGTCGAACTGGGCCACGAGCGGATCGGGCTCGCCATCGGTCCCACCCGGTACGTGCCGTCGCGCCGCAAGGCCGAGGGCTTCACCGCCGAGCTGTACGAGCTCCTCGGCATCGAACGGGCCGAGGCCGAACGGTTCATCAGGCCCACGCTCTTCGGTGTCGAGGGCGGGCACGCGGCGGCCGACATCCTGCTCGGCGAGGGGTGCACGGGCATCGTCTGCGCCTCCGACCTGATGGCGCTCGGTGTGATCCGCGCCGTCCGTGCCCGGGGCCTCGACGTGCCGGGTGACGTCTCCGTCGTCGGCTTCGACGACTCGCCGCTCATCGCCTTCACCAGCCCGCCGCTCTCCACCGTGCGCCAGCCCGTGCAGGCCATGGCGACGGCGGCGGTCGGCGCGCTCCTGGAGGAGATCGAGGGGAATCCCGTGCAGCGCACGGAGTTCGTCTTCCAGCCGGAGCTGGTGGTCCGCGGCTCGACCGCGCAGCCGCCCGGCAGGGTGTCGCAAGTCCTTTCGTAACAACTTGCGTCGAGGGGTCCGGAGCGGCGTCAGGAGGGTTGACCGGGCGTCGGGGCACTCGTACGGTCACGGCTGAAAACAGTTGCTGACATTTTCAGCAACTTCTTGCGACAGTGAAGTCAGCAGGAGGAATCATGGCCCGAAAGACCGTGGCAGCTGCACTCGCCCTCGTGGCGGGAGCCGCTGTGGCCGTCGCGGTGAACCCCCCGGCGCAGGCCACCCCGCCCGGTGAGAAGGACGTCACCGCGGTGATGTTCGAATGGAACTTCGCCTCGGTGGCCCGGGAGTGCACCGACCGTCTCGGCCCCGCCGGATACGGATACGTCCAGGTCTCCCCGCCCCAGGAGCACCTCCAGGGCGGCCAGTGGTGGACCTCGTACCAGCCGGTCAGCTACAAGATCGCCGGACGTCTCGGCGACCGCACCGCCTTCAAGAACATGATCGACACCTGCCACGCGGCCGGCGTCAAGGTCGTGGCCGACTCCGTCATCAACCACATGGCGAACGGCTCCGGCACGGGAACGGGCGGGACCTCGTTCTCCAAGTACGACTACCCGGGCCTCTACTCCGGCTCCGACATGGACGACTGCCGCTCCTCGATCACCAACTACCAGGACCGCGGCAACGTCCAGAACTGCGAACTGGTCCAGCTCCCCGACCTCGACACGGGCGAGGACTACGTCCGCGGCAAGATAGCGGGCTACCTGAACGACCTGCTCTCGCTCGGTGTCGACGCCTTCCGCGTCGACGCCGCCAAGCACATGCCGGCCGCCGACCTCGCCAACATCAAGTCGCGGCTGAGCAAGCCCAACGCCTTCTGGAAGCTGGAGGCCATCCACGGCGCCGGCGAGGCCGTCTCCCCGAGCGAGTACCTCGGCAGCGGGGACGTCCAGGAGTTCCGTTACGCCCGCGACCTCAAGCGCATCGTCCAGGGCGAGAAGCTCTCCTACCTGAAGAACCTCGGCGAGGCCTGGGGTTACATGCCCTCCGGCCAGTCCGGCGTCTTCGTCGACAACCACGACACCGAGCGCGGCGGCGACACCCTCAGCTACAAGGACGGCGCGAACTACACCCTCGCCTCCGTCTTCATGCTCGCCTGGCCCTACGGCTCCCCGGACGTCCACTCCGGCTACGAGTGGACCGACAAGGACGCCGGACCGCCCAACGGCGGCCAGGTGAACGCCTGTTACAGCGACGGCTGGAAGTGCCAGCACGCCTGGCGCGAGATCTCCTCCATGGTCGGCTTCCGCAACGCGGCGCGCGGCCAGGCCGTCACCGACTGGTGGGACAACGGCAACAACGCCATAGCGTTCGGCCGCGGCTCCAAGGCCTATGTGGCGATCAACCACGAGTCCTCGGCGCTCACCCGCACCTTCCAGACCCAGCTCGCCCCGGGCGCCTACTGCGACGTCCAGTCGAACACGGGCGTGACGGTGAACGCGTCCGGCCAGTTCACGGCCACCCTCGCCGCCAACACGGCCGTGGCCCTCCACGTGAACGCCACCACCTGCGGAGGCGGCACCACCCCGACCACTCCGCCGACGACGCCCCCGGCCACCGCCGGCGCCGCCTTCAGCGTCAACGCCACCACCGCGGTCGGCCAGAACATCTACGTCACCGGCAACCGCGCCGAGCTCGGCAACTGGGCCCCGGCCTCCGCCCTCAAGCTCGACCCGGCCGCGTACCCCGTCTGGAAGCTGACGGTCTCGCTGCCCGCCGGAACGTCCTTCGAGTACAAGTACGTCCGCAAGGACGCCGCCGGAAACGTCACCTGGGAGTCCGGCGCCAACCGCACCGCGACCGTCCCCGCCTCGGGCCAGATCGTCCTGAACGACACCTTCCGCCCCTAAGGCCCGTCCGAAGAGCCACAGGGTCGCCCCCGCCGGGGCGGCCCTCCCACCCGTACCCCCGTCCCTCCTCCAGGGAGCACCTCCGTGACACCCAAGAGAACGGCGGTGGCGCTGGCCGCCGCCCTGTGCGCGGCCCTCGTGCCCGCCGTCCCCGCGGCCGCCGCGCCCAGGCCCCCCGCCCCGCCCTCCGACCGGACGCTCGCGGCGCAGCCCGCCCGCCAGGACCTCACCCGCGAGCAGTTCTACTTCGTGCTGCCCGACCGGTTCGCCAACGGCGACACCGCGAACGACCGCGGCGGCCTCACCGGCAGCCGCACCCAGACCGGCTTCGACCCGACCGACAAGGGCTTCTACCAGGGCGGCGACCTCAAGGGCCTGACCCAGCGGCTCGACTACATCAAGGGCCTCGGGACCACCGCCATCTGGATGGCCCCGATCTTCAAGAACCGGCCCGTGCAGGGCGAGGGCAAGGACGCCAGCGCCGGCTACCACGGCTACTGGATCACCGACTTCACCCAGGTCGATCCGCACTTCGGGACCAACGAGGACCTGGAGAAGCTGATCGCCGCCGCCCACGCCAAGGGCATGAAGGTCTTCTTCGACGTCATCACCAACCACACCGCCGACACCGTCGACTACGCCGAGAAGAAGTACGGCTACCGCCCCAAGGGCGCCTACCCGTACCTCGACAAGGACGGCCGCCCCTTCGACGACCGGGACGCGATCGGGAAGGTCGACGCCGGCTCCTTCCCGTACACCCCCGTCGAGAAGGCGAACACCAAGGTCCCGGCCTGGCTCAACGACCCCACGATGTACCACAACCGCGGCGACTCCACCTGGGCCGGCGAGTCCGCCGAGTACGGTGACTTCGTCGGCCTCGACGACCTGTGGACCGAGCGCCCCGAGGTCGTCGAGGGGATGAAGAAGATCTACGAGACGTGGGTCCGCGACTTCAAGATCGATGGCTTCCGCATCGACACGGTCAAACACGTCGACCTGGACTTCTGGACCGAGTGGGCGACCGCCCTCGACGCGTACGCCAAGAAGCGCGGCCGCGAGGACTTCTTCATGTTCGGCGAGGTCTACTCCGCCGACACCACCGTCACCGCCCCGTACGTCACCCGGGGCCGCCTCGACGCCACCCTCGACTTCCCCTTCCAGGACGCGGCCCGCGCCTTCGCCTCCCAGGGCGCCGGCGCCGACCGCCTCGCCAAGGTCTTCGCCGAGGACTACCGGTACACCACCGACAAGGCCAACGCCTACGAGCAGGTGACCTTCCTCGGCAACCACGACATGGGCCGCATCGGCACCTTCCTCAAGCAGGACAACCCGAACGCCACCGACGCCGAACTCCTCCGCAGGGCCGAGCTCGCCAACGAGCTGATGTTCCTGTCCCGCGGCAACCCGGTGATCTACTCCGGCGACGAGCAGGGCTTCACCGGCGCCGGCGGCGACAAGGACGCCCGCCAGCCCCTCTTCGCCGCCCAGGCCGCCGACTACCTCGACGACGACCAGCTCGGCACCGACCGCACCCACGCCACCGACGCGTACGACACGAAGCACCCCGTCTACGCGTCCGTCGCCGAACTGTCGCGCCTGACGAAGGCGCACCCGGCCCTCCGCGACGGCGTCCAGCAGGAGCGGCTCGCCGAGGGCTCCGTCTACGCCTTCTCCCGCACGGACGCGACGACGCGGACCGAGTACCTCGTCGCCACCAACAGCGCGACCACCGAGAAGACCGTCACGATCCCCGTGGACTCGGCGAACTTCCGTGCCCTGTACGGAGGGCAGGGTGCGTACACCGCGACGGGTGGCAAGGTCACCGTCACCGTCCCGGCCCTCTCCTCCCTGGTGCTCAAGGCGGACAAGGCCCTCCCGGCCCCGGCCGCCGGGCCCACCCTGTCGCTCGACGCCCCCGCCGGCGGCGCCACCGGCACGGTCGAGCTCACCGCCGACGTCACCGGCGGCGGCCTCAACCGGGTCGTCTTCGCCGCCCAGACCGGCAACGGCCCCTGGCAGGTCCTCGGCACCGCCGACCACGCCCCCTACAAGGTCACCCAGCACGTGACGGCCGCCGCCGGCACCACCCTGCGCTACAAGGCCGTCGCCGTCGACAGCGCGGGCCGCACCGCGAGCGCCACCGCCACCACCACCGCCGGACAGGTCCCCGCGCCCGAGAAGCCGGTCGCCGTCGAGCGCACGTACGCCGTCGTCCACTACCAGCGCGCGGACGGGAACTACGACGGCTGGACCCTGAAGGCCGCCGGCCAGGAGGCCGCGTTCACCGGCCGCGACGCCCACGGCGCCTTCGCCTGGGTCAAGGTCCCCGACGGCGCGTCCACCGTCGCGTACACCGTCGAGAAGGACGGCGCCGCCGACGGCCCGCAGCGAAGCATCGCCCTCGGCCGCACCGGCGAGGTCTGGATCACGCAGGGCCAGGACGGCCAGTCCGACACCGCGCCCGCGCCCGCCCCGCAGGACAAGACCAAGGCCGTCATCCACTACCAGCGGCCCGACGGGAACTACGACGGCTGGGGCCTCCACACCTGGACCGGCGCCGCCCAGCCCACCGACTGGTCCAAGCCCCTCATGCCGGTCCGCGTCGACGCGTACGGCGCCGTCTACGAGGTGCCGCTCGCCGAAGGCGCGACCTCCCTCTCGTACATCCTCCACAAGGGCGACGAGAAGGACCTCCCCACCGACCAGTCCCTCGACCTCGCCACCTACGGCCACGAGATCTGGGCCCTCTCCGGACAGCAGAAGTACCTGCTCCCGACGGTCGGCGGCGCCCCGAACCTCGACCTCACCAAGGCCGGGGCCCAGTGGATCGACCGGAACACCGTCGTCTGGAAGGTCAAGACCACCGACGCCACCAGCCAGCAGCTGGTGTACGCGAAGGACGGCGGGATCACCGTCACCGACGGGGCCCTCAGCAGCGAGGGCCAGTGGCTCCGGCTCGCCCCCTCCTCCCTGAGCGACGCCCAGAAGGCGAAGTACCCGCACCTCAAGGAGTACCCGGCCTTCACCCTCGACGCGCGGGACGCCGACCGGGTCCGCGCCTCCCTGCGCGGTCAGCTGATCGCCACCCAGCGCGCCGCCAACGGCGCCCTGCTCGCCGCCACCGGCGTCCAGACCGCCGGCGTCCTCGACGACCTGTACGCGACGAAGGCCACGGGCGCCGCCCTCGGCCCGGTCTTCCGCCACGGCCGCACGACCCTCTCCCTCTGGGCCCCCACCGCCCAGTCGGTCGCCCTCGAACTCGACGGCCGGACCGTGCCCATGCGGCGCGACGACACCTCCGGCGTCTGGTCCGTCACCGGGCCGAAGTCCTGGACGGGCAAGCCGTACCGGTACGCGGTGAAGGTCTGGGCGCCGACCGTCCAGAAGGTCGTCACCAACAAGGTCACCGACCCCTACTCCACCGCCCTCACCACCGACTCCGCCCGCAGCCTCGCTGTCGACCTCACCGACGCCCGGCTCGCGCCGAAGGGCTGGACGTCCCTGAAGAAGCCCGCCGCCGTACCGCTGCGGGACGCCCAGATCCAGGAGCTCCACATCCGCGACTTCTCGATCGCGGACCCGACGGCGAAGGCCGACCACAAGGGCACCTACCTCGCCTTCACGGACAAGGACAGCAAGGGCTCGCAGCACCTCCGCGACCTCGCCGCCACCGGCACCTCCTACGTCCACCTCCTCCCGGCCTTCGACATCGGCACCATCCCCGAGAAGAAGTCCGGCCAGACCGCACCCGCCTGTGACCTGAAGGTCTACGCCCCCGACTCCGAGGAGCAGCAGGCCTGCGTCGCCGCCGCCGCGGCCAAGGACGCCTACAACTGGGGCTACGACCCGCTGCACTACACCGTCCCCGAGGGCTCCTACGCCACCGACCCCGAAGGCACCCGCCGCACGGTCGAGTTCCGGCAGATGGTCCAGGCCCTCAACGGCAACGGCCTGCGCACGGTCATGGACGTCGTCTACAACCACACCGTCTCCGCCGGACAGTCCGACAAGTCCGTCCTCGACAAGGTCGTGCCCGGCTACTACCAGCGGCTCCAGGCCGACGGCACCGTCGCCACCTCCACCTGCTGCGCCAACACCGCGCCCGAGAACGCCATGATGGGCAAGCTCGTCGTCGACTCGGTCGTCACCTGGGCCAAGGACTACAAGGTCGACGGCTTCCGCTTCGACCTCATGGGCCACCACCCGAAGGCCAACATCCTGGCCGTGCGGAAGGCCCTGGACGAGCTGACCGTCGCACGCGACGGCGTCGACGGAAGGGCGATCGTCCTCTACGGCGAGGGCTGGAACTTCGGCGAGATCGCCGACGACGCCCGCTTCGTCCAGGCCACCCAGAAGAACATGGCCGGCACGGGCATCGCGACCTTCTCCGACCGGGCTCGCGACGCCGTACGCGGCGGCGGCCCCTTCGACGAGGACCCGGGCGTCCAGGGCTTCGCCTCCGGACTCTTCACCGACCCGAACGCCTCGTCGGCCAACGGCACCCCGGCCGAGCAGAAGGCCCGGCTGCTCCACTACCAGGACCTGATCAAGGTCGGCCTGACCGGCAACCTCGCCGACTACACCTTCACCGACACCTCGGGCCGTACGGTCAAGGGCAGCCAGGTCGACTACAACGGCGCCCCGGCCGGCTACGCCGCGGCCCCCGGTGAGGCCCTCGCCTACGTCGACGCCCACGACAACGAGACCCTGTACGACGCGCTCGCCTTCAAGCTCCCGGCCGGCACGTCGGCCGCGGACCGCGCCCGCATGCAGGTCCTCGCCATGGCGACGGCCACCCTCTCGCAGGGCCCGGCGCTCTCCCAGGCGGGCTCGGACCTGCTGCGCTCCAAGTCCCTCGACCGCAACTCCTACGACAGCGGCGACTGGTTCAACGCGATCCACTGGGACTGCCGCGACGGCAACGGCTTCGGCCGCGGCCTGCCCCCGGCCCCCGACAACAAGGCCAAGTGGTCCTACGGGAAGCCGCTGCTCGTGAACCCGGCCCTCACGGCCGGCTGCGAGCAGATCGACGGCGCCTCGGCGGCCTACCGGGACCTCCAGAAGATCCGTACCACCGAGCCGGTGTTCTCGCTGGCCACGGCGGACCGGGTCCAGTCCACCGTGTCCTTCCCGCTCTCCGGCCGCGAGGAGACCCCGGGCGTCATCACCATGCGCCTCGGCGACCTGGTCGTCGTCCTCAACGCGACCCCGCAGGAGCGGACGCAGCGGGTCGCCGACCTGGCGGGCGGGGCGTACGCCCTCCACCCGGTCCAGGCGAACGGCTCGGACGCCGTGGTGAAGTCCGCCTCCTACGAGGCCGGTTCGGGCACCTTCACGGTCCCGGCCCGGACGGTGGCGGTCTTCAAGGCCGGCTGATCGGCCTCTCCCACAGCGTGACCCCGTACCGGGTGCCGTCGGCGGCGAGCTTGCCCGGCTCCTCGCCGACCACCCGGTAGCCCGCGGCTTCGTAGTACGTACGAAGCCGCGGGTTGTTCGTCATGGAGTCGAGCCGCGCGACCCCCCGCCCGCCGGCCGCGATCCGCTCCTCCGCGTGGGCGAGCAGCACCCGTCCGGTCCCGGCGGGCGCCGCGTCCCGGTCGGTCATGAGCCGGTGCACGTAACCGGCGACCGGCGGCTGCGGGCCCCAGGCCTGCTCGTCGTCCCACCACAGCTCGTACGCGCCGACCGCCCGGCCCTCGTGGAACGCGAGCCACA
The DNA here is from genome assembly GCF_044456565.1 of Streptomyces sp. NPDC050842. NCBI lineage: Bacteria > Bacillati > Actinomycetota > Actinomycetes > Kitasatosporales > Streptomycetaceae > Streptomyces > Streptomyces sp. NPDC050842. Next base: position 479,524 of record NZ_JBITGA010000007.1, on the reverse strand, counting down.
CCTCACCGCCGGCGATGCGCCCCCGGAAGTGCTCCGCGTTCTTCGCGCCCGGTTTCCACTGGTCGATCCCGTTCCGCACCATCCAGTGGGCCAGCCCGTCGAACAGCTCCACCAGAAGGTCGAGATCCCGGTCGTCCGCCTGCCGGAAGGTCACTTGTGCCGTCATGGTGATCACCGTAAAGGTGTGGCCAGACATTCGACATCCGCAGCCCCCTCCCCGGGAGTGACCCCCATGCCGCAGATCACCGTGGACTACTCCGCGCCCCTCGACCGGCGCGGTTTCGCACTCGCCCTGCACCCGCTCGTCGTCGAGTCCGTGAACGCCTCGCTCGACGCCTGCAAGACCCGCTTCCGCGAGGTCGAGGAGACGGTCGTCGGCGACGGCTCGACCGAGGACGTCATCGTCCACGTCGAGATCGCCCTGCTGTTCGGCCGCACCGACGACGCCAAGGCGCGCCTGTCGAAGGCCGTCCTCGCCCTGCTGCCGAAGTACGTCAAGGCGACCGAGGGCGTCCGGCTCTCCGTCGAGATCCGCGACCTCGAATCGTCCTACCGCAAGCGCTGACCAGGCACGGCGCCCGCCTGGGGCACGAGCGCGGCGAGCCGGGTCACCAGCTCCGCGAAGGGGCCGTCGGCCGGCTCGTCGGCGAGGATCCCGACCAGGATCTCCGCCATCTCCGTGTCGTACGCGGCGCTCACCGCGGCCAGCGCCGCGAAGTCGTGCACGAGCTGCAGCTCCAGCTCCGCGCGCGGGACCCGGCGGCCGTCCAGCCAGAGCAGGGCCGTCGACTCGGCGAGCGAGACCCAGGAGCGGACGACCAGTTCGAGCCGGGCCGAGGGCTCGTCGACCCTCAGGTGGGCGAGGATCTGCTCGTACGCGGCCTGCCGCACCTCGTCGATCATCGCGTTCGTCGTGGACGAGCCCACCGCGGGACCGCCGCGCATCAGCGCGGCGAAGCCCGGCCCGTGCTCGTCCACGAAGTCGAAGAACCGGCCCATCACCCGCAGCAGCCGCGCCCCCAGCGGGCCCCGCGGCGGCTCCACGAACCTCGCCGCGAGCTCGTCGGCCGCCCGCCGCAGCGCCGCCTCGTAGAGGCTCTGCTTGCCGGGGAAGTAGTGGTAGACCAGCGGTCGCGAGATCCCCGCGGCCGCGGCGATCTCGTCGATGGACACCTCGTCGGGAGAGCGGTGGCTGAAGAGTTCGAGAGCCACCCCGATCAGCTGCTGCTTGCGCTCCTCGACGCCCATCCTGCGGCGTACCCCGGTCGTCATACGAACAGCCTAACGGGGTCCGATACGCTCCTGCTTCATGAGCGCTTCCGACCAGGAAACCACGGCAGTCGAGGCCCCGGAGGCACCTGAGGCCCCCGAGACCGAAGGCACCGAGAACACCGACGAAATCGACGACACCGACGAGGCCGAGGAGTTCGACGAGTCCGACGACGACGAGGCGCCCGCGGCGGGCGGCCTCACCCCCAAGCAGGCGCGGCGGCTCCGCGTCGCGGCCGCCTCCGTGCTCCTCGTCGCCCTCGCCGTGGTCCTGGTGATCCGTCTCGCGAGCCGTACGTCCGTCCTGGTCGTCGGGGTGTACGGCCTCGCGATGATCCTCTGCGGCGTCGTGATCGAGCTCTCCCGCAACGGCCGTACGCGGCTGGCCACCTGGCTCCTGGTGGGCGGCCTGCTGGCCGCCCTCGCCTTCGACTGGCTGATCCTGCCGTAGGGCGTCACAGGTCCAGGACGAGCCGCTTCCCCGCGCAGCGCGAGACGCAGATCAGCATCGAGTCGTCCCGCTCCGCGTCGGTGAGCAGCTCGTCCCGGTGGTCGATCTCCCCTTCCAGTACCCGCTGTTGGCAGGTACCGCAGAACCCCTGCCGGCAGGAGTACATGAGGCCGGGGACCTCCTCGCGGACCGCCGCGAGCACCGACTGGTCGGCCGCCACCCGCACCGTACGGCCGGAGCGGCGCAGTTCGACCTCGAAGGCGGTGCCGCCGGCCGGCGCGGCGGCGGAGAAGCGCTCCAGGCGCGGCGCCCGGCCCTCGGGCATCGCCGCGCCCACCGCGTCCATCAGTCCGTCGGGACCGCAGCAGTAGACGACGGTCTCGGCGGGCAGGTGCGCGAGGAATCCCAGCTCGGGGAAGCCGGACTCGTCCTCCGCGACGACGGTGACGCCGTCGCCGCCGCCGAGCCGCTCGATCTCCTCCAGGTAGGGCATCGTGGCCCGGCTCCGCCCGCAGTACACGAGCCGCCAGTCCGCCCCGGCCGCCTCGGCGGCCCGGACCATCGGCAGGACCGGGGTGATGCCGATGCCGCCGGCGACGAAGACGTACGCGGGGGCGTCGACCAGCGGGAAGCGGTTGCGGGGGCCGCGGATCTCGACCTCCGTGCCCTCGTGGAGCTGCTCGTGCACCTCGCGCGAACCGCCCCGGCCGTCCTCGATCAGACGTGTCGCGACCGTGTACGTACCGGAGTCGGCCGGGTCGCCGCAGAGCGAGTACTGCCGCACGAGCCCGGAGGGCAGGACGAGGTCGACATGGGCGCCGGGCTGCCACGCGGGCAACCCGGCACCCTCCAGGCGCAGTTCGACGACACCCTCGGCGGGCGTGGCGCGCCCGGTCACGAGGACCCGGCGGGGGACCGTACGGCCCCTGCCGTACCCGGACACGGGCACGTCGAGTGCGGGCATCGGCCACAGCGGGGCGGTGGACATCCGGCTGCGCACGGCGCGGCGGACGAGCAGCGCGGCACCGGCGACGAGCGCGACGGTGGTCAGCCGGGGCATCAGTGGCCTCCGCCGGCGCCGGGGGAGGAGGCGAGGTAGGCGAGCGCCTGCGCGGTGTCGCCCTCCTGGGAGGGGTGGTAGGCGCGGCTCAGGTAGCGGGGTATGGAGCGCAGCATGTCCGGGGTGGAGGGCAGCACGCCCTGCCGGCCCTTGCGGTAGAACTGGCCGAAGGAGGCCTTGCCGTCGAGCAGGCTCGGGTCGTTCTCCATGAAGAAGCGGGCGCCCCGCTGCCAGAGGAAGACGAGCGCGGAGAAGGCGAGTGCCCAGGTGCGGGCGCGGCGCCGGTAGCCGCCGTCGAGGTGCATGAAGAGCTCGAAGGCGACCGAGCGGTGTTCGACCTCCTCGGCCCCGTGCCAGCGCAGCAGGTCGAGCATGACGGGGTCGGCGCCGCGCCGGTCGAGCTCGTCGGCGTTGAGGACCCAGTTGCCGAGGAATGCGGTGTAGTGCTCGATGGCGGCGATCATCGCGACCCGCTCCATCAGCCACCAGCGGCGCGGCCGTCCCGGCGGCAGGGTCCGGTCCCCGAGGAGCTTCTCGAAGAACCAGTCGACCTGCGCGGTGTACGGGGTCGGGTCGAGGCCCAGCTTCCGCAGGTGGGGGAGGACGTCGTCGTGGGCCTGGGAGTGGATGGCCTCCTGGCCGATGAAGCCGATGACGTCCTCGCGCAGCCGGTCGTCGGTGATGTACGGCAGTGCCTGCTTGTAGACGTGCACGAACCACCGCTCGCCCGCCGGGAGCAGCAGGTGCAGCACATTGATCGTGTGCGTGGTGAAGGGGTCGCCGGGAACCCAGTGGAGCGGGGTCTCATCCCAGTCGAAGGAGACCTTGCGGGCCTTGAGCTCGACGTGTTCCGACGCCACCGGTGCAGGCTGCGTATTAGACATGCCGTCAATGTACTGAGGGGTAGGGCCATGGCAACAGGCTTGTGCACCGCCTTTTTGGCGGTACGAGCCACCCGGCCCTCCCCTCACCGCAGCGCGGGGACCCGGGTGCCGTCCCGCAGGGTGCCGTCCAGATCGGCCCGCGCCCCCGCCTTCGCCTTCACCGCCAGCATCGGACCGTCCGCCCGGCCCCTCACCCCGCCCGAGGTCTCCAGGGAGGCGAAGTCCGGACTGCCCGCCGCCAGGACGAACCAGCCGCCGCTCGGCGCCTGCCACAGCACGCCCGCGAGGACCCGGGGGTCCCGCACGCCGCACGCCGGCGATCCTTCGGACCGGGCCGCGAGCGCCGCCGGGACCTTCGGGGACGGGACCAGGAACTGGGCGAGCACCCGGCTGCCCGTACCGCGCCAGGTCTCCGCGCGGGTGCACACCCAGGTGCCGTGGCCGGCGCCCTCGGGCAGCGGCTGCCGCGCGAATCGCCAGGCGTTCACCGACCGCACCCCGTGCGCCCGGACGGCCGTCAGGCGGCACGCCGTCCGCGCCCACGCCTCGCGGGCCTCCTGCCGTGTCACGTCCGCCGGCGCGTCCGGCGGGCCCCACAGGAGCCGGGCGGGCGCCAGCTCGCCCAGGTCGGTGAGGAGCCGCGTGCCCGAACCGTCCCGCACCTGGAGGGAATTCCAGCGCTCACACTCCTTCGCCTGCGCGGGACTCGGCACCGGCTCGGTCACCCCGTACGCGTCCCGGGCCAGCGGCCACGGCTCCTTCGCGGGCGCGAGCAGGTCCCGTACGGCCGTCTCCCGTACCCAAGGGGCCGTCAGATAGCGGACGTTGCCCGAGGCGCGGGAGACGACGAGGGCGGCCGAACCGACGGCGTCGGCCGCGTCCGTCCGCGCGAAGTCCAGCGCGGCGCCCGCGGCCCCCGCCACCGGCTCCGCGTACCGCACGGCCCGCAGCCCGTCATGGAAGAGCACCACCCGGACCCCGTCCACCAGCCCGGCGAACAACAACTGAGGCGGCCCCATCGGCGGCCCCACGGGCGTCCCCGGCGTCGCGGACGACTGCACGGAGAGCCCGGGCCGCGCCCACACGGCGAGCGCCCGCCGCAGCAGCGCACGGTCCCCGGTGAGCCCGCCGCGCGCGGGCCACACCGAGAAGTCCTGCCGCGTCGACCCGGGCCAGGCGGCGGGCGGCACGCGCTTGACGGCGCCGGGATCGAGGGCGGCTTCGGCGGCCGGGTTGCGGGCGTACGAGGGGGCGGCAGCACCGTTTCTTCCCCAGCCGTCCCCGGGCAGCCCGAGCAGCGTCCCGCACACGACGAGCGCGGCGACGGCGACGAGCGCGGCCCGGCCGTGCTGCCGCCGCCGCAGCAGATCGGTCGGCCGGGCCTGCAACGAACAGGGATCGAACTCGGCCGACTCCAGCAGAGCGGCCCCACTGACCCGCCCACCCCGCCGCCCACGACCGGCCTCGCGGTAACCGTCGGCCGACGTGCGCTCCGGCGTGCCCCGACCGGCGTCGCCGTACCGGGTGTCCTCGAACCCCCCGCGGCTTCCGCTGCCCCCGGGCCGTTCGCCGCTCGCGAGGTCTCCGGGCCTCCCGGGCCTCCCGGTGCCCGCGGACAGCGCGCCGCGCCCTGCCTCGGGATGGCCGCCCCCGGGGCCCGCGGGCCGCTCGTCGCCGCCGGAATCGCCGGGCCGTCCGCCGTCTCGGGTGCCGCCGTCGGGACGCGGCCCCTCGGCGCCGGGGACGGCCGCCTCGCCGCCTGCCCAGGCACCGGCGAGCCGGCCGAACTCGCCCGCCCTGCCCGGGGTCCCGCCCCGGCCGGGCCCGGCCTGCTCGCCGACCCGCGCGGCGCGGCCGTCCCCGCCGGGGAGGCCGTTCCCGCCGGCGCGGCCTTTCCCACCGGGGAAGCCGTCCCCACCGGGCCGCCGGGTGCTGTCGGCGTGACCGTCGGGGCTACCGGCACTTCCGGACCTGCCCGGGGCGACGGGGCTACCGGCACTTCCGGACCTGCCCGGGGCGTCGGGGCTACCGGCACTTCCGGACCCGCCCACGGCGTCACCCGCCGCGTCGGCACCGGCGCCCGGCGCGGGAGGGGCGTCGGCTTCCGTTGCGTCGACCGCGTCCGCCTCCGCGAGGGCCGCCGCCGGGTCGGTGACGCCCGCCGCGGCCAGGACGCGCAGGACCTCCGGGTCGCCCTGGCGCTCCAGGCCGCGGAGCACGTACGCCGCCCTGCCGGGGCCCGAGAGGGCGGACAGGCGCTGGTCCAGGGCGAGTTCGTCGGCGCCGCCGACCCGGGGGAACACCCGCAGCCCCCACACCTGCGGCAGCAGCGGCGGGAACTGGGCCCGGCGCGGCAGCGCGCGCCGCCGCAGCGGCAGCCCGGCGACCAGTGCCTGCCGCAGCACCTCGCCCCGCACGTACGCGTAGCCGGGATCGACCGCGTCCTCGGTGCGCCGGGGCCCCGGGACCGCCGGACCCGGCACCGGGCGGCGCGGCAGCGAACGCTGCACGAGCGCGTGCGCGGTCAGCACCCGGCGGTTGCGGCCGAGCGTCGGCGGCAGCACGAGATAGGCGATGCGCACGAGGCGCGGATAGCGCTCGACGAGCGCGGCCTCGGCCTGCTCGACGTCGACGGGGCCCACGGGCGAGGGATCGAGATCCTGGGTGCTCACGTTCAGCAGAACGAGCGATTCTTCCGATGGTCACCCCGGCCCCCGACGCCCCTCGACGGCGGCTCAGGCCGCGTGGACCGTCAGCCGCTCGCGGATCAGCGCCGTCACCTCGTCCGGGACGCCGAGCCCCTCCCGTACGTACTTCTCCATCGAGCCGTGCCGGATCGCCACCTCGTCGAGCCCCGCCTCCAGGTACTCCGGCAGGACCCCGATCAGGTCGAGCGCCAGCTCGGGGTCGCCGCCCTGGGCCGTGAACCCCTCGATCATCGGCGCGAACGCCTGCCGTACCGCCGAATTGACCGCCAGGTACTCGGCCCGGACGGTCTCCTCGTCCGCGCCGAGCAGCGACAGGACGACCGTCGCCGCCCACCCCGTCCGGTCCTTGCCCGCCGAGCAGTGGAAGAGCACGGGACCGGCGCCCGGCGTGCCCAGCTCGGTCAGCAGGGCCCGGTACGCGGCGCGGGCCGAGTCGCCGGACACGAAGGTCCGGTAGGTGCGGGCGAAGGCCGCCCGCACCCGGCCCCCGCCGAGGTGCTCCTCGGCCAGCGCCGGGTCGGTGAGCAGCAGCTTCAGCCGCGCGGCGGGCGGCAGCCCGCTGACGGCCAGGTGGTCGGCGAGCACGTCCGCGACGAGCAGCCGCGCCCCGGCCGGCAGCCGGTCCGGCCGGTCGCCGCGCTCGCTCTCCGTCCGGAGGTCGACGACCGTACGGATGCCCAGGTCCGCCACCACCGCCTCGGCCGGATCGAGCCGGTCGAGCTGCGCGGAGCGGAGGACGAGACCCGACCGGACGGCGCGCCCGTCACCGAGGGGCAGACCACCGAGGTCGCGGAGATTGGCGACGGAGGAGGCGGGGATGGCGGGCATGGGCGTCGACTCCTCCGGTTCGTCCCTTTCCTGTCGACCGTAGTGGATCTCCCGGAAGAGGGCAGTTCGTCAGCTACCGCCCTCGATGTCCGGCGCGTGCTTCGCCAGGAATTCCGCCTCCCGCTCGGGGGAGAGCCCGACCTCCGGCCGGTCGGGGCGCCTCGGCGCGACCCCGCCGAGCGATTCCAGCCACGCCCAGGTGTCCGCGACCGTCTCCGCGACCGGCCGGCAGCGCAGCCCCGCCGCGACGGCTTTGGAGACGTCGGCGGTGTGCATCGCGTCGTACATCTCGCCCGGCGGCAGCCACACGGGCAGCTCCGACCAGGGCTCGAGCCCGGCCGCGACGACCGCGTCCGGCTCCGCCCACCGCAGCTCGACGTCCGCGCCGGTCGCCCGCACGCACGCGTCGAGCAGCTCGCCCATGGTCGTGTGCCCAGGCGGGGAGACGAGGTTGTACGGCCCCGAGAGCCCGGCCGCCACGGCGTCGAGCGTCCACTCGGCGAGGTCGCGGGCGTCGACGTACTGGAGGGGGAGCGTGCGCGGACCGGGGGCCAGGACCGTACCGCCGCGGGCGATCCGGCCCAGCCACCAGGGGAGCCGGCCGACGTTCTCGTACGGGCCGATGATCAGGCCCGCGCGGACGTGCAGCGTCCGGTCCGCCCCGAAGGCGGCCGTGGCGGCGAGTTCGCCGCCCATCTTGGCCTCCGCGTACGGCACGTCGCCGGCGTCCGGCGAACCCTCCACCAGCGGGCCGTCCTCGCCGAGTCCGGCGGCCGGCGGCCAGGAGTAGACGGAGCGGCTCGACACGTACGCATACCGCCCGACCCGGTCCGCGAGCAACCGCGCCGCGTCCCGGACCGCCGACGGCGCGGCCGACCAGGTGTCCACGACGGCGTCCCACGAACCGGTGGCGAGCGCGGCCAGCCCCTCCGGGCCGGTGGTGCGGTCGCCGAGCAGGGAGGTGACTCCGGCCGGGGGCTCGTGGCGGCCGCGGTGGAAGACCGTCACCTCCCAGCCCCGGCCGAGCGCGGCCTCGACGACCGCGCGACCCACGAATTCCGTACCACCGAGAATCAGCAATTTCATGATCGAAGCGTGCCCGGCGGCGGTGCGCGGAGCCAAGGAATTCCGCTCCGGGAGGATTCCGCCGGGGGAGGAACGCGCCGGGCGGGACGGAGGTGCGGGAGGGGGTCTGTTCGGCCAGATGGCGGGATGACACCATGGCGGGCGATGACGGATGCCCGGTCGCCCTTGCGCGCCCTGCGAGCCGCACTTTTCGCGGTGGTGTGCGTGACCTTGGCAGCCGTGGGGCATTCGTCCATGTCTGCGCATCAGCTCCCGACGTCCGGTCTCCTCGGCGCCTTCGCCGCGACGGCGGTCGCCGCCTGGGCCGCGGCCGGACGCCGCCGGGGCGCGCCGACGATCGCGGGCGCCATGCTCGTCCTCCAGGGCGCCCTGCACCTGCTCTTCTCGATGGCCGGTTCGCACCCGCCGGCGCACGCCGCGAGCGACGCGACGGCGGCCATGACGCACCCGCACACCATGGCGACCGGCCAGGCCGCCATGGACCCCATGGGCCTCATGGGATCGCCCGGCATGGCCACCGGCATGGACTCCGACCCGGGCATGCTCGCCGTCCACCTCCTCGCCGCGCTCCTCTGCGGCCTCTGGCTGGCCCACGGCGAAGCCGCGTTCTTCAGGGTCGCCGAGGCGGCCCTCGCGTACGCGTTCACCCCGCTGCGCCTGCTGTGCGCCCGCGTCCGCGTCCCCGACGTCCCCCGCGGCCCGGTCCGCAGGGCACGCGGGCACGCCCACCGCCCCCACACCGTCGTCCTCGCGCACACCGTCTCCCGGCGCGGCCCGCCCCGGCTGTCCGTACCCCGCGCCACGACCCTCGGAGCACACGTCTGACACCGGGGGTCTCCTCCCGTTGTCCACGTCGACTCCAAGGACAGTCAGCCATGACCATCGACGATCCCGCACGCCCGGAAACCACCGAGGCGCCACCGTCGGAGACATCCGAAACCCCCGCCGCCGCCAAGGCCCCCGCCAAGGCCGGCACCTGGAGCGCCCTGCGCCCCCTCGTCCTCCGCCTCCACTTCTACGCGGGCGTCCTCGTCGCCCCGTTCCTCCTCGTGGCCGCCGCCAGCGGCCTGCTCTACGCGCTCTCCTTCCAGGCCGAGAAGGTGATCTACGCGCATGAGCTGGAGGTCCCGGTCGGCGACACCACCCTGCCGCTCTCGCAGCAGGTGAACATCGCCCGCAAGGTCAACCCGAACGGCACCGTCACCGCCGTCTGGCCCGGCGCCGAACCGGACGCCACCACCCGCGTCCTGATGGCCGACCCGGACGTCCCCGAAGGCACGTCGCTCGCCGTCTTCGTCGACCCGTACACCGGGGACGTACGCGGGCAGCTGCCCAGCTTCGGCAGCTCCGGCGCCCTGCCGCTGCGCACCTGGATCGACGGTCTCCACGCCGATCTGCACCTCGGCGAGCTCGGCCGCAACTACAGCGAATTGGCCGCCAGCTGGCTGTGGGTGATCGCCCTCGGCGGTCTGGCACTCTGGCTCGGCCGCCGCAGGAAGAACCGCCGCGCGCTGTTCGTCCCCGAGGGCGGCCCGAAGTCCCGCCGCCGCACGCTCTCCTGGCACGGCTCCGTCGGCCTGTGGGCCGTGACCGGACTCGTCCTGCTCTCCGCGACCGGCCTGACCTGGTCGCGGTACGCGGGCGAGAACATCGGCGTCGTGCAGGACGGCCTCGGCGGCGCGACCCCCACCCTCACCGCGACCCTCGACGGTGGCGCCGGCGCCGGCTCGGAACACGAGGGGCACGGCGCCGGCCACCAGCAGGGCGGCACCACCGCCCAGGGCCCGGACATCGGCGTCGACAAGGCCGTCGGGGCGGCCCGCGCGGCCGGCATCGACAGCCCGAGCATCTCGGTCGTCCTGCCCGCCGACGGCAAGGGGTACGTGGTCAAGGAGACCGACACGCAGTTCCCGCTCCAGCTGGACTCGGCGGCCGTGAACCCGGCGGACGGCACGGTCCTCGACCGCCTCGCCTTCGCCGACCACCCGCTCCTCGCCAAGCTGACCCGGATAGGCATCGACGCGCACACCGGCGTGTTCCTGGGCCTGTTCAACCAGCTGGCGCTCGCGGCCCTCGCGCTCTCCCTGATCCTGCTGATCCTCTGGGGCTACCGCATGTGGTGGCAGCGCCGCCCGGGCCGCCCGGTGGCGCGCGGGGCCTGGCGCAAGGTCCCGGTGACGATGCTGCTGCCGCTCGCGGCGGCCACGGCACTCGTCGGCTGGTTCGTCCCGCTGCTCGGCCTCAGCCTGCTGCTGTTCCTGGCCGTGGACCTCACCCTCGCCCTGGTGGCGAAGGTGAGGGCGAGGGCCTCGCGAACGCTCTGAACCACCTGATCAAGTCAGGGATCAGGGCGTGTACTTGTAGCCGACCCGCCGCACGGTCTGGATCGTGTGGCGGTGCTCGGCGCCCAGCTTCCGGCGCAGCCGGGCCACGTGCACGTCGACCGTACGACCGTCGCCGACGTGCCCGTACCCCCACACCGTCGTGACCAACTGGTCGCGGGTGTGCACCCGGTGGGGGTGCGCCACCAGATGGGCGAGGAGCTCGAACTCCAGATATGTCAGGTCGAGCTCCTCCCCGTCCACGACGGCGATCCGCCGGACCCCGTCGATGACCACGGGCCCCTGCTCCTCCGCCGCCACGGGCGGCGCGGGGACGGGGGCGGCCACGGGCGCCTGCGGCTGCTGATCGGCCGGTACGAGCACGAGGTACCCGACCATCGGCGGGCGGCCCGGCAGCGTCGGCAGCGCGTGCTGCGGCGCGGGCAGCAGCGTGGCGCCGGGCGGCAGGAGCTCCGCCACCTGGGAAAGCTGGAAGAGAGGGGAGAGCGGGGAGAGTGGCGAGAGCGGGGGGAGTCCGGCGACCTCGTTGGGGTCGACGGCCCGGAGCCGGTGCCGGCCGGGGCGGACGGCGGTGAGGGGAGCACTCTGGATGTGGGCCATGGAGAGTCAGCTCTTTCGCGCGGAGAAACGAACGGACAGGCGTCGTACGTCAGTCGTCGTGCGCGTCGGCCGAAGGCCGGGGATCGGACCGTACCGATCGGGGCTTTAGAGGGCCGACGCGTTCCTCGCGCGGCAACAGACCCGGTCGAAGTCGTCGTGCTGCCGGGAAGGCCAGAACGGCTCGAGGTCGTTGCGACCTGTCGCGGTGTCGTTCGTCATCGTGGCCATATCCCTATTGAACCAGAAGGGAATGCCCCCGACGAGCCTTTCCCCGGCCAAACCCCGTGTCATCCATCCCACATGACGGAAGAGGCGCCCACCGTACGAACGGTGGGCGCCTCTTCGGAAGTGCGTCGGGATCGCGGTCCGGAGGACCGGACGATCAGACCTGGCCGACCTTCTCCAGGGCCTCGCAGCAGGTGTCCACCAGCAGGCGGGTCACCACGTACGGGTCCACGTTCGCGTTCGGGCGACGGTCCTCGATGTAGCCCTTCTGGTCCTGCTCGACCTGCCACGGGATGCGGACCGAGGCGCCGCGGTCCGAGACGCCGTAGGAGTACTTGTCCCACGGGGCGGTCTCGTGCAGACCCGTCAGGCGGTCGTCGATGCCGGCGCCGTAGTTCTTGACGTGGTCGAGCGGCTTCGAGCCCTCGCCGAGGGACTCGGCGGCGGTGATGATCGCGTCGTAGCCCTCGCGCATCGCCTTGGTGGAGAAGTTGGTGTGCGCGCCCGCGCCGTTCCAGTCGCCCTTCACCGGCTTCGGGTCCAGGGTCGCGGAGATCTTGAAGTCCTCGGCGGTGCGGTACAGCAGCCAGCGGGCCACCCACAGCTGGTCCGAGACCGTGAGAGGAGCCAGCGGGCCGACCTGGAACTCCCACTGGCCCGGCATGACCTCGGCGTTGATGCCGGAGATGCCCAGGCCCGCCGTGAGGCAGTTCTCCAGGTGCGCCTCGACGACGTCACGGCCGAAGATCTCGTCCGAGCCGACGCCGCAGTAGTAGCCGCCCTGCGCGGCGGGGAAGCCGCCGACGGGGAAGCCGAGCGGGCGGTCGCCCTCGAAGAAGGTGTACTCCTGCTCGATGCCGAAGATCGGCTCCTGCGCGGCGTACTTCGCGGCGACCTCGGCCAGCGCGGCACGCGTGTTGGACTCGTGCGGCGTCATGTCCGTGTTGAGGACCTCGCACAGCACCAGGATGTCGTCGCCGCCGCGGATCGGGTCCGGGCAGACGAAGACCGGCTTGAGGACACGGTCCGAGGCGTGGCCCTTGGCCTGGTTCGTGCTGGAACCGTCGAAGCCCCAGATCGGCAGCTCGTCGAGCGCGGCGCCGCCGCCCACGATGATCTTCGTCTTCGAGCGAAGCTTCGCGGTCGGCTCGGTGCCGTCGATCCAGATGTACTCAGCCTTGAAGGTCACGGGCCTCATCCTTTGGGCGTGCTGCTGCGGGTGCGCGGCGGCTCGCGGCGCTGCGAGAAGCTGCGGTGTCTGTGTCCGGTCGCAGCTTCGCAACACCGGATTTCCCGTCGGTTGCCCGTTTGTGAACCCCGTGTTACTCAGCTTTCCTCTTTTTCCCGCGCGCGCCGTGCGACGACGTGCGAATCGAGCAGCCCGCCGAGCCCCGCCGCCTCGATCCGGCGCACCACCTCCGCGTACGAGGTGCCGAGGGCCTCCGCCGTCCGCCCCAGGTGCCAGTCGCGGTCCGCGAGCGTCCGCAGCAGATGCCCCTTCCGGATCTGCTTCTCGGAGAGCCGGAAGGTCTTCAGATACGCCGCCCGCCCCTTGTGGTCGGTGATCAGCTCGCCGATGTGCTGCTCCCGCCCGTCCCGCAGGAACGGCGGCAGGAACCGGTGCAGGTCGAAGTCCCCCATCCGGTGCACCCGCTCGAAGGCGTACGAGGTCTCCAGGAGGTCCCGCGCCATCAGCCCGTCGTGCGCGTCGGCCCAGGCCCGCTCCTGCTCGCGCGCCGCCGCCCGCAGGTCCGTGAGGGTACGGATGCCGCCGACGCCGTCCCGGATCCGCGCCGTGAACTCCGGCACCGGCCCGCCGTAGTACGCGTACTGGTGGACCAGCTCCCCGTACAGGTCCTCCACGAGCGTCGGGTGCAGCACGCGGTAGTCCTCCGGGTGCGGGACCACGAAGGCCGCGGCCAGCGCGTCGGCCACGTACAGGAGCAGCCCGCACTGGCCCGGATGGAGCTCGAAGATCCGCAGGGCCTCCGCGAGCCCGGGCACCGACCAGCCCGCGTACGCCGCCTCGGCGCGCGGCGAGAGGCCGTGCCCGAGGGCCTTCCTGGACCAGTCGTCCCAGACCACGGACGGCCCGCCGAAGTGCAGCGCGAGGTACCCCTCAAGGGCGAGGTGGAGCGGCAGGAAGCGCAGCCGCCGCTCGCCCTGCCGCCGCTTGGCCAGCCGGTGGATGCGGCGCACGGGCACGCACGCGGGCGCGCCCTCGTCGCCGAGCCGGGTCCCGTAGACGGCGGACTCGGCCCCCGGCCGGCCTCCGGGCTCCGCCCCCGATCCCGCGCCCGTCCAGTCGGCGACGAAGCCGTGCGGCACGTACGAGGTGTAGGTCGTCCGGTCGCCGAGGTCCACGGCACCGAGCCCCGAGCCCTCGTACACCTCCCGGCGCAGCCGCAGCCCGGCCACCGGCTCGGCCCGCACCAGCGGCACGATCCGCACCCCGCCCCACACCTGCGCGGGCCGGACGTCGAGCCCGGTCAGATCGATCCGCGTCATCCCCCGGCCCCCTTCAGACCGACCGGCACATGGGGGGCGGCGTCGCGGGCCTGGGCACGCACATCTGCCGCGTTGTCGTCAATCACCATGGCTCCGCCATGCCTCAATCCTCCGCCTTGCAACTGCACGCACCCAGCCCCGCTCCTTCTTCCGCCCCCCATGTGCCGGTCGGTCTCAAGAACAGCTCCACGCGCCGGTCCAGATAGGCCCCCAGCTCGGCGAACCCCGTCCGCCCCTCCGCGAACTGCGCGATCTCCACCAGGGCCGCCAGATCCTCCGCATCCCGGATCCCGGCGGTCGGCACGCTCGGTGCCAGCCGGCGCACGTCGAAGCCCTCCGCGTCGTATACGGGGTTGAGGTGGACGACACTCGTCCGCCGCTCCGGATCGAGCCGCGACCGCCACACCCGCAGGACCTCTCCCGCGAGCCCCGGCGGGGCGTTGTCCCAGCCGTCCGAGACGATCACCATCCGGTCGGGTCCGGTCTCCAGCGCGTCCAGGATCCGCAGGCCGAGCGGCGTCGGCCCGGACGGCCGGACGAGCAGCGGATCGGAGCCGCCCGACGTCCACAGCGCGGTGTACGCGCCCGGCGCCGCGAGGGCCTCCAGGAGGAAGTGGCAGCCCAGCGCGACGGCCAGCGGACGGCGCCGCTTCACCGCCGAACCGGAGGAGGAGAAGCTGTCGTCAAGGACGGCGGCGACCCGCCCCCAGCTCCCCGCGTACGGCCCGGCCGCGCGCCGGGCGGCGGCGCGCAGCGCGTGCGTCAGCTCGGCCCGCCGCTCCACCCGCTCGCCGAACGGCAGCGCGAGGACGTACAGCGCGAGCCGGGTGAGCGGCATGACGGTCAGGTCGGCGGCCCGCTCCGTCCTGAGCTGCTCGAGCCGCGTCATCCGGGGCGCGATCCGCTCCAGGAACAGGGCGCGGGGCACCTTGTGCCGCGCGGCGAAGCCCTCGGCGACCGTGAACGGCAGCTCGTACAGCGCGCCCTGCTCGTAGTGCGCGCGGCGGTACGCGTCGAGGGTGGCGTTCCCGTACCGGACGCGGCGGCCCGGCGCGAAGAGGAAGTCGCCGGTCTCGGGATCGGCCGGCCGGCCGTGGACGTGCCGGAGGGCGGCCTTCACCCCGGGCCGGTACTTCACGGCGTCCAGCGCGGGATCGGGCCGGGCGGCGATCCACGCGCGCACGATCGCGCGCGTGCGGCGGTTGTTGACCCCGGCGGCGCGCAGCGCGCGGAACAGCCGGTAGACGCGCTGCGGCGGCAGCAGCGCGAGCCGCGCGGCGATCAGCCGCCCCTCGGCCCGCTTCGCCTCGGGGCCGCCCGCCTCGTGGGGCGTGCGCAGCAGCTGCTCGACGATGAGGGCGGCGTTGTGGTGGTTGATGTCGAGGGCGAGCGCGGCCGCGTACACGGGGCGGTAGTTGACCCGTACGTACTCGTGGACGAACCGAAGCGAGAAGCGCTGCGCGGCGGCGGAGGAGCGGAACTCGCGCTGGCCGGTGGCGGTCACGGCGGCGTTGACGAAGAGGAGCACGTCCTCGGCGGCGACGAGCTCGGACAAGGCTCTCCCCTTCTCGTGGGCGCCGGCCGGGGAATGGGGGCACGAACAGCGAAGACGTTGCTTCAGAGGCAGGTTCCGGAAGTCGCACCGAAGTCCCGCGGCCGGCGGGGAAGACGCTAACACCGGGGAGGGGGAGGCCCGCCAGCGGATTACGGGCCCGGGCCCGTCACCCTCGCTCTTCCGCGCCCTCGCTGTCAGACGCACCAGGCAGACTGGGGGCATGGCGAAGCACCAGGGCGCGAAGCCCCGTATCGGACTCCTCGGCACCGGTCCCTGGGCCGCCCGTACGCACGCGCCCGCGCTCGCCGGGCATCCGGGCGTCGAGTTCAGCGGGGTGTGGGGCAGACGCCCGGAGGCGGCGGAGGCGCTCGCCGCCGAATTCGGCACGCGCGCGTACGACGACGTGGACGCGCTCTTCGCGGCCAGCGACGCCGTGGCCTTCGCGCTGCCGCCGGACGTCCAGGCCCCGTTGGCGGTGCGGGCGGCGGAGGCCGGCTGCCACGTCCTGCTCGACAAGCCGGTCGCCACGACGGTGGCGGCGGCCCGCGAGGTCGCCGAGGCGACGGAGAAGGCCGGAGTCGCCTCCGTCGTGTTCTGCACGCTCCGCTTCGCGGAGACGACGGCCCGCTGGATCGAGGAGCAGACGGCGGCGGGCGGCTGGTTCCTGGGCGAGGCGCACTGGCTGGGCTCGCTCTACGGGACGGGTTCCACCAGCGTGTACGCGGACTCCCCGTGGCGGCGGGAGAAGGGCGGGCTGTGGGACGTCGGCCCGCACGTCCTCTCCGTCTACCTGCCGGTCCTCGGCGACGTCACCGCGATCACGGCCGTACCGGGCCCGGCGGACACCCACCACCTGGTCCTGCGCCACGGCTCCGGCGCGAGCAGCACGGCCACCCTGACGCTGAGCGCCCCACCGGAGGCGGCGGAGGTGACGCTCTCCCTGCACGGCACCCGGGGCCGGGCCGAACTGCCCCGCTGGGGAGGCGCGGTGGACGCCTTCGCCGCGGCCGCGGACGCCCTGCTCACGGCGGCCCGCACCGGCGAACCGCACCCGTGCGACGCCCGCTTCGGCCTGCGCCTGACCGAGATCCTGACGGAGGCGGAGCGGCTCGCCGCTCAGAGCACGGCGGACAAGGCCTGACACAGCGCGTCCAGGGCCGCCGGGTACAGCCGGTCCGGGGGCGTGGCGTAGCCGACGACGAGGCCGTCGGGGAGAGCCGCGCCCAGTGCCTCCGGGTGCCGGTAGTCCGCGAGGCCCTCCACGGCGACCCCGTGCCGGGCCGCGGCGGCGACAGCCGCCCGCTCCGTCCCCGGGGGCAGTTCCACTAGGGCGTGCAGCCCGGCGGAGAGACCGGTCACCCGTACCCGCGGCACGCCCTCCGCGAGCACCGAAACCAGTCGGTCGCGCCGCACGCGGTGGTGCTGGCGCATCCGCCGGACGTGCCGGTCGTAGGCGCCGGAGTCGACGAACTCCGCGAGCGTGAGCTGCTCCGTCGCCGACGTGTGCGGTTCGCGCAGGCCCTTCGCCTCGACGACCCCGTCCACGAGGGCCTCCGGCAGGCACATCCAGCCGATCCGCAGCGCGGGGGAGAGGCTCTTGCTGACGGAGCCGAGGAGGACGGTCCGGTCGGGGTCGAGGCTCTGGACGGCGCCCACCGGCCGCCGGTCGTAGCGGAACTCGCCGTCGTAGTCGTCCTCCACGACGAGCCCGCCGGAGCGCCGCGCCCACTCCAGGACGCCGGCCCGGCGCTCGGGGTGGAGCGGCCCGCCGGTGGGGAACTGATGGGCGGGGGTGAGCAGGACGGTGCCCGCCTCCGGGGGGATCTCCGCGATCCGCGCCCCGTCCTCGTCGACGGCCAGCGGCAGCGTGTGGATGCCCGCCTCGCCCAGCAGCCCCTGGTGGTAGGGGAGTCCGTAGGCCTCGACGGCCCAGGGGCGGGGAGGCGCCTTGTGGTCGGCCGTCTGGCGGGCGGGCTTCTCGCGGGCGTGCGTCGCCAGGGGGACGCGCGCGAGGAGCCGCAGGGCGTGCGCGGTGCCGGAGCAGACCACGATCCGGTCCGGGGTGGTCCGTACGCCCCGGACCCGTGCGAGGTACGCGGCGAGGGCCCGGCGCAGCTCGATCCGGCCGCGCGGGTCCCCGACGCCGAAGACCTCGTGGGGCGCGGCGGTCAGCGCCCGCCGGGCGGCCGCCAGCCAGGCCGCGCGCGGGAAGGCGCCGGGGTCGGGCTTGCCCTGGACGAGGTCGTACGGGAGTGCTGCCGGCGCGGCGGGCCGTGCCGGTCCGGGGGCCGGAGCGAGGACCCGCTCGGCCACCCGGGTCCCGGAGCCCTGGCGGGAGGTCAGCCAGCCCTCGGCGACCAGCTCGGCGTAGGCGTCGGCGACGGTGTTCCGGGCGATCCCGAGGTCGGCGGCGAGCGACCGGTAGGGCGGCAGCAGCGTCCCGGGCGCGAGGCGTCCGCCGCGGACGGCCTCGCGCAGGGCCTCGGTGAGGACGGCCCGCCGGCTGCCGCTCGCACCGAGCTCCAGATGAAGATCGACCCCGAGCCCGCCGGGCCCTCCGTCCGCCATCCCGCTCACCGCACTTCCTTCCGGGCCGTGTCCCGGCCCTGCCTGCGTCACCGGCTCAGCGGGACAGGGCGTCCCGCACGGCCTCCTCCGACCGGGCCACGACGGCCGTGCCGTCCTCCGCCGTGATGATCGGCCGCTGGATCAGCTTGGGGTGCCCGGCGAGGGCCTCGATCCACCGGTCCCGGTTCTCCGCGTCCCGGGGCCACTCCTTCACGCCCAGCTCCTTGGCGACGGCCTCCGACGTCCGCGTGATGTTCCACGGTTCGAGCCCGAGCCGGTCGAGCACCTGCCGGATCTCCTCGGGCGAGGGCACGTCCTCCAGGTAGCGCCGCACGGTGTAGTCGGCGCCCTCCGCGTCGAGGAGGGTGAGGGCGCTGCGGCACTTGGAACAGGCGGGATTGATCCAGATCTCCATGCCCCCCACGGTACCCCCCAGACCTCCCTCCACCACCCCCCAAACCCTGCCTGGCCAGGGGCGATTGTCAGTGGGGGCCACTAAAATAGGGGGTGAAGGTGAGGGTCCCGGGGAGGGCCCGCACCCCACCGTTCGCCAGGAGGTAGCCCATGGCTCTCGCCGTGATCCGGACACCGTCCCTCGAACCCTGGAAGCCGCTCCAGAGGAAGCCGCTCCCCGCGGGCCGCCCCCGCGAGTGGTACGTGACGCACAACCGCCGCCTGAAGGCGATGCGTCTCGCGATCGCCCTCCTCGACGCCGGCGTCTACGTCCCGTCGAAGGCCACGAACGCGACGATACGCACGACGGCCGCCGAGATCGGCATCCACCCGCCCTCCGACACCACCTGCCGCATGGTCCGCGCCCTGATCCGCTACGGCCGCTGACCCGGCGAAAGGTCGCCAGGAGGGCCGCCGTCCCGGAACCTCGGGACGGCGGCCCTCCCGGCACTGGCAGCAGCGAAACCGCATGTATCAAGCCATCAAGGGCGAACCGCAGGGAGGAGCCGCCCTGGCGGAGATACAACCGCGTCATGACGGTTGATGACCGAGAGGCGTCAGGGCGGGGTCGGCGACTGGCCCCGGACGTGTGGCGGGAGCTGTGCGGCCTCGGCGTGGAGCGACGGTACCGGGCCGGTGGCACCATGCTGCGGCAGGGCGAGTCCGGCACCCATCTGCTGGCGCTCACCGATGGGCTGGTCAAGGTCATACGCCGGGAGGAGAGCGGCGAGTCCACCCTGCTGGCCTTCCGCGGCCCCGGTGACCTGCTGGGCGAGGTGGCCGTCTTCGATCACCAGGCACGGATCGCCGACGTCATCGCGCTGCGTCCCTGCAAGGCCGTGATGCTGGAGGCCGAGAGGTTCCGTGCCTTCGTGGAGGACCGGGGCTTGGTCATGGAGCTGATGCAGCAGACCCTCGCACGGCTCCGCGAGTCCGACCTGAGACATGCCGAACTGCAGCGTCTGCCACTCCATACGCGTCTGGCCCGCTCGCTGGTCCGTCTGGCGGACCTCATGGGACCGGTAGGAGCCGGCGCCGCGCCGTTGCGGCTGACAGGGCTGACCCAGGGAGAGCTCGCCCAGGCCATCGGCGTCACCCGCAATGCCGTCGTGGGAAGCCTTCAGGAGCTGCGACAGGCCGGAGCGGTGGAAACGGGACGGCGAGTGATCACGATCTGCGACATGGAGATCCTCCGAATGTGGGCGGGCCGGACCACCGAGTAGAAGTGATCACCGCCACCACCCGGGTGCCCAGCGCTGGGCATTCGTCGGGTCCTTCTCGGGCCAGGCTGGCGACGGGCCGCGCACCTGCGGTCGTCACCACTCCGGAGGAGGTTGCCCATGTCTGAGCAGCTGATCGCGCCCTGGGCCGAGAGCCGTCCCCTGCCGCCGTACAAAGGCGTGCTGGCCGTCGACGCCAAGGACTTCACCGGTCTCCCGGCTGTGCTCCACGCCCCCGTCAGCCAGATGATCCCCGAGCTCGTCGACCAGGCCCTGGCCAAGGCCGGGCTGACCGGAGTGCAGCACGACAAAAGGTTTCCGGCCAACACGGGAGACGGCATCGTCTTCGGCTTCGACCCGGCGCACCTGCCGTTCGTCATCTGGCCGTTCCTGAAGGAACTGGACGAGGTGCTCGCCCAGTACAACCTGTCGGTCGGGCCCCGCATCCGTCTCCGGGCCAGCGTGCACGTGGGCCCGTTGCCGGACGAGGGCCGACCGGGTGACGGCAACGGAACGCCGCGCAACGACACCCATCGGCTGCTCGATTCCCGGCCGGTCAAGGCGGTCCTCGCCTCCTCAAGCGAGCAGACCACCCACCTTGCCGCGATCCTCTCCGACCGGGTGTACGAGGACGTGGTGCTGAGCGGGTACGCCGGGCTGCATCCCGACCGGTGCATCGAGGTGCCTGCCACGGTCGAGGGCAAGCCATTCGCCCAGCGGGCCTGGCTGTTCATCCCTTCGCCCTCCGGCAATCTCTTCCGGTCGGGCGTGCTGGCCGCAGACACGTCGCGCGGTCCGGTCGAGGCGGCAGAGCCGGCCGGCGCCCCCGTCCAGCAGCCGGGGAGGAGCTATCACAGCAATAGGCAGGAGGTCCGTGGTGGCACGGCCATCATGGGCGACGTCTCCGGCGACGTCAGCCACACCGGCGGCGACACGCACTACACCGCTACCAACCAGCACTGGGGCAGCGGCGACAACGTCTCGGGCACCAAGAACACCGGCGCGCCCGGGGAGCAGCGATGACTGCGGCCGGAGCCGACGGAGCTCCTGACGAGGTCCCGCAGCGGCCTTCGGTTCCCGCGCAGGGCTCGGAGGCGACGTATGACGGCAACGAGCAGAACGTGCGGAACGGTCCCGCGGTCATGGGGGATGTGCACGGCCCGGTCACCAACAACAACTATTACGGGGTCCTCGATGGCGAGGCCGAGGGAACGATCGCAAAGCCGCGCTTCCGCGAGGGCCCCTACCCGCCGGAAGAAGTAGACGATCGGTTGCGCGACTTTGTCGAACCGCCCTCCTACGCTCTCTGCGAGGAAATCCTCCTTGGGCGTCGAGTGCTGCTGCTGCGTGGAGAATCCGGAAGCGGTATGAGTACGGCCGCGTTCGCTCTGCTCCGGCAAGTCACCGGCAACGGCCGGATCGTCGGTCTCGACTCGGCCACCGACCTGACCGGGTGGACACCATCGTCCACCGGCGGATACGTGGTCCAGGGCATCGTGCCGGAGGCCGGGGAGTGCCTCGACGAAGTGGCGCTCAACCAGCTCACCGGCCATCTCCGCGCCAAGGACGCGTACCTGGTCGTCATCGTGAACCGGACGATCGCACTGCCCCGCGCGATCGCCCCTTGGTGCCGCCCCCACATCGGGCCTTCGCCCCGTGACGTTGCCCAGTCACGGCTGCAGGGCATGGCCGACGCGGGGACGCTCAGCGCGGAGCAGCTGAGGGAAGCGGTCCGTTCGCTCGACGTGCCGCCGTTCAAGGAGTACCTGGCTGCCGGATCTCCAGTCGTCGGCGTCGATGTGGCTGAGGAACTGGGCGAGGTCGCAGCGAACCACCGAACTCTGGAGGCGGCTGCCGACAACCTGCGGATCGGTACCGCCGAAGAGGCGGGGACGCTCCTGAACAACGTGCGTCGCAGTGTCGACGACCTGGCGCTGACCGCGACCATCGCCCTGCTTGAGGAGCAGGACCGGTCCGTCGTCGAGCGGTTCGCCGCCCGGCTGAGGCCGCTGCTCGCCGTGCGAGGCACGCAGCCGCCGTCCGAGCAGGCGAACGACGACCTTCTCGGCCGTGACATCGACGACCGCCTTGCCGGGGTGGAGGCACGACTGTTGTCTCGGACCGCGGGAGCAGCACGGGGGTACCGCTACTGGAGCGAGCCGGTGGTCTTTCGCGGCAAACACCTTGCCGAACAGGTCCTCCGGCGCCTGTGGCTCGACTACGAGGGTTTCTCCGGCGTCCTGATGACGTGGCTGCTCGACCTGCCGTACGAGCCCGGAGTGGACAGGGTCGCGGGCCGGCGGATCGGACAGGTGCTGTGTCTGGCGTCCGGCCCCGACGCCCTCGCCCAGCTCGACCCGTTCGCCCGCTCCTCACGTAGCTGGCAGCGGCGTCTCGTCGCCCACGCGCTCGGAGAAGTGGTCCAGGACACGGTGCTGTCCGCCGCTGTCCGTGCTCAACTGGGCCAGTGGAGCCGCCTCAAGGGGGTGGAGAAGCGCTGCACGGTGGCCGAGACGTGCGCGGGCAGCTTGGGGCTTGCTCTGCCCGACTTCGCCCTCGGACTGCTGGGCACGGTCTTGGACGGCAGGGGCGAGCCGTTGGACGACGACGTGTCCAAGGCCGTCTCCGCTGCCCTGGGTGTGCTGCTGACCGAGAGAGCCAACAGGGAACGCGTGGTTCGCCGACTCACCGACTGGCTGGGCGAACAGCCCTCGACCGCCCGCCGCACGTACGCGGTCCGAGCGGTCCAGGGCCTCTGCTCCAACGGGTTTCCCGCGATCAACCGTGCGGGCGTCCGGAGGACAATGCTTGCCGACCTGTTCGCCGACTCCTGGGAGGTCCTGGTTCCCCTGGTACTGACGGCGCTCGACGACGATCAGCTGCACCATCCGATGGCGCAGGGGTTGGAGGCACTGGAATCCTCGCTCGGGCCGGACGGCCGCCCGCAGATGGAAGCCTTCCTCGGTGCGGTGCTGCGGGCGTCCGGAGGCAGCCGTGGCCTTCGCCGGCTTCTCTTCGCCCGGCTCCGTGACCGTTCGCCGGTTCCGGCGGGGGAGGGTGTGCGATGAGCGGCGCGCTCGTGGAACCGCTGACCTCCTCCCCGCTGCGCGGCCTGCTGCGTCTGCGGCTCGGCAGCCGCGTCGACCGCGCGCTGGTGTTCCTCGCGACCGGGGAGGAACCCCGGGTGGCGTGTCCGAGGCACGACGAGACATGCCCGTATCGGTCCCCGAGCCTGACCATGGTGGGACGCAGGGCTTTCGAGCGGGCGTATTGGGTGTCGTTGGTGGAGCACGATGCCGTGGTGGACCTCCACGACCACCGGGCGGACACGCGGCACGGAGGCTCGACGCGGGTGTCCGCCGCATGGTGGGTCTCCGATCCGGCTCTGGTCGCCCGGGAGCGCCTGGCGGCTGGGGACGTACGTTCGTGGATCGCCCATGACGCGGGCAGGCGGGGCGTGCGAGCAGACGCGGTCCGCATGGAGTTCCAGGTGCCGGAGGTGGGCATCTCCTACCGGATCGGGCGATCGCTGCCGTTGAGTGTCCCCGAGCCCTCGCAAGCGGCCGACATGCCGTTCGTGTGGGGCGATGAGCGGCGAGCGGCCTACCGCTTCTATCGGGAGGCTGTGGCCCAGGGCCCGTACAGTCTCGCGGGACTGTGGTTGCTGCACCACCCGGATCAGGCACGGGAGGTGCTCGACTGGACGGTGCAGAACCGGAGCCTGCTAAGTGATCAGGCGGAGTGGGAGCGTTCTCTCGTGGCTCTGCTTCAGGGGTTGGGCGCCGAGGACCGTGGCTTCATCGGGGTGAAGCTGGCCGAGCTCCTCAGCGGCATGGGCATCCCGCAGGCCGATGAGACGCTGCGGCGCGTGGATTCTGCATCCCGACGCACGGGGCACCGCACGTCGTCGTGACGTGCTGTCGCATGGCCGTCTTCGACGAACGGCGAGGGCCGCCGCCCCCGGAAGTCCGGGGGCGGCGGCCCTCAGCGTGAAGCCTGGAGAATCCGCGGCTTAGAGGTCGAAGTAGAGCTCGAACTCGTGCGGGTGCGGGCGCAGCTGGATCGGGGCGATCTCGTGGGTGCGCTTGTAGTCGATCCACGTCTCGATCAGGTCGGACGTGAAGACGCCACCGGCCTGCAGGTACTCGTTGTCGTCCTCGAGGGCGTGGAGGACGGCCTCCAGGTTGGTCGGGACCTGCTGGACGTTCGCGTGCTCCTCGGGAGCCAGCTCGTACAGGTCCTTGTCGATCGGCTCCGCCGGCTCGATCTTGTTCTTGACGCCGTCGAGGCCCGCGAGGAGCAGCGCCGAGAAGGCGAGGTACGGGTTCGAGGACGGGTCCGGCGCGCGGAACTCGACGCGCTTGGCCTTCGGGTTCGAGCCCGTGATCGGGATGCGCATGGCGGCGGAGCGGTTGCGCTGCGAGTACACCATGTTGACCGGGGCCTCGAAGCCCGGGACCAGGCGGTGGTACGAGTTCACCGTCGGGTTGGTGAAGGCGAGCAGCGACGGCGCGTGCTTGAGGATGCCGCCGATGTAGTAGCGGGCGGTGTCCGAGAGGCCCGCGTAGCCGGTCTCGTCGTAGAACAGCGGGTCGCCGTTCGCCCACAGCGACTGGTGGACGTGCATGCCCGAGCCGTTGTCGCCGAAGATCGGCTTCGGCATGAAGGTCGCGGTCTTGCCGTTGCGCCAGGCGACGTTCTTCACGATGTACTTGAAGAGCATCAGGTCGTCGGCCGCGGCGAGCAGCGTGTTGAACTTGTAGTTGATCTCGGCCTGGCCGGCGGTGCCGACCTCGTGGTGCTGGCGCTCGACCTGCAGGCCGACGTTCTCCAGCTCCAGGGAGATCTCGGAGCGCAGGTCGGCGAAGTGGTCGACCGGCGGGGCCGGGAAGTAGCCGCCCTTGTAGCGGACCTTGTAACCGCGGTTGTTCTCCTCCGAACCGGTGTTCCAGGCGCCGGCCTCGGAGTCGATGTGGTAGAAGCCCTGGTTCGCCGAGGTCTCGAAGCGCACCGAGTCGAAGACGTAGAACTCCGCCTCGGGGCCGAAGTAGGCGGTGTCGGCGATGCCGGTGGAGGCGAGGTACGCCTCGGCCTTCTTCGCGATGTTCCGCGGGTCACGGCTGTACTGCTCGCCCGTGATCGGGTCGTGGATGAAGAAGTTGATGTTCAGCGTCTTGTCGCGGCGGAAGGGGTCCACACGGGCCGTCGACAGGTCGGCGCGGAGCGACATGTCGGACTCGTGGATCGCCTGGAAGCCGCGGATCGACGAGCCGTCGAAGGCGAGCTCCTCAGCCGGGTCGAAGGCCGTCGCCGGGATCGTGAAGTGCTGCATCACGCCCGGAAGGTCGCAGAACCGGACGTCGACCATCTTGACGTCGTTGTCCTTGATGAACTTCTTGACCTCGTCGGCGTTCTGGAACCCGTGCTTCTCGGACATCCAACTCCTCCTACTCCCGGCCCGGGGAGGGGCGGGGTTGCAGCTCGGTCGTGCGCCATTGCGGTGGCACACGCTGGACCCGACCATAGGCAGACGGGATTTCTCCAGCATGACCCATTTGTTTCGTCGAAGTTAACCGGAGCGGGTGTGCGGCGTGCTGCGACGTGCCCAGTCCGACCCGGACGGAAGTGATCGAAAACGGGCGCAGTACCGTGGTCGGGTGGACAACAGGCAAGCACTCGGATCGTGGCTCTCCGGCCCCCGTGCCGCGGCGGAGCAAGCAGGCGTGGACTTCGGTTACCGGGGTCAGCAGCTGGGACTGCCCGAGGAGGGACCCGGCTCGATCGCCCGCCCGGGCCGCCGGCTCGGGGCCCTCGCCTTCGACTGGGCCCTGTGCCTTCTGATCGCATACGGCCTGATCACCGACAGCTATAGCCAGGCGACCAGCAACTGGGCGCTCGGCCTCCTGCTCGTCCTGAGCGTCCTCACGGTCGGCACCATCGGGTCGACGCCCGGCAAGCGCCTCTTCGGTCTGCGGGTCGTCTCGGCGAACGGCGGCCGGCTGAGCCTTCCGTGGGTGGTCATCCGCTCCGTGCTCGTCTGCCTCGCCATCCCGGCCCTCATCTGGGACCGCGACGGCCGCGGCCTCCACGACCGCCTCTCCGGCGCCGTCCAGGTCCGTATCTGACCCCCCGAGTACGCGAGAAGGGCCCCGGACCGTGTGGTCCGGGGCCCTTCTCGCGTACGGGGTCGGGCGCGTCAGCGCATCTTTCCGCCGCGAGGCATCCGCATGCCCTTCGGCATCGGACCCTTCGGCAGCGGCATGTTGCTCATCAGGTCGCCCATCGCACGCAGCCGGTCGTTGGCCGCGGTGACCTGCGGGCCGGTGAGCACGCGGGGCAGCTTGAGCATGGTCGTACGGAGCTTCTTGAGCGGCACCTGGCCCTCGCCGTCGCCGACGATGAGGTCGTGCACCGGCACGTCCACCACGACGCGGCTCATCCGCTTCTTCTCGGCCGCCAGCAGAGTCTTCACCCGGTTCGGGTTGCCCTCCGCCACCAGCACGATGCCCGCCCGGCCGACCGCGCGGTGCACGACGTCCTGGCTGCGGTTCATCGCGACCGCGGGGGTCGTCGTCCAGCCGCGCCCGACGTTCTGCAGCACCGCCGCCGCCGCGCCCGGCTGGCCCTCCATCTGCCCGAAGGCCGCGCGCTCGGCGCGCCGCCCGAACACGATGGCCGCCGCCAGGAGCGCCAGGACGAAGCCCAGGATGCCCAGGTAGACCGGATGACCGATGAGGAAGCCGATCGCGAGGAGGACACCGAGTACGACGATGCCCACGCCTGCGACGACAAGTCCGACCTTAGGGTCGGCCTTCCGGGTCATCTTGTACGTGAGGGCGATCTGCTTGAGCCGCCCCTGGTTCGCAGCGTCAGCGCTGCCCGTGTTTGCCTTCCTCGCCATGTCCTGAAGTTTACGTGGCCCGCGAAGCGCGGCCCGACGCGGCCTCCATCACATGCTGGGCCTCGACCCGGTCCTTGGCGTGGCGGCGGTCCTCCAGGACGGAGGTCCAGGCGTTGCGCCGGGCGGTGCGCTGCCCGGCGCCGAGCAGCAGGGCCTCCACGGCCTTCAGGGCGTCGGTGACGGACGGGATCGCGGTGACGCGGACGTGCGTCGATGCGGCCGGCATGTCGGGGTCCTCCCTCGATTGCGGATGAGACGAGGCGGGGGGATGTGAGCGGGTGGTGGCGGTGAGTGAATTCAAGCTCACAGATCGGTGTTACCAGGGCGTGACCCGGTGGTCAAACACTGATGAAACGTTGATGCGGCCAAGTGCCGGACGGCGGATACGCCGACGCGGCCCGTACGTCCCCGCTGAGCTGCGGGGGCGTACGGGCCGCTTCCGATCCGGCCACTACCGACCGGTAACTGCTTGTGCTCGGATTCACACAGCCTGAGTGGCGTTGTCGACGGCACCGCGCTTCTCTGTCCTTCTGGTCGCGCTCCGCCTCGCTACCGCTCCGGCCGCGTGCCCGCCCTCGTTCCTCGGACGGACCCGCAACCTACGCTCCAGCTCGGCTGCGCTGCTCCATCGCCTGCTGGAACAGACGCCCGGCCCGGTACGACGAACGGACCAGCGGGCCCGACATCACGCCGGAGAAGCCGATCTCGTCGGCCTCCTCCTTCAGCTCCACGAACTCCTGCGGCTTCACCCAGCGCTCGACGGGGTGGTGCCGGACCGAGGGGCGCAGGTACTGCGTGATCGTGATGAGCTCGCAACCCGCGTCGTGCAGCTGCTGGAGCGCCTCGCTGACCTCCTCGCGGGTCTCGCCCATGCCGAGGATCAGGTTCGACTTCGTGACCAGACCGTAGTCACGGGCCTGCGTGATGACGTCCAGCGAACGCTCGTACCGGAAGCCCGGACGGATCCGCTTGAAGATCCGCGGCACCGTCTCCACGTTGTGCGCGAAGACCTCGGGGCGGGAGGCGAAGACCTCCGCCAGGAGCTCCGGCACCGCGTTGAAGTCGGGGGCGAGCAGCTCGACCTTCGTACGGCCGTCGGCGCGCTCCGCGGTCTGCTGGTGGATCTGGCGCACGGTCTCCGCGTACAGCCAGGCGCCGCCGTCCGCCAGGTCGTCGCGCGCGACGCCGGTGATCGTGGCGTAGTTCAGGTCCATCGTGACGACCGACTCGCCCACGCGACGCGGCTCGTCACGGTCCAGCGCCTCGGGCTTGCCCGTGTCGATCTGGCAGAAGTCGCAGCGCCGGGTGCACTGGTCGCCGCCGATGAGGAAGGTCGCCTCGCGGTCCTCCCAGCACTCGAAGATGTTGGGACAGCCCGCCTCCTGGCAGACCGTGTGCAGGCCCTCGCTCTTCACGAGGCCCTGCATCTTCGTGTATTCGGGCCCCATCTTCGCGCGGGTCTTGATCCACTCGGGCTTGCGCTCGATGGGGGTCTGGGCGTTCCGGACCTCCAGGCGCAGCATCTTGCGTCCGTCGGGTGCGACTGCGGACACATCGGCTCCTGTAGCTTCGATTCTTCGGCGCACACCAGGGTACGCCCGTTGCTTCCCATGCCTTACCGTCTGGCCAACCTCTGGCCAGAGCACCGCATTCCTCAGACCTCGGTCCCGCCGCTAGGCGGAGGCCGGCTCCGGTTCCGGCTCCGCCGGACGCTCGATCTCGCGGGGCTTCAGCTCCGCCTGCTCCAGGACCTCCCGCAGATGGCGCTCCACGACCGGGAGCACCTCCTCGATCGTGAGGTCCCGGCCCAGTTCGTTGGCGAGCGAGGTCACGCCCGCGTCGCGGATGCCGCACGGGATGATCCGGTCGAACCACGCGTTGTCCGGGTTCACGTTGAGGGCGAAGCCGTGCATGGTGACGCCCTTGGCGACCCGGATGCCGATGGCGGCGAGCTTGCGGTCCTCGCGGCGCTGGCCGGCGTTGGACGGGGCGTACTCGGGCCCGTTCAGCCGGGGGTCGAACTCCTCGTCGGTGAGCCGGGGGTCGAAGTCGAGGGAGAGCCCGCCGAACGACGGCCGCTCCTCCACCGGATCACCCAGGACCCAGACACCGCTGCGCCCCTCGACCCGGCTCGTCTCCACGCCGAACTCGGCGGCCGTACGGATCAGGGCGTCCTCCAGGCGGCGGACGTGCGCGACGACGTCCACCGGGCGGGGCAGCTTCATGATCGGGTAGCCGACCAGCTGGCCGGGGCCGTGCCAGGTGATCTTGCCGCCGCGGTCCACGTCCACGACGGGCGTCCCGTCCAGCGGGCGCTCGCTCTCCGCCGTGCGCCGACCGGCGGTGTAGACCGGCGGGTGCTCGAGGAGCAGACAGGTGTCGGCGGTCTCGTCGGCGAACCGTGCGGCGTGCACTTCGCGCTGCTTGTCCCAGGCCACCTGATAGTCGACGGCATCAGCGCCGAATCCAAGGCGGACGAATCGCAGCTCACTCACGGCCATGCCTCCTCCTGGGTGCCGCGGCCGGGTTCCGGGGATCATCCCGGGCCGGCGAGACACCATGCGTCATTCGCGCCCATGCCACTGTACGGCGGTGTCGTGGACACCTGTACGGGGGTGGCCGGGGACGCGTGTAGATGCGCCCCTGGTGGCGCCCCCTACGGGCGGTGCCGGGGTGCCGCCTCCGGCAGCCGGCCCGTGACGGCTACGTCAGCGGTGCCGTCAATCCTCACACGATCGGATGAATGTGGGGCGAAGGCGGCGGTACGGGCCGTGGGGACCGCTAAATTCACGCCGATCCATGAGGGTCCGAACGGGCTGCACCTGGGCCCGGAAGGCAGGAGACCGCACAGCTGATGACGGAACGACCACCGCAGCGCATCCCGAACCGGCAGCTCGCCGCGCTCATCGCCGAAGCCGGGTTCTCCCATGCGGGCCTCGCCAGACGGGTGGACCAGCTCGGTCTGGAGCACGGCCTCGACCTGCGGTACGACAAGACCTCCGTGACCCGCTGGCTCCGCGGCCAGCAGCCGCGCGGCACCACCCCCGCCCTCATCGCCGAGGTCTTCACCCGGCGCCTGGGCCGCCGGCTCTCCGCGCAGGACCTCGGTCTCGACGCCTGCGCGCCGGTCTACGCGGGCCTGGAGTTCGCGGCGACCCCCGAGGAGGCCGTCGACATCGTCAGCGGGCTCTGGCGCAAGGACTCCGGCAGCCACGCCGAACTCCGCAAGATCGCCTTCACCCCGGCGGGACTCGTCGTCCCCAGCCGCGACTGGCTCATCGGCCGCGCCGACGAGCGGGTGGCCCGCGGCGAGCTCGCCCCCGGCCCGCCGTCCACCCGGGCCCACGGCGGGACCCCCGGAGACCCCCGCGCGCCGCACGACCCTCGGTCCCCGCACGAATCCCGCTCCCCGCATGAATCCCGCTCCCCGCACGAACCCAGGACCCCGCACGACCCCCGCGTCTCCCATGACCCCCGTGTCTCCCACGACCCGCGCGTCCCCGCGCAGGGCCGGTTCTCCGTGCCCCGGCAGCGCGGCACGGACCGAGGGCCCGGCCAGCGGGTCTCCAGCGGCGACATCGCCGCCCTCCGCTCCGTCGGCGAGCTCTTCCGCACCCTCGACCACGCCTACGGCGGCGGACACGCGCGCCAGGCCCTCGTCCGCTACCTGGAGCACGAGGCCGAGCCGATGCTGCGCGGCACGTACGGCGAGGCCGTCGGCCGCCGCCTGTTCGCCGCCGCCGCCGACCTCACCCGGCTCGCCGGCTGGACCTCGTACGACATCGCCGCCCACGGCCTCGCCCAGCGCTACTTCGTCCAGGCGCTGCGCCTCGCCCAGGCCGCCGGGGACCGCGCCTACGGCTCGTACGTGCTCCTCACCATGAGCTGCCAGGCCGTCTACCTCGGCCACGGGCGGGAGGCCGTGCAGCTCGCCCGGGTCGCCCAGCAGGGCGTCGGGCCCGCCGCGCCGCCCGTCGTCCAGGCGATGCTGCACGCCATCGAGGCCCGCGGGCACGCGGTCCTCGGCGAGGCCCGGGTGTGCAGCGCCTCCCTGGTCCGGGCCGAGCGGGCCCTCGAAGCGGCCCGGCCGGGCGACGAGGTGCCCTACTGGGCCCGGATGTTCGACGAGGCCCAGCTCGCCGACGAGCTCGGGCACTGCCACCGCGACCTCCAGCAGTACCGGCCCGCCGCCCAGCACGCCGAGCGCGCCCTCCAGCTGCGCGCGCCCGGCTTCGCCCGCAGCCGGCTCTTCTGCCGGGTCGTCCTCGCCACCTCGCGCCTCGCCCTCGGCGAACTCGACCAGGCCTGCGCGCTGGGCGCAGAGGCCGCCCAGCAGGCCTCCGAGATGCGGTCGGCGCGCGCCGTCGAGTACGTACGCGACTTCGAGCGCCGCCTGGAGCCGTACCGCGACGCCGCGGCCGCCCGCACCTACCGCGACCGCGTCGCCGCCATCGGCTGACCCTCAGGGGCAGCCACCGTCACGCGGCCTCCTCCGCCGCCTCGTCCTCCTCCTGCGGGAGCCGGACGCCGAGGTCGCCGAGGAGCGCGCGGGCCGCGCGCGCCCCCGAGGCGAGGGCGCCGTGCGGGGTGCCCGCGTCCCGGTGGTCGCCGCACACGTACAGGCCCGCGAGCAGCCGGACCGGGCGGCGGGCGTCGTGCGGCGGCGGCATCGCCGGCACGGCCTCCGCCGTGTGGCGCAGGGCGAGCAGCTCCCACTCGTCGGTCGACGTGCCGTACAGCGTGGCGAGGTGCTTGCGGACCCGGCGCTCCGTGTCGTCCGGCGGCGTCCCGAGCACCGTCGAGGTGATCAGGGCCCGGCCCTCCGGGGCGCGGGTCGGGTCGACCGCGCTCATCACGGCCGTGTGGGCCACCGGCCCGCCCGGGTCGGACTCCAGGAGCAGCGTCGGGTCCCCGGTGGGCGCCGCGGGCGCCGTGTGGTGGAGGACCGTCACCGCGTGGAAGGCGGGCGCACGCAGGCCGGGCAGCAGTTCGGCCGCCGTCCGCGCCCCCGTCGCGAGCAGCACCGAGCGGCAGCCGAAGACCCCGTGCCCGGCGGTCGTGACCCGGGAGACGGACGCCTCCGTGACCCGGACGCCGGTACGGACCGTGCCGGGCGGCAGCGCGGCGGCGAGCCGCTCCGGAAGGGCCGCCGAACCGCCCTCCGGCACGGCGAGCCGGCCCCGGGCGAAGCCGCGCAGCGCCAGGTCCGCCCGGCGGCTCGACATGCCGAGGTCCGGGTCGCCGAGGAGCGCCGCGAGCAGCGGCCGCAGCACGCCCTGCACGGTCCGGGCGGGCAGCCGGGCGGTCAGCGCCTCGCGCGCGGTCCGCTCGGGGCGGGTCAGCAGCCGCTGGGACGGGGTCGCGGCGAGCCGGACCAGGGACGCGCCGAGCCGAGCCTGGTCGAGCGAGGCAGCCGGACGCCGGGGGGCGCTCGCGAGGGCGCGCGCCATGCTGAACGCTCCCCCCACGCTTCGGTGGCCCCCGACGCGGTGCGCGCCGGCCACCCGGCGCGGGTGCGGGGCGCCCCATCGCGTGTACCGGCCGTCGCTGTGCACGAGCACCCCCGGGGCGAAGGGGCGCAGCGCGAGCCCGTCGAGCCCCGGCACGGCACGCAGATCCTCGGGCGACAGGGTGAGCAGGGGCCCCACCCGGTCGAGCAGGAAGCCGTCGACGGAGTCGGTGGCCATCCGGCCGCCGATCCGCGGCTCCGCCTCCAGGACGGCGACGGAGAGCCCCGCCCCGGTCAGCCGGTGCGCGGCCGCGAGCCCCGCGATCCCGGCCCCCACGATGACGACGTCGACGGTCTCCACGACGTCCGTTCGTTGTGCGGTACTTGAGCTGCTGAGCACGTGCCCCTCCCCAGGATCGGCGCGGCTGGTGGGAGGCTCATGCCCCCCACAGTGGGAGGCCTATGCCCCCAACGAGCCCCCGGAATGCCCGAGTTCGCCACGATCCTAGGCAGCGCTCCCACGGAAGTCGGCCCGCGCGCACCGGTGCGCGCGCAGCACGGGGGAGCGCAGGGGAGGCCAGGGAGGGGCAGGGGAGGGGCAGGGGAGGGACGGGGGCGGGGGAGGAGCGCTCAGCGGGCGGCGGCGCGGATCGCGTCGTCGATCGTCGGGAAGGCGAAGTCGAAGCCGGACTCCAACAGCCGCCCCGGCAGCACCCGCTGACTGCCCAGCACGTCCTGGGCGAAGTCCCCGAGCACCAGCCTCAGGGCCGGCGCGGGCACCGTGCACAGTGTGGGCCGCCGCAGGACCCGCCCCATCGCGGCCGTCACCTCCCGGTTGGTGACCGGCTCGGGGGCCGTCAGGTTCACCGGCCCGGCGAGGGACGGGGTGTCGACCAGGTGGCGCAGGGCGGCCACCTCGTCGTGGAGGGAGATGTGCGACCAGTACTGGCGGCCGTCGCCCATCCGCCCGCCGATCCCGGCGCGGAAGACCGGGAAGAGCCGTCCCCAGGCCCCGCCCTCGCGGGCCACGACCAGTCCGGTACGGGCGTAGGCGACGCGGATGCCGGCTTCCTCGGCGGGGGCCGCCGCGGCCTCCCACTCCACGCACACCGAGGGCAGGAAGCCCGTCCCGGCGGGCGCGCTCTCGTCGACCGCGCGGCTGCCGGTGTCCCCGTACCAGCCGAGCGCCGTGCCGCACACCAGGACCTCCGGCGGCTCCGCGAGCGAGGCCAGTGCCTGGGCGATCGCCCGCGTGCCGAGGACGCGGCTGTCGCGGATCTCCCGCTTGTACGCCTCCGTCCAGCGGCGTTCGCCGACGCCGGCGCCCGCCAGGTGCACGACGGCGTCCACCCCGACGAGTCCGGCGGCGTCCACGTGCAGCCGCTTCGGGTCCCACTCGACCTCGTCGGCGGTCGCGGCGGGCCGCCTGACGAGGCGGAGGACGTCGTGGCCGTCGGCGCGCAGGGAGCGGACGAGGGCCTTGCCGATGAGTCCGGAGGCGCCGGTGACGGCGACGCGCTTGCGGGTGGCGGAACGCTGCATGGGCCCATCCTGCCCTCCCGGTCCCGTGCGTGACACAGTGGCCGTCATGATCGTGCCGGAGACGCAGATACGTATCGCCGCACCCGGGGACGAGGACGTCCTTGCCGCGCTCGACCGGGCCGCCTGGTCGCCCCTGCACGCGGTGCTGCCCGCCCCCGCGGAGCCGTACGAGCCCTTCTTCGACGCCCGGCACCTGCCCGAGGACTACCTCGTCGCGGAGGTCGCCGGCGAGGTCGTCGGCTACATCCGGCTCGCCCTGCCGACCCCGCTCGCCGCCACCGCGCACGTGCGCCAGATCCAGGGCCTCGTGGTCGCCGAGTCGGCCCGCGGCCGGGGCGTGGCGCGGGCCCTGCTGCGGGCGGCCGTGGAGCGGGCCCGCGCGGAGGGCGCCCGCCGGATCACCCTGCGGGTCCTCGGGCACAACGCCCCGGCCCGCGCGCTCTACGCCTCCGAGGGCTTCGCGGTGGAGGGCGTCCTGCCGGGCGAGCTCCTGATCGACGGGGAGTACGTGGACGACGTCCTGATGGGCCGCTCGCTACTCGCCTGAGCGGCCCCCGGCACCCGCGTCCCCGAGGAGCCGCATCCCGCCCATCAGCTCGCGCAGGCAGCGGACCGCGAGGGCGGCCGGCGAGCCCTCGCCGCGCACCGGCGCGTCCGACTCCGCCCAGGCCTCCAGGGCGATCCGGATGGCGTCCGTGGCCGCCGCCGCCGCGAGCCGGATCTCCAGCGGGTCGGCCTCCGGGCCCGCGAGTCCGGCCAGGACCTCGCGCAGCTTCTCCTCGGACTCCTGGTTGACCCGGTACCAGACGGCCCGCAGGGCGGGGTCCTCGGCGGCCGCCCGCAGGAGCCCGCGGGTCCACAGGAGCCCCTCCGCCGCCTCCGCGTCCGCCGCCGCCAGCGACGCGGCGATCGAGCGTTCCAGCGCCTCGGGGAGCCGGGCCCCGGGGCCGGCCGCCGCGAGCTGATCGCGCCAGCGGTCCGCGCCGCCCGCGAGGAGCGGGGCCACGGCGTCCTGCTTGGAGCGGAAGTACCGGTAGAAGGTGCGCAGGGCGACCCCGGCCCGCTGGGCGATGTCCTCGGCCGTGGTGCCGTCGGGTCCGCGCTCGGTGAAGAGCTCGGCGGCGGCGCGGGCGATGTCCAGCTGGGTCGCGGCCTTGCGGCGTTCCGTCAGGGAGGGGGGCTTGGTGCTCACCGTACGAAGCGTACGCCCGGAACCACCCGAAGTGCATGACGTGCAGCTATGGCAAAACGTGCCACTTGGGCGTACGGTGGCAGCGTTCCACGGAAGCTTGACATCGAGAGGTTGCCGCCATGAACCAGCTGACCCGTTACGAAGGACGCCGCGCCCTCATCACCGGCGGTGGCTCCGGCATCGGCCAGGCCACCGTGCTCCGCGTGCTCGCGGAGGGCGGCCGGGTCGTCGCCGCCGACATCAGCGAGGACGGCCTCAAGGACACCGTCGCCAAGGCCGGCGACGCCGCCGACCGCCTCACCACCGTCGTCGTGAACGTCGCCGACGAGGCTTCCGTACGGGCCGGCGTCGCCGCCGCCGTCGAGGCGCTCGGCGGCCTGGACGTCCTGGTCAACGCGGCCGGCATCCTGCGCTCCTCGCACACCCACGAGACGAGCCTCGACTCCTTCGAGCAGGTGCTGCGGATCAACCTCACCGGCACCTTCCTCGTGATCCGCGAGTCGATCCCGGCCCTCCTGGAGGGCAACGGCTCCGCCGTCGTGAACTTCTCCTCCACCTCCGCGGCGTTCGCCCACCCCTACATGGCGGCCTACGCGGCCAGCAAGGGCGGCATCCAGTCCATGACCCACGCGCTCGCCGCCGAGTACGCCAAGCAGGGCATCCGCTTCACCGCCGTCCAGCCCGGCTCCATCTCCTCCGGCATGACCGACGGCACCGGCGCCAGCCGCCAGAGCGTCGGCCCCGGTCTCCCCGAGGACGCCGACTTCTCCCTCTTCATGAAGCTCGCCCCCGCCCTCGGCCAGGGCTTCGCCGGCCCCGAGACCGTCGCCGGCGTCGTCGCGATGCTCGCCAGCGAGGACGGGAAGTTCATCACCGGCACCGAGGTCCGCATCGACGGCGGAACGCACTTCTGAGGAGCGCCCAGGACGTGTTCGGCGGCCGGACGGCCGTCATCACCGGCGCCTCCTCCGGCATCGGCGCCGGCCTCGCCCGCCACGCTGCGGGACTCGGCATGAAGCTGGTCCTCGCCGACGTCGCCGCCGAGCGGCTCGCCGCCTTCGCCGAGGAGCTGCGGGCCACCGGCGCCGAGGTGGAGGCCGTGGTCACCGACGTCGCCGACCCCGCCTCCGTCGACGCCCTCGCCGACCACGCGTACACCCTCCCCCAGACTTCGTCCGGGAGGTGCCCCCAGGCGCGGTGGACCTGCTGGTCAACAACGCCGGAATCACGGCCATGGGCTACTCCTGGGAGATCCCGGCCGAGCTCCCCCAGACTCCGTCCGGGAGGTGCCCCCAGACGCCATGCTCCGCATCGACATCGGCGGGTACGTCAACGGCATCCGTGCCTTCGTCCCGCGCATGCTGGAGCGCGGCGAGAAGGCCTGGGTGGTGAACGTGTCGTCCATCGGCGGCATGCTGCCGAGCCCGCTGATGGCCCCTTACAGCGTCACCAAGTTCGGCACGCTCGCGCTCACCGAGTCGCTCCACCACGAGATGCAGATGAAGGGCGCACCGATCCAGGTGTCCGTGGTGACCCCCGGCTCGGTCAAGAGCGAGATCTTCAAGGCGGCCAGGCCCGGCGAGGGCACCCCGCCCGAGATCGCGGCCTTCAACGACCACCTGCAGACCCTCGCCGACGAGCACGGGCTGACCCCCGAGGAGCACGCCGTGGGGGTACCCCCGGCCGGAGGCTGGGGGAGCGTCTTCGAGATGGCCGCCGAGGGAAAGTACTGGGCGATCCCGCAGCCGGAGCAGCTCTTCCCGGCGCTCCAGCCGCGCACGGACATGATCCTCGGCCAGGTGAACCCGCAGCTCCAGCAGGGCTGACGGGCGGGCACAGAGCCGGTACGGACCCGGGGTGGGACGGCCCCCGGGTCCGTACCTCTGTCGTCCTGTCCGTACCCTCGCCGTCTCCTACCCGGCCCCGAAGCGCTCCCACAGCCGCGGGAAGCGGGCCGCGAGCACGTCGTCGTCCTCCAGGTCGAAGGGTGCGCCCAGCGGCTCCCCGCCCGGCATCGGAATGCCCAGGTCCGGGGTCTCGGCGCCGGTCAGCTGCTCGTACGCCTCGTCCGCCGCGAAGCCGATCTCCTCGCCGTCCCCGTCGATCTCCACGTCGAAGTCGTCGAGCAGCTCCGCCAGCGCGTCCGGATCGTGCACCGCCCCCTCGAAGACCTCCCGGCCCTGGCCGATGAGCCAGCAGCGGAAGGCGTCGAAGGTCTCGTCGCCGGCCCCGTCGAAGAGCACGGCCGCCGCGCCCCACAGATCCCAGAGGTACGCGCGGTTGTAGCGGGCCTCGAAGTGGCGGGCGTAGTCGAGCACGGAGTCGGGATCGAGCCGGGTCAGCCGGTCCACGAGCAGATCGGCCTGCTCCTCGGGGTCGCCCTCGGCGGCCTCGCGGGTGTTGTCGATGATCTCCCAGAACTCCGTCTCGTCCATCACGGGACCAGCATCCTGTCTCGGCGAGCGCGACGCACCCGGAATGCCCGAAGAATTCCGGAAATGAATCCGGACAGAAGATGTCGTACTTTCCTGCCAGTCTGGTGTTCATGACGACAGAGACACGCGAGACGAAGCCGCTGCACGGACGCGTCTGCCTGGTCGCGGGAGCCACCCGGGGCGCCGGACGGGGCATCGCCGTCCAGCTGGGGGCCGCCGGAGCCACGGTGTACGTCACCGGGCGGACCACCCGCGAGAAGGTCAGCGAGGTCGGCCGGGCCACCGAGACCATCGAGGAGACCGCCGAACTGGTGACGGCCGCCGGCGGCGAGGGCATCGCCGTGCCGACCGACCATCTGGAGCAGGACCAGGTCCGGGCGCTCATCGACCGGATCGACCGGGAGCGGGGACGGCTCGACGTCCTCGTCAACGACGTGTGGGGCGGCGAGCACCTCCTCGTCTTCGGGAAGAAGACCTGGGAGAACGACCTCGACGGCGGCCTCCGGATGCTCGAACTCGGCATCCGGACGCACGTCATCACCTCGCACACGGCCCTGCCGCTGCTCATCCGGAACCCCGGCGGACTCGTCGTCGAGCTCACCGACGGCACCACCGAGTACAACGGCACCCGCTTCCGCGAGAACCTCTTCTACGACCTGGCCAAGAACGCGCCCCTCCGGATGGCCTTCGGCCTCGGCAAGGAGCTGGAGGAGCACGGCGCCACGGCGGTCGCCCTCACCCCCGGCTGGCTCAGGTCCGAACAGATGCTCGCGGCCTTCGGCGTCACCGAGGAGAACTGGCGCGACGCCGTCGAGAAGATCCCCGGATTCGCCGTCGCCGAGTCCCCGGCGTACGTCGGCAGGGCCGTCGCCGCCCTCGCCGCCGACGCCGACCGGCACCGCTGGAACGGGCAGTCGCTCTCCAGCGGCCAACTGGCGAAGGAGTACGGCTTCACCGACGCCGACGGCTCGCAGCCGGACGCCTGGGGCTACATGTTCGCGGACGAGACGGGCGACCCGGACGTGAACGACTACAGGTAGAGGCCCGACAGGCCCCGGGCCGCCTCCCGGAAGCGGGTGCGGAGGGAGTCCGGGGCCAGCACCTCGGCGTCCGCGCCCAGGCCGAGCAGCTGCGAGAAGGCGACCTCCTCGCTTTCGACGCGCAGCGTCACGGTCGTCCGGCCGGGGGTCTCCGCGTCCCGCTCCCCGGCCGCGAGGGCCTCCTCGGCGGCCGCGCGGTCCGTGACGTACGGCAGCCGCCGCGCGCCCGCCTCCGAGAGCCGCAGGACGACCTCGGCGCGCAGCAGGGAGCGGGCGAACTCCGCCGCCCGCTCCTCCCAGAAGGACGAGAGGTCGAACTCCTCGTCCCGGACGAACCGCTCCTCGCCCACGGCGACCGCCGTGAACCGGTCCACGCGGTACGTACGGAAGGAGGCGTCCGCCCGGGCGCACACGTACCAGACGCCGGCCTTCAGGACGAGGCCGTACGGACACATCTCCCGCTCCACCTCCTCGCCGTCCCCGCGCAGATAGCGGGCGGAGAGCAGACGGTCGTCCCAGACGGCCTCCGCGATCGGGGCGAGCAGCTCCGGGGTCTCCGGCTCCTGGTACCAGCCGGGCGCGTCCAGATGGAAGCGCCGGCCCACCGCGTCGGGGGCGTCCCGCAGCGACGGCAGCAGCGCCGCCGACACCTTCAGCCGGGCCGCCGAGGCCGCGTCCGCGAGCCCCAGATCGCGCAGCGCGCCCGGCAGCCCGGAGAGGAACAGCGCCTCCGCCTCGCCGCGCGCCAGCCCCGTGAGCCGCGTCCGGTAGCCGCCGATCAGCCGGTAGCCACCCGCGCGGCCCCGGTCCGCGTACACCGGAATCCCCGCCTCGGCGAGGGCGAGCGCGTCCCGGGTGATGGTCCGCTCCGACACCTCAAGCTCCGCGGCCAGCTCGGCCGCCGTCATCGACGGACGGGACTGGAGCAGCAGGACCAACTTGATGAGACGGGCGGCACGCATGCGCCCACCCTGCCATCCATACCGTGGCCTTGGGGCGCGGAGCCCGAGTCGTGCCCGCGCGCCTGGCACGCCGGGCTTCGCCCAGGCCTGAACCGGCAGGAACCCGGGAACGACCGAGGGGCCGCGCCCGTATCGAAGTACGGGCGCGGCCCCTCGGACCGGTCGAACCGGTCGACCTACAGGCCGTAGCGCTCGCGCGCTTCCTTCACGGCCGTCGCCTGGACCTCGCCGCGTCGCGCCAGCTGCGCGAGCGCCGCGACGACGATCGACTGGGCGTCGACGCCGAAGTGGCGGCGGGCCGCCTCGCGGGTGTCCGAGAGGCCGAAGCCGTCGGCGCCCAGCGAGGACCAGTCCTGCTCGACCCACTGCGCGATCTGGTCCGGGACCTGGCGCATGTAGTCGGAGACCGCGAGGACGGGGGAGGTGACGCCCTCCAGGGCCTTGCGGACGTACGGCACCTGCTCCTCGCCGCGCAGCAGCGCCGCGTCCGCCTCCAGGGCGTCGCGCCGCAGCTCCGTCCAGGAGGTCGCGGACCACACGTCGGCGGCCACGCCCCACTCGGCGGCGAGCAGCTTCTGCGCCTCGAGGGCCCAGTGGATCGCCGTGCCGGAGGAGAGGAGCTGGATGCGCGAGGCGTTCGCGGGGAGGTCGAGGCCCGCGGACTCCGCCGTGTTGAAGCGGTAGAGGCCCTTGACGATGCCCTCGTCGATGCCGGACGGCTTGGCCGGCTGCGGCATCGGCTCGTTGTAGACCGTCAGGTAGTAGAAGACGTCCTGGTCCTCGCCCTCGGCGGCCTCGCCGTACATCCGGCGCAGACCCTCCTTGACGATGGTCGCGACCTCGTAGGCGAACGCCGGGTCGTAGGACAGCGCCGCCGGGTTCGTGGCCGCGATCACCGGCGAGTGGCCGTCGGCGTGCTGGAGGCCCTCACCGGTCAGGGTGGTACGGCCGGCGGTCGCGCCGACGAGGAAGCCGCGGCCGAGCTGGTCGCCGAGCTGCCACATCTGGTCGGCGGTCCGCTGCCAGCCGAACATCGAGTAGAAGATGTAGAACGGGATCATCGCTTCGCCGTGCGTGGAGTACGCGGTGGACGCGGCGATGAAGTCGGCCATCGAACCGGCCTCGGTGATCCCCTCGTTGAGGATCTGGCCGTTCACGGCCTCCTTGTAGTACATCAGCTGGTCGCGGTCGACCGGCTCGTACGTCTGGCCCTTCGGCGAGTAGATGCCGAGCGACGGGAACAGCGACTCCATACCGAAGGTACGGGCCTCGTCCGGGACGATCGGGACCCAGCGCTTGCCGGTCTCCTTGTCGCGGATCAGGTCCTTGATGAGCCGGACGAACGCCATCGTCGTCGCCATCGACTGCGAGCCGGAGCCCTTGTCGAAGGCGGTGAAGGCCTTCTCCGCCGGGGCAGGCAGCGGGGCCAGCGCGTGGGTGCGGCGGG
Organism: Streptomyces sp. NPDC050842; assembly: GCF_044456565.1. Lineage (NCBI taxonomy): Bacteria > Bacillati > Actinomycetota > Actinomycetes > Kitasatosporales > Streptomycetaceae > Streptomyces > Streptomyces sp. NPDC050842. Next base: position 438,799 of record NZ_JBITGA010000007.1, on the reverse strand, counting down.
CCGGGGCCGGGCCGCCGAGGGCCGCGCGGCGCTCCTGGAGGTAGCGGACCTCGGGCGAGTCGGCGCCGGGGTGGCCGTAGGGCACCTGGCCGTCGACGAACTGCGCGTCCGAGATCGGCAGCTCAAGAAGGTCACGCATGTTCTTGAACTCGTCGGTCGTCAGCTTCTTCATCTGGTGGTTCGCGTTCTTCGACGCGAAGCCCTCACCGAGGGTGAAGCCCTTGACGGTCTGCGCGAGGATGACCGTCGGCGCGCCCTTGAACTCCAGGGCGGCCTTGTACGCGGCGAACACCTTGCGCGGCTCGTGGCCACCGCGGGAGAGGTGGAAACACTCCAGGATCTTGTCGTCGCTCAGCAGCTGCGCCATCGCGACGAGCGCCGGGTCCTTGCCGAAGAAGTCCTGGCGGATGTAGGCGGCGTCGCGGGTCTGGTACGTCTGGACCTGCGCGTCCGGTACCTCGCGGAGGCGGCGGACGAGGGCGCCGGTGGTGTCGAGCGCGAACAGCTCGTCCCAGGCGTTGCCCCACAGCGACTTCACGACGTTCCAGCCGGCGCCGCGGAACTGGGCCTCCAGCTCCTGCACGATCTTGAAGTTCGCGCGGACCGGGCCGTCGAGGCGCTGCAGGTTGCAGTTGATGACGAAGGTCAGGTTGTCCAGACCCTCGCGGGCGGCGAGCGCGAGGGCTGCCGTCGACTCGGGCTCGTCCATCTCGCCGTCACCGAGGAAGGCCCACACGTGGGAGGCCGAGACGTCCTTGATGGAACGGTTCGTCAGGTAGCGGTTGAAGCGCGCCTGGTAGATCGCGGAGAGCGGGCCGAGACCCATGGAGACGGTGGGGAACTCCCACAGCCAGGGCAGCCGGCGCGGGTGCGGGTAGGAGGGCAGGCCGTTGCCGCCGGACTCCTGCCGGAAGTTGTCGAGCTGGGCCTCGCCGAGCCGCCCGTCGAGGAACGCGCGGGCGTAGATGCCGGGGGAGGCGTGGCCCTGGATGTAGAGCTGGTCGCCGGAACCGTCGGCTTCCTTGCCCTGGAAGAAGTGGTTGAAGCCGGTCTCGTAGAGCCAGGCCGCCGAGGCGAAGGTGGCGATGTGGCCACCGACGCCGTACTTCGAGCCGCGGGTGACCATCGCGGCCGCGTTCCAGCGGTTCCACGCGGTGATCTTCCGCTCCATCTCCTCGTCGCCGCCGAACTCGCCGATCGACGGCTCCGCGGAGGTGGGGATGGTGTTGACGTAGTCGGTCTCCAGCAGCTTGGGCAGGGCGAGGCCCGCGCCCTCGGCGTGCTGGAGCGTACGGCGCATCAGGTAGGCGGCCCGGTGGGGGCCGGCGGCCTTGGTGACGGCGTCCAGGGAGGCCGCCCATTCGGCGGTCTCCTCGGTGTCACGGTCCGGGAGCTGGTCGAGCTCGCTCGGAATCTTGCCTACGGGATCGGTCATGATCGCCGCCTTCCGGACAGGTGGGGTAGAGATGGGGGCCATGTCTGGCAGGACAGGGCGAAGGGCCGGGTGAGGCCCGCGGAAGACTGTAAGCCAGCGATCGATGATCGATCAAAGGCTGGAGGGGAAAAACCTCTCCAGATCGAGAAAGTCGGCACAGGGTGCCGCACCCGAGGGCACCGGGTGCCTCGAATGTGCCTTGATTTCGCCTTGTTCTCGCAGGTGGGAGTGGCTGTCTGAGAACGTGGTCGCACGAATGAGCGGGCCCGCCCAGGGGTGGACCCGCTCACTGTGCGTCAAGCCAAGGGGTCAGGCTCGGGGTGCGCAGCCCAGGACGTGGGCCTTCACGAGCGCCCCGATGTTCGGGTCGCCCCGGCGGAAGGCCTCCACCAGCTCCTGGTGCTCCTCCGCGTACGACTTCTGGACCGTGCCCAGCCAGCGGATCGACAGGGCCGTGAAGACCTCGATGCCGAGCGTCTCCCAGGTGTGCAGCAGCACCGCGTTCCCGGCGGCCTTCACCAGCTCCCGGTGGAAGGCCACCGTGTGCCGCACCTGCGCCGTGCCGTCGGCGGTCGCGTCCGCCTCGTACAGCGCCGCCACGTGCGGCTCCAGGGCCGAGCAGTCCGTCGCGAGCCGCCCGGCCGCCAGCTCGGCCGCGATCTGCTCCAGACCGGCCCGTACGGGGTAGCTCTCCTCCAGGTCGGCCGCGGTCAGGTTGCGGACCCGGACGCCCTTGTTGGGGGCGGATTCGATCAGGCGCAGCGACTCCAGCTCGCGCAGGGCCTCGCGGACCGGGGTCTGGCTGACTTCCAGCTCCGTCGCGATCCGGCGCTCCACGATGCGCTCGCCCGGCTTCCAGCGGCCGCTGACGATCCCCTCCACGATGTGCTCGCGGATCTGTTCGCGCAGCGAGTGGACGACGGGGACGGTCATGAAGGCTCCTCGGGGAGTGTTGACCCTTAGACAATACGGCGGCGCCCCCGCCCGGAAACACTTCCGGGCGGGGGCGCCGCAGGTGAGGCTCGTTACGTTGCCAGTCGGCGTACGGCCCTCACATCGCCTTACAGGCCGAGGTCGACCTCGAACTCGCCGGCCTCCAGGATCGCCTTGACGGCCGTCAGGTAGCGGGCGGCGTCGGCGCCGTCCACCAGACGGTGGTCGTAGGACAGGGCGACGTACGTCATGTCGCGGACCGCGATCGTCTCACCCAGGTCCGGGTGGTCGATGACGACCGGACGGCGCACGGTGGCGCCGATGCCCAGGATGGCGACCTGGTTCGGGGGCACGATGATCGTGTCGAACAGCGCGCCGCGCGAACCGGTGTTGGAGATGGTGAAGGTCGCACCGGCCAGGTCGTCCGGCGTGATCTTGCTGGCGCGCACGGCGCCGGCCAGCTCCGCGGTCTTCTTCGAGATACCGGCGATGTTGAGGTCGCCCGCACCCTTGATGACCGGGGTCATCAGACCCTTCTCGGAGTCCACCGCGATACCGATGTTCTCGGTGTCGAAGTAGGTGATCGTGCCCTCGTCCTCGTTGATCCGGGCGTTGATGACCGGGAAGGCCTTCAGCGCCTGGGCCGCGGCCTTGACGAAGAACGGCATCGGGGAGAGCTTGACGCCCTCACGAGCCGCGAACGCGTCCTTGGCACGGGCGCGCAGCTTCATCAGCTTGGTGATGTCGACCTCGACGACCGAGGTCAGCTGGGCCTGGCCGTGCAGCGCCTTCATCATGTTGTCGCCGATGACCTTGCGCATGCGGGTCATCTTGACGGTCTGACCGCGCAGCGGGGAGACCGCGAGGGCCGGAGCCTTCGCGGCGGCCGGGGCCGGAGCGGCGGCGACGGGGGCGGCAGCGGCGGCCTTCTTGGCCTCCGCGGCGGCGAGGACGTCCTGCTTGCGGATGCGACCGCCGACGCCGGAGCCCTTGACGGCCGCGAGGTCGACACCGTTCTCGGTGGCGAGCTTGCGGACCAGCGGGGTCACGTACGCGCCGTCCTCGGCCGGAGCCGGAGCGGCCACAGGGGCTGCGGGCGCGACCGGGGCGGGGGTTGCCGCCGGTGCCACCGGTGCGGGAGCCGGGGCGGCCGGAGCCGGAGCCGCGACCGGAGCGGCCGGAGCCACCGGGGCCGGGGCCGGAGCCGCGGCGGGCGCCGGAGCCGCGGCGGGCGCGGCCGGAGCCGGGGCGGCGGGGGCGGCCGGAGCGGCACCCGCGGCGCCGATGACGGCCAGCTTGGCGCCGACCTCGGCGGACTCGTCCTCGGCGACGACGATCTCCAGGAGGACACCCGAGACCGGGGCCGGGATCTCGGTGTCGACCTTGTCCGTGGAGACCTCGAGCAGCGGCTCGTCGGCCTCGACGGTCTCGCCGACCGACTTCAGCCAGCGGGTCACGGTGCCCTCGGTGACGGACTCGCCCAGCGCGGGCAGCACGACGTCCGTACCGGCGGCGCCGCCGGCCGGAGCCGCGGCGGGGGCCTCGGCGGCCGGAGCCGGAGCGGCCGGGGCGGCCGGAGCCTCGGCCACGGGGGCCGGGGCGGCGGCCGGCTCGGCGGCCGGAGCGGCGGCGGGGGCCGGGGCGCCCGTGCCGTCGTCGATGATGGCCAGCTCGGCGCCGACCTCGACCGTCTCGTCCTCGGCGACCTTGATGGAGGCCAGGATGCCCGAGGCGGGGGCGGGGATCTCGGTGTCGACCTTGTCGGTCGAGACCTCGAGCAGCGGCTCGTCGGCCTCGACACGCTCACCCTCGGCCTTGAGCCAGCGGGTGACGGTGCCCTCGGTGACGCTCTCGCCGAGCGCCGGCAGGGTTACGGAAACCGACATGGTTTCAGTTGCTCCTAACGAATTGCGGAAAGTGGTCGTCGCGCCCTGTGATGACGATGAGCGTCAGTCGTGGGAGTGCAGCGGCTTGCCGGCCAGGGCCAGGTGGGCCTCGCCGAGCGCCTCGTTCTGCGTCGGGTGGGCGTGGATGAGCTGCGCGACCTCGGCCGGCAGCGCCTCCCAGTTGTAGATCAGCTGTGCTTCGCCGACCTGCTCGCCCATGCGGTCACCGACCATGTGGACGCCGACCACGGCACCGTCCTTGACCTGGACGAGCTTGATCTCGCCCGCGGTCTTGAGGATCTTGCTCTTGCCGTTGCCCGCGAGGTTGTACTTGAGGGCGACGACCTTGTCCGCGCCGTAGATCTCCTTGGCCTTGGCCTCGGTGATGCCGACGGAGGCGACCTCGGGGTGGCAGTACGTCACCCGCGGCACGCCGTCGTAGTCGATCGGCACGGCCTTCAGGCCCGCGATGCGCTCGGCGACGAGGATGCCCTCGGCGAAGCCGACGTGCGCGAGCTGGAGCGTCGGGACGAGGTCGCCCACGGCCGAGATCGTCGGCACGTTGGTACGCATGTACTCGTCGACCAGGACGTAGCCGCGGTCCATCGCGACGCCCTGCTCCTCGTAACCGAGACCGGCGGAGACCGGGCCGCGGCCGATCGCGACGAGCAGCACCTCGGCCTCGAAGGTCTTGCCGTCGGCCAGGGTGACCTTGACGCCGCTGTCGGTGTACTCGGCGGACTGGAAGAAGGTGCCGAGGTTGAACTTGATGCCGCGCTTGCGGAACGCGCGCTCAAGAAGCTTCGAGCTGTTCTCGTCCTCGACCGGGACGAGGTGCTTCATGCCCTCGATGACCGTCACGTCGGTGCCGAAGGACTTCCACGCCGAGGCGAACTCGACGCCGATGACGCCGCCACCGAGGATGATCGCGGACTCCGGGACCCGGTCCAGGGTCAGCGCGTGGTCCGAGGTGATGATCCGGTTGCCGTCGATCTCCAGGCCGGGGAGCGACTTCGGCACGGAGCCGGTGGCGAGGAGGACGTGACGACCCTCGACGCGACGGCCGTCGACGTCGACGGAGGTCGGGGAGGAGAGGCGACCCGCGCCCTCGATGTAGGTCACCTTGCGGGAGGCGACGAGACCCTGCAGACCCTTGTACAGGCCCGAGATCACGTCGTCCTTGTACTTGTGCACGCCCTTGATGTCGATGCCCTCGAAGGAGGCCTTGACACCGAACTGCTCCGCCTCACGCGCCTGGTCGGCGACCTCGCCGGCGTGGAGCAGGGCCTTCGTCGGGATGCAGCCGTTGTGCAGGCAGGTGCCGCCGAGCTTGTTCTTCTCGATCAGTGCGACGTCCAGGCCCAGCTGCGCTCCGCGCAGCGCCGCGGCGTAACCGCCGCTACCGCCGCCGAGGATCACTAGGTCGAAAACGGTGCTGGCGTCGTTCGCCACGTCACGTCCTCCATGCATGTGCGCTCGTCGCCGGTCTTCAGTGACCAGGCGGCGGCTGGTGTTCGGCCGCTTTATTTCGGCCCTGTGGTGGGGGCCCTGTCCTGCCGAGAACCCATCTTCGCACTTGTTGACGGATGGCGGGACGCGGGGCCGTGCTCTGAGACGGCCGATCGTCCGTACGGAGGGATCGCCCCAGCGTACGAACCTACGGATTTCGTCGCGAGCGAACAGGCGATGACCGTCGTGAACAGGGGCGACCCCGGGTACGGGACCCGGGGCCGCCCCTGTCACGGGTGTGCTCAGAGCTCGCCGGCCGCCGTGCGCTCGGCCAGCTTCACGAGGGTGCGCACCGAGGAGCCGGTGCCGCCCTTCGGGGTGTACCCGTACGGGGCGCCCTCGTGGAAGGCCGGGCCCGCGATGTCCAGGTGGGCCCAGGTGATGCCCTCGCCCACGAACTCCTGGAGGAAGAGACCGGCGACCAGGCCGCCGCCCATCCGCTCGCCCATGTTGGCGATGTCGGCGGTGGGGGAGTCCATGCCCTTGCGCAGGTCCGCCGGGAGCGGCATCGGCCAGGACGCCTCGCCGACCTCCTCCGCGGCCTCGTGGATCGCGGTGCGGTAGTCGTCGTCGTTGGCCATGATGCCGAAGGTGCGGTTGCCCAGGGCCAGCACCATGGCGCCGGTCAGGGTCGCCACGTCGACGATCGCGTCCGGGTGCTCCTCGGAGGCCTTGGTCAGCGCGTCGGCGAGGACGAGCCGGCCCTCGGCGTCGGTGTTGAGGACCTCGACGGTCTTGCCGCTGTACATGCGCAGCACGTCACCCGGGCGGGTGGCGTTGCCGGACGGCATGTTCTCGGCGAGGGCGAGCCAGCCGGTGACGTTGACGGCGAGGCCGATGCGGGACGCGGCGACGACGGCGGCGAACACGGCGGCCGCGCCGCTCATGTCGCACTTCATCGTCTCGTTGTGGCCGGCCGGCTTCAGGGAGATGCCGCCGGAGTCGTAGGTGATGCCCTTGCCGACGAGGGCGAGGGTCCGCTCCGCCTTCGGGTGGGTGTAGGCGACGCGGACGAGGCGCGGGCCGCGGACGGCGCCCTTGCCGACGCCGAGGATGCCGCCGTAGCCGCCCTTGTCGAGCGCCTTCTCGTCGAGCACCTGCACCTTGAGGCCGTGCTCCTTGCCGGCGGCGGCGACGATGGCGGCGAACGACTCGGGGTAGAGGTCGTTCGGCGGCATGTTGATCAGGTCACGGGCGCGGTTCATCTCCTCCGCGACGGCCTGGGCGCGCTCGGCGGCGGCCTTGTACGCCTTGTCGCGCGGCTTGGCGCCGAGCAGGGCGACCTCGGCCAGCGGCTTCTTCGCGTCCTTGGCGCTCTCCTGGTACGCGGTGTAGGCGTACGCGCCGAGCAGGGCGCCCTCCGCGACGGCGGCGGCGTCCTCGGCGGAGGCGATCGGCAGAGCGAAGGCGGCCTTCTTCGAACCGGTCAGGGTGCGGGCGGCCGTACCGGCGGCGCGGCGCAGGGTCTCCGCGCCGAACGACTCGCCGTCCTCGGGGGCGGTGCCCAGGCCGACGGCCAGGACGACGGGGGCCTTGAGACCGGCGGGCGCGGGCAGCTTGATCGCCTCACCCTCGGAACCCGAGGCGCCCAGCGTCTCCAGGACGGCGGCGAGCCGCCCGTCGAAGGCCTTGTCGACAGCCTCGGCGCCCGGGGCGACGACGAGCGCCTTCCCGGTCTTCGCGACGCCGACCACGAGGGCGTCGGCGCGCAGCGTCGCCGCACCGGCAGTGCTGAGAGTGAGAGCAGTCACGGTGGTGAATTCTCGCTTCCATTGAGTTCTGTGGCGGTCGAGGGATGGGCCGACCGTGCCCGCCGCATCGTATTTCGGCCCGGAGAGCGCCGAGAACGAGCCTACGCTCGCTCGCGGCGTTCGCTCACGGCGGCAGTGATTCACTCATCCGTGGTGTCTCTTTCATGTTTACCGTTCAGGCTCGGAGAGCTCGTCCACACTCGCCTCATTCCTGCAAGGCGACGCACTCGCCTTCGCGCCATCTGCATCATCTCCACAGGTCCCGCCGAGCCGGCTCCGGCCCGGACGGGCCTGCCGAGGGGGGACACCACCGATGGACTCCGGCCGAATCCGCACGCCCAGAACCGCCCGCCGCACCGCGCAGGGCACCGCGCCCCGCACCGCCAGGGTCGCGGCGCTCGCCGCCGCCGCGCTGCTCGCCACCGTCCTGCCGTCCGCGCAGGCGGTGGCCGCCCCGGTGCCCCGCGTCGACCTGACGGTCCTCGTCGTCGACGACGGCGGCAGCGCCGTCGAGGCGATCACCGCCGAGCTGAAGGGCTCCGGCGTCCCGTACCGCAGGATCGACCTCAACGACCCGAACCGGCCGGTCCTCGACCCGGCCTTCCTCAGCGACACGCTCGACGGCCGCCCCCGCGCCAAGTACCAGGGCGTCGTCCTGCCCCACGAGAGCGCCTTCGGCCCCGACTCCGCCGAGCACACCGCGCTCCAGGCGTACGAGCGGACCTTCGGGATCCCGCAGGTCGACGCCTACACCTGGTCGCACCCGGGTGTCGGCCTCGACTACACCAACGAGGGCGGCTGGTCCGGCGTCCTCGACGGGACCACGGCCGGCGTCACCGCCGCCGGGAAGACGGGCCCCTTCCGGTACCTCGCGGGGGCGCTGACCTTCGAGGACAACGACCCGGCGATCGCCGAGAGCTACGGCTACGCGGGCCGCCCCCGCGCCGGCTTCACCAGCTACCTCGACGTCCCCGTCGAGGGCGGCGGCCGGGCCAGCCTCGTCGGCGAGTACACCGCCGACGGGCGCCGCGAGCTCGTCGTCACCTTCGCCTACAACCAGTACCAGCGGCAGTTCCGGGCCCTCGCGCGCGGCATCGTCGAATGGCTCACCCAGGGCGTCCACCTCGGCCAGAGCCGCAACTACCTCTCCGTCCACGTCGACGACGTCTTCGCTCCCGACGCCCGCTGGGACTCCGCGCTCAACTGCACCCCCGGCGACTTCGACTGCGTCGAGGACGACGGGGAGGGCGTCGACCCGATCCGGATGACCGCCGCCGACGCCCAGTACGCCGCCGCCTGGCAGAAGGCCTCCGGCTTCACCCTCGACATGGTCTACAACGGCGGCCAGGGCGAGCAGTGGAAGACCGAGCACGGCGGCACCGACCCGCTCACCACGCAGCTCCTCGCGGACCGCGCCCAGTACCGGTGGATCAACCACACCTACACCCACCCGTTCCTCGGCTGCGTCCAGGACAACACCACCGTCCCCTGGCAGTGCGCCAAGGACCTCGCGGGCAACACCCTCTGGGTCAGCCGCTCCGAGCTCTCCGGCCAGATCCGGAACAACCACAACTGGGCCGTGGGCAAGGGCATCTCCGTCGACCGTTCCGAACTCGTCACCGGCGAGCACTCCGGTCTGAGGACCCTGCCCCAGCAGCCCGTCGACAATCCGAACCTCGCCGGCGCCCTCGCCGACAACGGCGTGAAATGGACGGCGAGCGACAACTCCCGCGAACCGCAGCAACGTTCCCTCGGCACCGGGACCGCCGCCGCGAGGACCGTGCCCCGCCACCCCATGAACGTGTACTACAACGTGGGCACCGCCGCCGAGATGACCGACGAGTACAACTGGATCTACACCTCCCGCGCCGACGGCGGCAGTGGCATCTGCGAGGACAACCCGCTGTCCACCTGCCTGCCCGCCCCGCTCCCCACCACCACCGGATACGCCGAGCGGATCGTCCCGCAGGAGGCCCGCACGGCCCTCTCCCACGTGCTCGGGAACGACCCCCGCCCGCACTACGTGCACCAGTCCAACCTGGCCGAGGAACGGCTCCTCTATCCCGTACTCGACCGCGTACTCTCCGGATACAGGGACCTGTTCGCACCCAGCGCACCCCTGGTGAACCCGCGTCAGAAGGACGTCGGAACCGAGCTGAACCGCCGTGCCGCCTGGGACCAGGCGATCGCCGCAGGAAAGGTCACCGCCTACCGCATCGGCACCACGGTCACCGTGAAGGCCCCGGCCGGCCTCACCGTGCCCGTCACCGCACCCGAGGGCACCCGTAAGCAGGCCCTGCTCGGCTCGACCGTCTTCGGGTCGGCCTACGCGGGCACCCGCTCGGCCTGGACCGCGCCCGAACTGCTCCAGACCGCCGTCACACTCACGCTCCCGACCGCCTGACCAGCACGTCCTGGGGGGAAACGTACATGCCGAGCCGTGGCCGTCACGTCACCATGCTCACCGAAGGCACCTATCCGCACGTCCACGGCGGCGTCAGCACCTGGTGCGACCAGCTCGTCCGCGGCATGCCGGAGGTCGACTTCGAGATCCTCGCCCTCACCGGCAACGGCCGCGAACCCGTCACCTGGGAGCTGCCGCCCAACATCACCCGGCACACCGCGTTCCCCCTCTGGGGCCACCCGCAGGGGCCGGCCGCGCCCGGTCTGTTCGACCGGGCGCGCCGGCCCCTGCGGGGGCGGGAACGCCGCCGCTTCCTCGACACGTACGAACGCCTGCTCCTCGCCCTCCTCGACCCGGGCGCGGGATGCGACTTCGGCACGAGCCTGTACGAGCTGGCCGAGCTCGCCCGGCAGGGACGGCTGACCCCCGCTCTCCGCTCCGAACCGGCCCTGCGCTCCCTCATGTGGATCTGGACCATGCCGCACCTGCCGACGCTTGCGGCCCGGCCCACCGTCCACGACGCGCTCACCGCCACCGACCTGCTGGAACACGCCCTGCGCCCGCTCGCCGCCCGGATAGCCACCGGCAGCGTGGCCCACGCCGTCTCCAGCGGCCTCGCCACGCTGCCGGCCCTGGCCGCGCAGCACTTCGAAGGGGTGCCCTTCCTGCTCACCGAACACGGCATCTACCTCCGCGAGCGCTACCTCGGCTACCGCACCGACGCGCAGCGCTGGCCCGTCAAGGCCCTGATGCTCGGTTTCTACCGCGAGCTCAACACGCTCGGCTACCGCAAGGCCGATCTCATCACCCCCTGCAACCAGTACAACCGGCGCTGGGAGGAGCGCGGCGGCGCCCCCGCCGACCGCATCCGCACCGTCTACAACGGCGTCGACCCGGCCCTCTTCCCCGAGGCCGGACCCGAACCCGAGACCCCCACCCTCAGCTGGTGCGGGCGGGTCGACCCCATCAAGGACCTGGAGACCCTGATCCGGGCCTACGCGATCTGCCGCGCCGAACTCCCCGAGCTGCGGCTGCGGTTGTTCGGCCCGGTCCCCGCCGGGAACGAGGACTACCGCACCCGCCTGGAGAAGCTCGCCGCCGAACTCGGCGTCACCGACGGCATCACCTTCGAGGGCCGCGTCTCCGACGTGCCACGCGCCTACGGGGCCGGCAGCGTCGTCATGCTCTCCTCCATCAGCGAGGGCTTCCCCTTCTCCCTCATCGAGGCCATGTCCTGCGGCCGGGCCACCGTCTCGACGGACGTCGGAGGCGTACGGGAGGCCGTCGGCGACACCGGGATCGTCGTCCCGCCCCGCGAACCGGCCGTCATGGCCGCCGCCGTCACCGAACTGCTCAGGGACGGAGCCCGGCGCGCCGAACTCGGCCGCCTGGCGCGGCAGCGGGTCATCGACCGGTTCACCCTGAACCGTTCGGTGGACGGCTTCCGCCAGATCTACCGCGAACTGGCGGGTGAACGCCCGGCCCCCCGCCCCCGGCCCCTCCCCGCCCCGAAGGCGTGGACCGTCCGCATCCCCTCCCCGCGCCGCGTCCCCGCGCCCCTCGTCGTGGGAGGCACCCCCGCATGAGCGGCTCCCTCTGGCTGAAACCCCCGACCGCGGCGCCCCCGCTCCCGGCGATCCCCCGCCCCCGGCGGGAGGAGGCGAGGCCGGCGTCCCCCGGCCTCGCCGTCGACCCCCTCGACGAACTCGCCGAGCGGCTCGACGCGTTCGTCGCCGTCGCCGTGCACCCGGACGAGATCGCCGCGCTCCTCGAATCCGACGGCATGACCGACGACCACATCCGCCTCACCTACGGCAGGGCCGACTCCTTCGCCCTCGCCGAGGACCTCTACGCCCGCGGGGAGCGGCGCCACCCCGCACCGGAGGCGCCGCCCGCCGGACCCTGGCACAGCGAACTCGCGGGCTGTCTCCTGCGCGGCCTCGTCTTCGCGCTGCCCGGCCTCGCCTACGTCCTGGCCGCGCCGCTCCTCGCCGGGGAGCACGGCCGGTTCGGGCTCCCCGGCGGCACGGTCCCCCTCCTCGCCGGAGCCGTCACCGGCTGGGTGTGGAACCAGGCCCTGTCCCACCGCGCGTACACCTGGCTCGGCCTCGGCGACCGGCCCGCCGCCGCCCGCGCCCTGCTCACCGGCGCCCCCGCGGGCGCCCTCGCCGGTTCCGCGGTCGCGCTCGCGGCCGCCGGGCCCGGCGAGATCCCGGCGGCCCTCTTCGCCGCCGGCCAGTCGGTCTACCTCGCCGCCGCGACCGTCCTCCTGGTCCTCGGCCGCGAACGGGCCCTGCTCTGCGCCCTGCTGCCGCTCGCCGGAGCCGTCCCCGCCTTCCGCTGGGACCTCCCCGACCCGCTGCGGGCCGGGCTCCTCCTCGCCTCGCTCACCGCCGCCGTCGCCTTCGCGGCGCTCGTACTCCGGCCGGGCGCGCGGCGCGGGGCGGCGGGCCGGGGCGGTCCCCCGCGCGCGGCCTCCCTCCCGTACGGACTCTTCGGCCTCGGCAGCGGACTGCTCGTCCTCCACGCGGGCATCGGCGACACCCTGGTGAGCGGAGCCGGAGCGGTCGTCGCCCTCACCCTCTCCATGGGACCGGCCGAGTGGCTGCTGCACCGCTTCCGGGGCGAGAGCCTGACCCGGCTGCGGACCCTCACCACGGCCCGCGAGTTCCGCAGGGCGGTCACCGGCACCCTCGTCCTCTGCCTCGGCGGCTACCTCACCGTCCTCGTCGGCCTCACCCTCGCCGCGACCCTGGCCTGGCCCGGCGCGCCCTGGCCGACGCTCCCGCGCCTCGCCACCCTGCTCATGATCGGGACCGTGCTCTGGCTGGGGCTGCTGCTCCAGGCCTTCGGCTCGGTGACGAGCGCGGCGGCCGTCTGCCTGATCGCGGCGGCGGCGCAGACCGCGGTGCCCGCGGCGGGTCCGGCGGCGACCGGGGGAGCGGCGGCGCTGCTCGCCGTCCTCACCTGTGTTCTGCTGGTACGACCGACCGCCCACCGCGCGTAGAGGGTGACCGTGACGCCTGCCCTCCTGGTGCCGTACTACGAGCACCCCGCCGACCGCCCCGAGGCCTGGTCGGCGCTCGTCGCCGCCGCGCCCTCCCTCCACGGCGTCGTCCTCAACCCGGCGAGCGGCGCCGGCGAGGCGCCCGATCCGGCGTTCGCCGAGGTGTGCGCGCGGCTGCGGGAGGCCGGCGTCCGCGTCCTCGGATACGTGGACACCGCCTACGGCCGCCGCCCGCACGCCGAGATCGTCACCGAACTGCTCCGGCACCGGGACTGGTACGGCGCCGACGGGACCTTCCTCGACCAGGTGACGACCGCGCCAGGCGGCCTCGCCCACTACCGGCGGATCGCGGTCGCGGCCCGGGCCGCCGGGGCCGCGACCCTCGTCCTCAACCACGGTGCCCACCCGGACCCGGGGTACGAGGAGTTCGCCGACCTCCTCGTCACCTTCGAGGGCCCCTGGGACACGTACCGGACACTCGACCTCCCGGTCGCCCCCCACTACTGCCACCTCGTCTACGCGGCCCCGCCCGGGGTCCGCCCGGCCACCCCGGTGCACTGCGCCGTCCCCGGCACGGGCGCCCACCCCTGGGGCACCCTGCCGCACCTTCTGGAGCCCGCCCGATGAGACGCCTCCTGCCCCTGCTCGCGGGCCTGTTGCTGCTGGCCACGGCCTGTACGGCGGGCCCGGACCCGGATCCGAAACCCTCGCCGGACGACCGCTGGCGGCCGAAGCCCGGCCTGGCCTGGCAGTGGCAGCTCAGCGGCCGCCTCGACCCGACGGTCGACGTCCCGGTGTACGACATCGACGGCTTCGACCACCCGGCGTCCACCGTGAAGGACCTGCACGCCCGCGGCCGCAAGGTCATCTGCTACCTCTCCACCGGCGCCTGGGAGGACTTCCGCCCGGACGCCGCCCGCTTCCCGAAGTCCGTCCTCGGCGAGGGCAACGGCTGGGACGGCGAGCGCTGGCTCGACATCCGCCGCACCGACGTCCTCGAACCCCTCATGGCGAAGCGGATCGACATGTGCCGGGACAAGGGCTTCGACGCCGTCGAACCCGACAACATGGACGGCTACAAGAACCGCACCGGCTTCCCCCTCACCGCCGCCGACCAGCTCCGCTACAACCGCCTCATCGCCCGCCTGGCCCACGAACGGGGCCTCGCGGTGGGTCTCAAGAACGACCTGGACCAGATCCCGCGGCTGCTCCCGGACTTCGACTTCGCGGTCAACGAGCAGTGCGCCGAGTACGACGAGTGCGGCCGGCTGACCCCGTTCGTGGCGGCGGGCAAGGCGGTCTTCCACGTCGAGTACGAGCGGGACGCCCGCGACTTCTGCCCCCAGGCGCGGAAGCTGGGCCTCAGCTCGATGCAGAAGCGCTACGAGCTGGGTGTCTGGCGCAAGGCCTGCTAGCGGCGCTCACCCCAGGGTGAGTGCCACGAGCGCCACGGTCGCCGCCGTCTCCTCCAGCGCGCCGAACACGTCGCCCGTCACCCCGCCGAAGCGCCGCACGCACCGGCGCAGCAGCAGGGCCGCCGCGCACAGGGCGGCGCCGGCCGCCAGGACGTTGCGTACCGCGTCGTACGGGGAGAAGAGGAGGCCCGCGCCCGCGCACGCCACCAGGACGAGCGCGGTCGCGAGGGTCGCGGAGCGGACCGGGACCGTCGCCGCGACGATCGCGCCGAGGCCCTCGGGGCGGGCCGCGGGGACGCCGTGGCGGGAGGCGTGGGTGAGGGCGAGGCGGGCGACGGTCGCGGCGAGGACGGCGGCGACCGCGCCGTGCGCCCAGCCCTCCTCGTACAGCCGGAAGAGCGCGGCGACCTGGGCGAGCAGGACGAGGAGGATCGTGATGACGCCGAACGGTCCGATGTCCGACTGCTTCATGATGCGCAGCGCGTCCTCGGCGGGCTTGGCGCTGCCGAGGCCGTCCGCCGTGTCCGCGAGGCCGTCGAGGTGGAGCCCCCGGGTGAGGAAGGCGGGGACCGCGGTGGCGACGACGGCCGCGAGGAACGGGCCCGAGCCGAGCAGCAGGAACGTCCCGCCGAGCGCGGCGGAGGCGAGGCCGACGACGAGTCCGGCGAGCGGGGCGCAGAGCATGCCGGCGCGCGCAGCGTCCCGGTCCCAGCGGGTGATGCGGGCGGGGAGCACGGTGAGGGTGCCGAAAGCGAAACGCAGGCCGTCCATCCGGGCAGGGTAATCGCCGCCCCCGGACGGTAGATTACGCATAACGCTCATATCGGAACGGGGTGGCATGGGTCACTGGTTCACCCGGAACATCGTCGAGCCCGGCAAGCTCCCGACGCTGCTCGCTCTGACCTCGTTCGTCCTGACATTCCTGGTCACCCGGACCGTCACCCGGCTCATCAGGGCCGGGAAGGGCCCTTTCAAGAACGTCTCCTCCGGGGGGCTCCACATCCATCACGTCGTGCCCGGCGTCGTCCTCGCCGTCATCGGCGGCTTCGGCGCGGTCGGCAGCGGCCGGCACGGCCTCGGCGCGGCGGTCTTCGCCGTCGTCTTCGGGATCGGCGCGGGGCTCGTCCTCGACGAGTTCGCGCTGATCCTCCACCTCGACGACGTGTACTGGACGGACGAGGGCCGCAAGAGCGTCGAGGTGGTCGTCCTCACCGCGGCCCTGGTCGGCCTGGCCCTGAGCGGCTTCTCCCCGCTCGGCGTCGACGACCTGACCGCCGACGAACGCCAGGACCGCGTCACCTTCCTCCTGACCCTCGCCCTGAACTTCCTCCTCGTCCTGATCACCCTGGTCAAGGGGAAGTTCCGGATGGCCGTGCTGGGCGTCCTGGTCCCGTTCGTGGCGATCGTCGGAGCCGTCCGCCTGGCCCGCCCCGGCTCCTGGTGGTCCCGGCGCTTCTACGGCCGCCGGCACCGGGCCCGCGCCCGCTCCCGCATTCGCACGTACCGCCACGACAGGCGCTGGACCAAGGTGCGGCGCCGCTCTCAGGACCTGATCGGCGGCTTCCAGGAGCGGGTCCCGGGCCGGGGTTCGACCCCTTCCGACCCGCCGTCGTGACCCCGGCCCCGGCCCCGCTCCCGGCCGGCCTGAATCGCGATCAGGACGAGGACGCCCGCGATGGCGGCCAGATGCTCCTTGCCCGCCAGATTCGGCTTGATGATCACCTCGACGACCATGGCCACGACCACCGCACCGCCCGTCCACCACGCCCGGTAGCGCCAGCAGACGTAGACGGCGAGGCCCACCACGGCCGCCGACGGGCCGGTGTCGACCACCTGCGCGTCGGTCGCGGGGAGGCCGAGCGGGCTGTCCGGACCGAGGGCGATGCCCACGCGTGCGTACAGCGTCCCGCACAGCGTGGCCAGATAGGCGACGGCGAGCGTCCGCCACCGCCCGAGACAGATCTCGGCGATCCCGAACACCAGCAGGACCTGGGCCAGGGCGCCCCACACGGGCAGGTCGAGCGCGGGGACGAAGAGCGAGAGCGGGGTCCGCAGCAGGGAGAGCCACAGCGGGTCCTCGGCCCGTACCGAACCGATGTTCTGGACCGGCTGATAGCCCCAGTCCTGGTTCTGTACGAGCTGGAAGAGGGCCGTCAGACAGACGGCGGCCAGCGTCATCGGGACCGCGCGCCACTTCCGCGCGACGAGCCCGGCCCGTACGGTGCCGAACAGCGGCCCCCACTCGCGGTGGGCGAAACGCGTCACGGAACTGCTCAACGCCCGCTCTCCAGGTGCTTGCGGTGCAGCCACTTCGGCAGCCCGGGGGCTTCGAGGAAGCCCTCGGCCCGGCCGGCGGCGAGGCCGATGCGCAACAGGTCGGCGCTCTTCTCGAAGAGCATGAATCGGGGCTCCCAGATCGGTCGGTACTTGGCGTTGGCGCGGTACAGCGACTCGATCTGCCACCAGCGGGAGAAGAAGCTGAGCAGCGAGCGCCACATGCGCAGCACGGGTCCCGCGCCGAGCTTCGAGCCGCGTTCGAAGACGGAGCGGAACATCGCGAAGTTCAGCGAGACCTGAGTGATCCCGATCTCCTTGGCGCGCTGGAGGAGCTCGATCACCATGAACTCCATCAGGCCGTTCTCGGAGTCCCGGTCACGGCGCATCAGGTCGAGCGAGAGCCCCTTCGGGCCCCAGGGCACGAAGGACAGCACCGCCCGCAGCGCACCCTCCCCGTCCGTGCACTCCAGCATCACGCAGCGCCCGTCCCGCGGGTCCCCGAGCCGCCCGAGCGCCATCGAGAAGCCCCGCTCGGTCGCTCCGTCCCGCCAGTCGTCGGCCTTGCGGAGCAGCTCCTCCATCTCCTCGGCCGGGATGTCCTCGTGGCGCCGGATGCGGACCTCGTAACCGGCCCGCTTGACCCGGTTGAAGGCCTGCCGGACCGTCCGCATCGCCCGGCCGTCGAGCGTGAAGTGTTCTCCGGGGGTTCCACCCCCAGACCCCCGAGCGTCGGTCTCGACGATCGCCTCGTCGCCCAGCTCCAGGGCGTCCAGACCGTGCCGGGCGTAGATCACCCCGGCCTCCTCGCTCGCGCCCATCACGGCCGGGATCCAGCCGTGCTCGCGTGCCTCGACGAGCCAGGGCTCGATCGCACCCGGCCAGGCCTCGGGGTCGCCGATCGGGTCGCCGGAGGCGAGCGAGACCCCGCCGACCACCCGGTAGACGACGGCGGCCTTCTCGCTCGGCGACCACACGACGCTCTTCTCGCGGCGCAGCGCGAAGTAGCCGAGCGAGTCACGGTCCCCGTGCTTGTCGAGGAGGATCCGCAGCCGGTCCTCGTCCTCCTCGGTCAGCGGGTCGGTGGCCCGCCGGGCGCGGAAGGCGGCGAAGAGCACCGCGAAGAGCAGCAGGGTGGAGAGGACGTTGATGGTGACGTCGACCCAGCCGGGGGTGGAGATCCCGGCGAAGCGCGAGTCGTCGGCGGCCAGGGTCACCAACCGCATCACGCCGTACCGCCAGCGCTCCAGGAAGGTGGAGGGGGCGGTGGAGGTGTTGGTGACGGTGACCAGGACGGCGGCGAGCAGCGAGGTGACGAGCAGTCCGCCGACCGCGACGAGCGCGGCGAGCAGCGGGTTGGAGCGGTCGCCCTTCGCGTAGAACTCCTTGCGGCCCAGGAGCAGCGCCAGGACGAAGGCGGCGGTCAGGGCGAGCGAGACCCAGTTCTGGGCGTGCTGCCGGATCTCCGGAAAGACCATCACGACGGCGAAGAGCAGCAGGAACAGGCCCGCGAGCACCATGTTGAGGATCCACGCGGCCCGCTTGCGTCGGCGCATGGTGATCGCCAGGAAGAGCGTGAAGACGCCCGAGGCGAAGCCCGCGGTGAGCAGGTACGGGGTGAAGTAGTCGTCCTCGTTGTGGCGGCGCAGGTCCTGGCCGAACGAGACCCAGACGGCGCTCAGGAAGTTGATGAACGTGACGGCGCGCAGGTACCAGACGGCGAACGCGGCGCTGCGCCGCGAACGGACGGTGGAGCCTCGGGGCGCTGCTTCGGCGGACAAACGGACCTCTCCCATGAAAAGCGATCATATGGGGCATCGCTTCTCGTGCGGAGACGCCGGAGGCGGCCACGCGCGCGTCGCGCGTGACCGCCCCGGAGTCGGACGATCCGTCTTTCCCGCTTCTCCCCGTCAGGCCTCCGGAGCGCCCTCGACGTCCGGAGTGGTCGGATCCGGTCGCTCGGGCAGCTCCGCGGCGAACGCCGCCGCGGCCTGGACGAGGGGAAGCGCGAGCAATGCCCCGGTTCCCTCGCCCACATGGACGCCGTGGTCGAGCAGAGGGTTGAGTGCCATCCGGTCCAGCGCCTTCGCCTGCGCCGGCTCCCCGCTCACCTGACCCGCCAGCCACCAGTCCGGCGCGCGGAACGCCGCCCGCTGCGCCACCAGCGCGCAGGCCGCCCCGACCACACCGTCCAGGATCACCGGCATCCGCCGCACCGAGGCCTGGAGCAGGAAGCCCGTCATCGCCGCCAGGTCCGCGCCGCCGACCGCCGCGAGCAGCTCCAGCTGGTCGCCGAGGACCGGCCGGGCCCGCCGCAGCGCGTCCCGGACCGCCGCGCACTTGCGCATCCACGCCAGGTCGTCGATCCCCGCGCCGCCCCGACCCGTCACGACGGACGCGTCCGTCCCGCACAGCGCCGCGATCAGCGTCGACGCCGGAGTCGTACCGCCCACGCTCAGATCGCCGAGCACCACCAGATCGGTGCCCGAGTCCGCCTCCTCGTCGGCGATCGCGATGCCGAGCCGGACCGCCGCCTCGGTCTCCTCGACCGTCAGCGCGTTCTCCACGTCGATCCGGCCGCTGCCCCGCCGCACCCGATGGCGCACCACGTCGGCGGGCAGCAGCTCCGGCTCGCAGTCCAGACCGGCGTCCACGACCCGTACCGGCACGCTCATCGAGCGGGCCAGGACGGCGATCGGGCTCGCCCCGTCCAGGACCGCACGCACCAGCTCGTGCGCGGTGCCGGGCACGCGGCCCGACACGTCCAGCGAGGCCACCCCGTGGTCGCCCGCGAAGAGCAGCACCTTCGGCGCCTCGATCGCCCGCACCTTCACGGTCGCCTGCGCGGCCGACAGCCACTCACCGAGCTCGTCGAGCCGGCCGAGCGCCCCCGGCGGCACGCTCAGCCGCTCACGGCGCTCCTCGGCGTCACGCCGGATCCCCCCGTCGGGGCGCTCGATCAGATCGGAGAAGTCGTCCAGGTTCACGGGTTCCGCCTTGAGACAATCAGCGAGGGCCATCGGTGTTGGCACCCTACCCGCGCAGCACCAGCGCCTGACCGGCGACCACGAGGAGGACCTCCTCGCACTCCTCGGCGAAGGCCGCGTTCAGCCGGCCCAGCTCGTCCCGGAACCGGCGCCCCGACGCCGTGCCCGGCACGACCCCCGAGCCGACCTCGTTCGTCACCGCGACGACCGTGCGGCGCGTGGCCCGCACCGCCGCGACCAGCTCCGCCGTCCGCTCCTGCAGCGCCGTCTGCCCGCCGTCCGCCCACCGCTCGTCGTCCCAGGCACCCACCCGGTCCATGGCGTCCGTCAGCCACAGCGACAGACAGTCGACGAGGAGCGCGGGACCGTCCTCGGCGAGCAGCGGTACGAGGTCACAGGTCTCGGCGGTACGCCACGCACCCGGCCGCCGCTCCCGGTGCAGCCCCACCCGCTCCGCCCAGTCCGGGTCGCCCTCCCGGGTCCCGCCCGTCGCCACGTACAGCACCTCGGGGAAGGTCTCCAGACGCCGCTCGGCCTCCACGGACTTCCCCGACCGGGCCCCGCCGGTCACCAGCGTCCGCCGGGGCACGTCCGGCACCTCGTGGTACTCGCCCACGTACAGCGTCGTCCCGTCCGGCACCGCCCGCGCCCCCGCCGCCGCGAGCCGCCGGTCCAGCGCCGCCCCCGTCGGCACGTCGTGGTCCAGGTGGACCGCGATCACCTCGGTGGCCGGGCCGACCGCGCCGGTCGCCCGCAGCCGCGCCAGCGCGTCCGGACGGCCCGTCACATCGGCGACGACCATGTCGTACGGCACGCCGTGGTCCTCCGACAGCCCTGCCGGAGCCCCGCCCGGCGGCAGATAGAGCAGCCGCTCGCCGTCCGCCGATGTCACCTCGTACCCCGTACCGGGGGAGTCCATGGGAACCGCCCGCACCCGGTGCCCGGAGATCAGCGTCAACTCCCGGCCGTCCGGCACCCTCCCGGCGGTGGGCAGCCCGGCGGGCACCTCGACGGCCGGCCCGTCGTGGGGATGGGTCAGCAACACCTGTCGCACGCCCACGAGCGAATGGCCCGAACGGGCCGCCGCGAGCGCGGCCCCCGGGGTGAGGTCGAGCAGCAGGGCCCCGTCGATGAGCAGCGCGGTCGCGGCCCGCGCGCGGGTACCGCGGGAGAGCGCGCAGACGGCGCAGGGGCAGTCGGGGCGGGGGAGCCCGAGGGGGGCGCCGGTGCCGAGCAGAGTCAGTTCCACCCTCAGATCCTCCCGCGCCACCGCGAGGCGTGCGCGCCCGGCTACGCTGCGGGCAGGAAACCGATCATCCGGTGAGCGCCTGGAGGCGGACATGGCATGGACGTGGCGGTTCGAGAAGTCCGACGGCACGGAGGTCGAGCCGGTGGTGACTCCCGAGGAGTTCACCACCCAGGGCGACGCCGAGAGCTGGATCGGCGAGCACTGGCGTGACCTCCTGGGCGGCGGCGCGGATCAGGTGACGCTCTCGGAGGACGGCACCAAGATCTACGGCCCGATGCCCCTGAACGCGGAGGGCTAGAGCACCCGGCGACCAGGAGGGGTGGGGGGGCCCGGGCCCCCGCACCTTTCGCGTCCCCTCGGCCGGGCCGGAGGCCGGCCGTCCTACAGCTCTCCGAGCGTGACCTCCGACTCGTGGGTCTCCGAGCCCCGGACGTACGTGACCGTCACCTTGTCGCCCGGCCGGCGCGAGGCCGACGCCTCCGACAGCGAGGCGATCGTCGTGACGTCGTCGTCGCCGAGCCGCGTGATCACGTCGGCAGGACGTCCTTGATGACGGCCCGGTGGTCGTCCTGGAGTTCGTCGGCGGCGAGGGGAGCGGCCGCCTGCGTGGAGCGTTCGGGGCGCGGGCGCGTCGCCGACGGCCGAGCAGCCGCCGACGAGCGCGGCGGCGCACGCCCCGGCGGTCGCCGGGAGGAGGTGGAGGCGCCGGGCAAGGGAAGCACCCATGTCCGGAGTATCGGCTCGCCCCCGGAGCCCGGCCCGGTGAGCGCACCCGATCAGGTACGGGCGCTCACCCGGGATCCGGGAGTCAGCCCCGGACGCCGCAGAGGTGCAGCAGCGCCGCGATCCGCCGGTACGGCTCCGTGCGGCCCGCCCGGTCCTCGGCGGCGAGCAGCCGGTCCAGCTCCTCGGCGGCCGGCAGGCCCGTCTCGGGCGGGATGCCGTCGGTGAAGACCCGCACGCCGTACCAGGCGTGCAGCGGCGCGGCGATCCCCGCGAGGGTCGACGTCAGCGCGTCGAGCCGGTCGGCCCGCACCTTCACGCCGTTGTCGTCGGTGTAGACATCGGTGTCGAAGCCCGCGAGGGCACCCGACCAGTCGCCGGCGAGCCCCGGGCGCAGGGCGAGCGCCTCCGCGTTCCGGACGACGAGGGAGAGCAGGCCGCCGGGGGCCAGCATCCGGGCCAGACCCGCGAGCAGCGCGTCCGGCTCGTCCGCGTACATGAGCACGCCGTGGCAGAGGACCACGTCGAAGCTGCCGGGCAGGAAGTGGACGCCGGTCTCGCGGCCGTCGCCCTCGATCATCCGGACCCGCTCGCGGATTCCGGCGGGCTCCGTCGCCAGCGACTCGCGCGCCGACTTCAGCAGCTCGGGATCGGCCTCCAGGCCGGTCACGGTGTGGCCGGCGCGGGCCAGGCGCAGCGCCTGGGTGCCCTGCCCCATGCCCGCGTCGAGGATCCGCAGCCGCTGCCCCACGGGGTAGCGGGCGGATATCTGCTCGTCGAGCTGGCGGGCGATGACCTCCTGCCGGATGGTGTCGCGCAGCCCGCCGTGTCCGGCGGGCCAGTGCGCGACGGCGGGCAGCACGGCGCCGCCCGTCGCCGACGCGTCCGCACCGAAGGCACGTTCGTCACGCGCACGCTCGTCGGGCGCACCTTCGTCCAGCGCACGCCCCTCGGGCGCGCCCTCGTCGAAAGCCTGTCCGCCGAGGTCCGAGCTGTCGGCGCTCAGGGCCGCTCTCCGCGCTTGACCTGCGGCTTCGGCAGCCGCAGTCGGCGCATCTGGAGCGTACGCATGAGGCCGTAGGCCACGGCGCCGCGCTTCGGCTCGTTCGGGAAGCGCTCGTTCAGCTGCTTCTTCAGCCGGAGCCAGATGCCGATCGAGTCGATCACGATCAGGATGATCACGCCGAGCCACAGCAGCAGCGAGATGTTCTGCAGGGCGCGGTTCGCGTTCCCGAAGAGCGACAGCACGAGGATCACCACGGCCATCGGCAGGAAGAACTCGGCGATCGCGAAGCGCGAGTCGACGAAATCGCGCACGAACTTGCGCACCGGGCCCTTGTCGCGGGCCGGCAGATAGCGCTCGTCACCGCTCGCCAGCGCCTCGCGCTGCCGGGCCAGGTCCGAGCGACGCGCCTCGCGCTGGCGCTTGGCGGCCTCCTTGCGGTCGGTCGGCACCGTCGCGGCACGCCGACGCTGGGTCTGCGCTTCGCTCCGCTTCGGTGTCGGGCGGCCCTTCGGGGCCTCGGGGTCGCGGGGCTGAGTGGTGGAAGGGTCCGCCGTCACCTTGTCGGTGGGGGCCTTCTCGTCCTTCGAACGGCTACGGAACACAAAACCCAAGGGTACGGGGTGGTGGGCATGGACCCCAGCCCGGGCGGGAACGATCCGCTAACGGACTGCGTCTACGGCGGTACGCACGCAGGACGCTCGGGGTTTCCGCAGGGCACCCCGAGATCCATCTACACCCTGGGCGGGAGGGAGACCGCGCGCAGTCGTCCTTGGGGAGGAGCGCATCCCGCTCCGAACAGTGCGGTAATAGAGGCAGGGCCCGTACTGTGGACCTTGTTGGAGAGCTGGAGCCGAAGTCCGTCAGAAGGGGGCGCGCGAAGCCCATGAGCGGTGTCATGAAGCGTATGGGGATGATCTTCCGCGCGAAGGCGAACAAGGCCCTTGACCGGGCCGAGGATCCGCGCGAGACGCTCGATTACTCCTACCAGAAGCAGCTGGAGCTGCTGCAGAAGGTGCGGCGCGGCGTGGCCGACGTCGCCACCTCCCGCAAGCGGCTCGAACTCCAGCTGAACCAGTTGCAGGGCCAGTCCGCCAAGCTGGAGGACCAGGGCCGCAAGGCGCTGGCGCTCGGCCGCGAGGACCTGGCGCGCGAGGCGCTGTCCCGGCGGGCCGCGCTCCAGCAGCAGGTCAGCGACCTGGAGGTGCAGCACCAGACGCTGCAGGGCGAGGAGGAGAAGCTGACGCTCGCGGCGCAGCGCCTCCAGGCCAAGGTCGACGCCTTCCGCACGAAGAAGGAGACGATCAAGGCGACCTACACGGCCGCCCAGGCCCAGACCCGGATCGCCGAGTCGTTCTCCGGTATCTCGGAGGAGATGAGCGACGTCGGTCTCGCGATCCAGCGGGCCGAGGACAAGACCGCCCAGCTCCAGGCGCGCGCCGGCGCGATCGACGAGCTGCTCGCCTCGGGCGCCCTCGACGACCAGTCCGGGCTCGCCAAGGACGACATCCAGGCGGAGCTGGACCGGCTCTCGGGCGGCACGGACGTGGAGCTGGAGCTCCAGCGGATGAAGGCCGAGCTGGCCGGAGGCCCTTCGGCGCAGCAGCAGGCGCTCGAGGGCGGCGGCGAGGCCGCACCGCAGGACCGTACGCAGCAGCAGCAGTCCCACCCGCGGTTCGAGAAGTAGGCCGAAGCCAGGCGACAGACAGGACGCGTCATGATCGTACGGATCATGGGGGAGGGCCAGTGGAAGCTGGCCGACAGCCACTTCGTCGAGCTGAACAGGCTGGACGACGAGCTGCTCGAAGAGATGGAGTCGGGGGACGACGAGGGCTTCCGCCGCACGCTGGGCGCCCTGCTGAACGCCGTCCGGCGGCTCGGTGAGCCGCTCCCGGACGACGCTCTGGAGCCCTCGGAGCTGATCCTCCCGGCTCCGGACGCGAGTCTCGAAGAGGTCCGCGAGATGCTCTCCGACGACGGCCTCATCCCGGGCTGACGCCCACGAAGGACCTGTCGGTGTCCCACCGCCCCCACCGGGGTGGTGGGACACCGCGCTTTCCGGGTCGGCTGGACACCGCGTTCTCCGGGTCGGCGGGCCACCGCGTTCTCCGGGTCCGGGGGACACCGCGCTCTCCGGGTGGGGCACCGCACTTTCCCCCTCCCGCCGCTTTCCCCGTACCGTTCCTCGACGTGACCCCCACCGGCCCCGCCACCGGCACCCTTCACGCCCGCCTCCGCGACTGGTTCCGCGCGCACCCGCTCGCCTTCGACGCGGTGATCGCGAGCGGCACGCTGGTCTGCATGATCGCGGGGTCCTTCACCGACCCGCACGGGAGCCGGGAGGGGCCGACCTTCGGCGACCACCCGCCCGACGTGTGGAGCGTGCTGATCATGGTCGTCGGGGCCGCCGCGCTGGTGCTCCGCCGCCGCAGACCCTTCGCGGTGCTCTGCTTCACGGTCACGATCTGCCTCCTCGAACTCGTCAACGACAACCGGCCCGCCCCGATCGCCATGGCCGCCGTCGTCGCGCTCTACACGGTCGCCTCCCGCACCGACCGCCCCACCACCTGGCGCGTCGGGCTCGTCACGATGGCGCTGCTCACCGCCGCCGCGATGATCTTCGGCCCGACCGACTGGTACGCGCAGGAGAACCTCGGCGTCTTCGCCTGGACCGGCATGGCGGCCGCCGCCGGGGACGCCGTCCGCAGCCGCCGGGCCTTCGTCGACGCCATACGCGAGCGCGCCGAGCGGGCCGAGCGCACCCGCGAGGAGGAGGCGGGCCGCCGGGTCGCTGAGGAGCGGCTGCGGATCGCCCGCGACCTCCACGACGTCGTCGCCCACCACATCGCCCTGGTGAACGTCCAGGCCGGGGTCGCCGCCCACGTCATGGACAAGCGCCCCGACCAGGCCAAGGAGGCCCTCGCGCACGTCCGCGAGGCCAGCCGCTCCGCGCTCGACGAGCTCCGCGCCACCGTCGGCCTCCTGCGCCAGTCCGGCGACCCCGAGGCGCCCACCGAGCCCGCCCCGGGCCTCGCCGTCCTCGACGGACTCCTCGACAGCTTCCGCAAGGCCGGCCTCCCGGTCGCCCTGGCCCGTGCCGACGGCGACCGGCCCCTGCCCGCGACCGTCGACCTCGCCGCGTACCGGATCGTGCAGGAGGCCCTCACCAACGTCCGCAAGCACGCGGGACCGGACGCCGAGGCGGAGGTGAGCGTCGTCAGGGTGGGCCGTACGGTCGAGATCACCGTCCTCGACAACGGCACCCCGCAGCCCGCGCCCCCCGCCGACTCCGGTGGCCATGGCCTCCTCGGCATGCGCGAGCGGGTCAGCGCGCTCGGCGGCACCCTGACCGCCGCACCCCGCTACGGCGGCGGCTTCCGGGTGCAGGCGATACTGCCCGTGACGACCCGTACGGGGGAGGACGCATGACGATCCGGGTACTGCTCGCCGACGACCAGGCCCTGCTCCGCAGCGCCTTCAAGGTCCTGGTCGACTCCGAAGCGGACATGGAGGTGATCGGCGAGGCCGCCGACGGCGCCCAGGCCGTCGCCCTGGCCCGCGCCGAGCGGCCGGACGTCGTCCTCATGGACATCCGGATGCCGGGCACGGACGGCCTCGCGGCGACCCGCGCGATCACCGCCGACCCCGAGCTGTCCGCCGTACGCATCGTCATGCTCACCACCTTCGAGGTCGACGAGTACGTCGTGCAGTCGCTGCGCGCCGGCGCCTCCGGCTTCCTCGGCAAGGGCGCCGAACCGGAGGAGCTGCTCGGCGCGATCCGGATCGCCCACGCCGGCGAAGCGCTGCTCTCCCCGGTCGCCACCAAGGGCCTGATCGCCACCTTCCTCGCGCAGGGCGGCGGGCTCGAACCCCTGACGGGCGGCGACAGGCCCTACTCCGAGCGGCTCGCCGCCCTCACCGCCCGCGAGCGCGAGGTCCTCGTCCTCGTCGGCGGCGGCCTCTCCAATGACGAGATCGCCGAGCGGCTCGACGTCAGCCCGCTCACCGTGAAGACGCACGTCAACCGGACCATGGCCAAGCTCGGCGCCCGCGACCGGGCCCAGCTGGTGGTCACGGCGTACGAATCGGGACTGGTACGTCCGAGGGTGGAGTGACCGCAGGCCCCGGCGTACTCCAGACGCGGTATGCGCGGGATAAGGATGTGGACCCGAGGGCCGAGGACTTCCGGGCGCGGATGGCAGATCGTATAGGCGGGGGGCACCTCCGGCGGATCCAGCGGATCAGGGCCGGGGTCTTGGCTGCTCCCGCCTGTCGACGAGTACGCCACAGAAGAGAGACCCCATGTCCTGGCTGTCCAGATTCAGCCTCGCGCAACGGGCCCTGATCGGGCTGACGTCCATCGTCGCGATCGTGTTCGGGGCGATCGCGATACCGCAGCTCAAGCAGCAGTTGTTCCCCTCGATCGAGCTCCCGATGGTCTCGATCCTCGCCCCGTACCAGGGGGCCTCTCCCGATGTGGTCGAGAAGCAGGTCGTCGAACCCCTGGAGAACAACCTCAAGGCCGTCGACGGCCTGAAGGGCGTCACCTCCACCGCCTCCGAGGGCATGGCCGTCGTCATGGCCTCCTTCGACTACGGCGACGAGTCGACGAAGCAGCTCGTCGCCGACGTCCAGCAGGCCGTGAACCGGGCCCGCGCCCAGCTGCCCGACTCGGTCGACCCGCAGGTCGTGGCCGGCTCGACGGACGACATGCCGACCGTCGTCCTCGCCGCCGCCTCCGACAAGGACCCGCAGGCCCTCGCCGACCTCCTGGAGCGGACCGTCGTGCCCGCCCTCGAAGGCATCGAGGGCGTCGGCCAGGTGTCCGTCAGCGGCGTCCAGGACGTCCAGATCTCCGTCGTCCCGGACGAGCGGAAGCTCGCCGCGGCGGGACTCAGCTCGATGAAGCTCGCCGAGGCGCTGCGCTCCGGCGGCGCCACGATGCCGGCCGGCTCCTTCTCGGAGGCCGGCAAGAGCCGCACGATCCAGGTCGGCGGCGGCTACACCTCCCTGCGGCAGATCGAGGACCTGCGCATCCCCTCGGCCACCCCCGGCAAGGGCAAGGCGGTCCGTCTCGGCGACGTCGCCACCGTCCGCCAGGAGGAGTCGCCGAGCGTCTCCCTCACCCGCACCAACGGCAAGCCCAGCCTCGCCGTCATGGCCACGATGGACAAGGACGGCAGCGCCGTCGCCATCTCCGACGCCGTCGAGGAGAAGCTGCCCGATCTGCGCCGCGACCTCGGCGCGGGCGCCGAGCTGACCGTCGTCTCCGACCAGGGCCCGGCCGTCGCCAAGGCGATCTCCGGCCTGACCACGGAGGGCGCGCTCGGCCTCGTGATGGCCGTCCTGGTGATCCTGGTCTTCCTGACCTCGATCCGCTCGACCCTGGTGACCGCGGTCTCCATCCCGCTCTCGGTCGTCCTGGCCCTGATCGTGCTGTGGACCCGCGACCTCTCGCTCAACATGCTGACCCTGGGCGCGCTCACCATCGCCATCGGCCGGGTCGTCGACGACTCGATCGTGGTCCTGGAGAACATCAAGCGTCACCTGGGCTACGGCGAGGAGCGCCAGGCCGCGATCATCACCGCGGTCCGCGAGGTGGCCGGCGCGGTCACCTCCTCCACGCTCACCACCGTCGCCGTCTTCCTGCCGATCGGTCTGACCGGCGGCATGATCGGCGAGCTGTTCGGCTCGTTCTCGCTGACGGTCACGGCGGCCCTGCTGGCCTCCCTGCTCGTCTCCCTGACCGTGGTCCCCGTCCTCTCGTACTGGTTCCTCCGCGCCCCCAAGGGCACGTCAGAGGACCTGGAGGAGGCCCGCAGGGTCGCCGAGGAGAAGGAGGAGAAGAGCCGTCTCCAGCGCCTGTACGTGCCCGTCCTGCGGTTCGCGACCCGGCGCCGGCTCACGAGTCTCGGCATCGCGCTCGTCGTCCTCGTCGTCACCTTCGGCATGGCCCCGTTCCTGAAGACGAACTTCTTCGACCAGGGCGAGCAGGAGGTGCTCAGCATCCAGCAGGAGCTGGCGCCCGGCACCAGCCTGAGCGCCTCCGACGAGGCCGCGAAGAAGATCGAGAAGGTCCTCGCGGAGACCGAGGGCGTCAAGGACTACCAGGTCACCGTCGGCTCCTCCGGCTTCATGGCGGCCTTCGGCGGCGGCACCGGCTCCAACCAGGCCTCGTACAAGATCAGCCTGGAGGACTCCGACGCGTACGAGAAGACCCGCGCCTCCATCGAGAAGGCCCTCGCGGGCCTCGACGGCATCGGCGACACCACGATCGCGGCCGGTGACGGCTTCGGCAGCCAGGACCTGAGCGTGGTCGTCAAGGCCGCCGACCCGAAGATCCTGGAGCAGGCCTCCGAGCAGGTCCGCACGGCGATCGCCGGGATGAAGGACGTCACCGACGTCCAGAGCGACCTCTCCCAGTCCGTCCCGCGCATCTCCGTCAAGGCCAACGCCAAGGCGGCCGACGCGGGCTTCGACACCGGCTCGCTGGGCGCGATCGTCGCCCAGGCCGTCCGGGGCACCCCGGCCGCCAAGGCGATCCTCGACGACAGCGAGCGGGACGTCCTCATCACCTCGGCGAAGCCCGCCACCACCCTCGCCGAGCTCAAGGCCCTGCCGCTCGGCCCGGTGAAGCTGGGCGACATCGCCACCGTCGAGCTGGTCCCCGGCCCGGTCTCCATGACCCGGATCGACGGCGCCCGCGCGGCGACGATCTCGGCCAAGCCGACCGGTGACAACACCGGCGCGGTGAGCGCCTCGCTCCAGTCGGAGATCAACGCGCTGGACCTGCCCGAGGGCGCCACCGCCAGCATCGGCGGTGTCTCCGAGGACCAGACCGAGGCCTTCACCAACCTGTTCCTGGCGATGCTCGCGGCCGTCGCGATCGTCTTCATGCTGCTCGTGGCGACCTTCCGGTCGCTGATCCAGCCGCTGATCCTGCTGGTCTCGATCCCCTTCGCGGCGACCGGCGCGATCGGTCTGCTCGTCGTCACGGACACGGCGATGGGCGTTCCGGCGATGATCGGCATGCTGATGCTCATCGGCATCGTCGTGACCAACGCGATCGTCCTGATCGACCTGATCAACCAGTACCGGGCCCAGGGCCTGGGCGTCGTCGAAGCGGTCGTCGAGGGCGGCAGGCACCGGCTCCGCCCGATCCTGATGACCGCCCTGGCGACGATCTTCGCCCTGCTGCCGATGGCCCTCGGCATCACCGGCGAGGGCGGCTTCATCGCCCAGCCGCTCGCGGTGGTCGTGATCGGCGGTCTCGTCACCTCGACGCTGCTGACCCTGCTCCTCGTCCCGACGCTCTACGCGATGGTGGAGCTCCGCAAGGAGCGCCGCGCGAAGAAGAAGGCGGCGAAGAAGGGCGAGAAGGAGGCGGCCGCGAAGAAGGGCGAGAAGGCGGAGATCCCGGGGCAGGCGGACGTCAGCCCCCTGGACGCCGGCCTGCTGGACGTCCTCGACTGACCCGAGTCCCGGTGACAGCCGGAAGGGGCGCCCCGCGATCGCGGGGCGCCCCTTCCGGCGTACGTACGGGAGAACCGTTACGGCAGTGCCAGCATCCGCTCCAGGGCGAGCTTGGCGAAGCTCTCCGTCTCCTGGTCGACCTTGATCTGGTTGACCAGGTTGCCCTCGGCCAGGGACTCCAGGGTCCACACCAGGTGCGGCAGGTCGATGCGGTTCATGGTCGAGCAGAAGCAGACCGTCTTGTCGAGGAAGACGATCTCCTTGTCCGGGTGCGCGTTGGCCACGCGCCGGACCAGGTTCAGCTCGGTGCCGATCGCCCACTTCGAACCGGCCGGGGCCGCGTCCAGGGTGTTGATGATGTACTCGGTCGAGCCCACGTAGTCCGCGGCGGCGACGACCTCGTGCTTGCACTCCGGGTGGACCAGCACGTTCACGCCCGGGATGCGCTCGCGGACGTCGTTGACCGAGTCCAGCGAGAAACGGCCGTGCACCGAGCAGTGACCCCGCCACAGGATCATCTTGGCGGCGCGCAGCTCCTCGACGGTGAGCCCGCCGTTGGGCTTGTGCGGGTTGTAGAGCACGCAGTCGTCCAGGGACATGCCCATGTCGCGGACGGCGGTGTTGCGGCCCAGGTGCTGGTCGGGCAGGAACAGGACCTTGTCACCCTGCTCGAAGGCCCAGTCCAGCGCGCGCTTGGCGTTCGACGAGGTGCAGATCGTGCCCCCGTGCTTGCCGGTGAAGGCCTTGATGTCGGCCGAGGAGTTCATGTACGAGACGGGCACGACCTGCTCGGCGACGCCGGCCTCGGTCAGCACGTCCCAGCACTCGGCGACCTGCTCGGCGGTGGCCATGTCGGCCATCGAGCAGCCGGCCGCCAGGTCCGGCAGGACGACCTTCTGGTCGTCGGTGGTGAGGATGTCGGCCGACTCCGCCATGAAGTGCACGCCGCAGAAGACGATGTACTCGGCCTCCGGCTTGGCGGCGGCGTCGCGCGCGAGCTTGAACGAGTCACCGGTGACGTCGGCGAACTGGATGACCTCGTCACGCTGATAGTGGTGGCCGAGCACGAAGACCTTGTCCCCGAGCTTCTCCTTGGCGGCGCGGGCGCGCTCCACGAGGTCCGGGTCGGAGGGCGACGGCAGATCGCCCGGACACTCCACGCCGCGCTCGCTCTTCGGGTCGGCCTCGCGGCCGAGCAGGAGCAGAGCGAGCGGCGTCGGCTGAACATCCAGGGGCTGGGCGGTGGTCACGTCACGCACCCTTTCTTCGGGGAACCTTTTCGTCGAAATGACGTTATCTATCATAACCGCTTCACGTCACGTTGACGATGTCCATAGTGTCGATGTGACGAATTCGCTGTCCGCGCTCCTGGGCAGGGTGTGCGAGCATGAATGAGGAAGACCTCACGCGGCCCGGAATGAATCCGGGGCACCGGCGGTTACCACTGTCGGCAAGCAGTCTCCGTACACACCGGGAGAGAAGCAGATGTCCGTATCGGACGAGAAGACCACTGTCAGCGACGGCATCCTCCTGTCCGACGCCGCCGCGGCCAAGGTCAAGGCCCTCCTCGACCAGGAAGGCCGCGAGGACCTGGCCCTGCGCGTCGCCGTACAGCCCGGTGGCTGCTCCGGCCTGCGTTACCAGCTGTTCTTCGACGAGCGTTCGCTCGACGGCGATGTCGTGAAGGACTTCGACGGAGTCAAGGTCGTCACCGACCGCATGAGCGCCCCGTACCTCGGTGGTGCCTCGATCGACTTCGTCGACACCATCGAGAAGCAGGGCTTCACGATCGACAACCCGAACGCCACGGGCTCCTGCGCCTGCGGCGACTCGTTCAGCTAAGTCGCACCACCCGCACGAACGCGAGGGCGGCGGCCCGGGACTCCCGGGCCGCCGCCCTCGCGCATGTGCCTCCTCCACGGGTCAGCGGCGCGGCACGGCCTCCCCGCTCGCCCCGTCGACGACTGGCCGGTCGCCCAGCGGCCGGTCGAGCGTCACCGACTTCGTCACCTCGACCGCGATGGCGATGCACGCCCGGCCCGGGTCGATGGGCGTCTCCTTCACCCGCACCGTGACCCGGTCCGCGTCCTCCCGCGCCGTCACCGTGTATTCGCTGCACACCCCGCCCCAGAAGGTGACGGTCAGCTTCCGGCCGTCCCCCTCGGTCCGGAACGACTCGATCTGCCGCGCCGGAGACGTGCCCTCGTCGGGCTCCGGCGTCGGCGTGGGCGACGGCTTCGCCGGCGGCACCAGGAACTCCGGGGCCACCGCCGTCCCCGTCACCGTGTACGGCGCCGCGTCCGCGGGGTCCGCCGTGAACAGCCACGCCGGTACGAGCAGCCGCGCGCCGTCCACGTCCTGCGCGGCCAGACCGAACACCGCGCGCGTCACCGGCACCTCCTCCGGCGGCGCCATGTCCACGATCGTCTGGCAGGGCGCGCCCGGGGTGCTCGACCCGGTGCTCGGCTCGCCGAGGTCGGGCCTGCCGGCGGTCGGCTTCCCCGAGTCCGGCATTCCGGTGTCGGGCTTCCCGGCGTCCGGCATCGGGGCGTCGGGCTTCCCCGCCTCCGGAACCTCGGCCGGCGGGGCGGTGGCGCAGCCGCCGATGCCGATCGGGCCGGTGCCCTTCGAGGCCTCGTTCAGCTCGGCGAGCGCCTTCTCCGCCCCGATCACCGGGTACGTGTCGCCCTTCACCGGATCCTTGAGCATCCCGCTCCCGGCGACCGGCCGGCCGTCCGGGCCGATGTGGAGCCCCGTGGACCAGCCGTACGTCGGCAGGCCGCCCACCACCGGCTCGGCGTTGACCACCCGGACCGAGCCGTTCATCACCTGCGTCGCCGACACCTTGGCGTCGTCCTGGCCGATCGCCTTCAGGACGGGCGCGGCCGCCGCCTTCGCCGCCGCCTCGCTCACCGGCGAACCACCGGGGGAGGGCTTCGTCTCGCCCGGCGGAGGACACGCCTTGCCCTTCAGGCAGCTGTCGCCGGCCGGACCGCCGTCGTACCAGGAGTAAGTCCAGTTCCCCGGCGCCTTCCGCGCCACGTCGAGGCGGGCTCCCTGGCCGTCCTTCTCCGGCCGGATCGTCCAGACCTCACCCACCAGGGCGGGGCTCCCGGAGAGGCCCAGCGCTTCGGCCAGCCTGGTCACCTCCGCCGAGGTGACCAGGCCCTCGGGCCGGTGGACCGCGGCCGAGGAGGGCCCTTGGGGGAGCGGGCCCTTGGCTGTGTAGACGGTCCCGTTCGGGCCGCCGCCGGGGTCGGGCTCGCCGGGCGCGATACCGGGACCGTCACCCGTACCGCCGCCCGTACCGCCCGTACCCGGATCACCGTCCGTACCCGCGCTCCCGCCCTCCAGGCGGAGCGGCGGGGGCACGGCCGCCTTGTCGGCCCGGCTCTCGGCCCCGGCGGGCGTGGCCTCGCCGGGCGCCGTCGCGGCGACGGCGAGGTACACCCCGCCTCCACCGGCGAGCAGGACGCCCGCCGCCACCGAGGCGGTGACCAGCCTCCGCCGCCTCCGACCGTTCTCCGTACCGCTCACGGCATCGCTCCTTCGGACCTGGCATCCCTGTGGGGAAGACACCGGTGGGACGGAGCGGGCGGGCGGACGGTTCCGTCCGTCAGCCGCCGTACTCGGCGGTGGCGTCGATCAGCCGTGCCGACGCGGCCGGTACGACCACTCCGTGGATCAGCGCGGGGGAGACCGGAGCGGGTACCGGCGGGGCCGGCGTGACCCAGTGCGGGACCATCCGCGCGCTGTCACCACGCAGCTGGGCCAGGCTCAGCTCGGACTCGTGACGCTCACGGGGAGCGGGGTGCGGACTCATGCGCGCACCGTATGCACCCCGGTGCTCCGCAGAAAAGGCCTACTCTGGGGTAGTTTCCACTGTTCGGCAGGAAAGCCGCCACCCGGTAGCGTGAACTGTCATCACCGCCTTCCCGCAGGAGCACCCCACCGTGCGTATCGCAGTCACCGGCTCCATCGCCACCGACCACCTCATGACCTTCCCCGGAAGGTTCGCCGACCAGCTCGTGGCCGACCAGCTCCACACGGTGTCCCTCTCGTTCCTCGTCGACAACCTCGACGTGCGCCGGGGAGGCGTCGCGGCCAACATCTGCTTCGGCATGGGCCAGCTCGGCAGCCGTCCGCTCCTCGTGGGCGCCGCCGGCTTCGACTTCGACGAGTACCGCGCCTGGCTCGACCGCCACGGCGTCGACACGTCCTCGGTGCGGATCTCCGAGGTCCTGCACACCGCGCGCTTCGTCTGCACCACGGACAAGGACCACAACCAGATCGGCTCCTTCTACACGGGCGCGATGAGCGAGGCCCGGCTGATCGAGCTCAAGGCCGTCGCCGACCGCGTGGGCGGCCTCGACCTGGTCCTGATCGGCGCCGACGACCCCGAGGCGATGCTCCGCCACACCGAGGAGTGCCGCTCCCGGTCGATCCCGTTCGCCGCCGACTTCTCGCAGCAGATCGCGCGCATGGACGGCGAGGAGATCCGCACCCTCCTCGACGGGGCCACCTACCTCTTCTCCAACGAGTACGAGAAGGGCCTCATCGAGTCCAAGACGGGCTGGACCGAGGCGGAGATCCTCTCCCGCGTCGGCCACCGCATCACCACCCTCGGCTCGCGCGGCGTCCGCATCGAGCGCGTCGGCGAGACCCCGATCGAGGTCGGCTGCCCCGAGGAGACGGCCAAGGTCGACCCGACCGGCGTCGGCGACGCCTTCCGCGCCGGCTTCCTGACCGGTCTGCACTGGGGCGTCGGCCTGGAGCGCGCCGCCCAGATCGGCTGCATGCTCGCCACCCTCGTCATCGAGACCCTGGGCACGCAGGAGTACACCCTGCGCCGCGCCAACTTCATGGACCGCTTCACCAAGGCGTACGGCGACGAGGCCGCCGCCGAGGTCACGTCCTACCTGGGCTGACGTCCCTGAGGCCTGTCCGGCGGCTCATGGCCGGACAGGCCCAGTGCGGGGTGCGGCGGGCGGCTCTCAGGCCACGCGCCGCACCACGTACGCGACGCCGCCCCGCTCGGACGGCTCCTCGCCCACGTACTCCTGGCCGCGCATCTCGCACCAGGCCGGGATGTCGAGCCGGGCCGCCTCGTCGTCGGAGAGGACGGTCACCGTCCCGCCGACCGGCACGTCGCCGATCACCTTCGCCAGCTCGATCACCGGGATCGGGCAGCGCCGGCCGAGCGCGTCCACCACGAGCGAGCCGGAGCCGGCCGCCGGGACCGCGGCCGCGGCCACCGGGGCGCCGAGCCGCTCCCGTACCCCCGCGACCACCCCCGGCAGCACGTCGAGGAACCGGTCCACGTCCTCCGCCGGGGTGCCGGCCGGCAGGGACACCCGGACGTTCCCCTCGCTCAGCACCCCCATCGCGCGCAGCACATGGCTGGGCGTCAGCGTCGAACTCGTACACGACGAACCGGACGAAACGGAGAAACCCTCCCGGTCCAGCTCGTGCAGCAACGTCTCTCCGTCGACATAGAGACAGGAGAACGTGACGAGGTGGGGGAGCCGGCGCACCGGATCGCCCACGACCTCCACGTCCGGCACCAGCTCCGGCACCCGCGCCCGGATCCGGTCCACCAGACCCCGCAGCCGTGCCGCCTCGGCCACCGCCTCCGCCCGGACCGCGCGCAGCGAGGCCGCCGCCGCCACGATCGCCGGCAGGTTCTCGAAACCGGGTGCCCGCCCCGACTCCCGTTCGTCCGAAGGGCCTTGAGCCGCGAACCGCACCCCCTTGCGTACGGCGAGGAGCCCCACGCCCGCCGGCCCGCCCCACTTGTGCGCGCTCGCCGCGAGCAGCGACCAGCCGCCTTCCACCGGCCCCCAGCCCAGCGACTGGGCCGCGTCCACGAGCAGCGGCACGCCCGCCGCCCGGCAGGCCTCGGCGACCTCCGCGACCGGCTGTTCGGTCCCCACCTCGTGATTGGCCGACTGGAGGCAGGCGAGTGCCGTGCCGGGCGCGAGCGCCCCTCCGAAGACGGCCGCGTCCA
Organism: Streptomyces sp. NPDC050842; assembly: GCF_044456565.1. Classification (NCBI taxonomy): domain Bacteria; kingdom Bacillati; phylum Actinomycetota; class Actinomycetes; order Kitasatosporales; family Streptomycetaceae; genus Streptomyces; species Streptomyces sp. NPDC050842. Next base: position 402,743 of record NZ_JBITGA010000007.1, on the reverse strand, counting down.
CCGCGCCGGAGCGGCCCACGGGCACCTCGGTGACCGTGCCGCCCGCCGCCGCGTGCAGCTCCGCCGCGTGCAGGACGGAGGAGTGCTCGACCGCCGAGACGACGAGGCCGGTCCCGACACGCCGACGGCCCGCGAGGGCGCCCGAGATCCCGGCGTGAACCGCGCGTGTTCCCGAAGGAGTGAACACGAGCTCGTCCGGGCGGCACCTCACCGCCTCCGCCGCGGCCTCCCGCGCAGCGTCGAGCAGCAGCCGGGCCCGCCGCCCCTCCCGGTACAGCCGGGCCGGATCGGCCCAGCCCTCGTCCAGGGAGGCGAGCAGCGCCTGGCGGGCGACGGGGTGCAGGGGTGCGGCGGACGCGGCGTCGAAGTACGGCATCCGCCCACGGTAGGGCCGACCTGCCCCGACCCGCGGGGTCACCCCTCCCCGACCCGCCGGGGCCACCCTCCCCGACCGCCTGGCCGACCCCGCCGTCCGCCCGGCCGACACGCCCGACGCGCCCGGCCCGTACATCCGTCCACGCCCCCGTCCGCGCTCCCGTCCGCTTCTCGTGAGCACTCGTCAGAAGGCCGCCCCGGTACGACGGCAGACCGCCGAACGGCCGCCTGCGAGCCCCCTCCGGAACCCCGGAGTCCACCCCTTCGGGGACTCGGACGGCGCGTTGGGCACCCTCCCCGCGCGACCCCAAATAGCGTCCAGTAGGGTTTGGTCCGCATAAACATCCAAACCCCTGCCCGCGGCCGGGGCGGCGACCGACCAGCGAGACGGACGGCCGTGGCCGACCAACGCGGGCCGAGACTCTCGGGAAGGCGCTACGTGAGTCCCAACGGCTCCGACCGCTCGTCGCGGCGCCCGATGCGGCGGAAGCTGCCGCAGGTGCTGACTGCGGGCCTGATCCTGGCGACAGCCACGGGCTGCTCGTACAACTGGGAAGACTTCCCCCGCCTTGGTATGCCCACTCCGGTCACGGAAGAGGCACCTACGATCCTCTCCCTCTGGCAGGGCTCGTGGGCGGCCGCGCTCGTCACGGGCGTCCTGGTCTGGGGGCTGATCCTGTGGTCCGTCTTCTTCCACCGGCGCAGCCGCACCAAGGTCGAGGTACCTCCGCAGACGCGGTACAACATGCCCATCGAGGCGCTGTACACGGTGACGCCACTCATCATCGTGTCGGTCCTCTTCTACTTCACCGCGCGCGACGAGTCGAAGCTCCTGTCGCTCGCCGACAAGCCCACCCACACCATCAACGTGGTCGGCTACCAGTGGAGCTGGGGCTTCAACTACGTCGAGAACGTGCCGGGCGTGAAGGGTGACGCCAAGACGGCGCCGAACCTCGCCGCCATCCCGGACAAGTTCCAGGACGACTTCCCGGCGAACGCCGGCGGTGTCTACGACGCCGGTATCCCCGGCGACCGGAACCCGCAGACCGGCAACCCGGGTCCGACCCTGTGGCTGCCGAAGGGCGAGAAGGTCCGGTTCGTCCTGACCTCCCGCGACGTCATCCACTCCTTCTGGGTGGTCCCCTTCCTGATGAAGCAGGACGTCATCCCGGGGCACACCAACGCCTTCGAGGTGACCCCGTCGCAGGAGGGCACCTTCCTCGGCAAGTGCGCCGAGCTGTGCGGTGTCGACCACTCCCGGATGCTCTTCAACGTCAAGGTGGTCTCTCCGGAGCGCTACCAGCAGCACCTGAAGGAGCTGGCCGAGAAGGGGCAGACCGGCTACATCCCGTCTGGCATCGAGCAGACGGACCCGGCCAGGAATGCGGAGAAGAACCAACTGTGAGCATCCACAACGAAACCCAGGGTGCCGCCGCAGCTGAGGACTCGTACGAGAACGAGCTGCCCGTACGGCGCAAGCAGCCCGGCAACGTCGTGATCAAGTGGCTGACCACCACCGATCACAAGACGATCGGGACGATGTACCTGGTCACGTCGTTCGCTTTCTTCTGCATCGGCGGACTCATGGCGCTCTTCATGCGCGCCGAGCTGGCCCGTCCGGGTACGCAGATCATGTCGAACGAGCAGTTCAACCAGGCGTTCACGATGCACGGCACGATCATGCTGCTGATGTTCGCGACGCCGCTGTTCGCCGGATTCGCGAACTGGATCATGCCGCTGCAGATCGGCGCGCCCGACGTGGCGTTCCCGCGGCTGAACATGTTCGCCTACTGGCTGTACCTCTTCGGCTCGCTCATGGCGGTGGGTGGCTTCCTCACCCCGCAGGGCGCGGCCGACTTCGGCTGGTTCGCCTACTCCCCGCTGTCGGACGCCGTCCGCTCGCCGGGTGTCGGCGCCGACCTCTGGATCATGGGTCTGGCCTTCTCCGGCTTCGGCACGATCCTCGGTTCGGTCAACTTCATCACCACGATCATCTGCATGCGCGCTCCGGGCATGACGATGTTCCGCATGCCGATCTTCGTCTGGAACGTCCTGCTGACCGGTGTCCTGGTCCTGCTGGCCTTCCCGGTGCTGGCGGCCGCGCTGTTCGCCCTGGAGGCGGACCGCAAGTTCGGCTCGCACATCTTCGACGCGGCCAACGGTGGAGCGCTGCTGTGGCAGCACCTCTTCTGGTTCTTCGGCCACCCAGAGGTGTACATCATCGCGCTGCCGTTCTTCGGCATCGTCTCCGAGATCATCCCGGTCTTCAGCCGTAAGCCGATGTTCGGCTACATCGGTCTGGTGGCCGCGACGATCGCGATCGCCGGCCTGTCCGTGACCGTGTGGGCGCACCACATGTACGTCACAGGCGGCGTGCTCCTACCGTTCTTCTCCTTCATGACGTTCCTCATCGCCGTACCGACAGGCGTGAAGTTCTTCAACTGGATCGGAACGATGTGGAAGGGCTCGTTGTCGTTCGAGACACCGATGCTCTGGACGATCGGCTTCCTGATCACCTTCACCTTCGGTGGTCTGACGGGTGTCATCCTGGCCTCGCCGCCGATGGACTTCCACGTCTCCGACTCGTACTTCGTCGTCGCGCACTTCCACTACGTCGTCTTCGGCACCGTGGTCTTCGCGATGTTCGCCGGGTTCCACTTCTGGTGGCCGAAGTTCACCGGCAAGATGCTGGACGAGCGACTCGGCAAGATCACGTTCTGGACGCTGTTCATCGGCTTCCACGGCACCTTCCTGGTGCAGCACTGGCTCGGTGCCGAGGGCATGCCGCGTCGTTACGCGGACTACCTCGACGCCGACGGCTTCACCGCGCTGAACACGATCTCGACGATCTCCTCCTTCCTGCTCGGCCTGTCGATCCTGCCGTTCATGTACAACGTCTGGAAGACCGCCAAGTACGGCAAGAAGATCGAGGTCGACGACCCGTGGGGCTACGGCCGTTCGCTCGAGTGGGCGACGTCCTGCCCGCCGCCGCGGCACAACTTCCTCACCCTGCCGCGGATCCGTTCCGAATCCCCGGCGTTCGACCTGCACCACCCTGAGATCGCCGCTGTCGACCAGCTGGAGAACAAGGGGCACGTGGCCGAGGCCCTCGCGGGCGCGAAGGAGGCCGGCAAGTGAAGATCCAAGGCAAGATGTTCATCTGGCTGAGCGTCTTCATCCTCGCCATGGCCGTCCTGTACGGCGTGTGGTCGAAGGAGCCGGTCGGTACGACGGCGCTGTTCCTGGCGTTCGGCCTGTCCATCATGATCGGCTACTACCTGGCCTTCACGGCCAAGCGTGTCGACGCGATGGCGCAGGACGACAAGGAAGCCGACGTCGCGGACGAGGCCGGTGAGGTGGGCTTCTTCGCCCCGCACAGCTGGCAGCCGCTGTCGCTGGCCGTCGGTGGTGCGCTCGCCTTCCTCGCCGTCGCGATGGGCTGGTGGATCCTGTACTTCTCGGCTCCGCTGCTCCTCGTCGGTCTGTTCGGCTGGGTGTTCGAGTTCTACCGCGGTGAGAACCAGAACCAGTAGCAGCACAAGCGGTACCCCGCTCCGTACCGGAGCACCCGAGGGGCCCGGACGCTTCGTCACCGAAGCGGCCGGGCCCCTCGTTTGCCGTACTCGACGCGCTGGTGCCGAGGATTGTCCTTAGCGTGAAGTCATGAACGACACGCCGCGCATTCGGACTGTTCTGAGCTGCACTCTTCTGGCCGTCACCGTCACCGCGACCGCCACGGCGTGCGCGGGCTCCGACGGCCATCCGCTGTCGGTGAAGCCCTACGACGCGGCGGACCAGCTCGCCATAAGTACCGCGGCCGGCGGTGCCAAGGCGGACCCGGAGAAGCCCCTGGAGATCTCCGCCAAGGGCGAGGACGGCCGGATCACCGACGTCACCGCCGTCGACGCCGCAGGACGCCACCTGGCGGGTGAACTCACCGCGGACGGGCAGCGCTGGCGCTCCACGGCCGCCCTGGCGGCCGGCACCCAGTACACGGTCCGGGTGGCCACCGAAGACGAGGACGGCGCCCCAGGCGCCCGTACGTACACGTTCGAGACGGCCCCGGCCAAACGGGCCCTGACCGTCACCTTCGGGCCGGAGACGGGCACGTACGGCGTCGGACAGCCGATCACCGCGGACCTCACCCTCCCCGTGAAGGACCGGGCGGCCCGTGCGGTCGTCGAGCGCGCCCTCAAGGTCCGCTCCACGCCCGCCGTGCAGGGCTCCTGGTACTGGGTGGACGACAAGAAGCTGCACTTCCGCCCGAAGGAGTACTGGCCCGCCGGCGCGCTCGTCACGGCCACCGCCAACCTGGACGGCCTCAAGGTGGGCGACAAGCTCTACGGCGGCGCGTCCAAGCCGCTGAAGCTCACCATCGGCGACCGCGTCGAGGCGGTCGCGGACGCCGGCTCGCACTACATGACCGTCCGGCGCAACGGAGAAGTGATCAACACCATTCCGGTGACCACCGGCAAGCCGGGCTTCTCCACCCGCAACGGCATCAAGGTCGTGCTCGGCAAGGAGTACTACGTCCGGATGCGGGGCACCAGCATCGGCATCGCGGAAGGCAGTTCGGAGTCGTACGACCTGCCGGTCTACTACGCCACCCGGGTGACATGGAGCGGCGAATACGTCCACGCCGCGCCGTGGTCCGTCGGCTCGCAGGGCGTGGCGAACGTCAGCCACGGCTGCGTCGGCATGTCGACCGGGAACGCGGCCTGGTTCTACGAGACCGTCCGCCCCGGCGACATCGTGAAGACCGTCAACAGCTACGGCGACACGATGGACACCTTCGGCAACGGCTTCGGCGACTGGAACATGCCCTGGGAGAAGTGGCGCAAGGGCAGCGCCCTGGTGGAGGAAACGGGAGACCCGACCGCCACCGAGGACGCCAAAGCCCGCCTGCGGCCCCTCTCTTTCTGAGGCTCGGTTCGCCTCCGGGCTACGCGTCCAGGGACAGTCGGGAGCGCAGCAGGGCGGCCAGGGACGCCGCGAACTCGACCGGTTCCACCGGAAGGGTGATCGCGGCGTCCGCGCGGCTCCAGGTGGCCAGCCAGGCGTCCTGGGGGCGCCCGATGAGCAGCAGCACCGGCGGGCAGCGGAAGACCTCGTCCTTGATCTGCCGGCAGATGCCCATGCCGCCGGCGGGCACCGCCTCGCCGTCCAGGACGCACACGTCGATGCCGCCCTCGTCCAGGCGCTTCAGCACCGCCGGCAACGTCGCGCACTCCACGAACTGGACCGGCGGCACGTCGGCCGCGGGCCTGCGCCCGGCGGCGAGGCGCACCTGCGCGCGGGTGTTCGCGTCGTCGCTGTAGACCAGGACCGTGGCACTCGACTGCATCGTTCCTCCGTGGGGAAGTCCGTGGGAAGGTCGTCGATCGATGCGCGGGATGCTACTCCGGTCCACACCCCGTCAACACCCGTTCAGCACCTGTTCGAAGGGGCTTCCGATGGGCCGTTCGGGCTGGACACGCCCCCCTGACACTCCGAACGGCACCCCCCGGAGTGAGGGCGGGATAAGCGACCGACATAATGTCGGTCGTGGCGACAGTAACGACAGTAGAAACAGGGCACGCGCACCCGTCGGTCAATCGACCGAACCTCACCAGCGTCGGAACCATCATCTGGTTGAGCTCCGAGCTGATGTTCTTCGCGGCCCTCTTCGCGATGTACTTCACCCTGCGATCGGTGACGGGTCCCGACTATTGGAAGGCTCAGGCGGAACACCTGGCCTTCCCGTTCTCGGCGACCAACACCACGATCCTGGTGCTCTCCTCCCTCACCTGTCAGCTCGGCGTATTCGCCGCCGAGCGGGGCGATGTGAAGAAGCTCCGGACGTGGTTCATCATCACGTTCGTGATGGGTTCGATCTTCATCGGCGGCCAGGTCTTCGAGTACACCGAGCTGGTGAAGGACGCGGGCATGTCGCTCTCGTCCGGACCTTACGGTTCCGTGTTCTACCTGACCACCGGCTTCCACGGCCTGCACGTGACGGGCGGTCTCATCGCCTTCCTGCTGGTCCTCGGCCGGACGTACGCCGCCAAGAGGTTCACTCACGAGCAGGCAACCGCCGCCATCGTCGTGTCCTACTACTGGCACTTCGTCGATGTCGTCTGGATCGGCCTCTTCGCCACGATCTACATGATCAAGTAATCGGTTCCGCCTCCCGGCGGACCGAGACATCCAGCAAGCATCGACGCAGAAGATCCTGACACCGGGGTAATCCGTGAAAAAGCTCTCCGCACGACGACGCCATCCGCTGGCGGCGGTCGTCGTCCTCCTACTCGCGCTGGCGGCCACTGGGGGGCTGTACGCCGCGTTCGCGCCCGCGGGCACGGCGAAGGCCGATGAAACCGCCCAGTCCCTCGCGATCGAGGAGGGCAAGAAGCTCTACTCCGTCGGCTGCGCCAGCTGCCACGGAACCGGCGGTCAGGGCACCTCTGACGGCCCGTCCCTGGTCGGCGTCGGCTCGGCCTCCGTCGACTTCCAGGTCGGCACGGGCCGCATGCCGGCCCAGCAGCCGGGCGCCCAGGTCCCGAAGAAGAAGGTCATCTACTCGCAGGCTGACATCGATCAGCTCGCGGCGTACGTGGCCTCCCTCGGCGCGGGCCCGATCACGCCGACGCCGGAGCAGTACGACCCGGCCGGAGCCGACATCGCCAAGGGTGGCGAGCTGTTCCGCAACAACTGTGCCCAGTGCCACAACTTCACCGGTGAGGGCGGCGCGCTGAGCAACGGCAAGTACGCCCCCAACCTCGAAGGCGTGAGCCCGAAGCACCTCTACGAGGCCATGCAGACAGGCCCGCAGAACATGCCCTCCTTCCCGGACACGACCATGCCGGAGAAGCAGAAGCAGGACATCATCGCGTACGTCCAGGCCGTCAACAGCGACAAGGCCGACAACCCGGGCGGTCTCAAGCTCGGTGGCCTCGGCCCCGTCTCCGAGGGTCTGTTCGCCTGGGTCTTCGGCCTGGGTGCGCTCATCGCAGTTGCCATCTGGGTCGCGGCCCACACCGCTAAGGCCAAGAAGTCATGAGTACCCAAGAGATTCCAGAAGAGAACCTGCCCGCGGGGCAGGACACCGCGCACGGCGCGGTGAAGGTCGCCGACGACCCGTTCGCCGACCCGGGCCTTCCGCCCCACAAGCCGCGCATCCAGGACATCGACGAGCGGGCCGCCCGCCGGTCCGAGCGTGCGGTCGCCTTCATGTTCGTGCTGTCGATGCTGGCCACCGTCGGCTTCATCGCCTCGTACGTGATCTTCCCGGTCGACAAGATCGTGTACATCTGGCCCTTCGGCCGGGTGTCCGCGCTCAACTTCGCCCTGGGCTGGACGCTCGGCCTGGCTCTCTTCTTCATCGGCGCGGGAGCGGTCCACTGGGCCCGCACCCTGATGTCCGACGTCGAGGTCGCCGACGAGCGTCACCCGATCGCGGCGTCGCCCGAGGTCAAGGCACAGGTCATGGCGGACTTCGCGGCCGGTGCCGCCGAGTCCGGCTTCGGCCGCCGCAAGCTCATCCGCAACACGATGTTCGGTGCGCTGGCGCTCGTCCCGCTCTCCGGTGTCATGCTCCTGCGTGACATGGGTCCGCTGCCCGAGAAGAAGCTCCGGACCACCAAGTGGGCCCGCGGCAAGCAGCTGATCAACATGAACACGCACGAGCCGCTGCGTCCCGAGGACGTCGCGGTCGGTTCGCTGACCTTCGCGATGCCCGAGGGCATGTCGGAGCACGACCACGACTTCCAGACCGAGATCGCCAAGGCCGCCCTGATGATCGTCCGGATCCAGCCGGAGGACATCAAGGACAAGCGCGAGCTCGAGTGGTCGCACCAGGGCGTGGTCGCCTTCTCGAAGATCTGCACCCACGTGGGTTGCCCGATCTCCCTGTACGAGCAGCAGACGCATCACGTGCTCTGCCCGTGCCACCAGTCCACCTTCGACCTCTCCGACGGCGCCCGCGTCATCTTCGGCCCGGCCGGTCACGCTCTTCCGCAGCTGCGGATCGGTGTGAACGACAAGGGCTTCCTGGAGGCGCTCGGCGACTTCGACGAGCCCGTCGGTCCTGCCTTCTGGGAGCGCGGATGAGCACCGTGACCGATACGAACAAGAAGGCCCCCGCCGGTGAGCGGGTCGCCGACTGGGCCGACGGTCGCCTGGGGATCTACACGCTGGCCAAGGCCAACATGCGGAAGATCTTCCCGGACCACTGGTCCTTCATGCTGGGCGAGATCTGCCTCTACAGCTTCCTCATCATCATCCTGACGGGCGTCTATCTGACGATGTTCTTCCACCCGTCGATGAACGAGGTGGAGTACGTCGGACCGTACGTCCCGCTCCAGGGACAGCTGATGTCCGAGGCGTTCAACTCGACCATGCACATCTCCTTCGAGGTGCGCGGTGGTCTGCTGATCCGGCAGATCCACCACTGGGCGGCGCTGATCTTCCTCGCCGGCATGTTCGTGCACATGATGCGCGTGTTCTTCACCGGCGCGTTCCGCAAGCCGCGTGAGATCAACTGGCTGTTCGGCTTCCTGCTGTTCTTCCTGGGCATGTTCACCGGTTTCACCGGTTACTCGCTCCCGGACGACCTGCTCTCCGGCACCGGTGTCCGCTTCATGCAGGGCGCGATCCTGTCGGTGCCGATCGTCGGCACCTACCTCTCGATGTTCCTGTTCGGCGGGGAGTTCCCCGGCGGCGACTTCGTGGCCCGGTTCTACTCGGCGCACGTGCTCCTGCTGCCCGGCATCATGCTGGGCCTGGTGGTCGCCCACCTCATCCTGGTGGTCGTCCACAAGCACACGCACTACGAGGGCCCCGGCCGCACGAACAAGAACGTCGTCGGCATGCCGCTGCTGCCCGTGTACATGGCGAAGGCCGGAGGCTTCTTCTTCCTGGTCTTCGGTGTCATCGCGGTCATCTCGGCGATCGCCTCGATCAACCCGATCTGGGCCCTCGGCCCGTACCGCCCGGACCAGGTGTCCACCGGCGCCCAGCCCGACTGGTACATGGGCTTCGCCGAGGGTCTGATCCGTGTCATGCCGGGCTGGGAGATCAACCTCTGGGGCCACACGCTCGTCCTGGGCGTGATGATCCCGCTGGCGATCTTCCCGGCGGTGCTCGGCGCGATCGCGGTGTACCCGTTCATCGAGTCCTGGATCACCGGCGACAAGCGCGAGCACCACATCTCGCAGCGCCCGCGCAACGCTCCGACGCGCACCGGCTTCGGTGTCGCCTGGATCACCGCGTACATGATCATGCTCGTGGGTGGTGGAAACGACCTCTGGGCGACCCACTTCCACCTGTCGATCAACTCGATCACCTGGTTCGTACGGATCTTCTTCTTCGTCGGCCCGGTCATCGCGTTCATCGTCACCAAGCGGATCTGCCTCGGCCTCCAGCGCCGGGACAAGGACAAGGTGCTGCACGGCCGCGAGTCGGGCATCATCAAGCGCCTGCCGCACGGTGAGTTCGTCGAGATCCACGAGCCGCTCAGCCAGGGCGAGCTGCACCGCCTCACGGCGCACGAGCAGTACGAGCCCGCGGAGCTGCCGCCGGCCGTCGACGAGAACGGCGTGGAGCGCAAGATCGGCCCGATCGAGAAGCTCCGGGTCAAGCTCAACAAGGGCTACTACGGCGGGGACAGCCAGATCGCCAAGCCCACCTCGGAGGAGTACAAGGAGATCCAGAGCGGCCACGGCCACCACTGATCCCCTGACCTTCCGATGACGTAGGTCGCCACGGTGAGAGCCCCGTCCATTCGATGGACGGGGCTCTTCGCCGTCTCCCGGGCTCGATAGGGTGGCACTTGTCTTTCCCTACGTGACGATCCAGGAGCTGCCATGAGCGCTGCGACCCCCGCTGGAGGACCTACGTCGGCGGGCCGCTCCTGGCCCGCCCTCCTGAACGGCCTGCTCGACGGCCGCGACCTCGCCGCCGACGACACGGCCTGGGCGATGGACCTGATCATGCGCGGCGAGGCCACCGACGCCCAGATCGCCGGATTCATGGTGGCGCTGCGGGCCAAGGGCGAGACGGTGGCGGAGATCACCGGCCTCGTACGGAGCATGTACGAACACGCCAACGTGATCGAGGTGCCGGGCCCCGCCGTCGACATCGTCGGCACCGGCGGCGACGGCGCCAAGACCGTCAACATCTCCACGATGGCGTCGATCGTGGCCGCCGGCACGGGCGCGAAGGTCGTCAAGCACGGCAACCGCGCCGCGTCCTCCGCCTCCGGCTCCTCCGACGTCCTGGAGAAGCTCGGCATCAATCTGCACCTGACCCCGCAGCGGGTCGCCGAGGTCGCCGAGGAAGCCGGCATCACCATCTGCTTCGCGGTGAAGTTCCACCCGGCGCTGCGGCACGTCGCCGCCGCGCGCGGCCAGCTGGGGATCCGCACGACCTTCAACGTCCTCGGCCCGCTGACCAACCCGGCCAAGGTACGCGCCCAGGCCGTCGGCGTCGCCGACGCGCGCATGGCGCCGATCGTGGCCGGGGTCTTCGCCGAGCGCGGCAACTCCGCCCTGGTCTTCCGCGGCGACGACGGCCTGGACGAGCTGACGACCACCTCCACCTCCCGGGTGTGGGTCGTCCGCGGCGGTACGGTCACCGAGGAGCGCTTCGACCCGCGGGACGTGGGCATCGACCTCGTACCCCTGGAGGCGCTGCGCGGCGCGGACGCCTCGTTCAACGCCGACGTGGCCCGTCGGCTGCTCGCGGGGGAGACCGGGCCCGTACGGGACGCGGTGCTCCTCAACACCGCGGCGGCGCTCACCGCGCTCGAACCGGGCGAGGGCACCCTCGTGGAGCAGCTGCGGGCCGGCATCGCGAAGGCCGCGGAGGCCATCGACTCCGGGGCGGCCCGTCAGACCCTGGAGCGCTGGATCGCCGCCAGCAACGCGTAGTCGTCCCCCAAGGCCCTGGTCCAGCATGCGGACCGCGGTCTTGCGCATGCGCGATCATGTGGCAGGATGCATGCCAGGTCATGAGTGACAGCTACGAAGCCCCGGCTTGCTGTCCGGCAACCCTCCGTCCGTGGCGGGGTGCCCCGGGTGAAGACCAGGCCGTAGACAGCAAGGTCTACGGCAAGCGCGGGCCCCTCGACACACCAGGGGTCCTGGTCTCTCGAGGAGCTTTTTCCGTGAGCAAGCGAATGCGATAGGGCGAATCCGCCCCTTCTTCACCCTCGGATCAGGGTCACTTTCGCGTACCCCCATGTCTTCCGAGGCATCACCCGTACCCCGCCACGTCCGGCCGCGTACGGGATCACCGAAGCCATTCCGCACCGCCCGCCGGGAGATACCGCCATGTCCGCATACCCGAACGCCGCCGTCGACACCGCCTCCGTCGAGTCCTCCGTCCAGACCTCCGTCGAGACCTCCGGCTCCGAGTCCGCCGACCCCTGCTGCGCCGCCCCGCTGCCCGTCCTCGGCCGGGACGTCACCGTCCCGCTCGTCACCGGCGGCGAAGTGACCTACGCGGCGCTCGACTACGCCGCCAGCGCCCCGGCGCTCCAGCGGGTGTGGGACGACGTCGCCGCGTACGCCCCCTACTACGGCAGCGTCCACCGCGGCGCCGGCTACCTCTCCCAGCTCTCCACCGACCTCTTCGAGAACAGCCGCGTCACCGTCGCCGAGTTCCTCGACTGCCGCCCCGGCGACCAGGTCGTCTTCACCCGCTCCACCACCGACTCCCTCAACCTGCTCGCCCGGGCCGTCCCGGCCGGCTGCGAGGTCTTCGTCTTCGAGACCGAGCACCACGCCTCGCTCCTTCCGTGGCAGGACGCCCGCGTCACCTACCTCAACGCGCCGCGCACCCCGGCCCAGGCCGTCGAGACGCTTGAGCGGGCGCTCGCCGACCGCGACCCTTACGGCCCCGCCCTGGTCTGCGTCACCGGCGCCTCGAACGTCACCGGTGAACTGTGGCCGGTGAAGGAGCTCGCCGCCGCCGCGCACGCCCACGGCGCCCGGATCGTGCTCGACGCCGCCCAGCTCGCGCCCCACCACCCCGTCTCCGTACAGGAGTTGGATGTGGACTGGGTCGCCTTCTCCGGGCACAAGCTGTACGCGCCCTTCGGCTCGGGCGTCCTCGCGGGCCGCTCCGACTGGCTCCAGGACGCCGAGCCGTACCTCGCCGGCGGCGGCGCCTCCCGCACGGTGGCGCGCCGGGCCGACGGTGGCGTGGACGTCGAGTGGCACACCACCGCCGCCCGCCACGAGGCCGGCTCCCCGAACGTCATCGGCGTCTACTCCATCGCCTCCGCCTGCAAGGCGCTCACCGAGGCCGGCTTCGATCAGCTGGTCCCCCGCGAGCAACACCTGATCGACACGGTGCGCGCGGGCCTCGCCGAGGTGCCCGAGGTCAAGGTGCTCTCGCTCTTCGGCGACGACGCGCCCCGCGTGGGAGTCATCTCCTTCGTCGTGGAGGGCTGGAACAGCTCCCACTTCGCCGCCGCGCTCTCCGCCGAGTACGGCATCGGCGTCCGCGACGGCCTGTTCTGCGCCCACCCGCTGGTCCGCACTCTGCTCGGCAGCGACCCGCAGACCCAGGGGGAGTGCGGCGCCCCCGAGGCCGCGCCCGGCGAGCGATCGCTCAACGCCATCCGGGTGAGCTTCGGCGCCGGTACACCGGACGAGCACGTGGAGCGGTTCGTCGGCGCCGTGAAGGCGCTCGTCCGGGACGGCGCACAGTGGAAGTACCGCACCGAGGACGGCCGCTGCGTCCCGGACCGCGGCTGACCGGTCACTCGTACGGGTGAAGGGGGCCTCCCGACCGGGAGACCCCCTTCACCCATGACGCGTGCGCGGCCTCAGGACTCCAGACCGATGGCGAAGGCCGCCTCCAGGTCGTGCTGGGAGTACGTACGGAACGCCACGTGCGTGTCCGTGGCCTCGACGCCGGGGATCTTGCTGATGCTTCCGGGGATCACGTCCGCCAGGTCGTCGTGGCGCGACACCCGCACCATGGCGATCAGGTCGTAGGTGCCGGTCACCGAGAAGACCTCGCTGACGCTGTCGAGCGCGGCGATCGACTCGGCGATCTCGGGGATGCGGTCCACGCTGGTCTTGATGAGCACGATCGCGGTGATCACGGCTGGCTTTCTCCCTCGGTCGCCGCGGCTGGAGCCTTCACTCTATCCCCACCCCGGTAGCGGCCCCAGGCGTAGAGGAAGCCGACGGAGAAGCCCACCACATGGGACAGATAGGCGATGCCGGGTCCCGGTCCGGCCGCCCGCGCCGCCAGCCACTGGAGCACGAACCAGAAGATCAGCACGATCCAGGCGGGGAAGCGCAGCGGCAGGAAGAAGAGGAAGGGGAAGAGGCTGGTCACACGGGAGCGCGGGAAGAGGAAGAGGAAGGCCCCGAGCACCCCGGAGATCGCCCCGGACGCCCCGACGAGCGTCTGCTCGCTGTTCGCGTGCGCCACCGCGTACCCGACGAGGGCGAGGCAGCCGGTGCCCAGATAGAAGAGGGCGAACGCGATCGGACCCATGCGCTCCTCGGCCATCGCGCCGAAGACGTAGAGGAAGAGCATGTTCCCAAGGAGGTGGAGCCAGCTGCCGTGGACGAAGAGCGCGGTGAACGGCGTGAGCAGGGCGCGGGGTTCGCCGCTCATCAGCTCGGCGGGGACCACGCCCCAGCGGCGGAAGTACGTGCCCTGGGCCGCCAGGAGCGCGTCGCCCGTGCCGTACACCGGGTTGAGTCCGGAGACCGGGCTCACCGCGAAGAGGAGGCAGCAGGCGGCGATCAGGCCGTAGGTCACCGTGGGGCCGCCGCGAGTGCCCCGCCAGGCACCGAGAGCCTTCGCTCGCCAGTCGATCATGGACAGATCATGGCGTACCGGGGCCGAACTGGACAGAGTGCCTCGCCGTGCCCCGGCGTACCGGCGAGGCCGTAGGGTAACGGGCAGTACAACCGCAGTTCGACGGCGCACCGCGGCTCCCGCACCTGGTACACGCAACAGGAAGAAGGACGGCACGATGACGACGGTTCCCCTGCCGACCGCCGAGACCCGCTGGCGCTGCACGCTGTGCGGCAATCTGACCCGCTTCGACGTGACCCGCTCCTCCAAGGTCGTGGAGTACGTCCATCTGGACCTCGCGGGCGACCCGACGGTCGAGGAGCGGCAGGTGGTCAGTGAGACCATCGAGTCGGTCCGCTGCCGCTGGTGCAACGCGGTGGACCAGATCGAACTGGTGGACAGGCCGGGCGCCGCCTCCTGAGGGACGGCGCGGACGACATAGGGGTGACGGATCGTGGAGCAGCCCGCGCACGGTGGAGAGCCGGCCGGCGCGGCAGGTGACGCTGCCGAGACGCTCGACCACCCACTGACGGAAGGTGTACGTCGGCGGGTCGTCGCGCTGGTCGCGGACGCCTTCGGCGGGCTGACCGTCGCGGAGCTGCCGGCCCCCCTGCGGCAGTACGCCCGGTTCACCGCGAGCCGGCGGGCCAAGTTCGCCGGCAACGCGATGGCGGCCGCCCTGGAGAGCGACCCGCTCTTCCGGCAGCGGATCGGCGAGCGCTTCAAGCAGGCCCAGCCCGAACTGGCCGGGGCCGTCGAGACGGGCACCCCGCCCGCCGCCGCCGACCCGGTCGACGTGGCCGCGGCCGCCTATGTGCTGCGCCCGGCCGGCTGGGTCAAGCTCGTGGCCGCCGCGGGCGAGGAGGCCCTGCGGGTGGACGCCGAGCGGGCCGACGAGGCCGGGCGGCGCGAGCTGGAGCGGCTGCGCGAGGAGCTCGCCGCCGCCAAGGACCGTTCCCGCGGCGAGACGGAGCAGTTGCGCCACGATCTGGACGCCGCCCGCAAGGAAGCGGAATCGCTTCACCGCAAGCTGCGCAGCGCCCAGAGCGACGTGAAGCGCGGCGAGGCCGCGATGCGCCGCGCGCAGGGCGAGATCGACGCCGCGAAGGCGGAGGCGGCGGCCCAGGTGTCGGCCGCCGAGAGCGAGAGCCGGCGGCTCAAGGCCCGGCTCGGCGAGGTCGAAGCGGCCCTGGAGGCGAGCCGCAGGACGGCCCGCGAGGGCCGCTCGGTGGAGGACATGCGGCTGCGGCTGCTGCTCGACACGGTGCTGGACGCGGCCCAGGGGCTGCGCCGCGAGCTGGCGTTGCCGCCCGTCTCCGTACACCCGGCGGACACCGTGGACGCGGTGGAGCCGGGGCGGATGTCCCCGAAGGACATCGCGGCGCGGGCGCTCTCCGAGACCGATCCGGCGCTGCTCGACCAACTGCTCGCGCTGCCGCAGGCCCATCTGGTCGTCGACGGCTACAACGTCACCAAGACCGGCTATCCGACGATGCCGCTGGAGAAGCAGCGGCTGCGGCTGCTCGGGAGCCTCTCGGCTCTCGCGGCCCGGTCGGGCGCCGAGGTCACCTGTGTCTTCGACGGGGCCGAGCTGGCGGCTCCGGTGCTGCTCGCGCCGCCGCGCGGGGTGCGCGTGCTCTTCTCCAAGCCCGGTGTCACGGCGGACGAGTTGATCCGGCAGCTGGTGCGGGCCGAGCCGCCGGGGCGCCCCGTGGTGGTGGTCTCCACCGACCGCGAGGTCGCCGACGGGGTGGCGAAGGCGGGGGCGCGGCCGGTGGCGTCCGCCTTGTTGCTGAAGCGGCTTTCGCGGCTCTCGTAGCGACCTCATAACTCCTGGGCGTTATGCCCGAATTATGGATGGCGCACCGTCAAGTTGCCATCACTGCCCGTGCGGTGTGTGTAAACAAAGTGCTGTGTGGGCAATATTTTTGCCAGTGGGATTTGAACTGATCACAACTTGGTCACTAGGGTCAGGCTTCGAACCTTCGCACGGTCGATCACCCATCCGGGGTGGCGGCGGAGGAACCGCCTGCCCCTCACGGGTCGGGCGGCTCTGAGGAAGAAGGAGCTCGCCTTCGTGGCGTCCCACCGTCGACCCAAGCAGCCGAGCCGTGCCCGTGTGACCGTGCTCACCGCGGCCGCGGCCGCCGCCGTCGCACTCTCCGCCCAGTCCGGAGCCCAGGCGGCCCCCAAGCCCAAGATCGACGAGGTCAAGTCGAAGGTCGACGAGCTCCACCATGAGGCCGAAGAGGCCACGGAGCAGTACAACCAGGCCGAGGAGCGTCGCGGCAAGCTCCAGGAGGAGATCGGCAACCTCCAGGACAAGGTGGCCCGCGGTCAGCAGGAGCTCAACACCCTGCGCGACCAGATCGGTTCGGTCGCCACCGCCCAGTACCGCTCCGGCGGCATCGACCCGGCGCTCCAGCTCTTCCTCTCCGCCGACCCGGACTCCTACCTCGACAAGGCGTCCGCGATCGACCAGCTGAGCGCCCAGCAGGCCGACGTCCTCACCTCGATCCAGGCCAAGCAGCGGACCCTCGCGCAGCAGCGCTCCGAGGCGACCGCGAAGCTGGCCGACCTCGAGGACGTCCGCAAGACCCTCGGCGAGAAGAAGAAGAAGTACCAGGGCAAGCTCGCCGACGCGAGGAAGCTCCTCAACACCCTCACCGCGGCCGAGAAGGCCAAGCTGGAGCAGGAGGAGCGGGCCAAGGAGCAGCGCGCCAGCCGCGCCGCCAGCGAGCGGATCGACCTGGGCAACGAGGCCCCCGCGAGCGGCCTCGGCGCCGCCGCGCTCGCCGCCGCCGCCACCCAGATCGGCAAGCCGTACGCCTCCGGCCAGGAAGGCCCGAACTCGTACGACTGCTCCGGTCTGACCCAGTGGGCCTACGCCCAGGCCGGCGCCAGGCTCAGCCGCGTCACCTACACCCAGCAGAACGACGGCACGAAGATCGGCCGCAGCCAGCTCAAGCCGGGCGACCTGGTCTTCTTCAACGGCCTGTCGCACGTGGGTCTGTACGCGGGCAACAACACGATCCTGCACGCCCCCAAGCCGGGCGCCAACGTCCGGTACGAGTCGATGGGCTACATGGGCACGTTCCAGTTCGGTGTCCGCATCGGAGGCTGACGCGCCCCGCCCCGGCATGCCGCCCAAACGGGTGGTTCGCCCGGACACATGCTGACCTGACGCCCCGCCGGTGACCTGTGATCTCCGGCGGGGCGTCACTTTGTGTGCCCGGCGTCTTCGTTGGACGCGACGTGATCAGCGGCTACTGTCTGCCGCGCCAGTCTGCGTCGAGCCGAACGGAGCGCGATTAGTGGCGTCCCACCGCCGACCCGCGAGGGTCACCGTCCTGACCGCAGCCGCCGCGGCCACCGCGGCGGCGTCCCTCGGGGCCGTCCCCGCGAGCGCCGACCCGGGGCCCACGAGCGCGGCCACCCGCGCCACGGTCGACCGCCTCTTCGAGGAGGCCGAGAAGGCCACCGAGGGCTACAACAAGGCGGACGAGAAGACGGACGCGCTGCGCAGGACGGTCTCCCGGGCGCAGGACGAACTCGCCCGCGGCCAGGAGCGCATCAACCACATGCGGGGCGCCCTCGGCGCGGTCGCCGGGGCCCAGTACCGCTCCGGCGGCATCGACCCCGCCCTCGCGCTGCTGCTCTCCTCCGACCCGGACAGCTACCTGGAGCGCGCCTCCGCCCTCGACCGCGCCACCGCCCGGCAGGGCGCCGCGCTCAGCGAGCTCCAGCGGGAGCAGCGCCGGCTGAACCAGCGGCGGGACGAGGCGCGCACCGCCCTCGCCGAGCTGGAGCGCAGCCGGGCCGACGTCGCCCGCCACAAGCGCGCCGTCGAACGCAAGCTCGCCGAGGCCCGCCGGATCCTCGCCTCCCTCACCGTCGCGGAGCGCGCCGACTACGACCGCGCCTCCCGCTCCGGCGGGCGCGCGGACGCCGCCGGGGAGCTGCCGCCCCTCGCCGACCTCGGCCCCGGCTCCTCGCGGGCCTCCGCCGCGGTGATCGCCGCCCGCAGCGCGATCGGCAAGCCGTACGTCTGGGGGGCGACCGGGCCCACCGGCTTCGACTGCTCGGGCCTGATGGTCTGGTCGTACGGGCAGGCCGGGATCAGCCTGCCGCGCACCTCCTCGGCCCAGCGGTACGCCGGCCGGCAGGTGCCGCTCTCGCAGGCGCAGCCCGGCGACCTGGTCACGTACCGCGGCGACGCCAGCCATGTGGGGATCTACGCGGGCAACGGACAGGTCATCCACGCCCCCTATCCGGGGGCACGGGTCCGCTACGACCCGGTGAACATGATGTCGAACGTGACGGTGACGCGGGTCTGAGCCCGGGGCGGGGCGCCGATCCCGCCGTACCGGAAGCGGTACCGCCCGGTCCGACCGTACGATCGGGGGCGTGGCAGGTCAGGGGTGTGGAGCGCGGCGACCGGCCGTGGCCTGCCTGCTCGCCCTCCTGCTCACGCTCACGGGTCTCGTCGGCTGCACGGCGGCCCGCCCCGTCGACGCGGCCGCCGACTCGGCCCATGCCACGGCGTCCCGGGAGATACAGACGCTCCTCGACAGGCACGCCAGGGCGCTCCTCGACCGCGACGAACCCGGCTTCCGGACCGCCCTCGACCCCGCGTACGCGCCGACCGCCCTCACCGAGTTCCGGCGGCTCGCGAAGGTGCCGCTCGACGACTGGACGTACCGGGTCACCGGGATCGACCAGGCCGGCGACGGCCGGGTCACCGCCCGGGCCGAGCTCGGCTACCGCCTCCAGGGCCACGACAGGGGACCCGTCGTCAGCGGCCGCGTCCTGGACCTGGCCGAGCGGGACGGACGCTGGTACGTGACCGGCGACCGGCCCGCGGAGGGCGCGCCGCGGCAGCTCTGGGAACAGGGGGACGTGCGGACCGTCCGCGGCGCCCGCTCGCTCGTCCTCGGCGTCGGCCAGGATCCGGAGCGGCTCCGGGAGATCGCCGCGGCCGCCGACCGGGCCGTCCCCGCCGTGAGCGAGGCCTGGCCCTCGGAGTGGGCCCGCGAGGTCGTCGTCCTCGTCCCCGGCTCGCTGGAGGCGATGGGCGGGCTCCTCGGGGCGCCGGGCAGCTCCTACCGGGGGATCGCCGCCGTCACCACGGGGGAGACCGTGGGCGGGGCGGACGCGCCCGCGGACCGGGTCATCGTCAACCCCGAGGCGTACGGGGTCCTCGGGGCCTTCGGCCGGCAGCTCGTCCTCACCCACGAGACGGTCCACGTCGCCACCCGGGCCCACACCTCCCCGGCCACCCCGGTCTGGCTCTCCGAGGGCTTCGCCGACTGGGTCGCCTACCGGGGCACCGGCCGGACGCCCGCCCAGGCGGCCCCCGAGCTGGCCCGCGCGGTCCGCGCGGGCGAGCTGCCCGCCCGGCTACCGGAGGACGCGGACTTCGGCTTCGGCGGCGACGCGGAGGCGCTCGCGCGGGCCTACGAGGGCGGCTGGCTCGCGTGCGCGCTGATCGCGGAGCGCTGGGGCGAGACCGAGCTGACGGCGTTCTACCGGGCGGTGGGGGCGCATCGGGGCCGGGAGGGCGCGGTGGAGAAGGCGCTCCAGGAGGTCCTGGACACCACGCCGGAGGAGTTCACGGCCGCGTGGCGGACGTATCTGGGGGAGCGGCTCGGCTGAGGCGGCGCTCGGCGTTTCCGCCGCCGGATTTCTCAGGACCTGCCGCCGCCCTCGTCTCCCCTGTGGGGGTCAGCGACCTGTGTTTCGGCTCTTCTGGTCGTCGATCCTTTTCAGGAGGGCTATCCCGTCCCGCGTCTCCACGACGCGATAGCCGGCGAGGCTCGGCGAGGGCGCTTCCAGCTGCCTTCCGGTCGCACAGTCCGGATCCGTGTTGTCGGTGACGTCGTAAATCACCCACTGGGCCGGTTCCTTCGGCGGGAAGGACCGGGGGAACAGGCACACCTCGCTGACGGTGGCCCGGTCCACGAGCTGAGCGGCCAGACGGTTCGACGCGGCCACGGTCGCGCCGTCGGGGATCCTTTCGAGCAGCTCGTCCGCTGCCCTGACGTGGGCGGTCTCGCTCGACGTCCGTGGCATGACGAGCTCATGCAGGGGGTGGGTGAAGAGCGTGACGCTCGTGACCACCGCTCCGATGACACAGGCGGGCAGGATTCTTCGGGCGGGCACGCCCGTGGCCACGGCGTGAACGGCGGCCGCGAAGGCGATGGGCATGAGAACGGCGCTGTAGTGGAAACCCGTACCCCAGTAGAAGGGGTTCTCCGATGTGAAGCGCCAGGCGAGGGTCGGCAGCGCGACGAGCAGGAGCGGGGAGCGGAGGGCCAGGAAGCCGGTGGTGGCGACGATCAGGAACAGCGTCAGCCACTTCACCGGAGGCCAGAAGGCTCCGGTGACCTCCATCAGCAGGCCCGCGTCCTCGGCGGCCTCGGGGGGCCAGTAGGCGAACTGCCCCAGGGGATTGAAGTACGGGAGAATCACCAGCATCTCCAGCGCCGTCGCGCCGGCCCCGAAGGCGGCCACGGCGAGCCCCGTGACCCTCGGACCCTTCCATGCCACGTAGACGCCGATCGCGGCGACCGTGAGCCCCAGGTCCTCCTTGACCAGGACCAGCGGAATCGACCACAGGGCGGCCGAGCGCCAGTTCTTCTGCCCGGCGGCGCAGAGGGAGAGCGAGAGCAGCGGAACCGCGAAAGCGACTTCATGGAAGTCGAAGTCGATCAGTTCGGCAATTCCCCAGGAAGCCCCGTACGAAATGCCGATCCAGTAGGCGAAGTTCCGACCCTTGACCCGGTAGGCCCATTTCATCAAGGGGGCTATGGAGAAGGCGACGAGTGCCGCCTGGCAAACGAGCAGGGTGTAGCTGGACGGGAATATCCTGTAGACCGGTGCCAGCAATGCGAGGATCGGATGGAAGTGATCCCCGAGCGTGTTGTACGCGGGCCCCTTGAGATCGGAATACGGGGCGGTGAGCTCGGAGTACGACTTGACGATCTGGGTGAAGATGCCCAGGTCGTATCCGGTCGAGAGGTTTGTCGCGTGGCGCCGTGCCGACAAGAGCAGATAAATCAGGAAGAAAGCGCCGGAAGTCAGAAGAGAGGCCTTCGAGAACGTCCCTGCCGCTGCTTCCGATGAGCCCTCCGTGGTTCTCTCGTCACCCCCGGTCCCTGTGCGCCGTTGAAGCGTGTCGACCGAGAGATTCGAGTTGTTCATGTCGGCAGGAGAACCTAACAGGGAGACAAAGGTGCCCAAGAGTACCAGCACAGCTCTTAGGCCGGTCGGGTGAAGCTCGTACGGCTAATCCGCACCGGTCAGATCGAACCGGCCAGCACCTTCTCCTGCTCCGGCCGGCCCGCCGGAACCGGGATGTGCACCGATCCGGCCTCCGTCACGGTGTGCCGCCACAGGATGCGGCAGGCGGAGAAGGTCGCGGCGATCAGCAGGGCGTTGCGCAGGAACAGC
The DNA here is from genome assembly GCF_044456565.1 of Streptomyces sp. NPDC050842. Classification (NCBI taxonomy): domain Bacteria; kingdom Bacillati; phylum Actinomycetota; class Actinomycetes; order Kitasatosporales; family Streptomycetaceae; genus Streptomyces; species Streptomyces sp. NPDC050842. The sequence goes on along the minus strand of NZ_JBITGA010000007.1, from coordinate 381,113 downwards.
ACCGCGATGCCCAGCGGATCGCTGGCCGTCACGTGCGAGAACCAGACGGGGTACTCGAACTGGGTCACGGCCGTCGCCCACAGCACCAGATGGGCGGGGCGCCGCATCCGGCTCGAACGGTAGACGAGGCAGACGGCGGCGAGACCGAACAGCCAGATCATGTACTGCGGCGAGATCACCCGGCTCGTCACGGTGAAGAGCAGCACCGCCACGAAGGCCGCGTCCGCCGTCGTCGAGGTCGCGAAGCGCCGGGCCTTGAACCGCCACAGGGCCAGCCAGCCGAAGGCGGCGACCGTCAGCGCCATCGCGCCGCCCGAGACCCAGGAGACGTACGGGCCGAGGAACTCCATCGAGCCGTAGTTCATCCGCGCGACGCCGTCCCAGCCGAAGTGCCGGGCTATGTGGAACACCATCGCACCCAGCGACTCGACCTCCGTGCCCCGCTCGCTCTGATACGAGAGGAAAGCCAGCGAGCCCGGCATCCACGCCGTGCACAGCAGCAGCACCGCGGCCCCTCCGCCCGCCGCCGCCGACCAGGACGACCAGGTCGCCCGGCCCTTCGGCGTGCCCACGAGGAGCAGCGCCGGCCACACCTTGAGGACCGCGCCGAAGCCGGTGAGCGCCCCGAGCACCCGCGGACTGCGGACCGCGGCCAGCAGAGCCGCCACGGCGACCGCCGTCACCATGACGTCGTAACGGGCGTAGGCGGTCGGCCCGAGGAGAGGCACCGCGGCGAGCCAGAACCAGGCGCCCCGCATCGACCGGCCCGGCCGGCGCCCCGTATGGACAAGCAGTCCGAAGACGAACGCGTCGCACAGGAACGCCAGCAGGAAGAAGGCGGGGGCGTAGTCGAGGAACGGCAGCAGCGCGGGGGACAGGACCGCCAGGGCGGCGCCGGGCGGGTACTGCCAGGTCACGTCGTTCCGGGGATACGTGCCGGACTGCAGGACCTCGAACCAGCCCTGGTAGATCTGCTCGACCTCGAACGTCGTGTCCGGGCCGGGGGCCACCACGACCTTGAACGTGCACAACAGGAGAAGGATCCGGGTCAGGCCCCACAGGCCGAGCGGAAGCCGCAGGCCCATGCGCGAGCCGTTCCCCACTGCGCCCGTCATGCCTCTTCCGTTCCTCGTCTCGCGGTCCGCTCGCGCGGAGAGTGGTGGTGCCGGGCGGTGAGTGCCATCGCGTACTGTCGGCCACGATGGACAAGACCCTGATCGTAACCAACGACTTCCCGCCGCGACCCGGCGGAATCCAGGCGTTCCTGCACAACATGGCGCTGCGCCTGGACCCCGAACAGATCGTGGTCTACGCCTCCACATGGAAGCGAAGCCGCGACGGAGTCGAAGCGACCGCTCTGTTTGACGCCGAACAGCCTTTCACGGTTGTCCGCGATCGCACCACCATGCTGTTGCCCACACCTCGGGTCACCGCCCGCGCCACCGCGCTGCTGCGCGAACACGGCTGCCGGTCCGTCTGGTTCGGCGCCGCAGCGCCGCTCGGCCTGATGGCCCCCGCGCTGCGCAGGGCGGGCGCGAAGCGGCTCGTCGCCACCACCCACGGGCACGAGGCCGGCTGGGCCCAGCTGCCCGCCGCCCGGCAGCTGCTGCGGCGGATCGGCGAGGGCACGGACACCATCACCTACCTCGGCGAGTACACCCGCTCCCGGATCGCGGAGGCCCTCACGCCCGCCGCCGCCGGGCGGATGGTCCAGCTCCCGCCCGGTGTGGACGAGAAGACGTTCCACCCCGACTCGGGCGGCGCCGAGGTCCGCGCCCGCCTCGGGCTCAGCGACCGGCCCGTCGTCGTCTGCGTCTCCCGGCTCGTCCCGCGCAAGGGCCAGGACACCCTGATCCGGGCCCTGCCCGCGATCCTGCGCCGGGTCCCGGACGCGGTCCTCCTGATCGTCGGCGGCGGCCCGTACGAGAAGGACCTGCGCCGCCTCGCCGACGAGACCGGCGTGGCCGGATCCGTACGCTTCACCGGCGCCGTCCCCTGGGCCGAACTCCCCGCCCACTACGGCGCGGGCGACGTCTTCGCCATGCCCTGCCGCACCCGCCGCGGCGGCCTCGACGTCGAGGGCCTGGGCATCGTCTACCTGGAGGCCTCGGCCACCGGCCTCCCGGTCGTCGCCGGCGACTCCGGCGGCGCCCCCGACGCCGTCCTCGACGGCGAGACCGGCTGGGTCGTCCGCGGCGAGTCCGCCGAGGAGACCGCCGACCGCGTCGCGACCCTCCTCCTCGACCCCGAACTCCGCGCCCGCATGGGCGAGCGGGGCCGCGCCTGGGTCGAGGAGAAGTGGCGCTGGGACCTCCTCGCGGAACGGCTGCGCGAACTGCTCTGAGACGGACGCGCTGCGAGACGTACGTGCTCCGAGACGGACGCGCCGCGAGACGTGCGGAAGGGGCCCGGGTGACATCACCCGGGCCCCTCTCCGTTGCGTCGCGCGACCGGGCTCAGCCCTGGTAGATCGCCTCGATCTCGTCCGCGAACTCCCGCGCCACCACGTTCCGCTTCAGCTTCAGGGACGGGGTGATGTGGCCCGCCTCCTCGGTGAACTGGGCGGGAAGGACGCGGAACTTGCGCACCGACTCCGCCTTGGAGACCGCCGCGTTGCCGTCGTCGATCGCCCGCTGGACCTCCGCGAGGAGCTCCGCGTCGTCGCGCAGGGAGGCCGCCGTCGAGCCCGCCGGCTTGCCGTGGTCGGCGGCCCAGCGGCCGAGGAACTCCTCGTCCAGGGTGACGAGCGCGCCCACGAACGGGCGTCCGTCGCCGACCACCATGCACTCCGCGACCAGCGCGTGCGCCCGGATGCGGTCCTCGATGACCGCCGGGGCGACGTTCTTGCCGCCCGCCGTCACCAGGATCTCCTTCTTGCGGCCCGTGATCGCGAGGTAGCCGTCCTCGTCGAGCGTGCCGATGTCACCCGTGTGGAACCAGCCGTCCGCCAGCGCCTCGGCCGTCGCCGCCTCGTTGTTCCAGTACCGCGAGAAGATGTGCTCGCCGTGCAGCAGGACCTCGCCGTCGTCGGCGATCCGCACCACCGAGCCCGGCAGCGGCTGCCCGACCGTGCCGATCTTCTGCCGGTCCCACGGGTTGAACGCGGTCGCCGCGCACGACTCCGTCAGCCCGTACCCCTCCAGGACCGTGAAGCCGATGCCCCGGAAGAAGTGGCCGAGCCGCTCGCCCAGCGGCGCGCCGCCCGAGATCGCGTACTCGCCGCGTCCGCCGAGCACCGCCCGCAGCTTGCTGAAGACCAGCTTGTCGAAGAGCTTGTGCTTGAGCTTGAGGCCGAGGGACGGGCCCTCGGGGGTCCCGATCGCCCGGCTGTACGCGATCGCCGTGTGCGCGGCCTTGTCGAAGATCTTGCCCTTGCCGTCGGCCTGCGCCTTGGCCCGCGCCGAGTTGTAGACCTTCTCGAAGACCCGCGGCACGCCCAGGATCAGCGTCGGCCGGAACGAGGCCAGCTCGTCGGTGAGGTTCTTGATGTCCGGGACGCAGCCCAGCCGGATCGGCGCCATGACGGACGCGACCTCGACGAGCCGCCCGAAGACGTGCGCGGCCGGCAGGAAGAGCAGCACCGAACACTCGCCGGTACGGAAGAGGGGCTTCAGCCGCTCCACGATGTTGCCGCACTCGGCGAAGAACGCCCGGTGGGACAGGACACAGCCCTTGGGGCGGCCGGTCGTGCCCGAGGTGTAGACGATCGTGGCCGGGTCGTCGGCGTTCGCCGCCGACATCCGCGCGTCGAGCAGCTCGTCGGAGACGTCCGCGCCGTCGGCGGTGAGCTTGGCGACCGCGCCGGCGTCGATCTGCCGGATGCCCTTGAGCTCCGGGAGATCGGCCCGGACGGACTCCACCGACGCCTCGTGGGCCGCGCTCTCCACCAGCGCCAGCGAGGCGCCCGAGTCGCCGAGGATCCACTGGATCTGCTCCGGCGAGCTCGTCTCGTAGACCGGCACGGTCACGCCGCCCGCGCTCCAGATCGCGAAGTCGAGCAGCACCCACTCGTACCGCGTACGGGACAGCAGGGCGACCCGGTCGCCCGCCTCGACGCCCGCGGCGATCAGCCCCTTGGCGGCCCCGCGGACCTCCGCGAGGAACTGGGTCGCGGTCACGTCCGTCCAGACCCCGTCGACCTTGCGTCCCATCACGGCGACATCTGGGTGCCGGGAGGCATTGCGGCGGATGAGATCCGTCAGGTTGCCGTCCGTGGGGACCTCGTACAGGGCCGGAAGGCTGAACTCGCGCAAGACTGCTGCTCCTCATCGGGCGCCGGCGCCACGGCTCTGTGTGATGCACCGGTGTGGTCCATGATCGGGCAGGTGCTCAGTGGGGGTGAGCACGACTGGACTGCCCGGACGTTACCCATCAGTAGATGGTTCCGATAGGGGGTCCCGGCCAGATGTTCCGTGCGTCACACATGCATGACGGTGCTGTGCGCACAGTAATCCACAGGTTTCCCGACTCGGAAGTAACCGCAGGTGACACCCCCTAAGGTGAGCGCATGCGAGTCCATGTGGTCAGTGACGTGCACGGCAACGCCGGAGACCTCGCCACGGCGGGGGAGGGCGCCGACGCCCTCATATGTCTGGGGGACCTGGTCCTCTTCCTCGACTACGCCGACCACGGCCGCGGGATCTTCCCCGACCTCTTCGGCGTCGAGAACGCCGACCGGCTCGTGGAACTGCGCACCGCCCGCCGCTTCGACGAGGCCCGTGACCTGGGCCGCCGCCTCTGGGCCGAGCTCGACGTCGACCGCGAAACCGCCATCGAGGCCGCCGTGCGCCGCCAGTACGCCGAACTCTTCGCCGCCTTCCCCACCCCGACGTACGCCACCTACGGGAACGTCGACATCCCCCGGCTCTGGCCCGAGTTCGCCGGGCCGGGCACGACCGTCCTCGACGGGCAGCGCGTCGAGCTCGGCGGCCTCACCGTCGGCTTCGTCGGCGGCGGGCTGCGCACCCCGATGCGCACCCCGTACGAGATCTCGGACGAGGAGTACGCCGCCAAGGTCGAGGCCCTCGGGGACGTCGACATCCTCTGCTCCCACATCCCGCCGGACGTGCCGGAACTGACGTACGACACGGTGGCCCGCCGCTTCGAGCGCGGCAGCCGCGCCCTGCTCGACGCGATCCGGCGCACCCGGCCCCGGTACGCCCTCTTCGGCCACGTCCACCAGCCGCTCGCCCGGCGGATGCGGATCGCCGCGACCGAGTGCGTCAACGTCGGCCACTTCGCGTCGACCGGCAGGCCCTTCGCCCTGGAGTGGTGACGGGCGCGGAGTCGCGGCGCGATAGCCTTCCGACGGCACATCTGTACGTCTGTGCCCCTGTTTTCCTCTAGTTCTCGCCGGACCGCACAGTGGAGGAGCCACCGCGATGGCCGAACACACCAGCTCGAGCATCACCATCGAGGCGGCGCCGGCCGACGTCATGGGTGTGATCGCCGACTTCGCCCGCTACCCGGAGTGGACGGGCGAGGTGAAGGAGGCCGAGGTCCTGGAGACGGACGCCTCCGGCCGCGCGGAGAAGGTCCGGCTGCTCCTCGACGCCGGCGCCATCAAGGACGACCACACCCTGGCGTACACCTGGACCGGCGCCGACGAGGTCAGCTGGACCCTGGTCAAGTCCCAGATGCTCCGCTCCCTCGACGGCTCCTACCGGCTCGCCGCGCTCGGCGGCGGCGCCCGCACCGAGGTCACGTACCAGCTGACCGTCGACGTCAAGATCCCCATGCTCGGCATGATCAAGCGCAAGGCCGAGAAGGTCATCATCGACCGCGCCCTGGCCGGCCTGAAGAAGCGCGTCGAATCCGGCGCGTAGCGCCCCCCGGTCCGTGGGGGCGATCGTCCCGCAGGGCTGGGGGTGCCCCCTCTGGGGGAGGGTGGGCACACGGACCGGCGCCCTTGCGGGCGCCTCCGCCCCTTGAGCCCAGCCGCACCACCAGCTTGGCGGGGCGGTAACGTTCCCGCGCATGCGGATCATCCTTGTCACCGGCCTCGGCGGCGCCGGCCGTACCACCGTCGCCGCCGCGACCGCCCTCGCCGAGGCGCGGGCGGGGCGCCGGGTCCTGCTCGTCTCCGAGGACGCCGACCCGCTCCTGAGCGGCGGCGGTCTCCGGGTCCTGCGCCCCGATCCCGCCGCGGACTTCCGCCGCGAGTTCCTCGCGCTCCAGGCCCGCTCCGGCGCCGCCCTCGACCTCCTCGGCGCCGCGCCCTTCGAGGACGCCGAGCTCACCGAACTCCCCGGCAGCCGCCAGTTCGCCCTCCTGAGGGCCCTGCGCGACGCCGCCGACGGCGAGCACGACCTCGCCGTCGTCGACCTGCCCCCGCTCCCCGAGGCCCTCGCCCTCCTCGCCCTGCCCGAGCAGCTCCGCCGCTATCTGCGCCGCCTCCTGCCCGCCGAACGGCAGGCCGCTCGCGCGCTGCGCCCGATGCTCGCCCAGCTCGCCGGGGTCCCCATGCCCGCGCAGTGGCTGTACGAGACCACCGCCCGCTGGGAGGCCGAGCTCGCCGCCGCCCAGGCCGTCGTCGACGCCCCCACCACCCGCGTCCGCCTCGTCCTCGAACCCGGACCCGCCGCCGTCCGCGCCCTGCGCACCGCCCGGCTCGGCCTCGCCCTCCAGGGCCTCGCCCTCGACGCCGTCGTCGCCAACCGGCTGCTCCCCGCCGACTCCGAGGACCCCTGGCTCGCCGGGCTCACCGCCCAGCAGCACCGGCACCTGGAGGAGCTCCGTACCGCCGCCGGCATCGTCCACGAGCTGCCGCACCTCGGACGCGACCCCCGCGGCGCCGAGGACCTCGCCCTCCTGGCGCCCGTCCCGCACGCCCCTCTCACCCCCGTACCCGGCCGTGAGGTCGAGGACCGGCGGGAGGAGGACGGCGTACTCGTCTGGCACATCGCCCTGCCCGGCGCCGTCAAGGAGGAGCTCGCCCTCGTCCGCCGCGGCGACGAACTGCTCCTGACCGTCGGCCCGTTCCGCCGCCACCTGCCCCTGCCGTCCGTCCTGCGCCGCTGCACCGTGACCGGCGCGGGGCTCGTCGACGGGGACCTCAGGGTGCGCTTCACCCCGGACCCGGGACTCTGGCCACGTACCCCCTGAGGGCGTGTACCGTCGAAGTACCAGCCATTGAGGAGTACGCCATGAGCGATTCGGATGCCTGGGCCAAGGCGTGCGCCGAGGACCTGGAGGCGGAGAAGGCCCGCCGCCGTGCGGAGCGCGGCACCGAGCCCGGCTCGGCCGCCGAGGAGCTCCGCAAGCTCTTCGACGCCGTCGCCGACAAGGTCGCCGGGGGACTCGGAGGCCCGCTCCTGGGCGGACTCGGCGGCATCAGCGGCGAGACCGTCAAGCAGGTCGTCAGCCAGGCGAAGGCCGTCGTCGAGCCCGTCATCGAGCGCAACCCGCAGGTCTTCGACCACCTCGCCGCCGCCGGGAACGAACTGCTCGCCGCCTACCGCTCCGCCGTCGAGGGCCACGAGACCCGCTGGACCCGCGGCGGGACCGTCGCCGAGGACGATCCGCGCCGCGAGGCCGACACCGAAACCGACGGTAAGGGTGACGGCGAGGAGAAGCCGCGCCGCGACGACGAAGGCCCCGGTACGGGCCAGCACATCGACCTCGACTGATCGGGACCGACTGATCGGGACTGATCGGGACGACCCCTCCCCTCGGGTACGGTGGGCCGTAGCGGGGCTCGACCGAAAACTGAGGGACACATGGGACTCACCATCGGCGTCGACATCGGCGGCACGAAGATCGCGGCCGGCGTGGTCGACGAGGAGGGCAACATCCTCGACACGCACAAGGTGCCCACCCCGCCGACCCCCGAGGGCATCGTCGACGCGATCAGCGCCGCCGTCTCCGAGGCGGGCAAGGGCCACGTGATCGAGGCCGTGGGCATCGGTGCCGCCGGCTACGTCGACGACAAGCGCGCCACCGTCCTCTTCGCGCCGAACATCGACTGGCGGCACGAGCCGCTGAAGGACAAGGTCGAGCAGCGGGTCGGCCTCCCCGTCGTCGTCGAGAACGACGCCAACGCGGCGGCCTGGGGCGAGTACAAGTTCGGCGCCGGCCAGGGCCACGAGGACGTCATCTGCATCACCCTCGGCACCGGCCTCGGCGGCGGCATCATCATCGGCAACAAGCTGCGCCGCGGACGCTTCGGCGTGGCCGCCGAGTTCGGCCACATCCGGGTCGTCCCGGACGGTCTGCTGTGCGGCTGCGGCAGCCAGGGCTGCTGGGAGCAGTACGCCTCCGGGCGCGCGCTCGTCCGGTACGCCAAGCAGCGCGCCAACGCCACCCCGGAGCGCGCCAAGGTCCTGCTGGGCCTCGGCGACGGCACCCCGGAGGGCATCGAGGGCAAGCACGTCAGCCAGGCGGCGCGCGCCGGTGACCCGGTCGCCGTCGACTCCTTCCGCGAGCTGGCCCGCTGGGCCGGCGCCGGTCTCGCCGACCTGGCCTCGCTCTTCGACCCCTCGGCGTTCATCGTCGGCGGCGGCGTCTCGGACGAGGGCGACCTCGTCCTCGACCCGATCCGGAAGTCCTTCCGGCGCTGGCTGATCGGCGGCCAGTGGCGTCCGCACGCGCAGGTCCTCGCGGCCCAGCTCGGCAACAAGGCCGGCCTGGTCGGCGCGGCGGACCTGGCCCGCCAGGGCTGACACCCGTACGAAGGCATACGACGACCGCCCGCCGCGTCCTCTGGGACACGGCGGGCGGTCGTCGTATGTTGGCTGTCATGGCGATCAGCGAGCTGCCCAACTCCCGCACCGAAGCGGACGGTTCGGCCGTCCTCCGGGTGCTGAGCTACAACGTCCGCTCGATGCGCGACGACGAGGACGCCCTCGCCCGGGTGATCCGCGCCTGCGCCCCGGACCTCGTCTTCGTCCAGGAGGCCCCGCGCTTCTTCCGCTGGCGCAAGCACGCGGCCCGGCTCGCCGCCAAGAGCGAGCTCGTCATGCTGAGCGGCGGCGCCACCGCGGCCGGACCGATGATCCTCTGCTCCCTGCGGGCCACCGTGGAACGCACCGAGGACGTGCTGCTGCCGCTCACCCCCGGCCTGCACCGCCGCGGCCTCGCGACCGCCGTCGTCCGCTTCGCCGGGGCCAGGGTCGGGCTGATCAGCTGCCACCTGAGCCTGCGGAAGGACGAGCGGTACGCACAGGCCGGGATGGTCCTCGACCGGGTCGGCGCACTGGGCACCCCGTACGCCCTCGTGGCCGGGGACCTCAACGAACGACCCTGCGGCCCCGCCTTCACCCGGCTCGCGACGGAGCTCCGGGACGGCTGGGCGGTCAGTCCCTGGGGCGGCGAGTACACCTCGACCCCCGCCGACCCGCACCAGCGCATCGACGCGATCCTGGCCACCCCGGGCATCGAGTTCCTCGGCTGCGGCGTCCCACCCCACCTCGACCCCGAAGACCTGAGAACGGCGACGGACCACCTCCCTGTGTTGGCGGCGGTCCGTGTGCCTGCTTCGTAGAAGTGGGGCTCGGGGGTCTACACGACCGCGCCGCGGCCCGGGTCGCCGAAGCCGTCGTCGTCATCGTCGTCGTGCTTCATGCGCGCGACCAGGGTCGCGAAGCCGCCGAGGAAGCCGCCCACGCAGAGCGTCGTCAGCCACCAGGTCATGTCCCACTGGAACAGGACGGCCACCAGCATCAGCACCGGACCGCCGACCACGCCCAGCCAGGCGAACTTGGTCGTCGCGTCCGCCTCCGGCAGCGGCGGGGGCTCCGGCGGGACGAAGTGTCCCTCCTCGGAGCCGTCCGGGCCCTGCTCCGGCTCGGCCGGGGAATAGTCCCGCGGGCCGCTCGGGCGCACCCCGGGCGCGAAGACGACGGAGCTGCCCAGCGCGGGCTTCTCCGCTCCGGCCTCCGGCTTCCGGTCGGCATCGGGCGAGGCCTCGCCGTCCGTCCCGGTACCGGATTCGCTGCCGGACGCGGGCCCCGGCGCGGTGTCCGCTCCGGAACCGGAACCGGGACCGGAACCGGAGTCGGCTCCCGAGGCGGCGTCGGCTTGGGCTTCGGTTTCGGCGGCTCCGGATCCGGCAGGAGTCCCCTTCCCCGTCCCCGTACCCGTCCCCGTCTTGGCGTCCGGCTTCGTCGGCTCGTCCGCCGGCTCGTCCTCCGGTTCGGGCAGCGCGAGGTTCTCGATCGGCCGGTACGGCCTCGCCCCCGGCGGATCCGCGGGCTCGTCCCCGTACCCGGCGACGATCGCGGCCCACGCCGCTTCCTCGTCGATGGGCTGCGGCTCCCGCTCGCCGCCGTCCTGCTGATCAGCCACCGCTGCTGCTCCTCTTCCCGTCGACCGGACTCGGGGCGAGGCGCTCGACGAACGCCCAGCTCTCCTCGAAGATCCGCTCCGCGTCATGGTCCAACGTCGCGACGTGGTAGCTCTGTTCCAGCAGGATCTCCCGGACGTCCGTCGAGGAGACACGGCTCAGGACGCGGGCCGAGTCGGCCGGCGGGACCACGTGGTCCTGCGGGCTGTGCAGCACCACCAGCGGCTGCGTGACCTGCGGGAGCTCCGCGTCCACCGTGCGGAAGAACTGGCGCAGCGAGTGCGCGGCGTGCAGCGGGACGCGGTCGTAGCCGACCTCCGTCACGCCCTCCTTGGCGATGTCGCTCGCGATGCCGCTCGTCGTGCGGACCAGGTGCCGGGCGACCGGCAGCGCGTGCGCCGCCAGGCCGTGCACCTTGTTGCCCGGGTTGACGAGGACGATGCCCCGCACCGCGTCACCGTGCTGGGCGGCCAGCCGCAGCGTGAGCGCCCCGCCCATGGAGAGGCCCATGACGAAGACGGTCTCGCACCGGTCCAGGAGCTCGCGCAGGGCCCGGTCCACCTCCGCGTACCAGTCGCGCCAGGTGGTGAGCTGGAGGTCCTCCCAGCGGGTGCCGTGGCCCGGCAGCAGGGGCAGTGACACGGTGAGCCCGCGGCCGGCCAGATACTCGGCCCACGGGCGCATCGACTGCGGGGAACCGGTGAATCCGTGACAGAGAAGGACGCCGACCTCTCCGCCTTCGTGGCGGTACGGCTCGGCTCCGGGAAGGACCGGCACCGGGGTCTCCTGTTCGTTCGACTTCGGGTGCGCCGAAGCGACGGAAAATGGGGAAGGACCTTCACGGTACGCGACCGGACCGACACCGACCAGGGCCGTAGCGGGGGCCGTGGACAGGTACGGGATAAAGTCGTCGCCACGGCACACGGAAGGCATGGCGAGTTGATCTACGGCGCAATGAAGTTCTCCATCGGAGGGTCCCTGAAGCTTGCCTTCCGACCCTGGGTCGAGGGATTGGAGAACATTCCGGCCGAGGGTCCCGCGATCCTGGCGAGCAACCACCTCTCCTTCTCCGACTCCTTCTTCCTCCCCGCCGTCCTCGACCGCAAGGTCACGTTCATCGCGAAGGCCGAGTACTTCACCTCTCCGGGGGTGAAGGGCAAGCTCACCGCCGCGTTCTTCAAGGGCGTCGGCCAGCTCCCGGTCGACCGTTCGGGCGCCCGCGGCGCCGGCGAGGCGGCGATCAAGGCCGGCATCGAGGTCGTCGAGAAGGGCGGGCTCTTCGGGATCTACCCCGAGGGCACCCGTTCGCCCGACGGCCGGCTGTACCGGGGCAAGCCCGGCGGTCTGGCCCGGGTGGCCCTGGCCACCGGCGCGCCCGTGATCCCGGTCGCGATGATCGACACGGAGAAGATCCAGCCGCCCGGCAAGGTCGTCCCCAAGCTGATGCGCCCGGGGATCCGGATCGGCAAGCCGCTGGACTTCACCCGCTACCAGGGCATGGAGGCGGACCGCTTCATCCTCCGCTCGGTGACCGACGAGGTCATGTACGAGATCATGAAGCTGTCCGGCCAGGAGTACGTCGACATCTACGCGACCGCCGCCAAGCGGCAGATCGCGGACGCGGAGAAGGCGGCGAAGGAGGCCGTCAAGGCCGAGATCGCGGCGCGGGAAGAGTCCGGGGCGTAAGCGGACCGGCGCGTGGCGGACCGGCGTGCAAGCAGACCGGCGCGCACATGCGGACCGGGCCAAGACACCCCCTAGGGGTGTCCGGGGGTGGTGGGGGAGATGGCCAAGCGCGAGCGTGTCGTGCGCATGTCGGTCGAGCAGCCGTTGTGGCGGGCGCTGACCGGCTACCGCGTCCTGACGATGATCTACGCGGTCCTGCTCTTCGCCTTCGGGCGGGAGCGGTACGAGCGGCCCTGGATCGCCGTCGTCTATCTGGCGGTGATGTGCGTCTGGACCCTCGCGACCCTCCCCAGGGTGGCGAACGCGGCCAGCTGCACCAAGCGCTTCCTCGGCGCCGACCTCACCGTCGCCCTCGTCGGCATCCTGCTCACCCCGCTCGCCGACGCCCACGCCCAGACGGTCGACGGCCCCACCCTGCCGTCGATATGGACCGCCGGCTCCGTCCTCGCGTTCGCGATCAAGGGCGGCTGGCGCTGGGCCGGAGTCGCCTCCTCCCTGGTCGCCGTCGCCAACATCGTCGAGCGCGGCGACCCCAGCCGGGACACCCTCCACAACGTGCTGCTCGTCTGGGTGGCCTCCATCGCCATCGGATACGTCGTCGAGGTGGCCCGCGCCTCCGAGCGCACCCTCGCCCGCGCCCTGGAGATCGAGGCCGCGACGCGGGAGCGCGAACGGCTCGCCCGGGACATCCACGACAGCGTCCTCCAGGTCCTCGCGATGGTGCAGCGGCGCGGCACGGCGCTGGGCGGCGAGGCCGCCGAGCTCGGCCGGATGGCGGGGGAGCAGGAAGTCGCGCTCCGTACGCTCGTCGCGGGCGGTCTCGCCCGGCCCAGCCTGGTCTCGGAGGACGAGTCGGAGGGGGCCGTGGTCCGGGTCGTCGAGGTGGACGACGAGCCCGACGAGGACACCCCCGTCGACCTGCGCCTCCTGCTCGCCCCGCGCGCCGGGGCCCGGGTCACCCTCTCCGAGCCGGGCGCGCCGGTGCTCCTGCCGCCGCCCGCCGCCCGGGAGCTGGCCGCCGCCGTCGGCGCCGCCCTGGACAATGTCCGGGTGCACGCGGGCGAGGAAGCCCAGGCCTGGATCCTGGTCGAGGACTGGACGGACGAGGTGATCGTCACCGTCCGGGACGACGGCCCCGGCATCCCGGAGGGCCGCCTCGCGCAGGCCGAGGGCGAGGGCCGGATGGGGGTCGCCCTCTCCATCCGGGGCAGACTGCGGGACCTGGGCGGATCGGCCGAGCTGATCTCGGTCCCGGGGCAGGGCACGGAAGTCGAGTTGACGGTTCCACGGGGGAAGGCAGGACAGGAAAGATGAGCGAGCAGCAGGCCGACCGGCAGCGGATCAGGGTGATGGTCGTCGACGACCACCCGATGTGGCGGGACGCGGTCGCCCGCGACCTCGCGGAGGCGGGCTTCGACGTGATCGCCACGGCGGGCGACGGCGAGCAGGCCGTGCGCCGGGCCACGGCGACCGGCCCCGACGTCCTCGTCCTGGACCTGAACCTGCCGGTCAAGCCGGGCGTCCAGGTCTGCAAGGAGCTCGTCGGCGCGCAGCCGGCGCTGCGGGTCCTCGTCCTCTCGGCGAGCGGCGAGCACGCCGACGTCCTGGAGGCGGTCAAGTCCGGTGCCACCGGCTACCTGCTCAAGTCGGCCAGTACGGCGGAGCTGATCGACGCCGTGCGGCGGACGGCCGTCGGCGACCCCGTCTTCACCCCCGGTCTCGCCGGTCTGGTCCTCGGCGAGTACCGCAGGCTCGCCTCCGAGCCCGCCCCGGCGGCCGGCGCCGACGAGCCGAAGGCCCCGCAGCTGACCGAGCGCGAGACGGAGGTCCTGCGGCTCGTCGCCAAGGGGCTCAGCTACAAGCAGATCGCCGAGCGCCTGGTGATCTCGCACCGCACGGTCCAGAACCACGTCCAGAACACGCTCGGCAAGCTCCAGCTCCACAACCGGGTGGAGCTCGTCCGGTACGCCATCGAGCGCGGGCTCGACGACGCCTGAGAAGTGCCCCGCGCCGGGCGCGGGGACCTGATGGGCCGTATATTCGCGAAGACCGCGCATATCCGGCCCATCACCGCTTCTAGGGGAAATCCGTGGAAATCCTGGCATTCGGCGTGCAGGCGGACGAGAAGCCTCTGATCGAGAAGGCGTTCGACGGGCACCACGACGTCCGCTGCCTGGAGGTGTTCCTCACCCCGGACACCGCGCCGATCGCAGCCGGCTACGAGATCATCTCCACCAGCGTCAACGCCATCCTCGACCACAGGGTCCTGCAGACCCTCGCCGCCGGCGGCACCCAGATGATCGCCCAGCGCTCCACGGGCTTCAACAACATCGACCTGGAGGTCGCCGAGCGCCTCGGCCTCACCGTCGCCCGGGTCTCGTACTACTCCCCGTACTCCGTCGCCGAGTTCGCCTGGACGCTCGCGATGGCCGTCAATCGCCGGATCGTCCGCGCCTCCAACCGGACCCGCGACTTCGACTTCCGCCTCGACGGACTGATGGGCCGTGACCTGAGGGGCCGTACCGTCGGCGTCCTCGGCACCGGCAAGATCGGCGAGGCCTTCACCCGGATCGCCGAGGGCTTCGGCATGAACCTGCTCGGCTGGGACGTCGCCGAGAACCCGGTCTGCCTCGCGCTGGGCATGGAGTACGTGGACAAGGAGCGGCTCTTCGCCGAGGCCGACCTCATCAGCCTGCACGTGCCGCTGCTCCCGTCCACCCATCACCTCATCGACGCCGACGCCCTCCGGGCGATGAAGGACGACGTGATCCTGGTGAACTCCAGCCGCGGCGGTCTCATCGACACCGAGGCCCTGGTCGCCGAGCTCAGGACGGGCCGCTTCACCGGTGTCGGCCTGGACGTGTACGAGGCGGAGGCCGGGCTCTTCTTCCTCGACAAGTCCCTGGAGATCGTCGAGGACGACACCCTGGCCCGCCTCGTCACCTTCCCGAACGTGGTGGTCACCTCCCACCAGGCGTACTACACGGTCGACGCCGTCGGCCAGATCATCGACACCACGGTCCGGAACGTCCTCGACTACACCGCCGGGCGGCGCAGCGAGAACGTCCTGGTACCCAGGGTCCAGACCGCCTAGACCAGCACTCCGGCGAGCAGCGAGGCCGTCAGCGCGGCCCCCTCCGTCGTCAGCACCGACTCGGGGTGGAACTGCACCCCCGCGAAGCCCGGTCCGCGCAGCGCGTGGACCTCGTTTGTCTCCGGGTCCCGGCTGACCTCGATCCGGTGCAGGGCGAGCTCCGTCGCCGCCCGGTCGTCGCAGCGGGCCGTGAAGCTGTTGTAGAAGCCGACCGTCTGCTCCTGCCCGAACAGGTCGATCCGCAACTGGGCCCCCTGGAACGGGGTCCGCTTGCGGACGATCTCCAGGCCCAGCTCCGCGGCGATCAGCTCGTGCCCCAGGCACACCCCGAGCAGCCCGTGCCGGTGGTCCCGCACCAGCTCCGCCGTCAGGCCGCGCAGGAAGCGCATCTTCGGGTCGGCGGCGTCCGCGGGGTCGCCAGGCCCGGGACCGAGCACCACCGGCCCCTCGTGGGCGAGGGCCAGTTCCCGCAGCCCCGGCTCGTCGTAGCGCAGGACGGACACCTCGAGGCCCGAGGAGCGCAGGACGTGCGCGAGCATCGCCGTGAACGTGTCCTCGGCGTCGATCACCAGCGCGTGCCCGGACAGCTCCGCCGACCTTCCCCAAGCTCTCAACTCCGTTCGAGCAGGGGAGACCCCAATCTGCATCGTCAGCCAGAACGGCGCCAGATCGGCCCGCCGCGCGTCCAGAGCGGCCCGTACGCGCGGATCGTCGGCCAGGCGCGCGGGCGCCGGAGCCGTCGCGTCCGCCGCCGGCCGGCCTTCCCGCACCCCGAGCGCGGTCAGCACGCCGGCCGCCTTGGCGTGGGTCTCGGCGACCTCGCCGGCGGGGTCGGAGTGCCGGACGAGGGTCGCCCCGACCGGCACCCGCAGCCTCCCGTCCGAGGAGATGTCCGCGGTACGGATCAGGATGGGCGAGTCCAGCGTCTGCGCCCCGTTCTCGTCCGTACCGAGCAGGGCGAGCGCCCCCGCGTAGTAGCCGCGCCCGCCGGCCTCGTGACGCTCGATCACCCGGCAGGCGTTCTGCACCGGAGACCCGGTCACGGTCGCCGCGAACATCGTCTCCCGCAGCACCTCCCGCACGTCCAGCGTGGAACGGCCCCGCAACTCGTACTCGGTGTGCGCGAGATGGGCCATCTCCTTCAGCCGCGGGCCGATCACGACCCCGCCCATGTCGCCCACCGTGCACATCATCTTCAGCTCCTCGTCCACCACCATGGAGAGCTCCTCGGTCTCCTTGCGGTCGGCGAGGAAGGCGAGCAGGTCCTCGGGGGTCGGCGCGGCGCCGGCCGGGTAGCGGTACGTGCCGCTGATCGGGTTCATCACGACCGTGCCGCCCGTCATCCGCACGTGCACCTCGGGGCTCGCCCCGACGAGCGTC
Organism: Streptomyces sp. NPDC050842; assembly: GCF_044456565.1. Classification (NCBI taxonomy): domain Bacteria; kingdom Bacillati; phylum Actinomycetota; class Actinomycetes; order Kitasatosporales; family Streptomycetaceae; genus Streptomyces; species Streptomyces sp. NPDC050842. The sequence continues at coordinate 364,671 of NZ_JBITGA010000007.1, read as the reverse complement.
CGGTCGCCGGTGTGCACGACGAACGTCCAGTACGCGCCCCGCTCGCCCGCGAGGAGCCGCCGGAACAGGGCGAGGGCGTCGGCCCGCCCGAAGCCCGGGATCTCGCCGGTGTAGGTGCGCCGGATGACGAAGTTCGCGCCCTCGCCCGAGCCGATCTCCTCGTCGATGACCCGGCGCACGGTCCCGGCGTACTCCTGGTCGGAGACGTCGAACCGGCCGCCCTCGACGGTCACGTCGTGCGCGGGCAGCTGTGCGAGCGCCTCCCCGAGCGGCATCTCGTACACCTCGTCCGCGACGAGCACGGAGAGCGGGGTGCCGTCGTCCCGCACGTCGAAGCCGCGCTCCCGGATCTGCCGGAAGGGCACGAGCGCGAGCGTCGGCAGCGGGCCCACGGGCAGCTCGGCGAGGCGCTCGGCCTCGTGGACCCGGCCGATCAGCACCTCGACGGTGTCGTGGTCACGGCCGGGGGTGCGCCTGCGCAGCAGGGCGAAGGGCGGGCAGGAGTCGTCCAGGAGACGGGAGAGGTCCATGGGGTGGGTCGGTTCCTTCCGGAGGGAGTACGGAGAGGAACGGCCCGGGTACGAGAAAAGGCCGCCCCTCGGGCGGCCTTCGCGTGTCAGTCGGTGTACGCGCGATCAGTGGGCCGCCGGATGAGCGGTCCACCACCAGTTCTGGATCTGCGGCGCGAACATGCGAGCACTGTAACCCAGCGGGAAGACGACGGGCCACGGAAACGGGGCCCGTTCCACACCGCGGACGGTGCGGAACGGGCCCCGGGGCCGTGCGGACCCGATCAGACGATCAGGTTGTAGATGCCCCAGCCGCCACCGACGCGGACGCGCGTGGCGTACGGGTTGGGGTAGCCGTTCGTGTTCTTGTAGAACCACAGGTCGCCGGCGGCGTCCCGGGCGATCAGGTCAGGCTTGCCGTCGAGGTCGAGGTCGCTCGGGCCGACCATGACGTTGTAGGTGTTCCAGCCGCCGCCGACCTGGCCACGGGTGGCGAACGGGTTCGGCGAGCCGCCCGTGTTCTTGTACAGCCACAGCACGCCGGTCTTGTCGCGGGCGATCAGGTCGGGCTTGCCGTCCCCGGTCATGTCACCGGTGCTGATCAGCTCGTTGTAGATGTTCCAGCCGCCGCCGACCCGGACGCGGGTCGCGAAGGGGTTCGGGGTGGCGCCCGTGTTCGTGTACAGCCACAGCACGCCGGTCTTGTCGCGGGCGATCAGGTCCGGCCGGCCGTCGGCGTTCATGTCGCGAGCGCCGAGGAGCTTGTCGTAGACGTTCCAGCCGGCGCCGACCCGAAGGCGGCTCGCGAACGGCGCGGAGGGGTTGCCGCTGCCCCGGTAGTACCAGAGCACGCCGTCCTTGTCCCGGGCGACGGCGTCACCGGTGCCGTCGGCACGGAACGCGGTCATCGGGGTGATCATGTTGTACGCGTCCCAGCCGGGGCCGACCCGGTACCGGTTCAGGAACGCGCCCTTGCCGGTGCCCTGGTACTGCCAGAGCACACCGGCGGCGTCACGGGCGAGGACGTTGTAGCGGTTGGTGGCGCTGACCGGGGCCTTGGTCGCGACCTCCTTGACGTCGGCGGCCTTCACCCACGCCAGGCGGTGGTTGTAGCGGATCGGGATGAAGACGTTGGTCTTGCCCGCGACCCGGGTGCCGTCGACGTTGAACGCGCTGGAGTAGTAGTCGCCCACCACGGCGTCACCGGCCTTGGTGTAGAGCTGGCCGGCCGGGAGGCTGTACTTCGTCAGCGACGCGTTGTTGCTGCTCTGGATCGGGACACCGGTTCCGGTGTACGCGGCGTCCTCGGGGTAGGCCCGACCGTAGACCGGGATCGACGTGGCGCCGTCCTTGGCGGTGATCGCCGTCTTCACACCCACGGGGGACGTGTACTGGCCGCCGGGGTTGTGGAACCAGGCCTTCTTGCCGCCGTACCAGATGGCGGTCCAGTTGGTCCGCGACTCGGCGACGACGTGGCTGCTGCCGGCCGTCACCTTGTTCGCCCAGTTGGAACCGTACTGCCAGCCCGCCGAGAAGTACGGGTCGGTCAGCGCCTTGGTCTGGTCGGCCACGGGCTCCGAGTAGAGGTAGCCGAAGTTGACCGGCAGCGCGACGGTGGTCTTCGTGACGTACTGGTCGCCGACCTTCTCGGTGTACTTCATCTGCTGCTGGTTCGCCGAGGTGAACGGCGGGACGATCTTGACGAGCTGGCCGGCCTGGAGGAGGCCGCCCGCGCCACCGGCGCCGGTGGGGGCGCCGACCAGGGACATGAAGTGGTTCCAGTCCCAGAACGGGCCCGCGTCCCAGTGGTCCTGGATCTTGCCGTCCAGCACACTCGGCACTTCGTCGTGGCCGATGATGTGCTCGCGGTCCAGCGGGATGGAGAACTTCGCGGCAAGGTACTTCACGAGAGCAGCGGAGGACTCGTACTCCGGCTCGGTGTACCAGCCGGCGTCGCCCTTGATGGCGTAGCCCTCGTGCTCGACGCCGACCGAGTGCATGTTCACGGTCTTGTTGCCCGCGTGGAATGCCTCGTTCTTGGTCTCGACCATCTGCGTCACACGACCGTCGGCACGCACGATGTAGTGGGCGCTGGCCCACTTCTCGGGGTTCTTGAAGACGCTCACGGCGCCGTCGTGGGTGCCCTCGACGTCATGGATGACGATCTGGCGGATGTCGAAGCCACCGGTGCCGTTCGGAACGCGGCTCGCGATGTTGTAGTTGCCCTTGTCCTGCACGTAGGCGGCCGGGTCGAAGGAGCAGGCCAGACCGGTCGGGCACTCGGGCGTGGTCGCCGTCGTGGCGGTGGACGTCGCGGCCAGCGGGACGTTCGCCGGCTTCACCGGCTCGACCGTCGGGTCGGCCGGGAGGACGATCTGCTCGCCGTCCGAGGTGATCTCGACCTCGCCCGTCTTGATCGACTCGAAGACGCGCTTCGCGAACTGATCGGCGCCCTTGCGGTCCTCCGACTGGCTGTAGCGGGCCACGGCCGGGTACCAGGCACCCGGGTCGTCGGACAGCTCGGCGCCGGCCTGCTTCTGGTAGTCGGCGAGAAGCGCCGCACCGGCTCGGATGGAAGCGGCCGTGTCGTTCTGGACGGCGTCGGTCGAGCCGTCGATCAGCTCCGCGGCCTTGTCCAGGGTGTGCAGCTTCGGGTCGTCGGTGTCGACCGTCGCCTGGGGAACGGGCTCCAGCGACTTCTTCTTGTCGATCTTCTTGTCGATCGACGGGTCGCCGGTGCCGTTCACGAGGTGGTGGAGGAGGTCCTCGCCCGCGTCGTCCGCGATGTCCTCCGGGTCGACCTTCGTCAGACCCATCACGTTGTACGCGCCGGTCGTGCTCGGCTGCCCGTCGTGCGACTCCCAGCGCGTCTGGCGGTACGACACCGCCATCAGCACGCTCTGCGGCACATCGAACTCGCGCGCGGCGTTTGCGAACTGCGACTGGAGGGAAACGTCTCCAGCAGGCGTCTTGGCGTCGCCCGTCGCGCCGAGAAGGCTCGGCGAGGCGACCGCGATGGTGCCGATCGTGGCGGTGGCGACGACCGCTGCCGCCGCTCCGTACATGAGTCGTTTCTTCTTGCGGTCCCTGCGGTGCCCCTGGGTCACGCCCACCCCTGTGATTCGACTGTCAACATGTGAAACGGGCCAGAGGGTAACACCACCCGAAGGCATGAAGATCGTCGACGGACATTTCGGGCACGCGTCTCAGCCACTGGGCAGGGGGCCGAGATCGGGCGAAGGACCCCGTAATGTTGTGCGCGTGACCGTGAACGCTGATACCCACGCCGTCGCCAAGGCGACCTGGCGAGACCTGCCCGCGGCGCAGCAGCCCGAGTACCCCGATGCCGAGGCTCTGCGCGATGTGATCGCGGACCTCGAGTCGTATCCTCCGCTCGTCTTCGCCGGCGAGTGTGACCAGCTGCGCGCCCGGATGGGAGCCGTCGCCCGTGGCGAGGCGTTCCTGCTCCAGGGCGGCGACTGCGCCGAGGCTTTCGACGCCGTGTCCGCCGACCACATCAGGGCCAAGCTCAAGACGCTGCTCCAGATGAGCGCCGTCCTCACCTACGCGGCCTCCGTGCCCGTGGTGAAGGTCGGCCGTATCGCCGGCCAGTACTCGAAGCCCCGCTCCAAGGGCACCGAGACCCGTGACGGCGTGACCCTGCCGACGTACCGGGGCGACTCGGTCAACGGCTTCGACTTCAACGAGAAGTCCCGCGTCCCGGACCCCGAGCGCCTGAAGCGGATGTACAACGCCTCCGCCTCCACGCTCAACCTGGTGCGCGCCTTCACGACCGGCGGCTACGCCGACCTGCGCCAGGTGCACGCCTGGAACCAGGACTTCGTGAAGTCGTCCCCCTCGGGCCAGCGCTACGAGCAGCTGGCGCGGGAGATCGACAACGCGCTGAACTTCATGAAGGCCTGTGGCACCGACCCGGCCGAGTTCAAGGCCGTCGAGTTCTACGCCTCCCACGAGGCGCTGCTGCTCGACTACGAGGGCGCCCTGACCCGGACGGACTCGCGCACCGGCAGGCTGTACGACACCTCCGGCCACATGGTCTGGATCGGTGAGCGCACCCGCCAGCTCGACCACGCCCACATCGAGTTCGCCTCGCGGATCGCGAACCCGATCGGCATCAAGCTGGGCCCGACCACCTCGGTGGACGAGGCACTGACGTACATCGACCGGCTCGACCCGGAGCGCGAGGCGGGCCGGCTGACCTTCATCGTCCGCATGGGCGCCGACAAGGTCCGCGACAAGCTCCCCGAGCTCGTCGAGAAGGTCACCGCCTCGGGCGCGGTCGTCGCCTGGGTCACCGACCCGATGCACGGCAACACCTTCGAGGCCGCCTCCGGCCACAAGACGCGCCGTTTCGACGACGTGCTCGACGAGGTCAAGGGCTTCTTCGAGGTCCACAAGGCCCTCGGCACCCACCCGGGCGGCATCCACGTCGAGCTCACCGGTGACGACGTCACCGAGTGCGTGGGCGGCGGCGACGAGATCTTCGTCGACGACCTGCACCAGCGCTACGAGACGGCCTGCGACCCGCGTCTCAACCGCAGCCAGTCGCTCGACCTGGCGTTCCTCGTCGCGGAGATGTACCGCGACCAGTGACGTGATCAGTCGGTAGGTACCTACGACGATGGGGCGCGGATCCATGTGATCCGCGCCCCATCGTCGTATCCAGGGCTTTTGAGGCTCAGGCCCGCCGGGTAAGGTTAGGTTAGCCTTATTGATCTCGGTGGGAGGTGAACCGCGTGTACGTCTGCTCATGCTTCGGTGTCACGGAGAAGCAGGTCAAGCAGCACGCGGACGCGGGCGCCTGCACGCCGCGCCAGATCGCCTCCGCCTGCAAGGCCGGAACGGACTGCGGATCCTGCGTCCGCCGCATCCAGGCCATCCTCGGGCGCGGCAACTGCCCCCGCCGCGACCTCGTCGACCAGGGCATGCCGGCCCTGACGGCCGAGACCGCCACGGAGCTCCGCGAAGCCGCCTAGAGCCGTACGGCCTGTCCTAGCTCGGCTGCTCGATCAGGGTCGAGATGTAGAGGGCCTCGCCCAGGGACTCGATCAGCTCCAGCTGCGTGTCCAGGTAGTCGATGTGGTGCTCCTCGTCGGCGAGGATCTCCTCGAAGAGGTTGGCGGACGTGATGTCCCCCTTGGCGCGCATGACCTCGATCCCGCGCTTGAGGCGGTCGATCGCCTCCACCTCCACCTGGCGGTCCGCCTGGAACATCTCGGTGATCGTCTGGCCGACCCGGACATGGAAGAGCCGCTGGTAGTTCGGCAGACCGTCGAGCATCAGGATGCGCTCGGTGATCTTGTCCGCGTGCTTCATCTCATCGATGGACTCTTCGCGGGTGTACTTGGCGAGCTTCGTCCACCCCTTGTTGTCCTGGATGCGGTAGTGCAGCCAGTACTGGTTGATGGCCGTCAGCTCGCCGGTCAGCTGCTCGTTGAGAAACTCGAGGACCTCGGGGTCGCCCTGCATCGCAGAGGCTCCTTCCACTTCCACGTTGCGTGTCTGTGCCGTCACTGGGCAGGATGGCCGCATCCTCGCACCCCGAATGGGGGGCGTCCAGTAAGTGCAGGCTTAGTGGGAGTTGCCCGAATCCTGGACGGGTGCGAGGTTGGCTGGTCATGACCACCCCTCGCCGTCTGTCACCATGGATGACATGGGTCAGCCGGAGAGCGGAGAACGCCGGGAAGGGGAAGCGGGGGAGCCGGATCGTTCGCCGGAGCTCCCGCCGGGTCAGCGGCTGCAGCGCGGCTGGCCGGTCACCCACTACGGGCCCGTCCCCAAGTTCAAGCCGGAGCGCTGGGAGTTCCGCGTCTTCGGCGCGACGGCGGACGGCGACAAGCGGTGCTGGAACCACGAGGAGTTCTCGGCCCTGCCGTTCTCCACGGTCATGGCCGATCTGCACTGCGTGACGAAATTCAGCATGCTCGGGGCCGAATGGGGTGGGGTGCCCGCCCGGACCATCCTCGACCTGGCTCCGCCCGCGCCGCAGGTCACGCATGTGATGGTCTGGGCCGAGTACGGCTACAGCGCCAACATGCGGCTCTCCGACTTCGCCGCCGACCGCACGATCTTCGCCACCCACAAGGGCGGCGAGCTGCTCACCGCCGAGCACGGCTTCCCGCTGCGGCTCGTCGTCCCCCATCTGTACGCCTGGAAGGGGCCCAAGTGGGTCCGGGGTGTGGAGTACATGGCCGCCGACCGCCGGGGCTTCTGGGAGGAGCGCGGCTACCACAACCTCGGTGACCCGTGGACGGAGCAGCGGTACTCGTACCAGGAGGAACCGGGCGACGGCCCGGAGCTGTAGCGCTCCGGACCGTCGGCGGGTGTGGCTGATTCCGTTCGGTCAGTGGTGGTACTGGTGGACCACCGCGTGGCCCTTGCCGCGGCCGATCATCCACTTGTTCACCGGCGTGGTGATCACGAACGCGGCGGCGAGTGCGATGGCGAGCACGATCCAGAAGAACGGCTCGTCGAGGTGCGCGTCCATGGCGCCCGGCCAGAGGGCGATGATGCCGTTGTCGATGATCTCCATGACGGCGATCGAGAGGGTGTCGGCGGCGAGCGCGACCTTGAAGGCCGTTTTGAAGTCGACGCCCGCGGCGAGGATGGAGCGCAGGGTCAGCGCGTAGCCGAAGAAGAAGGCCAGGACGATCGCGAGGATCATCGTCTGGACGTTGCCCCAGCCGAGCGCCGTGCCGATGACCATGCCGAGCACCTCGCCGATGGCGCAGCCGGTGAGGCAGTGCAGCGTGGCCTTGGCGGCCATGGACCAGGAGACCTTGCCGTGAAGCTGGTGATGGCCCTGGTGTTCCTGGTGGCCTTGGTGCCCCTGGTGCTCGTGCCCGCTGTGGTCCTCGTGGGCACTGTGGTCGTGATGAGCGTGCGCGTCGTGCTGCATGGGTGCCCCCCAGAGTTGGGTAGCGGTTCCTGCCGTTGCAAGAACCGTATACCCCCCTGGGGTATTCCTCAACTGCGTAGCTTCTTCAGGAGCTCCACGTCGGCCACGTGTCCCTGCGTGCCGCCCGGGGTCTCGATGATCAGTGGTACCCCGTCCGTCGCCGGGTGGCGCAGGAGCGCGCGGAAGGCGTCCTGGCCGATGTGACCGGCGCCGATGTTGGCGTGGCGGTCCTTGTGGGCGCCCACGCCCTCCTTCGAGTCGTTGGCGTGGATCAGCTTCAGCCGGCCCTCGCCGACGGTCGCCACCAGCTCGTCGAGCGTCCGTACCGCGCCGCCCGGCTCCGCGAGGTCGTGGCCCGCCGCGAAGATGTGGCAGGTGTCGAGGCAGATGCCGAGCCTCGGGTGGTGGTCGAGGGCGTCGAAGTACGGGCCGAAGTCCTCCGCGCGCGAGCAGAGCGAGAAGCCCTGGCCGGCCGTCGACTCCAGGAGCAGGTACGGATCGTCCGCGTGCGTCAGCTCGTCGAGGAGCGGCAGCATCCGCTCCCGTACCTGCGCGAGGGCCACCTCGCGCGGGCGGCCCTGGGTCGCCGAGCCGGTGTGCACCACGACGCCCTTCGCGCCGATCTCGCGGCCCCGGCGCAGCGAGTGCCGCAGCGACTCGACCGACTTCTCCACGGTGGCCTCGGTGTGGGAGCCGAAGTTGATCAGGTACGGGGCGTGGACCCATGCCGAGATCGACTCGGCCTCGCACTCCGCCCGGAACCGCTCGTCCTGGGCGGGATTGCCGACCGGGGTGGCCCAGCCGCGCGGGTTGGCGACGAAGACCTGGACGGTCTCGGCGCCGAGCACGCGGGCGTAGGCGAGGCCGGTCGTGGCGAGGCCACCGGCCACGGGGACGTGGCCGCCGACGGGGTTGCGCATGAGTCTCTAGAGTCCCTTGATCGTGATGGTGACGGTGGAGCCCTCGGGGGCGGTGGAGCCGCCCTCCACCGACTGGCTCGCGACCTTGTCGCCGAGGAAGGGGAAGGACTTCTTGACCTCGACCTCGAAGCCCGCATCCTCGAGCGTCGTACGGGCGTCGTCGGTGGACTCGCCCGTGACGTCCGGGACCTCGACCAGCTTCGGTCCCTTGGAGACGGTGAGGGTGATGGTGTCGCCCTCGGCGGCCCGGCTGCCCTCGGCGAGGGACTGGGCGGCGACCGTGCCGGCGTCCGCCGGGGAGTGGATCCGCTCCGGCGCGACCCGCACGGTGAGGCCGGCCTCCTGGAGCGTGGCCGTGGCGTCGGCGACGGTCTCGGCGGTGACGTCGGGCACGTCGATCGGGGAGCCCTTGCTGACCACCAGGGCGACGGCCGAGTCGGGGCGGCGTTCGGTGCCGGGCTCGGGGTCGGAGCCGATCACGGAGCCCTGGGCGACGGAGTCGCTGAACTCCTGGGTGATCACCCCGGGGGCCAGCCCCTCCTTCTTGAGCAGGCGCTTGGCCTCCGGGAGCGGCTTGTTCCTGAGGTTGGGCACCTTCACGATCTCGGGGCCGCGGGAGAGCGTGAGGACGACCGTGGCGTTGCCCCGGACGCGCTCGCCGGGAGCGGGGTCGACGGCCATGACCGTGCCGCGCTCGTACACCTCGCTGAAGGCACGTTTCGTCGTGCCGACGTCCAGGCCGGCGTCCTTGAGTCGCTGGGCCGCGGTGGCCTCGGGCTGGCCGAGGACGGCCGGGACGCGGGTGAACTGGCCGGAATTGATGTACCAGACACCGGAGCCGAGACCGAGCGCGAGCAGGACGCCGAGGACGATCATCAGCGGGCCGCGGGGGGCTCGGGGCGTGCGCCTGCGGCCGGTGCCGGCCGGGGGCTCAGGGGCCGGGAGCCGGTTCGTGTGCTGCACCTGCCGGATGTCGTCCCCGGCCGGTGCGACGCGGGCGATCACGCTCGTCCGGTCCTCGGCGGTGTCCCGGGCCTCGGAGCGCGCCTGCGGCGGCTCGGCGTCCAGCTGCGCGTCGTCGAGGGCGGCGCGGGCCTCCCGGAGCAGGGCGAGCAGCGCGACGGCGTCGTGCGGGCGGAGCTCGGCGTTGCGGGCGGTGGCGGCCGAGACCAGCTCGTCCAGCTCGAAGGCGAGGCCGGGGACGGTGACCGAGGGAGCGGGCACGTCCGTGTGGAGGTGCTGGTAGAGGACCTGGGCGGGGGTGTCGCCGGCGTGGGGCTTGCCGCCGGTCAGCATCTCGTACAGCACGACACCGCACGCGTACACGTCGGCGCGGGTGTCGGCCGTGCCGTGCTCGATCTGCTCCGGCGCGAGGTACGAGACCGTGCCGAGGACCGAGCCGGTGGTGGCGGTCGCCGAGCCCACGGCCCGTACGAGACCGAAGTCGGCCACCTTGACCCGGCCGTCGTCCCCTATCAGGACGTTCTCCGGCTTCATGTCCCGGTGGACGAACCCGGCCCGGTGCGCGGCGCCCAGCGCGGCGAGGACGGGCTCCAGGATGTCGAGGGCGGCGCGGGGCGCGAGGGCGCCCCGCTCGCGCAGGACGTCGCGGAGGGTGCAGCCGGCGACGTACTCCATCGCCAGATAGACGTACGCGCCCTCGGCGCCCTGGTCGAAGACGCCGACGACGTTCGGGTGGGCGAGCCGGGCGACGGACTTCGCCTCGCGGATGAAACGCTCGACGAAGGCGGCGTCCGTCGCGAGGGCGGGGTGCATCACCTTGAGCGCGAGGACGCGGTCGAGGCGGGTGTCGACGGCCCGGTAGACCGTGGCCATCCCGCCGACGGCGATGCGCGCGTCGACGCGGTAGCGGCCGTCGAGCAGCCGCCCGACGAGGGGGTCCTGAAGGGTCGTGTCCACGGCGTCGAGTCTACGAGCCGTGGACACGGCCCCCGTGCGGCTGCCCCTGTACTGCAGCGCAGCTGTGACGAGCGCCGCAGCTCGCTCTCTAGAACGCCGGGCGTTCCGGGTCCAGGTGGGGGCGGCCCTCCACGGGGGACGAGGCCTCCGCGAAGTGGCGGCGGGGGATGCGGCCCGCCCGGTGCGCGAGTCGGCCCGCCTCCACCGCGTGCCGCATCGCCGAGGCCATCAGGACCGGCTCCTGCGCCCGCGTCACCGCCGAGGCCAGCATCACCGCCGCGCACCCCAGCTCCATCGCGAGCGCCGCGTCCGAGGCGGTGCCCGCCCCTGCGTCCAGGATCACCGGCACCCCCGCCCGCTCCGCGATCAGCTGGAAGTTGTGCGGGTTGCGGATGCCGAGTCCCGAGCCGATGGGGGAGCCGAGCGGCATGATCGCCGCGCACCCCACGTCCTCCAGCTTCCGCGCGAGGACCGGGTCGTCGTTCGTGTAGGGGAGGACGGTGAAGCCGTCGTCGACCAGCACCTCGGCCGCCACGAGGAGCTCCTCCCCGTCCGGCAGCAGCGTCCGCTCGTCGGCGACGACCTCCAGCTTGATCCAGTCGGTGCCGAGCGCCTCCCGGGCGAGCCGGGCGGTCAGGACCGCCTCGCCCGCCGTGAAGCAGCCCGCCGTGTTGGGCAGGACGCGGATGCCGAGCCGCTCCAGGACGGAGAGGACCGAGCCCTGGACCGTCGGGTCGAGGCGCCGCATCGCGACGGTGGTCAGCTCGGTGCCGCTGGCGACCAGCGAGCGCTCCAGGACGTCGAGGCTCGGCGCGCCGCCGGTGCCCATGATCAGGCGCGAGGAGAACTCCGTACCGCCGAGGACGAACACGTCGTCGGACATCGCGCTCAGCCTCCCTGCACCGCGGTCAGGACCTCCACGCGGTCGCCCTCGCCGAGCAGCGTGGCCGCCCACGCGCTGCGCGGGACGACGGCCTCGTTCACGGCCGCCGCCACCCCGGAGGGGGCCGTGCTCAGGGTCGCGACGAGGGCGTCGAGGGAGACGGGGCCGGTGAGCTCTCGGGGTTCTCCGTTCACGGACACGTTCACGGGCACGTTCATGCGGGTTGCTCCAGACGTACAGGGGAGAAGCGGCGGGGGGTGAAGGCGCGGGCCTCGGCGGGGAGGACGCCCGTGGTGAGCACCTCCGCCATGACGTCGCCGGTGACGGGGGTGAGCAGCACCCCGTTGCGGTAGTGGCCGGTGGCCAGGTGCAGGCCGGGCAGGGCGCTGGGGCCGAGCAGCGGCGCGTTGTCCGGGGACGCGGGGCGCAGTCCGGCCAGCGTCTCGGTGAGCGGCAGCTCGGTGATGCCGGGGACGAGCTCGTGGGCGTCGCGCAGCAGCTCGTACATCCCGCCCGCGGTCACCGTGGTGTCCCAGCCGAGCTCCTCGCTGGTGGCACCGACGACGAGCTCGCCGTTCGCGCGCGGCACGAGGTAGACGTGGCTGCCGCGGACGACGGCCCGGACGGTACGGGAGAGGAAGGGGGCGTACGGGGCGGGCACGCGCAGCCGCAGGACCTGGCCCTTCACGGGGCGGACCGGCGGCAGCACCTCGTCCGGCACGCCCGCGAGCCGCCCGCTCAGGCTGCCCGCGGCCAGGACGACCTGGCCGGCGGTCAGCTCCTCGCCGTCGGCGAGGAGGACCCCGCGGGCCCGGTCGCGGACGACCGTCAGGCGCTCCGCGAGGGCGCGGTGGAAGACCACCCCGGCCCGCTCGCAGGCGACGAGGAGCGCGGCGGCCAGCCGGCGCGGGTCGACCTGGTGGTCGCCGTCCACGCGCAGCCCGCCGCGCACCCCGGGGGCGAGCATCGGTTCGAGACGGCGGCAGTCGCGCCCGCTCAGCCACTCCGAGGTGAGGCCGCAGCGGGTCTGGAGGGCGTGGAGTTCGCGCAGATGGGCCCGGTCGTCGGCGTCGAGGGCGACGGCGAGCGTTCCGCAGGCGCGGTAGCCCACGTCGTGGCCGGTGGATTCCTCCAGGTCGGCGACGAACGCGGGATAGCGCGCGGCGGAGGCGAGGTTGAGCCCGAGCAGGGTCTCCTCGCCGTAGTGGAGTTCGGTGACGGCGGCGAGCATGCCGGCCGCGACCCGCGCGGCGCCGCCGCCCGGATCCGGGTCGACCACGGCGGTGCGCAGCCCGCGCCGCGCGGCCCGCCAGGCCGTGACCAGGCCGATGATGCCGCCCCCGACCACGAGGACATCGGAAGAACGCATGGGCGTCCAGCCCCTCCCTTCGCCGGCATGACCCGGATCAGGTTCGTACGGTCGGAGGCCGCCCAGCCTCCCTCTCAGCCCGGTGCGTCCGGGCTCCCGCGAGTGCTTTACGCCCGCCAGACTAGCCGCAGCCCCGGTGCGGTCCCAGGCCCCTCCCCGAACCCCTGCCTTCCTGACGGACCGTCAGATGCGTAAGGTGGTCGGGTGAGCGAGCAGAAGAAGGCCCAGCAGCAGGTCGTGATCGTCGGAGCCGGGATGGCGGGTGTGCAGACCGCCGTCGCCCTGCGCGAACAGGGCTTCACCGGCCCCGTGATCCTCATCGGGGCCGAGCCCCACCAGCCCTACGACCGGCCCCCGCTCTCCAAGGCGATCCTCCTCGGCAAGGCCGAGGACTCCGCCTTCGACGTCGACTTCGAGGCGCTCGACATCGAACTCCGCCTCGGCCTCGACGTCACCGGGCTGCGCGCCGCCGACCACGAGCTCGACACCGAGGCCGGGCCCGTCCCGTACGACGTCCTCGTCGTCGCCACCGGCGCCCACCCCGTCACCCTGCCCGGAGCCGAGGGCGTCCCCGGGGTCCACCTGCTGCGCACCCTCGACGACGCCGTACGCCTCGGCCCCGTCCTGGAGCGCCGCCACGCCGTCGTGGTCGTCGGCGCGGGCTGGATCGGCGCAGAGTTCGCCACCGCCGCGCGCGAGGCCGGCTGCGCCGTCACCGTCGTCGAGGCGGCCGACCGCCCCCTCGCCGGCGCCCTGCCCGCCGAGGTCGCCGCCCCCATGGCCGACTGGTACGGGGCGAACGGCGCCGAACTCCTCACCCACGCGCGCGTGGACACGGTCGAACCCGGCCGGGTCGTCCTCGCCGACGGCCGCGAGCTGCCCGCCGACGCCGTCGTCGTCGGCATCGGCGCCCGCCCCGCCACCGGCTGGCTCGCCGGCTCCGGCATCGCCCTCGACGCGAGCGGCGCCGTCACGGCCGACGAGCGGCTGCGCACCTCCCTGCCCGACGTGTACGCCGTCGGCGACTGCGCCTCCTACCCCTCCGCCCGCTACGGCCGGCGCCTCCTCGTGCACCACTGGGACAACGCGCTCCAGGGCCCGCGCACGGTCGCCGCGACGATCACCGGCGCCGACACCGGCCCGTACGACCCGGTGCCGTACTTCTGGTCCGAGCAGTTCGGCCGGTTCGTCCAGTACGCCGGGCACCACGCGGACGCCGACGAGCTCCTCTGGCGCGGCGACCCGGCGGACGACACCTGGTCGGTGCTCTGGCTGCGCGCCGGGGTCCCGGTGGCCCTCCTCGCCGTCGGCCGCCCCCGCGACCTGGCCCAGGGCCGCAAGCTCATCGAGGCGGCCACCCCCGTCGATCCGGAACGCGCCGCCGACCCGTCCGTCCCCCTGAAGGCGGCAGTCAGGTAGGGCCCGGGTACCGACTGTCGGTCCGGGATGGCAGGCTTGTCCTGTGACCGAGATTGACGTAAAGATCGATGCGCTCGTCCCCGCCTGGCTCTACGTGCCCGACATCGCGGAGATGCTCGATGTCGAGGTGACGCGCGTGCGGCAGCTGATCAAGGAAGGTCAGCTCATCGCCGTGCGCCGTGGAGAGAACAACGCCCTGCAGATCCCCGCCGCCTTCATCCAGGGCGACGCGATCGTCAAGGGGCTCGTCGGGCTCCTGACCGTCCTGCGGGACGACGGCTTCACCGACGAAGAGATGCTGGAGTGGCTCTTCACTCCGGACGAGAGCCTGCCGGGCACGCCCGCGCAGGCGCTCAACGAGAATCGCGGCACGGAGGTGAAGCGCCGCGCCCAGGCGCTCGCCCTCTGACACTCGCACGCACCGAAGACACCACCAGCGGGTGACGCGGTGGCCGGCCCCGCACGGGCCGGCCGCCGCGGCACCGGCGACACCGACGGGGGGAACCCACCCATGCCCACGCCTCGTGAGCGGCTCGCCGACGCCCGGCTCTACCTGTGCACCGACGCCCGGAAGCGCCAGGGCGACCTGCCCGCCTTCCTCGACGCCGTGCTCTCCTCCGGCGTGGACATCGTGCAGCTCCGCGACAAGGGCATGGAGGCCGGTGAGGAGCTGGAGCACCTCGCCGTCTTCGCCGAGGCCGCCCGCCGCCACGGCAAGCTCCTCGCGGTGAACGACCGGGCCGACGTCGCCCACGCCATCGGCTCCGACGTGCTCCACCTCGGCCAGGGCGACCTGCCCGTGCCCGCGGCCCGCGCGATCCTCGGCGACGAGATCCTGATCGGCCGTTCCTGCCACGCCGACTCCGAGGCGGCCGCGGCCGCCGTCGAACCGGGCGTGGACTACTTCTGCACCGGGCCCTGCTGGCCCACCCCCACCAAGCCCGGGCGGTACGCCCCGGGGCTCGACCTCGTGCGGTACGCGGCCGGTCTGGCTCAGAACCGCCCCTGGTTCGCCATCGGCGGCATCGACGAGACCAACCTCGACGAGGTCCTGGACGCGGGCGCCCGCCGGATCGTCGTCGTCCGCGCGATCACCGAGGCCGAGGACCCGGCGGCCGCGACCGCCGCCCTCGCCAAGCGCGTCCGCGAGCGCGCCGGGGCCTGAGCGGAGTCCGGGGCGGGGGTTCCGTAGCGGGTCCGTGGCGGGGTCCCCAGCGGTCCGTGGCGGGGGTCCTGGGTGGGTTCTCCGGGGTGCCCCTAGCGGCGTCCCGCAAGTTTGTCCGAAAAATTGTCCACAACGCGGACGCTGTCTACGCGGGTCCTCGTCCCCCGTCTAACCTGCCGGTATGGCCCTAGGTACCGCTTCCGTCCGCTCGGACCGCGCACGCACGGTCCGCGAGATCCTCGCCTCCGGCGGCACGTCGTACTCCTTCGAGTTCTACGCGCCGCGGACCGCGAAGGGCGAGCAGGGTCTCTGGAACGCGATGCGCCGGGTCGAGGCAGTCGGCCCCAGCTTCGTCTCCGTGACCTACGGCGCCGGCGGCACCACCCGGGGCGGCACGGTCAAGGCCACCCAGAAGATCGCCTCCGACACCACGCTCACCCCCGTCGCGCACCTCACCGCCGTCGACCACTCGGTGGCCGAACTGCGCAACGTCCTCGGCCAGTACGCCGACGCAGGCATCCGCAACATGCTCGCGCTGCGCGGCGACCCGGCCGGCGACCCGCTGGGGGAGTGGATCGAGCACCCGGAGGGCGTCCGGTACGCCGCCGACCTCGTCCGGCTCATCAAGGAGTCGGGAGACTTCTGCGTCGGCGTCGCGGCCTTCCCCGAGATGCACCCCCGCTCCACCGACTGGGACACGGACATCCGGCACTTCGTGGACAAGTGCCGCGCGGGCGCCGACTATGCGATCACCCAGATGTTCTTCGACCCGGAGAACTATCTGCGGCTGCGGGACAGTGTGGCGAAGGCCGGCTGCGAGACCCCGATCATCCCCGAGGTCATGCCCGTTGTGAACGTGAAGACCCTCGACCGGCTGCCCCAGCTGAGCAACGCCGCCTTCCCGGCGGATGTGAAAGACCGCATCCTCGCGGTCAAGGACGATCCGGCCGCTGTACGCTCCATTGGCATCGAGTTCGCGACGGAGTTCTGCGCGCGTCTGCTCTCCGAGGGTGTCCCCGGACTGCACTTCATCACGCTGAACAGCTCCACCGCGACGCTCGAGATCTACGAGAATCTCGGACTGCACCAGCGGTCGTGAC
Source organism: Streptomyces sp. NPDC050842 (assembly GCF_044456565.1). Lineage (NCBI taxonomy): Bacteria > Bacillati > Actinomycetota > Actinomycetes > Kitasatosporales > Streptomycetaceae > Streptomyces > Streptomyces sp. NPDC050842. The sequence continues at coordinate 348,467 of NZ_JBITGA010000007.1, read as the reverse complement.
CGGTCGTACCCGCCCCGACCCGCGGCGGTGACCGTGGAGAGGGGCGGCGGGGCATGGGGTGGACGGTCCTCTACATCGCATTCGGCGTGGTCGCGTTGTGGCTGCTGGGGGAGGTGCTCCTTCAGTACAAAGCGCGGCTGCGATGGCGATTGCTCGCCTTCACCGGCTTCCTCGGCGTCGTCCTCGGCGTGCTGCTGCCCTCGGTCGTGGTCATCATCGCCGGCGCGGTCGCCTTCGCCGTGGGCCAGACCTATGTGACGCTCTCCTTCCGCCGCGGCTTCTCCACCGGCTGGGCGATCGGCGGGAACCCGGGCGCCAGCCGCCGCCGCAAGGCGGGTGCCCAGGCCCAGGCAGGGCCCACACTCGAAGTCACCGAGGTCTCGTACGACGCCGTCGACGCCTACGCCCCGGCCGACGGCGAGCGCTACGACGCCGCCACCGCCGCCGAGACCACCGCGGTCTACGAGCCCCAGCCGCTGCCGGACGACACCGGCCAGTACGGGATCTACGGCATCGGCCACCAGGGCACCGGCCACCAGGACGGCGGCCACGACGGCGGTCACCACGGCACCGGTCACCAGGACTCCGGTCAGGGCGCGGGATACGGCACGGGCTACGAGCAGCCGCAGCAGCCCGCCTACGACCCGTACGCCCCGGCGTACGAGCAGCAGCAGCCGGCCTACGACTACGGCGCGCCCGCCCCGCAGCAGCAGTACGCCGCCTACTCCGACCCGTACATCGGCCCGGGCACGGACGGCCAGCAGTACACCTCGTACTACGGAGACCCCTACGCGCCGTCGTACACCTACGACACCCCGCCCGGCGGCGTCTGGGTCCCGCAGCAGCGCGACACCGAACAGCCCCCGCAGCAGGCGCCGCAGCCGCAGGCCCCGTACGGCTACGAGCAGCACCCGGACGAGCAGCAGCAGTACCGCTACTGAGCGGGCGCCGGCGGGCCTGTCACCGTGAGCCGCGGAACTCCGCGCCCTCCACGATCAGGCCCGCCACCAGCGCACCCGACATGCCCGCGTGGGCGAGCCCGCCGCCCGGGTGGGACCAGCCGCCCGCGAACCAGAGCCCCGGCAGCGGCGAGCGGTTGGCGGCCGGGAGCAGCAGCCCGCGCGCGCCCCCGAGCGCGGGCCCCGGCACCTCCGCGGACCCGGTGTCCCGCCGTACGTCCTCCGGCGTGCGGACGTGCCGCCACAGCAGCCGCTCCCGCAGCCCCGGCACCGCCTCCCCGGCCGCCTCGACCATCCGGTCGGCGAAGGCCGCCCAGTCCCGTGTCTCCCCGTCCTGTGTCTCCCCGTCCCGGGGCTCCCGGCCCGGAGACGTACGGACCGTCGCCGTGACCGTCACCGACTCGTGCTCCGCGTCGGGCCGCAGCGCCGGGTCGTCCGGCCGCAGCACCGTCACGGCCGGCCGCTCGCCGGCCGCGTGCACGACCGTGCGGTGGACCGCCGCCGCCTCCCGGGGCCCGCGCAGGGCCAGACAGACCGTCACCCGGCTGGTCCGGTTGAGCTGGTGGTGCGGCCGGTCGTCGCCGTGGCCCCACTCGACGACATGCTCGTCGTACAGCGCGGGCACCGGCGCACCGGAGACCACGTGGTCCGCCTCGACCGTCTCGCCCCCGGGGAGCCGGACGCCGACCGCCCGGCCGTCCTTCTCCAGGACGTCCTCGACCGCCGTCTCGAAGACGAACTCCACCCGCCGCTTCCGGCACCGCTCGTACACCGCGTCGGCGAGCGCCCGCAGGCCCCCGCCCACGTACCAACTGCCGAACGTCTGCTCCATGTACGGCAGGACGGCGGCCGCGGCCGGGGCGGTCGCCGGGTCGAAGCCGTACGACCACGCGTACGCGTCGAGCAGGGCGGCGAGCCGGGGGTCGCCCAGCTCCCGCGCCCCGACCTGGGCGAGCGTCGTCGTCGGGCGGCGCAGCAGGCCGGCCTTGAGCGCCGGGTACGGTTCCCGGGCCAGCGGCGCCGGGTCCGCCGGCTGCGGCTCCTCCAGGAGCGGGCGCCGGGTGCGGTCCCAGGCCTCGCGGGCCCGCACCAGGAACGCGCCCCAGCGCTCGCCCGCGCCCGCGCCGAGCGCCGCGTCGAGGGCGGCGACCGTGCCTGCGCGGGAGGCGTTCGGCAGGTCGACGCGCGTGCCGTCGGCGAAGACATGACGGCTCGCCGGATCGACCTGGGTCAGCGCGACACACTCCTCCAGGGGCTCCTTGCCCGTCTTCACGAACAGGTCCCGGTAGACGGCGGGCAGATGCAGCAGCCCCGGGCCGGTGTCGAAGGCGAAGCCCTCGCGGGCGAAGCGGCCGACCGCCCCGCCGTACGTCGCCGTCCGCTCGTACACCGTCACCCGGTGGCCCGCCACGGCCAGTCGGGCCGCCGTCGCCATGGCGCCGAGTCCCGCGCCGATCACCACAATCCGTGCCATGTCAGCGACCCTATCCGGCAGGTCGGACACCGCTCAGAAGTGGTCGGACTCGTCCGGTGGGGGAGGTGTCCGCACACGTCTCCCCGGGGCGGCGTCCATGAGGTGCCTCTCCTCACGGCGCTGGGACCTGCGGCGCAGGAAGCGGCGGATCTTCTGGGCGAGGAAGAACAGTATGGCCAGGCCGAGGACGAGCAGGACGGCCGCGATGCTCGCCGCCGCCACGGGGTTGAAGATCGCGAAGGTGACGATCGCGGCCACCCCGAGGTCCTCCGCCAGGCTCAGCGCGACGTTGGAGAACGGCTCCGGCGTGGTGTTGACCGCCATCCTCGTCCCGGCCTTGACGAAGTGGCTCAGGAGGGCCGTCGTGCCGCCGACCGCGCCCGCCGCGAGCTCCGGCAGCGAGCCGTTCTGGCCGGCGAGCAGGGCGGCGACCACGGCCCCCGCGATCGGCCGGATCACGGTGTGGACGGAGTCCCAGGCCGAGTCGACGTACGGAATCTTGTCCGCCACCGCCTCGCACAGGAACAGCACGCCCGCGACGACGAGGACATCGGTGCGCTGCAAGGACTCGGGCACCTCGTCGGTCAGCCCGGTCGCGCCGAAGATGCCGAACAGCAGGACCACCGCGTACGCGTTGATCCCGCTAGCCCAGCCGCTGGTGAACACCAGGGGGAGTACCGACACGCCCGCGATCGTAACCAGGACTGAGTATCCGTACCTAGAGGTCGAGATGAGTAGGTACGCGGATGGGCTCGGACCGGCCGAGAAGGAAGAGTGGAGCCCACGGAAGGGGCGCGGCTCCGGTACCGCCGGCACGGGGCTGCGGAACGGGGCCGCGTGCCTGCCGGCTCCGGGGTACGGGGGATGTGCCACGGGGGTGCACGGGGGTGCACGCGAAGAAGGAAGCCGGTGCGGCGAGGCTCGGGGGGATCGAGCCTCGCCGCACCGGCCTCTTCGCGTGGTGGGGAGGGCGGTTCGGACGGGTCGCGGGCCTCGTCAGTAGCTGTAGGCCGCGCCGTGAGTGGCGGCGATCCTGCCCGAGGCGTGGCCGTCGTGGATCTTCAGCGGGTTGCCGTCGACGTTCCGTACCTTCAGCGTCATCCGGATCTGGGTGCAGCCGCCGAGCTGTGCCTTCGTCAGGCGCAGGGTGTTCGCCGCCGTCTGGTGGTGCTTGGCGTTGCTGATGTTCCACACCGAGACCGGGCCCTTGATCGGGCCGCCGCACAGTGCGCCGTCCGCGTTCCTGGGCTGCGCCTCGACCCAGGTCTCGGCGCGGGTGAAGGTGTGGTCGGTGGTGCCGCCCGAGCAGATCCCGGAGCCGGCCATGCAGGTCGTCAGTTCCGCGTCCTGGTAGACGACGATGTCCTCGCCCGTCGGCGTGTTCGTGGAGCCGAGGGTGGAGACGGTGGCGCCGCGGGCGACCGTGGTGCCGCTGCCGGCGAGCAGCGTCCAGCGGGACATCGAGGAGTAGGTGGCCCTGGCCAGTTCGGCTCCGGCCGGCACGCGCATGGTGACGGTGCGGTCGCCGGTGATGATCGAGGAGTACGAGAGGATCGACAGGCGGCAGGTGTAGCTGCCGTCCGCGGGTGCGATGAACATCCAGCGGAGCCCTGCGGTCAGCGAGGTCTCGTTCGGCGGCACCAGGTTCGCCGCCCAGAAGGCCCCGGCCTCCGTCTCGGTCGGCAGGGCCGTGCCGTCCGCGTCGCGGCAGCGGATGGCGAAGGTGTTGCCGATGTTGTCACCGGCCGCGAGCGCCGAGACCGGGCCCGTGGAGAAGTGCCGGGACCACAGGACCGAACGCTCGCCGGCGAGCGCGTCGAAGCCGATCTCCGTCCCCGGCACGTCGAGGTACGTGTCGGCGTTGCGGGTCACCTCGTACGCGAAGTCCGCCGACGCGGCGGTGGCGGGCGCGGCGCCGAGCGACGAGCCGCCCAGCGCGAGCGCGAGGACGCCGACCGCCGCCCGGCCCAGCTCCTTGATCCTGCGGATTTTCACAGCGTTCTACCCCCATGGTGTGGTGTGAGACGAGTGATCGTCGCACACCACACCATGGGTGCCTACCGGCCGCCGACGCGGCCGTGGAGCAGGCGCGAGAGCGCCGCGTGCACGTCGTCGAGCGAACGCTCGCTCTGGAAGGCCTGCCAGTCGAGCGCCGCCACGAGCACCATGCCGACCAGCGCCGCCGCCGTCAGCTGGACGTCGATGTCCTCGCTCAGCTCACCGGCCGCGACCCCCTCCCGCAGGACCCCCTCGACCACCGCGACGGCTTCCTGGCGGACCACCAGCAGCGTGGAGTTCCAGGCCCGGTTGGTGCGCCAGAGCTCGGCCACGTACAGCTGGGTGAAGGCCGGGTAGCGGTCGATGAAGACGAGCCCCGCCCGGATCATCGCGTCGAGTGCGTCTATCCGGCTCCCGCCGCGCTCGGCGGTCTCCTGCTCCGCCGCCCGCAGCGAGGCCGTCAGCAGCGACACCCCGTGGCGCAGCAGCTCCTCGAAGAGCTCGGTCTTGCTCTTGAAGTTGTAGTAGACCGTGCCCTTGGCCACCCCGGCCCGCTCGGCGATCTCGTCGACCGTCGTCGCGGAGAATCCCTGCTCCGCGATGAGGGTGACGGCCGCCTCGTAGAGCTTCGCGCGGGTGGCCTGGCGTCGGGTGCTGCTGCTGTCCATGGGGTCGATTCTCACAGGTGTCGCGGGTGTCACCGGCCCTGTCTCACAGGGTCAGCTCGGGGTGGAGTCGGTCGAGCGTCCAGACCTGCCGCTTGCGGGCGGAGACGGCGGTCAGGGCCAGGGCGCCCAGGGTGAACGCGGTCAGCACCGCGCAGGCCTGCCAGACCGGTTCGATCCCGCCGCCCGTGATCAGTCGGCGCAGCGCCTCGACCACGTAGGTCATCGGCAGGAAGGGGTGGATCGCGTTGAAGAAGCCCGGGCTGGTCTGGACGGGGTACGTGCCGCCCGCCGAGGTCAGCTGGAGCATGAGCACCGCGAGCACGAGGATCCGGCCGGCCGCGCCGAAGCGGGCGTTGAGCCACTGGATGATCGCGGCGAAGCAGCAGGTGACCAGGGCGAGGAAGCCGACCGTGCCGGCGGCCCTGGCCATCTGGAGACCGAGGCCCCAGTGCAGGACCGACATGAGGGCCCCGACCTGGAGGACGCCGATCGCCGCCACCGGGAGCCAGCCCGCCAGCGCGATCCGCCAGGCGGAGCCGCCGGCGGCGAGGGCACGCCGGTTCAGCGGCTGGATGATCATGTACGCGACCATCGCGCCGACCCAGAGGGAGAGCGGGATGAAGTACGGGGCGAAGCCGGTGCCGTAGTTGGGCGCCTTGTGCATCGACTGCGAGGCCAGCTGCACCGGGTCGGCCATGACCTCCGTACGCCGGTCGCGGTCCTTCTCGTCGTAGTCGGGGATCTGCTTGACGCCGTCGTGCAGACCGACGGCCAGCGCGCCGGAGCCGTCGGCCAGCTTGAACAGACCGCCGTCGAGCTCGCCCGCGCCCTTCTTGAGCTTGCCGACGCCGGTGTCGAGGTTCGCCGACCCGGTCTTGGCGCCGCCGATGCCGGTGTGCAGCCGGTCCGCGCCGTCGGCGACCTTCCTGGCGCCCGCGTTGAGCTCGTTGATCTTCCTGATGGCGCCCTCGACGTCCTCGTCGAGGTGCGGGGCGCGGACGGCCAGCTCGTCGGCCTGCTTCTTGAGCGTGACGAGCCGCGCGTCCAGGGTCTTGAGGTCGCCGGTGCTGTCCTTGGTCAGGACGTGCACGTCGTCGGCGATGGTGGCCACGTCGTCGGCGCTGACCGAGGCCTCCTTGAGCACCTTGCACACCCGCGCGTCCGGCTCCGGCTTCGTCTCGCACTCCTCGCGGTGGAGGGCGGCGAGGCCGTCGTCCGCCTTGTGCGCGGCGGCCCGGACGATCGGGGCACGCCTCACGAGGTCGTCGAGGTTGTTGCGGACGGCCACGATGGAGTCCGAGGCGAGGCGGGCGCTGTCGCGGATCGACGTGCCGTTGTTCGCCAGGTACGGGCGGACCTTGTCGGCGGTGCCGTTCACCTTGTCGGCGAGCTCCTGCGTGCCCTTCGCGACCTTGCGGGAGCCGCTCTCCAGGTCCTTGGCGCCCTTGTCGAGCTTCTTCAGCCCGGCGGCCAGGTCGCCGCTGCCCTGCTTGGCGTCCTTGAGGCCGTCGGCCAGGTCCTTGGAGCCCTTCTTCGCCTTGTCCACACCGTCCTTGAGGTCGTCCGCGCCCTTGGCGGCCTTCGCGGTGGCGTCGTGGATGTCGGAGAAGGAGATGAAGATCTTGTCGAGGAAGGTGCGCGAGGATTTCGTGGAGGCGGCCGTGCGCACCTCGGAGAAGACCGTGCGGGAGATCTGGCCGACGATGTAGTTGTTGGCGTCGTTCGTCCGGACCCGCAGGGCGCCGGTCTCGGGGGAGTCGCCGGAGCTGGAGGCGATCCGCGAGCTGAAGTCGCCGGGCATCGTCAGGGACAGGTAGTACGTCCCGTCCTCGACGCCCTTGCGCGCCTCGGCGTCGCTCACCCGGTGCCACGCGAAGGTGTTGCTCTCCAGGAGCCCCTCGGCGATGTCGTCACCGGCGTTGATCTTCTTGCCGTCGGCGGTGGCGCCCCGGTCCTCGTTGACGAGGGCGACGGGGATCTTGTCGAGCCTGCTGTACGGATCCCAGAACGAGTACAGGTACAGGGCGCCGTAGAGCAGCGGCAGCAGCAGGATCGCGACGAGCGCGGCGCGCGGGAGTTTTCCCCTGCCGAAGCGCTTCAGCTCAAGAGCGGCCAGTTTCGGCGAGCGCATCGGCCGCCCCCTCCTCGGTGTCGTCTGCGGTGTCTGCGGTGTCTGCGGTGTCGCCTTCGGCGGTGGCGGGCTTGGCCTCGGTGGGCTCCGGCTCTGCTTCCGGCTCCTCGGGCTCCGCGGGCTCCTCCGGCTCCGCCGGCTCCTTGGCCTCTTCGGGCTCATCGGGATCCGCCGCGTCGGCGATCGTCGTGATCCGCTGGGCGTCCGCCGGGGCCTCCGCGCAGACGGCGAGGACGGTCGTCCCGGCCTCGGCCACCGAGCGCAGCAGCGCCCAGGCCTCGGCCCGGTCGGCGTCCGAGAGCTTGAGGTCCGTGTCGTCCAGGGCGAGCAGCCGGGGCCGGCCGATGAGGGCCAGGGCGATCGACAGCCGCAGCGCTTCGAGCCGCTCCAGATCGCGCACGGAGGTCCGCTCGCCCTTCGGCAGGGCGGCGAGGTCGAGGCCGGAGGCCGCGACGGCCTCGTCGATCCGGGCCCGCGCCTCCGCCGCCCGCTCGGCGGGGCGCCGCAGGAGCGCCCGTACGGAACCGTCGAAGCGGCGCTGGAGCAGGACCCGCTCGCGCAGGTGCTCGGCGACCGTGAAGGCGGGGTCCAGCTCGCTCACGCCGGGCACCTGGCCGAGCGCGCTGATCCGGCGCACCGCGCCCAGCTTGCGGGGCAGTCGCACCCCGCCGACCTCGGCGTGTCCCTCCGTGGCCTTCATGCGGCCCGTGAGGGCGAGCAGCAGGCACGTACGGCCGGAGCCGGACGGTCCCTCGATCGCCACCAGCGCGCCCGGCCCGGCCCGGAAGGAGACCTCCCGGAAGGCCCAGCCGCGAGGCCCCTTCAGTCCGAAGCCGTCCGCGACGACGGCGGCGCCGTGCGGCTGCTCCTCTGCCTCCGCTCCCACGGGCCCACCCCCACTTCCCCATTTTTGAACTGACTGGTCAGTGCAAAAGCTACCCCGGGGTAGTGGATCAGGCAAAACCCCAGGTCAGCCGGATTGTCAGTGGGTGCCTGCACGATGGACACATACGGCCACAGCGCCGTCACGCGACGACAGGAGGCACGTCATGGCCAGCCCTTCCGCAGCAGCCGCGCCCCGCCCCCGCCCCCTCCCTCTCTCCGGCGGTCATGCCACCCCCGCAGCGTCCGGACCCGCGTCCGACGTCCACCCCGTCCCGCGCCGCGCCACCGCCCCGCCCGCCGCCCTCGACCTGCTCGCCAAGGCCCGCACCGGACTGGTCGAGGCCGCCTCGCTCGACCGGCCCCACGAGCGGTACGCCACCGCCCACCTCGCCGCCCTGCGGGCCGCGGCCGCCGTGCTCGCCGCCCGGGGCAGGCCCGAGACCTCCCCCCGCCACCGGCAGCGCATAAGGAGCGCCTGGGAGCTGCTTCCCCAGCTCGCGCCCGAGCTGACCGAGTGGAGCGCCCTCTTCGCCTCCGGCGCCCAGCGCAGGGCCCGCGCCGAGGCCGGCATCACGAGCGCGGCGAGCCGACGCGAGGCGGACGACCTGCTCCGGGACGCCGCCCTGTTCCTGCGGCTGGTCGAGCGCTTGCTCGCCCTCCAGCCGGTGCTGCCCCGCCAGCCGGGGGCCGGAGAGGCCGGCGGATGATCCGAAACGCAGGCCCGAGGCCATAGGGTGGGGAGCGTCCGTACCCGTCACCGAGGAGTCAACAGCCGTGCCGGACCCTTCCCCTGTCTTCGGTCGAGAGGCGTCGTCGCGACCGTCGCGCGCCTCCCTGCGTACCGCCGTCGTCTGGGACGTCCTGAAGGACGCCCTCGACCGCCGGGCCAAGGCCACCGGGAAGGACAGCCTCGATGTCCTCGACACGGGCGGCGGCTCCGGGAACTTCGCCGTACCGGCGGCCCGCCTCGGTCACCGCGTCACCGTCGTCGACCCCAGCCCCAACGCGCTCTTCGCGCTGGAGCGACGGGCCGCCGAGGCCGGGGTCGCCGACCGGGTCACCGGTGTCCAGGGCGACGTCCGGGGTCTCTTCGACGTGGTCGAGCGCGAGGGGTACGACGTCGTGCTCTGCCACGGCGTCCTGGAGTACGTCGACGACCCCGCCGAGGGCGTGCGCAACGCGGTCGCCGCGCTCCGCGCCGGCGGCAGCCTCAGCCTGCTCGCCGCCGGGCTCGGCGGCGCCGTGCTGGCCCGTGCGCTCGCCGGACACTTCACCGAGGCCCGGCACGCGTTGAACGACCCCGACGGCCGCTGGGGCGCGGGCGACCCCGTGCCCCGGCGCTTCACCGCCGAGCAGCTCGCCGAGCTGACGGCGGACGCCGGACTCGAGATCGGCGCCGTGCACGGCGTCCGGGTCTTCGCCGACCTGGTTCCGGGCGTCCTCGTGGACACCGAACCGGGCGCAGCGGAGGCCCTGCTCAAGCTGGAGGCCGCGGCCGCGGAGCTGCCCTCCTTCCACGCCATCGCCACCCAGCTGCACGTTCTCGGCGAGAAGCGAGCCTGACAGCCACCGGCACCCGTTCGGCGGTGCGGGCAACGGGCGTCGATGGAGTACGCCACTGCCCGCCCGATCTGGGGTTCGGCCCCGTATGATCGGGGGACACCATCCGGCATGACGGAGATGGCGCTGGGGAATCAACGCCTCAGCAACCGATCCGCATGGCGGCCCGGATTGGCTATTCGGCATTGTGGGCGGGTTTCACGGGGGCGATTCCCTGCCTATCCTGAAAGGGCCGCAAACCGGTCGCCCCCGCGACCGACGACTAGGAGGACTCCGTGCCGCTCTCGGAGCACGAGCAGCGAATGCTCGAGCAGATGGAGCGAGCGCTGTACGCCGAAGATCCCAAGTTCGCGACAGCGCTCGAGGGAAGCGGGCTGCGTACGTACACCCGCCGACGGGTTTACCAGGCAGTCGCCGGCTTCCTGGTGGGTATCGCGCTCCTCATGGCCGGAATGGTCGCACAGCAGATCTGGATCAGCGTGGTGGGATTCCTCGTCATGCTGGGCTGCGCGGTCCTGGCGGTCACCGGATGGCGCAAGGCGCCCAAGCCAGGTGAGCAGCAGGCCAGTGGCGGGACGGCGACCAGTGGTCGTCAGACCCGGCAGCGACGCTCCACCATGAATCGGATCGAAGAGCGGTGGCAGCGCCGCCGCGACGAACAGCAGGGCGGCGGCCACTGACGGCCCCCTGAGCGGCAGCCCCGCACCCCTTACACGACCGAGCCCCGCAGGGCCCGCGCCACGACGCGCGATGCCCTGCGGGGCTCGGCCGTTCCCCCGGCCGTCCTGGGGACAGAGAAAGAGGGCGGGGCCGCCGGTGGCGACCCCGCCCCCCTTGGCCCCGTCAGCCCGCTTCGCGGGGGGTACGGCGGAACAGGGACGTCGTGCGCGACACCAGCGCGTGGCGGCGTACCGACCACGTCGCCGTCGCGGACGACCAGCGGGCCGAGGCCTCCCAGCGGAGGCGGACCGCCGAGCGCGGGGCCAGGGTGGCGCGGAGGCGCGCAGGGCGGTCGGCGCTCGCGTGGAAACCCGCCCTGATCCGGGCGGCCTCCTCGGCGAGACCCGCGGCCGGTACGGGCCGGGGCGCGTAGAGGGCCTCCTCCACCGCACGGGCCACGCGATGCACCGCGTCCGCCGGCTCGCCCGTCAGCTCACCCAGTCGGACCATTCGCGCCGCCGTCTTCCTCGGCGTCATCGACTCGTCCGGCTCGACCCCGTAGTCCCAGGCCGTGTCGGTGATCTCCTGCCAGACGGCGAGCGTCCGCGCCGCCAGGTCCTCCGGGCCGCGTCCGCCGCCCGGACCGAGCCGCCGCGCCCGCACGCGGGTCCGCCACAGCAGCGGAACGAACGGCAGCGCGAGCACCAGGAGCGCCCCCAGGGACAGCAGCACCACCTTCAGCGGATCCGCACCGGAACCGTCCGAGAAGTCACCGCCCACGGCGGCGTCCGGACCGCAGTCGCCGAGCTTCTTCATCTGCGGTGTGCAGCTCTCCGAGGCGCTCGGCGCGGCGGACGGCTGCGCCGAGGCGCTCTGCTGGGGCTGCGTGGGACCGGTGGCCGTGCCCGAGGGCGTGTTCTGCCGGGTGTACGCCGGGGTGGAGCCCCGCGACGGCGTCGGCTCGAACCGCATCCAGCCCGCCCCGTCGAAGTACAGCTCGGGCCAGGCGTGCGCGTCCCGGATACCCACCGAGACCGAGCCGTCGGTCTGCGTCGTGCCCGGCATGAAGCCGACGGCCACCCGCGCGGGGATGCCGAGCGAGCGGGCCATCGCCGCCATGGAGAAGGAGAAGTGGACGCAGAAGCCCTCCTTGTCCTTCAGGAAGCGGGAGATCGCCTGCACCCCGGTGCCGGAGCTCACCTCGACGTCGTAGCGGAAGCCGCCGTCCTCGGCGAACCAGTCCTGGAGCTTCACCGCCTTCGCGTAGTCGTTGCGCGCGCCCTTGGTGACCTCCCGGGCCTTCGCCCGGACGTCGGCGGGGAGGGACTCGGGGACCTTCGTGTACTCGGCGCGCAGCTTCTCCGGGGCGGTCCCGGCGGCGGCCAGCTGCCCGGACGTGGGCTGCACGTCCAGGCTGGAGACCTGGTAGCGGACGCCGGCGGTGTTCTGCTTGTCGTCGCCGACGAGCATCCGGCCGGCCGGCTCGAAGCGCCACTTCCCGCCGATGTCGACCCGGCCCGCCGGGTACGGCATGGGCAGCCACCGCTGCTCGTACGCGTCGGAGGCGACGATGTTGGTGGTCACCTCGCTGACCTTGACGTCCTGGCCGAGCCCCTCGGGCCACGGCAGCTGCTTCGGCACGTCCTCGATCGGGCGGACCGAGGACTTCCAGGAGGCGCCGTCGAACTGGTCGAGGGCGACGAGGCGCAGGTACAGGCCGCTGTTGTCGAGGGCGTTGGTCCGGTAGCGGAGGACCTCCCGGTCCTCGGGCTGGCGCAGATTGTCCTGGAGGGAGACCAGCGGGTTCACGGCGGAGATGGTGCCGCCCTTGCCCGAACCCCCGTTCCCCTCGCCGCTGCCGCCGCCGAACACGCCGCCGGAGAGACCCGGCAGCGCGAGCGGCACCACCATGGCGACGCCCATCGCGACGGCGCCGATCCGGCGGCCGGTGCGGGCCGGGGCGAAGGCGGGACCGCCGCTCGCGACCGTCGAGCCCGGCCGGCCGGCACGCTGGGCGCCGCCGAAGACCCGCCCCCACTGGGAGAGCCGGTCGCGGCCCTCCGCGAGGAGCAGCAGCAGATAGCCGGAGGCCGCGAGGAGGAACCAGAGCCAGCCCGCGCCGCCACCGGAGAGACCGGCGGCCACCGAGTACAGAGCGAGCAGCGGAAGACCGGCCGGGGCCGCCCTGCGGAAGGTGACCGCGAGGGCGTCCACCAGGAGCCCGATCGCGACCACGCCGCCGACGAGCATGAGCCGGATGCCCTCGGTGTCCGGCGCCGGGATTGCGTACCGGCCGACGTCCTCGGCGCCCGCAGAGAACAGGTCGACGGCGTGCGCGAGGGCCTCCGGGCCGGGGATCAGCCAGAGGACCGCCTGCTCCCGGGCGAAGAACAGGGTCAGCGCGAGCAGTATGACGGCCGCCTGCGCCAGCAGGGTCAGCGGGCGGGCCAGCGGCACCCGCCGGGCCAGCGTGCCCACGCCGCTCACCAGAGCGAGGACGAAGGCCGCCGTGAAGATCCAGGTCGCCGGCTTCACCAGCGGGAGCAGCGCCCCGGCCGCCATCAGGGTGGCGGCCCAGGAGGCGAGGGTCAGCCGTGCGCGGCCGCTCATGACCAACCTCCGTAGGTGTCGGCGGCGGATTCCGTACGGGCTCCGGCCGCCTGCTGCCACACGTCGCCGATCCGCGCCCCGGGCGCCACGGCCAGTGCCGTCCAGCCCGCCTCGCGCAGCTGCCGTACGCGGTTCTCGACCGCGCCGCTGACCGCGCCGCCCGTCAGCCAGGTGCCCGAGTCCAGGACGAACGCCACGGCCGCGCCGGTCCGCCCGCGCATCCGGGCGGTCAGGGCCGCCTGCTCCTCGTCGAGGTCGCCGAGGAAGGCGATGAGCAGCCCTTCGTTGCCGCCGCGCAGCACGTCGGAGGCGCGGGAGAGCCCGGCACCTTCGGAGTGGTCGACGATCGCGAGGGTGTCCATCATCAGACCGGCCGTGTCGGCAGAGTCCTGCGTCGAGCCGGCGAAGCCGTCGGAGCCCTCGGGCACCGCGCTGCCGGTGTCGGTGAGCAGCCGGACCGCGTAGCCGCGCTCCAGCATGTGCACCAGGGAGGACGCGGCGCCGGAGACCGCCCACTCGAAGGCGGAGTCGGGGCCGGTGCCCTGGTAGGCGACCCGGCGGGTGTCGAGGAGCACGGTGCAGCGGGCCCGCTGCGGCTGCTCCTCGCGCCGGACCATCAGCTCGCCGTAGCGGGCGGTGGAGCGCCAGTGCACCCGGCGCAGGTCGTCGCCGTGCCGGTAGGCGCGCGGGATGACGTCGTCGTCGCCGGCGAGCGCGAGGGAGCGCTGCTGCCCGTCGCCGTACCCCGCGGCCTCGCCGGCGAGCTTCACCGGGGGCAGCGCCTCCGTGCGCGGGACGACGGTGAGGGTGTCGTAGGCGCTGAAGGCACGGGTCAGCTCGCACATCCCGAAGGGGTCGTTGAGCCGCAGCTGGAGCGGGCCCAGCGGGAAGCGTCCCCGCAGGTCGGAGCGGACCCGGTAGGAGACCTCGCGCCGACCGCCCGCCTCGACCCGGTCGAGGACGAAGCGGGGGCGGGGTCCCAGCATGTACGGCACGTGGTCCTGGAGCATGAGCAGCCCGGTGGGGAGCTTGGAGACGTTCTCCATCCGGAGCTGGACCCGGGCCTCGGAGCCCGCCTCGACCCGCTGCGGGGTGAGGCGGCGGGAGGCCGCGACGCGGTAGCGCGTGCGGTGCAGCACGAGGACGCAGATCAGCGGCAGGGCGGCGAGGAGCAGCCCGACGCGCAGCAGATCGGCCTGGCCGAGGACGTACGCGCAGACGGCGGCGGCCACCCCGGCGGCGAGGAAGGACCGGCCGCGGGTGGTGAGACCGCCGAAGGCGGCCCGCAGCCCGCCCCGGTCGTCCTCGCCCCGCTGCCCGTCCGGTACGGCAGCGCCTCTCATCACAGCCGCCGGGCGCCGGGCTGCTGCTGGCCGTAGAGCGGTCCGGCGGGCGGGGCCGCGGCCGGGACGGGGGTGCGCTGGAGGATGTCCTGGACGACCTGCTCGGCGGTGCGCCGGTTCAGCTGGGCCTGTGCCGTCGGCATCAGCCGGTGGGCGAGGACGGGCGCGGCGAGGGCCTGGAGGTCGTCCGGCAGGACGTACTCGCGGCCGCTCAGCGCGGCGGACGCCTTGGCTGCCCGCAGCAGGTGGAGCGTGGCCCGGGGCGAGGCGCCGAGCCGCAGGTCGGCGTGGGTGCGGGTGGCGGCGACGATGTCGACCGCGTACCGGCGGACGGAGTCGGCGACGTGGACCGCGCGCACCGCTTCGATCAGCTTCACGATGTCGTGGGCGTGGGCGACCGGCTGGAGGTCGTCCAGCGGGGACACCGAGCCGTGCGTGTCGAGCATCTGGAGCTCGGCCTCGGCGCTCGGGTAGCCGATGGAGACCCGGGCCATGAAGCGGTCGCGCTGGGCCTCGGGCAGCGGGTAGGTGCCCTCCATCTCCACCGGGTTCTGGGTGGCGACGACCATGAACGGGCCGGGCAGCTCGTACGTCTGGCCGTCGACGGTGACCTGCCGCTCCTCCATGGACTCCAGGAGCGCGGACTGGGTCTTCGGCGACGCGCGGTTGATCTCGTCGCCGATCACGATCTGCGCGAAGATCGCGCCCGGCTTGAACTCGAACTCCCGGCGCTGCTGGTCGAAGATCGACACGCCCGTGATGTCCGAGGGCAGCAGGTCGGGGGTGAACTGGATGCGGCGCACCGAGCAGTCGATGGACCGCGCAAGGGTCTTGGCCAGCATGGTCTTGCCGACGCCGGGGACATCCTCGATGAGGAGGTGCCCCTCGGCGAGCAGCACGGTCAGAGAAAGCCGTACGACCTCGGGCTTGCCCTCGATCACACTCTCCACCGACCTGCGGACACGCTCCGCGGTCGTGGTCAGATCAGTGAGGCTCGCTCGATCGTCATAGGTCGTCACCCGGCCCTCCTCGGCCTTCCGGAACACGGACACCTGCCCCCGGGGACATGTTTCGGGGGGTGTCACCCGAGCATTCTTGTTGCCGTGGCCGGGTCGTGTCACTCGCCTGTGGACAAGTGCGAGGGGAATGCCGGAGTTTGCCCCGTTGTGCCGGGCCGACTGTTGCCGTACGGAGACGACTAGGCCGGGTCGATCTCGCGCAGAAGACCGGTCGTCACGTCGAAGACGAAGCCCCGGACGTCGTCGGAGTGCAACAGGAAGGGGGAGGTCCGCACCCGCTGCATCGACTGCCGGACGTCCTGGTCCACGTCGCGGAACGCCTCGACCGCCCACGCCGGCCGCTGGCCGACCTCGTCCTCCAGCTCGTGCCGGAAGTCCTCGGTGAGCGATTCGAGACCGCAGCCCGTGTGGTGGACCAGCATGACGCTGCGGGTGCCGAGCGCCCGCTGGCTGATCGTGAGGGACCGGATCACGTCGTCGGTGACCACACCGCCCGCGTTGCGGATGGTGTGGCAGTCGCCGAGTTCGAGACCCAGGGCCGCGTGCAGGTCGAGACGGGCGTCCATACAGGCGACGACGGCGACGCGCAGCACGGGCCGCGCGTCCATTCCGGGGTCGGTGAAGTCGGCGGCGTAGCGCTCGTTCGCCTCGACGAGGCGGTCGGTGACCGTGTCGGCGGTGCGTACGGCGTCGGCAGAGGGGTGCGCGGATGTCGACATGGTTCCGACGTTAACGGGCACAAGGGCGCCGGGCCTGCTGTGAGAGGGGACAAAGAACGCCATTGAGGCTTGTTGTGAGCTAACCCACAGATGGGGGAAGCCGGGCCCCGAACGAGTGAGCCGTCCGGAATGTCCCACCGGTCCGCCGGCGCCGTGCGACGCGCCAGCCGGTTGATTGACCGGCGGGTCACGTGGACTAAAGTGACGCGAAGTTCACGGAGACATCGAGCGATTTCCGCGGTTTCTCCCCCGTGTGTGCGGCGGTACCTACGGCTCGAATCCCTCCCGCTCGCGCTCCTCCCGCTCGCGCGGCAGCCGGTGCGGGGCGGGAGCCCGGCGGTACGTACCACCGCGCCGGATCTGAGAGGGCGCATTGAGCAACGACCGACACGTCCCGGTGATGCTCCAGCGGTGCCTGGACATGTTGGCCCCCGCACTGGAGCGCCCCGGCGCGGTCGTCGTCGACTGCACCCTGGGCCTCGGCGGCCACAGCGAGGCACTGCTCCGGCGCTTCCCCGAGGTGCGGCTCGTCGCCCTCGACCGGGACAAGGAGGCGCTGCGCCTCTCCGGCGAGCGCCTCGCCCCCTTCGGGGAGCGCGCCACGCTCGTCCACGCCGTGTACGACGAGCTGCCCGAGGTCCTCGACCGGCTCGGCATCCCCACGGTCGACGGCGTCCTCTTCGACCTGGGCGTCTCCTCCATGCAGCTGGACGAGGCCGACCGCGGCTTCGCCTACGCGCAGGACGCCCCGCTCGACATGCGCATGGACCAGACGACCGGCATCAGCGCGGCGGAGGTCCTCAACACCTACCCCGCCGGCGAACTGGTCCGCATCCTGCGGGCGTACGGCGAGGAGAAGCAGGCCAAGCGCATCGTCTCCGCGGTCGTGCGCGAGCGCGAGAAGGAACCCTTCACCAACAGCGCCCGGCTCGTCGAGCTCATCCGCGACTCCCTGCCCCAGGCGGCCAAGCGCACCGGCGGCAATCCGGCCAAGCGGACCTTCCAGGCCCTGCGCATCGAGGTCAACCGCGAGCTCGACAGCGTCGAGAAGGCGATCCCGGCGGCCGTGAAGGCCCTCGCCGTCGGCGGCCGGGTCGTCGTCCTCTCCTACCAGTCGCTGGAGGACCGCATCGTCAAGCAGGTCTTCGCGGCCGGCGCCACGACCACCGCGCCGCCCGGGCTCCCGATCGTCCCGGAGAAGTACCAGCCGCGCCTCCAGCTCCTCACCCGCGGCGCCGAGCTCCCCACCGAGGAAGAGGTCGCCGAGAACCGGCGCGCCGCGCCCGCCCGGCTCCGCGGCGCGCAGCGCATCCGGGAGGACGTGCTGTGAGCACGGCGAAGGGGCCCCTCAAAGGGCGGGCCGCGCGGCTCGGACGGCTCATGCCGTCGGGGCCCAGCTCGGCCGCCCGTACCCCCTTCGTCCTGCTCGTCTTCGTGCTCCTCGGCGGCGGGCTCATCGCCCTGCTCCTGCTGAACTCGGCCCTCAACCAGGGCTCCTTCAAGCTGCGCGAGCTCAAGGACAGGACCACCGAGCTCACCGACGAGGAGCAGGCGCTCCAGCGGGACGTGGACGACTACGCGGCCCCCGACGCCCTGGAGCGGCGGGCCCGCGAGCTCGGCATGGTCCCGGGCGGCAGCCCCGCCTTCCTCGGCCCGGACGGCAAGGTCCTCGGCGAGCCCTCGACCGCGGTCGCCCCGAAGCCGAGCCCGAGCCCGAGCGCGAGGCCGACCCCGCCCGTCGCCTCGAACCCACCGCCGAACACGGCCGCGGCCACGTCCCCCACTGGCGGAAGCCCCACCGGCACGGCCCAGGCGGACACCGGCCCAGGCTCCACGGGCACCACTCCCACCGGCGGAAGTCCCACCAGTCCGGGCCCCACCGGGGCCGGCCCCGTACGGACAGTGCCCACACCCGCCTCCCCTACTACCTCCGGCAGGTGACCGAGCAGTGCCCTCCAAGGAGCCCCCCCGCCGCCGCGTCCCCGGACCCGCCGGAGCCGCCCGGCCCGCACGCCCCCGGCCCGCCTCCGCCGGAGCCCGCCCCTCCCGGCCCGCCGCCTCGCGCCCCGCTCCGCGCCCGGCCGCGAAGCGCCCCGCGCCCCGGCCCCCGGCCCGGCAGCCCCGCACCATCCGGCTCGGCAGCCCCCGGCCCCGGCTCCGGCTGATCTCCCTCGGCCTGACCCTCGTCATGCTGGTCTTCGTGGTCCGGCTGCTCCAGGTCCAGGCCGTCGACGCCAGCGCGTACGCCGCCAAGGCCGACAAGTACCGCTTCCAGGACTACACGCTCTCCGCCGAGCGGGGCGAGATCACCGACCGCAACGGCATCGCGCTCGCCGCCAGCGTCGACGCGTACGACATCACCGCCGACCCCAAGCTCTTCACGCCCGAGGAGTCCAAGGTCCCCGACGCGCCCGAGCAGGCCGCGGCCCTCCTCGCCCCGATCCTCGGCAAGGAACCCGCCGAGCTCGCGAAGAAGCTCCGTACCCCCAAGTCCCGCTACACCCTGCTCGCGCGCAAGCAGACCCCGCAGGTCTGGAACCAGATCAAGGACCTCAGGAAGGTCTACGGGGAGAAGGCCCGCGCCAAGGGCGGCACCGGCGTCAATCTGCTCGGCGGCATCCTCAGCGAGCCCAGCACCAAGCGCGTGTACCCGAACGGCGAGCTCGCCGCCGGGATACTGGGCTACGTCAACGCCGAGGGCAAGGGAGCCGGCGGCGTGGAGTCCATGCTCGACCCGGAGCTCGCCGGCAAGGACGGCAAGGTCCGCTTCACCGAGTCCGGCGGCCGCCAGGTGCCCACCGCGGGCTCCCAGGGCACCCCCGCCGTCCCCGGCTCCGACATCGAGCTCACCATCGACCGGGACATCCAGTGGGCCGCCCAGCAGGCCATCACCGACCAGGTGAGGAAGTCCAAGGCCGACCGCGGGTACGTCGTCGTGCAGAACACGAAGACGGGCGAGGTCCTCGCCATGGCCAACGCCCCCGGCTTCGACCCCAACGACCTCTCCGCCGCCAACGCGGCCTCCATGGGCAACGCCGCCCTCCAGGACGCCTACGAGCCCGGCTCCACCAGCAAGGTCATGTCCATGGCCGCCGTCCTGGAGGAGGGCAAGGCGACCCCCGACACCCACGTCACCGTCCCCAACCGGCTCCACCGCGGCGACCGGCTCTTCAAGGACGACATCGACCACAAGACCTGGTACCTGACCCTCAACGGCGTCCTCGCCAAGTCCAGCAACATCGGCACGATCCTCGCCACCGGCCGGCTCGGCGACACCCAGGCCGAGGCCAACCGGGTCCTCCACACCTATCTGCGCAAGTTCGGGATGGGCAGCCCCACCGGCCTGGACTTTCCGGGCGAGACCCCCGGCATCCTCGCCAAGCCCGAGGCCTGGTCCACCTCGCAGCAGTACACGATCCCCTTCGGCCAGGGCCTCTCCGTCAGCGCCATGCAGGCCGCCTCCGTGTACTCGACCATCGCCAACGGAGGCGTACGGATCGAACCGAGCCTCGTACGCGGCACCAAGGGGCCCGACGGGCGCTTCGCCGCGGCCCCCGCGCCCAAGGAGTCCAGGGTCGTCAGCGAGAAGACCGCCAAGACCCTCGCCCAGATGCTGGAGTCCGTCGTCGACGACCGGGAGGGCACCGGCACCAGGGCCGCGATCCCCGGCTACCGGGTCGCGGGCAAGACGGGCACCGCCAACCGCGTCGACCCCGAACTCGGCCGCTACAAGGGGTACACCGCCTCCTTCGCCGGCTTCGCCCCCGCCGACGACCCGCAGATCACCGTCTACTGCGCCATCCAGAACCCCACCAAGGGCAGCTACTTCGGCGGCCAGATCTGCGGACCCATCTACAAGAAGGTCATGGAGTTCGCCCTCAAGACCCTCCACGTCGCCCCCACGGGCGGCGAGCCCGCCCGACTGCCGGTCTTCTCCGACCGCACCCCGTGACCCTCCGGGAGCACCAGTGACAACGATCACCCCCCATTCCGGGAACCGGAAATCGAACTCCGGCGACGCCCCGGGCTCTTTTGGCCCCGCACAGGGTGCGCCCGGTACGCTCACCGCCGTGCCACACGCTGATCAGTACCGAACCACCCCGCCCCGGCCGCAGCAGGCCCGCCCGACACCCCTGGGCGACCTGGCCGCACAGCTGGGCGTCGACACCCCCGGCGCCGGCTCCGACCCCGTCGCCATCACGGGCATCACGCACGACTCCCGGGCCGTACGCCCCGGGGACGTGTACGCGGCCCTGCCCGGAGCCCGCATGCACGGCGCCGACTTCGTCGCCCAGGCCGCCGGACTCGGAGCCGCCGCGGTCCTCACCGACCCGGCGGGCGCCGAGCGCGCCGCCGCGACCGGCCTGCCGGTCCTCGTCGTCGAGAACCCGCGCGGCCGGATGGGGGAGCTCGCCGCCGAGATCTACGGACGGCCCGGCGCCGATCTCCTCCAGATCGGCATCACCGGCACGTCCGGCAAGACCACCACGGCGTACCTCGTCGAGGGCGGCCTGCGCGGCGCCGGACGGTCCACCGGTCTCGTCGGCACCGTCGAGATGCGCATCGGCGACGAGCGCATCAAGTCGGAGCGGACCACCCCGGAGGCCACCGACCTCCAGGCGCTCTTCGCGGTCATGCGCGAGCGGGGCGTCGAGGCGGTCGCCATGGAGGTCTCCAGCCACGCCCTCGTGCTCGGCCGGGTCGACGGCTGCGTCTTCGACGTCGCCGTCTTCAACAACCTCAGCCCGGAGCACATGGAGTTCCACTCCGACATGGAGGACTACTTCCGGGCCAAGGCCGCGCTCTTCACGCCCGAGCGCAGCAGGCTCGGCGTCGTGAACCTCGACGACGCGTACGGCCGCAGGCTCGCGAAGGAGGCGACCGTACCGGTCGTCACCTTCTCCGCCGAGGGCCGCGCCGACGCCGACTGGCGCGCCGAGGACCTCGTCCTCGGCTCCCACGACTCGACGTTCACCGCCGTCGGCCCGCAGGGCGAGCGGATCTCCGCCACCGCACCGCTGCCCGGCCCGTTCAACGTCGCCAACACCCTCGCCGCGATCGCCACCCTCGCCACCGCGGGCCTCGAAGCGAAGAGCGCCGCCGACGGCATCGCCGCCGTCCCCGGCGTACCGGGCCGCCTGGAGCGGGTCGAGGCCGGCCAGCCGTACCTCGCGGTCGTCGACTACGCCCACAAGACGGACGCCGTCGAATCGGTCCTGCGCTCGCTGCGCGAGGTCACCGAGGGCAAGCTGCACGTGGTCATCGGCTGCGGCGGCGACCGGGACACCACCAAGCGCGGCCCGATGGGCGCCGCCACGGCCCGGCTCTCCGACACCGCCGTCCTGACCTCCGACAACCCCCGCTCCGAGGATCCGCTCGTGATCCTCTCCGCCATGCTCGCGGGCGCGGCCGAGGTCCCGGCGGAGGAGCGCGGCGAGGTCATCGTCCTCGCCGACCGCGCCGCCGCCATCGCCACCGCCGTGGCCCGCGCGCGGCCGGGCGACACCGTCCTGGTCGCGGGCAAGGGCCACGAGCAGGGCCAGGAGATCGCCGGGGTCGTACGCCCCTTCGACGACCGCCAAGTCCTGCGCGCGGCGATCCTCGAACAGAACGGCCGGGTCGCCCTGGGGGGCGGCAAGGACACAGCCAGCCACCAGAACAGTCAGGGATGAAGCAGTGATCGCCCTCTCCCTCGCCGAGATCGCCGAAATCGTCGGCGGGCAGAAGCACGACATACCGGATCCGGCCGCCTTGGTCGACGGGTCCGTCGTCATCGACTCCCGCGAGGTGCGGCCCGGCAGCCTCTTCGTCGCGTTCGCCGGTGAGCGCGTCGACGGCCACGACTACGCGGAGCGCGCCGTCGAGGCGGGCGCGGCGGCCGTGCTCGCCGCCCGTCCCCTCGGCGTCCCCGCGATCGTCGTGGACGACGTGCAGACCGCGCTGGGGGCCCTCGCCCGCGCGGTCGTCGAGCGGCTCGGCACCGATGTCGTCGCCCTCACCGGCTCGGCCGGCAAGACCTCCACGAAGGACCTGATCGCCCAGGTCCTCGACCGGCACGCGCCCACCGTGTGGACACCCGGCTCGCTGAACAACGAGATCGGACTGCCGCTCACGGCGCTCCGCGCGAGCGACGAGACCCGGCACCTGGTCCTGGAGATGGGCGCCCGCGGCATCGGGCACATCCGCTACCTCACCGGCCTCACCCCGCCCCGCATCGGTCTCGTCCTCAACGTGGGCACCGCCCACATCGGCGAGTTCGGCGGCCGGGAGCAGATCGCCGAGGCCAAGGGCGAGCTCGTCGAGGCGCTGCCGTCCGCCGAGGAAGGCGGAGTGGCGGTCCTCAACGCCGACGATCCGCTCGTCCGCGCGATGGCGAGCCGCACCAAGGCCCGCGTGATCCTCTTCGGCGAAGCGGACGAAGCGGCCGTACGGGCCGAGAACGTCCTCCTCACAGAGAACGGACAGCCTTCTTTCAGGCTTCACACACCCACCGGGTGCAGCGACGTGACCTTGCGCCTGTACGGTGAGCACCACGTGTCGAACGCGCTCGCAGCGGCCGCCGTCGCGCACGAGCTGGGCATGCCTGTCGAAGAGATCGCCACCGCGCTCTCCGAAGCGGGAACCCTGTCGCGCTGGCGCATGGAGGTCACCGAGCGTCCGGACGGCGTGACGATCGTCAACGACGCCTACAACGCGAACCCCGAGTCCATGCGAGCCGCCCTGCGCGCGCTCGCGTCCATGGGCCGGGCCGCACAGGCCCGAGGGGCTCGTACGTGGGCGGTGCTCGGCAAGATGGCCGAGCTCGGTGACGCATCGCTCGTCGAGCACGACGCGGTCGGACGGCTCGCCGTCCGGCTCAACGTCAGCAAGCTCGTCGCGGTCGGGGACAGGGAAGCGTCCTGGCTGCAACTGGGCGCATATAACGAGGGTTCGTGGGGTGAGGAGTCGGTGCACGTGTCCGACGCGCAGGCGGCTGTCGACCTGTTGCGCAGTGAGCTGCGCCCGGGGGACGTCGTCCTTGTGAAGGCTTCCAGGTCGGTCGGTCTCGAACGGGTCGCGCTGGCCCTCCTCGACACCGAGGGCGAGGTCGCCGGACGATGAGGCAGATCCTCTTCGCGGGGGCCATCGGCCTCTTCCTGACCCTGATCGGCACCCCGCTGCTGATCAAGCTCCTTGCCCGCAAGGGGTACGGGCAGTTCATCCGGGACGACGGCCCGCGCGGCCACGCCGGGAAGAAGGGCACGCCCACCATGGGCGGCATCTCCTTCATCCTGGCCACGCTCATCGCGTACGCCCTGGCCAAGGTCATCACCGGCGAGGACCCGACGTACTCGGGCATCCTGGTGCTGTTCCTCATGGCCGGCATGGGCCTGGTCGGCTTCCTCGACGACTACATCAAGATCGTCAAGCAGCGTTCGCTGGGCCTGCGGGCCAAGGCGAAGATGGCCGGCCAGCTGATCGTCGGCATCGCCTTCGCCGTGCTGTCGCTGCAGTTCGCGGACATGCGCGGACTCACGCCCGCCTCCGAGAAGCTCTCCTTCATCACGGACTTCGGCTGGACCATCGGCCCGGTGCTGTTCGTGATCTGGGCGCTCTTCATGATCCTGGCCATGTCCAACGGCGTGAACCTGACGGACGGTCTGGACGGTCTGGCCACCGGCGCCTCGGTGATGGTCTTCGGCGCGTACACCTTCATCGGGCTCTGGCAGTTCCAGGAGTCCTGTGCCAACGCGGTGACGCTGACCAACCCCAACGCCTGCTTCGAGGTGCGCGACCCGCTCGACCTCGCGGTCGTCGCCTCCGCCCTGATGGGCGCCTGCTTCGGCTTCCTGTGGTGGAACACCTCGCCCGCCAAGATCTTCATGGGTGACACCGGCTCGCTCGCCCTCGGCGGCGCACTGGCCGGTCTCGCCATCTGCTCCCGTACGGAGCTCCTGCTGGCCCTGCTCGGCGGCCTGTTCGTGCTGATCACGATGTCCGTGGTCATCCAGGTCGGCTCGTTCAAGATGACCGGCAAGCGCGTCTTCCGGATGGCCCCACTCCAACACCACTTCGAACTCAAGGGGTGGTCGGAGGTCCTGGTCGTCGTCCGGTTCTGGATCATCCAGGGCATGTGCGTGATCGTGGGCCTGGGCCTCTTCTACGCGGGATGGGCATCGGAGAAGTGACAGAACAGCTCGACTGGAACGGCAAGAAGGTCACCGTCGCGGGGCTCGGGGTCTCCGGGATCCCGGCCGCCCGGGTCCTGCACGGCCTGGGCGCGGTCGTGACCGTCGTCAACGACGGCGACGACGAGCGCTCCCGGGCGCAGGCCGCCGACCTGGAGGCGGAGGGCATCACCGTCCGCCTCGGCGACGGGGCCACCCTGCCGTCCGGCACCGAGCTGATCGTCACCACCCCCGGCTGGCGGCCCGACAAGCCGCTCTTCGCGGCCGCCGCCGAGGCGGGCGTGGAGGTCTGGGGCGACGTCGAACTGGCCTGGCGGCTCAGGGGGCCCGGCGCGGCCCCCTGGCTCGCGGTCACCGGCACCAACGGCAAGACCACGACCGTGCGGATGCTCGCCTCGATCCTGGAGGCGGCCGGTCTGCGGACCGCCGCCGTCGGCAACATCGGGGTCTCCCTCCTCGATGCCGTCCTCGGCGAGGAGCCGTACGACGTGCTCGCCGTCGAGCTCTCCAGCTACCAGCTCCACTGGGCGCCGTCCGTCCGCGTCCACTCCGGCGCCGTGCTCAACCTGGCGCCCGACCACCTCGACTGGCACGGCTCGATGGAGGCGTACGCCGCCGACAAGGGCCGGATCTACGAGGGCAACCAGGTCGCCTGTGTCTACAACGTCGCCGACAAGGCGACCGAGGACCTGGTCGTCGAGGCCGACGTCGAGGAGGGCTGCCGGGCGATCGGCTTCACGCTCGGCACCCCCGGCCCGTCCGAACTGGGCGTCGTCGAGGGCATCCTCGTCGACCGTGCCTTCGTCGAGAACCGGCAGAAGAACGCCCAGGAGCTCGCCGAGGTCGACGACGTCCAGCCCCCGGCCCCGCACAACATCGCCAACGCCCTCGCCGCGGCCGCCCTCGCCCGCGCCTTCGGCGTCGACGCCAAGGCCGTACGGGCCGGGCTGAAGGCCTTCCGGCCGGACCCGCACCGCATCGAACTGGTCGAGGAGATCGAGGGCGTCACGTACGTCGACGACTCCAAGGCCACCAACACCCACGCCGCGGAAGCCTCGTTGGCGGCCTACGACCCGATCGTCTGGATCGCCGGCGGCCTCGCCAAGGGCGCGACCTTCGACGAGCTCGTACAGAAGTCGGCGAAGCGCTTGCGCGGGGCCGTCCTGATCGGCGCCGACCGCGCGCTGATCCGCGAAGCCCTGGCGCGACACGCCCCGGAAGTCCCGGTGGTGGACCTCGACCGGACCGACACTGGGGCGATGTCCGAGGCGGTCCGGGAGGCGGCCCGGCTGGCCCGCCCGGGGGACACGGTGCTCCTCGCCCCGGCCTGCGCCTCGATGGACATGTTCACCAACTACAACAAGCGGGGCGAGGCCTTCGCGGACGCTGTCCGCGCCCTCGCCGCCACCGGGGACGCCTGACCTGACCAGTGGGAGGGTCCGGCCGGACCGGGCACGACTGGAGGGGGCAGCGACCATGCCGAGCAAGATCGCCGGGACACGCCGGCCTTCCGCCGTACGCGGCGGAGGGCGGGCCCCAGCGACCCCGCGGCGGACCCGCGGCGGGGGCGTACGGCGGCTCCACGAGCGGGCGCTGAAGGCCTGGGACCGGCCCCTCACCGCGTACTACGTGATCATCGGTGCGGCGCTGCTCGTCACCATGCTCGGCCTGGTGATGGTCTTCTCCGCCTCGATGATCACGGCGCTCCGCTACGACCTCGTGCCCTCCTACTTCTTCCGGAAGCAGTTCTTCGCCGCGCTCCTGGGCACCGGGCTGCTCCTGGCCGCCTCCCGGATGCCGGTGAAGCTGCACCGGGCGCTCGCCTACCCGATCCTCGTCGGCGCCGTCTTCCTGATGGTGCTCGTGCAGATCCCCGGGATAGGGCACTCGGTCAACGGCAACCAGAACTGGATCTCGCTCGGCGGCCCCTTCCAGCTCCAGCCCAGCGAGTTCGGCAAGCTGGCGCTGATCCTGTGGGGGGCCGACCTGCTCGCCCGCAAGCAGGACATGCGGCTGCTGTCCCAGTGGAAGCACATGCTCGTCCCGCTGGTCCCCGTGGCCTTCATGCTGCTCGGACTGATCATGCTCGGCGGCGACATGGGCACCTCGATCATCCTCGCCGCGATCCTCTTCGGTCTGCTGTGGACGGCCGGCGCGCCCACCCGGCTCTTCGTCGGAGTGCTCTCCGTCGCCGGCGCGATCGGTGTGCTGCTGATCAAGACGAGTGACAACCGGATGAAGCGCTTCGACTGCATCGGAGCGACCGACCCCGGCGGCGAGGGAGCCCCCTGCCTCCAGGCCGCGCACGGAATCTATGCTCTGGCCTCGGGCGGATGGTTCGGTTCCGGGCTCGGTGCCAGTGTGGAGAAATGGGGCCAACTCCCCGAAGCGCACACCGACTTCATCTTCGCGGTCACCGGTGAGGAACTCGGTCTCGCGGGGACGCTGTCGGTAGTCGCCCTGTTCGCGGCTCTAGGCTATGCGGGTATCCGCGTGGCCGGACGCACGGAGGACCCCTTCGTGAGGTACGCCGCGGGAGGCGTGACCACCTGGATCACGGCGCAGGCCGTGATCAACATCGGTGCGGTGCTCGGCTTGCTGCCGATCGCCGGAGTCCCGCTCCCGCTGTTCTCGTACGGGGGGTCGGCCCTGCTGCCGACCATGTTCGCCGTCGGGCTCCTCATCGCCTTCGCGCGACAGGATCCCGCCGCGAAAGCGGCCCTGGCCATGCGCCGCCCCGGTTGGGGTAAGCGGGCCGGGGTGAGATGGAAGTCGATGCGACGGCGCGTCAAGAAGCGCCCGTCCGGAGAGCGGTGAATTTCGGTGCATGTCGTACTCGCCGGCGGGGGGACCGCCGGCCACATCGAGCCCGCGCTGGCCCTCGCGGATGCCCTGCGCAGGCAGGACCCCAGCGTGGGGATCACAGCGCTGGGCACGGAAAAGGGTCTGGAGACCCGACTCGTGCCCGAGCGGGGCTACGAGTTGGCGCTCATCCCCGCCGTACCGCTGCCCCGCAAGCCCACCCCTGAGCTGATCACCGTCCCCGGGCGGCTCCGCGGCACGATCAAGGCCGCCGAGCAGATCCTGGAGCGCACGAAGGCCGACTGCGTCGTCGGCTTCGGCGGCTACGTGGCGCTGCCCGGCTATCTCGCGGCCAAGCGCCTCGGGGTGCCGATCGTGGTCCACGAGGCCAACGCCCGGCCCGGCCTGGCCAACAAGATCGGCTCGCGGTACGCGGCCGGGGTCGCCGTCGCCACCCCGGACAGCAAGCTCCGCAACGCCCGCTACATCGGCATCCCGCTGCGGCACACCATCGCGACCCTCGACCGGGCGCGGGTGCGTCCCGAGGCGCGCGCCGCCTTCGGGCTCGACCCGAACCTCCCGACGCTGCTCGTCTCGGGCGGCTCGCAGGGCGCCCGGCGGCTCAACGAGGTCGTCCAGCAGATCGCCCCGGTGCTCCAGCGCTCGGGCATCCAGATCCTGCACGCGGTCGGCCCGAAGAACGAAATGCCGCGCGTCGACAACATGCCCGGTATGCCGCCCTACGTGCCGGTACCGTACGTGGACCGGATGGATCTCGCGTACGCCGCGGCCGACATGATGCTCTGCCGCGCGGGCGCGATGACCGTCGCCGAGCTCTCCGCCGTCGGGCTGCCGGCCGCGTACGTCCCGCTGCCCATCGGCAACGGCGAACAGCGGCTCAACGCCCAGCCGGTGGTCAAGGCCGGCGGCGGACTCCTCGTCGACGACGCGGAGCTGTCGCCGCAGTGGGTGCAGGGCAACGTCCTGCCCGTACTGGCCGATCCGCACCGGTTGTACGAGATGTCCCGCGCCGCCGCCGAGTTCGGCCGCCGGGACGCCGACGACCTGCTCGTCGGCATGGTGTACGAGGCGATCGCCGCCCGCCGACAGGCGTAGCGGCGACGAAAGGCGGAAGCGTGGCAGCCGGATCGACGACCGCCGAGAAGAGCGGCGCGAAGCAGCCGAAGGGGTCGTCGGAGCGGCCGTCCCGCACGGGCACCCGGAATCAGCGGTTCCGGGTGCCCGCCACCCGCGTACTCCTCGTCGTGCTCGGCGTCGTCGCGCTCACGGCCGGCGTGATCTGGGCGCTCTACGGATCGACCTGGTTCCGTGTGGAACGTGTGAAGACTTCCGGTACGGGGGTTCTGACCCCCCGTGAGGTCGAGGCGGTCGCCGCCGTTCCCACGGGCGCCCCGCTCCTCTCGGTCGACACCGAGGCGATCGAGGCGCGGCTCCGGAAGGAACTCCCGCGCATCGCGTCGGTCGACGTCGTACGGTCCTGGCCGCACGGAATCGGTCTGAAAGTGACGGAACGGAAGCCCGTTCTCCTGCTGGAAAAGGGCACGAAGTTCATCGAAGTGGACGCGACCGGCGTCCGGTTCGCCACCGTCGACACCGCCCCCCGGGGTGTTCCCCATCTCGTCCTCGACACCGCCTCCTCGCCCAGCCTGCGCCGATTCGACGCGGACCGGCTGTTGGGCGAGGCGGTCCGCGTCCGGGGTGAACTCCCGGAGGAAATCGCCCGGAACGCTCGTGTCGTCCGCATCACCTCGTACGACTCCGTCACTCTGGAACTGACCAAGGGGCGCACCGTCCTCTGGGGGAGTGCTGAGCACGGCCCGGTGAAAGCCAGGGTGCTCACCGCTCTCATGAAGGCGTCGCCCAAAGCGGGGCACTTCGATGTAAGTGCCCCCACGGCACCCGCTTCGTCCGGTAGTTGACGGACATCACCGCTGGCCAGCACCCTGGTTGGCCAGCGCTCCGGGTGATCACATAGGGTGAAAAGAAAAACGGGAGGTTCGGCGTGTTCGTTGAACGTGCGCCGCTTGTCGACTTAGTGTCCTGTTCGGAAGAGTCCAGCGAACAGAGACACTGGTAACCCTAAACTTCAACGTTAGGGTTTGGGTCGGCGTTCCGGACCGCCCCAATCGGCATCCGTCGTCGCAGCGCGACCAACCACCGCGTAGCAGGCGACACGTAACTCGAGGCGAGAGGCCTTCGACGTGGCAGCACCGCAGAACTACCTCGCAGTCATCAAGGTCATCGGTGTCGGCGGCGGTGGTGTCAATGCCATCAACCGAATGATCGAGGTCGGCCTCAAGGGCGTCGAGTTCATCGCGATCAACACCGACGCGCAAGCGCTGTTGATGAGCGACGCCGACGTCAAGCTCGACGTCGGTCGTGAACTCACCCGCGGCCTGGGCGCCGGGGCGAACCCGGCCGTCGGTCGCAAGGCGGCAGAGGACCACCGTGAGGAGATCGAGGAGGTCCTCAAGGGGGCCGACATGGTCTTCGTCACCGCCGGAGAAGGCGGCGGCACCGGCACCGGCGGCGCACCCGTCGTCGCCAACATCGCGCGCTCGCTGGGCGCCCTGACGATCGGTGTGGTCACCCGGCCCTTCACCTTCGAGGGCCGGCGTCGCGCCAACCAGGCGGAGGACGGCATCGCCGAGCTCCGCGAAGAGGTCGACACCCTCATCGTCATCCCGAACGACCGACTGCTCTCGATCTCGGACCGTCAGGTCTCCGTGCTCGACGCGTTCAAGTCGGCCGACCAGGTGCTGCTGAGCGGCGTCCAGGGCATCACGGATCTCATCACCACCCCGGGTCTGATCAACCTCGACTTCGCCGACGTCAAGTCGGTCATGTCCGAGGCCGGATCCGCCCTGATGGGCATCGGCTCCGCCCGTGGCGACGACCGCGCGGTGGCCGCCGCGGAGATGGCGATCTCCTCGCCGCTCCTGGAGGCCTCCATCGACGGCGCCCGTGGCGTGCTGCTCTCCATCTCCGGCGGCAGCGACCTCGGTCTCTTCGAGATCAACGAGGCCGCGCAGCTGGTCAGCGAGGCGGCCCACCCCGAGGCCAACATCATCTTCGGCGCCGTCATCGACGACGCCCTCGGCGACGAGGTCCGGGTCACGGTCATCGCGGCCGGCTTCGACGGCGGCCAGCCGCCGGCCCGCCGGGACAACATCATCGGCTCGGTCGCGGCCAAGCGCGAGGAGCCGGCTCCGGCGCCCCGCATCAGCGAGCCCTCCCGTCCCATGGGCGGACTCGGCACGGTGGCCCCCCGCGAAGAGCCGGTCTCCGTCCCGGTCGAGCCGGTCCCGGCCGTCAACGAGACCCCGCTGACGCCGGCCCCGCCGGTCGTCCCGCCGGCCCGTCCGTACGCGGACTCCCAGGCCGAAGAGCTGGACGTCCCGGACTTCCTGAAGTGATAGGGAAGTACTTCGACGCGAACGGCGCGCATTTCGCCTTCACCGACAGGTGGGGCGGGGTGAGCGCCGTTCCGTACGAGGAGCTCAACCTCGGCGGCGCGGTCGGGGACGACCCCGAGGCCGTACGGACCAACAGGGCGCTGGCCGCTGGCGCCCTCGGGCTAGACCCGGCTCGGGTCGTCTGGATGAACCAGGTCCACGGCGCCGATGTCGCCGAGGTCGCGGGCCCGTGGACCGACGAGGCCGTCCCGGCGGTCGACGGTCTGGTGACCGCGGCCCGCGGACTCGCCCTCGCCGTCCTCACCGCGGACTGCGTCCCGGTCCTGCTCGCCGATCCCGTCGCCGGGATCGTGTCCGCCGCCCACGCCGGGCGGCCCGGACTGGTCGCCGGAGTCGTCCCCGCCGCCGTCGAGGCCATGATCGGCCTCGGCGCCGACCCCGCCCGGATCGTCGCCCGCACCGGCCCCGCCGTCTGCGGGCGGTGCTACGAGGTGCCGGAGGCGATGCGCGCCGAGGTCGCGGAGACCGAGCCCGCCGCCTGGGCCGAGACGAGCTGGGGCACCCCGGCGGTCGACGTCGTCGCCGGCGTGCACGCCCAGCTCGAACGGCTCGGCGTCACGGACCGGCAGGCCAGTGAGGTCTGCACCCGGGAATCCGGTGACCACTACTCGTACCGCCGCGACCGCACCACCGGGCGACTCGCGGGATATGTCTGGTTGACCCAGGAAGAGACATGACGGACCGGAAGTCGCAACTCGCCGAGAATCTGGCTTTGGTGGAGGAGCGCATCGCAGCCGCCTGTGCCGCCGCCGGGCGCGCGCGGGAGGAGGTGACCCTCATCGTGGTCACCAAGACCTACCCCGCGAGCGATGTGCGCATGCTGCACGAACTGGGCGTGCGGCATGTCGCCGAGAACCGGGACCAGGACGCCGCCCCCAAGGCCGCCGCGTGCGCCGACCTTGATCTGACCTGGCACTTCGTGGGCCAGTTGCAGACCAACAAGGTCCGTTCCGTGGTGGGTTATGCCGATGTGGTGCAGTCTGTCGACCGATTGAAGCTCGTTTCCTCTCTCTCCGCGGCCGCGGAGAAGGAGGGACGGGAGCTCGGCTGCCTGCTCCAGGTCGCGCTCGACGCCGAGTCCGGGGAGCGCGGCGCCCGCGGCGGCGTCTCGCCGGAGGGTGTCGAGGAGTTGGCCGCCGCGGTGGACGCCGCCGCCGGACTGCGGCTCGACGGCCTGATGACCGTCGCGCCGCTCTCCGGTCCGTACGCGGGCAGACAACGCGCCGCCTTCGACCGGTTGATGGATTTGTCGACTGCCCTGCGCGCGACCCGTCCGGCTGCGAACATGGTGTCGGCAGGGATGAGTGCGGACCTCGAGGAGGCCGTCGCTGCCGGGGCGACACACGTACGCGTCGGTACGGCGGTACTCGGTGTCCGCCCGAAGCTCGGGTAACGTCGCGAAGCAAGTCGGACCACAGCAGAAAATATGGTCATTCCGCAGAACGGCGGGGTGGCTCGTGGATCGCTGGCACTTGGTGACGAGGCCGATCCACCACAGAGCGGAGGACTCAGAGAATGGCCGGCGCGATGCGCAAGATGGCGGTCTACCTCGGCCTCGTGGAGGACGATGGGTACGACGGCCGGGGTTTCGATCCCGACGACGACTTCGAACCCGAGCTGGAGCCGGAGCCCGAGCGCGAGCGGCGCCACACCCCTCCGCGACAGATGGAGCGCGAGGAACCGGTGCGCGTGGTGCAGCCCCCGGCGCCCCGGGAACCGATTGCTCATTCTGTCCCGGTACTCGCCGAAAGCGGACGTCCGGCCCGAATTGCCCCCGTGGCATCCATCACACCCGAACGCCCGAGCCTGGAGAAGAACGCACCGGTGATCATGCCCAAGGTCGTGTCCGAGCGGGAGCCCTACCGCATCACCACGCTGCACCCCCGGACCTACAACGAGGCCCGTACCATCGGGGAACACTTCCGTGAGGGCACCCCGGTGATCATGAATCTCACGGAGATGGACGACACGGATGCGAAGCGACTTGTCGACTTTGCCGCCGGACTCGTCTTCGGGCTCCATGGCAGCATTGAGCGCGTGACGCAGAAGGTGTTCCTGTTGTCGCCTGCTAACGTCGATGTCACGGCGGAGGACAAGGCCCGGATCGCTGAGGGCGGATTCTTCAACCAGAGCTGAGAACAACGGAACCGGACGGACCGGTCGCGACGCGGCCGGAACAAGTGAGAGCACGTAAGTCAGGGGAGAGGGAAACGCGGGATGGGCGTCGCACTACAGGTGGTCTACATCGTGCTGATGTGCTTCCTCGTCCTCCTGATCGTCCGGCTGGTCATGGACTACGTCTTCCAGTTCGCGCGTTCATGGCAACCCGGTAAGGCGATGGTGGTCGTTCTGGAGGCCACTTACACTGTCACCGATCCACCGCTCAAGCTTCTGCGGCGACTCATCCCGCCGCTGCGTCTCGGGGGCGTGGCACTCGACCTGTCCTTCTTCGTTCTGATGATCATCGTTTACATCCTGATCTCCGTCGTGAGCAGTTTCGCGAGGTGATGGTGGAGAGAACTGTGGACGATACGGTCTTGCCGACTGCCGACGACTACGTAGAGGTGAAGAAGAGATGCCGCTGACCCCCGAGGACGTGCGGAACAAGCAGTTCACGACCGTCCGCCTTCGAGAAGGCTATGACGAGGACGAGGTCGATGCCTTCCTCGACGAGGTCGAGGCCGAGCTGACCCGCCTGCTCCGCGAGAACGAGGACCTGCGCGCCAAGCTGGCCGCCGCGACGCGTGCCGCCGCGCAGAACCAGCAGCAGCAGGGCATGCGCAAGCCCCCGGAGCCGCAGGATCGTCCCGTCGGTCCCGGCGCGCCCGTGCCCGCGGCCATATCCGGACCGCCGGTCCAGCAGCAGCCGCCGCAGATGGGCCCGCCGCAGCTGCCTTCCGGTGCCCCGCAGCTTCCCGCCGGCCCCATGCAGGGCGGCCCCATGCAGGGTGGGCCCATGGGCCCCGGCCCGATGCAGGGTGGCCCCATGCAGGGTGGACCGATGGGTCCCGGCCCGATGCAGGGCGGCCCCATGGGTCACCCGCAGCAGCAGCAGATGCAGCAGCAGCCCGTGCAGGCGCAGGCCCCGGGCGGCGACAGTGCCGCGCGTGTCCTCTCGCTGGCCCAGCAGACCGCCGACCAGGCGATCGCCGAGGCCCGCTCCGAGGCGAACAAGATCGTCGGCGAGGCGCGCTCGCGCGCCGAGGGCCTGGAGCGGGACGCCCGCGCCAAGGCGGACGCCCTTGAGCGGGACGCCCAGGAGAAGCACCGCGTCGCGATGGGCTCCCTGGAGTCCGCCCGCGCCACGCTGGAGCGCAAGGTCGAGGACCTGCGCGGCTTCGAGCGCGAGTACCGCACGCGCCTGAAGTCGTACCTGGAGTCGCAGCTGCGTCAGCTGGAGACCCAGGCCGACGACTCGCTGGCACCGCCGCGGACCCCGGCGACGGCCTCGCTGCCGCCGGCGCCCTCGATGGCCTCGGCCGGCGCGAGCGCCCCGTCCTACGGTGGCAACGGCGCGATGGGCGGTGCGCCGTCCATGGGTGGCGCCCCCTCCTACGGCGGCCAGCAGCAGATGTCCCCGGCGATGACCCAGCCGATGGCTCCGGTCCGGCCGCAGGCTCCCCAGCCGATGCAGCAGGCGCCGGCGCCGATGCGGGGCTTCCTGATCGACGAGGACGACAACTGACGGCGGGCGGTCGCGCGATGAGCGCGTAGCCGTCGGCAGGCTGCAAGGGCCGGGCCCCGGGTAACACCGGGACCCGGCCCTTCGCCGTACCCGGGGGCGGGACGGGACGGGCTGGAGGCGCCTGCGGCGGGCCTTCCCCCACCCCGCCCCTTCCCGAAACCGGGGCTCCGCCCCGGACCCCGGGAACGACCCAGGGCAGCGCCCCAGGACCCCCAAGGAGCAGCGGCAACTCCGCGCCGCAGGCCCCGGCCCGCCAAGGAGCAACGGCAGCTCCGCGCCGCAGGCTCCCGGACGCAAGCGCGGCGGCTTCGCGCCGCAAGCCCCCCGGACGCAAGCCGCGGCGGCTTCGCGCCGGGGCCGCTCGGAGCCGCGGCGGGCGGGGCGGGGGAACGCGAGAAGGCCCGGCGCCCCCGTAGGGGTGCCGGGCCTTCTCGGTGGCGGTTACGCCTTGCGGAGGCGGAACGTCAGGGCGAGGGAGTCGTCCGTGAACGGGGCGCCGTAGGTGGCGTCCGCCTCGCCCTCGGCGTGGTCCGTCGCGAGGACCTCGTCCGAGATGAGCGCGGCGTGGGCCGTGAGGGCCTCCGTCGTCTCCGGGGAGGCGGACGTCCAGCGCAGGGCGATCCGGTCCGCGACGTCCAGGCCGCTGTTCTTGCGGGCCTCCTGGATCAGGCGGATGGCGTCGCGGGCGAGGCCGGCCTTCCGGAGCTCCGGGGTGATCTCCAGGTCCAGGGCGACCGTCGCGCCCGAGTCCGAGGCGACCGACCAGCCCTCCCGCGGGGTCTCCGTGATGATGACCTCTTCGGGGGTGACCGTGATCTCCTCGCCGTTCACCGTGAGCGTCGCCTCACCCGAGCGGAGGGCCAGCGAGAGGGCCGCCGCGTCGGCCGCGGCCACCGCCTTCGCCACGTCCTGGACGCCCTTGCCGAAGCGCTTGCCCAGGGCCCGGAAGTTCGCCTTGGCCGTCGTGTCGACGAGCGAGCCGCCGACCTCCGAGAGGGACGCCAGGGAGGAGACGTTCAGCTCCTCCGTGATCTGGGCCTGGAGGGCCGGCGAGAGGGCCGCGAAGCCCGTCGCCGCCACCAGCGCGCGCGAGAGCGGCTGGCGGGTCTTCACGCCCGACTCCGCGCGCGTCGCCCGGCCCAGCTCCACCAGACGGCGGACCAGGAGCATCTGCTCGGAGAGGGTCTTGTCGATCAGCTCGGTGTCCGCCGCCGGCCACGTGGCCAGGTGGACCGACTCCGGGGCGTCCGGCGTGACCGGGACCACCAGGTCCTGCCAGACCCGCTCCGTGATGAACGGCGTCAGCGGCGCCATCAGGCGCGTGACCGTCTCGATCACGTCGTGCAGCGTGCGGAGCGCGGACGCGTCGCCCTGCCAGAAGCGGCGGCGCGAGCGGCGCACGTACCAGTTCGACAGGTCGTCGACGAAGGACGAGATCAGCTTGCCGGTGCGCTGGGTGTCGTACGACTCCATCGCTTCGGTGACATCGGCCACGAGCGCGTTCAGCTCGGAGAGGAGCCAGCGGTCGAGGACCGAGCGGTCGGCCGGGGCCGGGTCCGCGGCGCTCGGCGCCCAGCCGGACGTACGGGCGTACAGAGCCTGGAAGGCGACCGTGTTCCAGTAGGTCAGCAGGGTCTTGCGGACGACCTCCTGGATCGTGCCGTGGCCCACGCGGCGGGCCGCCCACGGCGAGCCGCCGGCCGCCATGAACCAGCGGACCGCGTCGGCGCCGTGCTGGTCCATCAGCGGGATCGGCTGGAGGATGTTGCCCAGGTGCTTGGACATCTTCCGGCCGTCCTCGGCGAGGATGTGGCCCAGGCAGACCACGTTCTCGTAGGACGACTTGTCGAAGACCAGCGTGCCGACGGCCATGAGCGTGTAGAACCAGCCGCGCGTCTGGTCGATCGCCTCGGAGATGAACTGCGCCGGGTAGCGGGACTCGAACAGTTCCTTGTTCTCGTACGGGTAGCCGTACTGCGCGAACGGCATCGAGCCCGAGTCGTACCAGGCGTCGATGACCTCCGGCACACGGGTCGCCGTCTTCCCGCAGCCCTCGGTCGGGCAGGAGAACGTGACCGCGTCGATGTACGGGCGGTGCGGGTCGAGCTCCGACTGGTCGGTGCCCGTCAGCTCGGTGAGCTCGGCGCGGGAGCCGACGCACGTGAGGTGGTCGTCCTCGCAGCGCCAGATCGGCAGCGGGGTGCCCCAGTAGCGGTTCCGGGAGAGCGCCCAGTCGACGTTGTTGGTGAGCCAGTCGCCGAAGCGGCCGTGCTTGACCGAGTCCGGGAACCAGTTCGTCCGCTCGTTCTCCGCCAGCATGCGGTCCTTGACCGCGGTCGTACGGATGTACCAGGACGGCTGCGCGTAGTAGAGCAGGGCCGTGTGGCAGCGCCAGCAGTGCGGGTAGCTGTGCTCGTACGGGATGTGGCGGAAGAGCAGGCCGCGCGCGTCCAGGTCGGCGGTGAGCGCCTCGTCGGCCTTCTTGAAGAAGACGCCGCCGACCAGCGGCACGTCCTCCTCGAAGGTGCCGTCGGGGCGGACCGGGTTCACGACCGGCAGGCCGTACGCCTTGCAGACCTTGAGGTCGTCCTCACCGAAGGCGGGGGACTGGTGGACCAGACCCGTACCGTCCTCGGTCGTCACGTACTCGGCGTTCACGACGTAGTGCGCCGGGGCGTCGAAGGGGACCAGCTCGAAGGGGCGCTGGTAGGTCCAGCGCTCCATCTCGGCGCCCGTGAAGGACTCGCCCGTGGTGACCCAGCCCTCGCCGAGCGCCTTCTCGAGCAGCGGCTGCGCGACGACGACGCGCTCGTCGCCGTCGGTCGCGACCACGTAGGTGACCTCGGGGTGCGCGGCGACCGCGGTGTTCGACACCAGGGTCCAGGGGGTCGTCGTCCAGACGAGGAGCGCCGCCTTGCCGGCCAGCGGGCCGGAGGTCAGCGGGAAGCGGACGTAGACGGACGGGTCGACGACCGTCTCGTAGCCCTGCGCCAGCTCGTGGTCCGAGAGACCGGTGCCGCAGCGCGGGCACCAGGGGGCGACCCGGTGGTCCTGGACCAGCAGGTCCTTGTCGAAGATCTGCTTCAGCGACCACCAGACCGACTCGATGTACGAGGGGTCCATGGTGCGGTACGCGTCGTCCAGGTCGACCCAGTAGCCCATGCGGGTCGTCAGCTCGGCGAACGCGTCGGTGTGGCGGGTCACCGACTCGCGGCACTTGGCGTTGAACTCGGCGATGCCGTACGCCTCGATGTCCTTCTTGCCGGCGAAGCCGAGCTCCTTCTCGACGGCGAGCTCGACCGGCAGGCCGTGGCAGTCCCAGCCGGCCTTGCGGGCCACGTGGTAGCCGCGCATGGTCCGGAAGCGGGGGAACACGTCCTTGAAGACGCGGGCCTCGATGTGGTGAGCGCCGGGCATGCCGTTCGCGGTCGGCGGGCCCTCGTAGAACACCCACTCGGGGCGTCCCTCGGACTGCTCAAGGGTCTTCGCGAAGACCTTGCTGTCGCGCCAGAAGTCGAGCACGTCGTGCTCCAGCGCGGGCAGGTCGACCTGGGCGGGCACCTGGCGGTACTGCGGCGGTGTCATCGAGATTCCTCCGGCGGACTGTCGTCATTCCGTCGGAGGGACGAGAGCACTGCTCCCGCGGTACCACCCTCCTTGGCTCCGGGCAGGCACACGTGCCCTGAGCCCCCTCATTGGGGTCGCGACGCCGGGTCTAGTCACCGCGCTCTCGCGCGGCTTTCTTCCGACGGCTCCGGGGTGATGCTTCACATCGGGCTCGCCCCCGGGCTCTCACCGTCCCCGGGTCGCTCATGGCTGCGTACGACGCTACTCGTCCCCATCCAAGCCTTTCGCTGTGGCCAGTGTACGGGCCGCAGCGAGGGGAGGCCGACCCATTTCCCGAGCCCCGGGCGGCCACCCGAATGGCCATACGAAGCGGGGCGGAGTTCGGTTACGGCCATGTGGGGGAGGCGCGGGGCGGATAACCCGGCGGGGAGCTGGGCACAACGGAGGCAGGCCCGCCCCGCGGGGAGCGGGGGCGGGTGGGAACGGCGGCGTGCCCCGTTGCCGCGGGCCTTGGGCCGATTTATCGTCCCAGCACGATTCGCGAGCAAGATCACAAAATGTGAAGGGGCCGCGACATGGTGGCGAAGAAGACCGCCGCGAAGAAGTCCTCGACCGCCGTCTCCACCGGTGCGGCGGCCCTGGACGGCAAGGACGTGGCCGGGAAGAAGTCGACGGTCACGGGCAAGGCGGCCGCCGGCAAGCCGGCCGCCAAGAAGGCGGTCGGCAAGAAGGCCACGGCGAAGAAGGCGGAGACGGCGGCCCCTGCCCGCAAGACGGCGGCCCCGGCCGCCGAGGCGACCGACGAGACCCCCGCAGCGCACACCCCGGCCAAGAAGGCCGCGGCGAAGAAGACGGGCGCCAGGAAGGCGACCGCGGCGAAGAAGCAGACAGGAGCCAGGACGGTGGCAGTCAAGAAGACCGCGGGTGGCGTGACGACCGTAGAGGACGAGGCCGCGGTGCCCACGGCCCGTACCGGTGAGCTCGCGGTGCGCCCCGGCGAGGACCCCTGGACGCCGGAGGAGGTCGCCGAGGCCCGCAGCTCGCTCCAGTCGGAGGTCCTGCGGCTGCGCAGCGAGCTCGTCCACTCGAAGGAGGAGCTCACCGGCCTCATGCGGGACTCGGGCGACGGCGCGGGCGACGACCAGGCCGACACCGGCACCAAGAACATCACCCGCGAGCACGAGCTCGCGCTCGCCGCCAACGCCCGGGAGATGCTGGAGCAGAGCGAGCACGCCCTGGAGCGCCTCGACGCGGGCACGTACGGCCTCTGCGAGGTGTGCGGGAAGCCGATCGGCAAGGCGCGGATGCAGGCCTTCCCGCGGGCCACGCTCTGCGTCGAGGACAAGCAGCGGCAGGAGCGGCGCGGCTGACGGTCTCGTACGCCTGTGCCGTACCCTCGGGGCACGGTCAGGCATCGAGGTCGAGGGACTCACTCACGTGGCAGAGGCGGAGCGCATCATCGGTACGCCGGATTCAGCAGGGGCCGACGAGTCGGCAGCCTCCGACGACGGCACGGCTGCTCCCGAGGAGCGGCCCAGGGGCAGGCGCAGGATCGTCGCGCTGCTCGTCGTGGCCGTCGTGGCCTACCTGCTCGACCTGGGCAGCAAGATGCTGGTGGTCGCCAAGCTGGAGGGCCGCGAGGCGATCCCGCTGATCGGCGATCTGCTGCGCCTCGACGCCATCCGGAACCCGGGCGCCGCCTTCGGCATGGGCGAGGCCTTCACGATCGTCTTCACCGGCATCGCGGCCGTCGTGATCCTCGTGATCGTCCGGCTGGCGCGGAAGCTCTACAGCCTGCCCTGGGCCATCGCCCTCGGTCTGCTGCTCGGCGGCGCGCTCGGCAACCTCACGGACCGGATCTTCCGCTCGCCGGGCGTCTTCGAGGGCGCGGTCGTGGACTTCATCGCCCCCGCGCACTTCGCCGTCTTCAACCTCGCCGACTCGGCGATCGTCTGCGGCGGCATCCTCATCGTGTTCCTGTCATTCCGGGGCATCGACCCCGACGGCACCGTCCACAAGGACTGAGCCGGGGCGGATCACCTTCCGCGCAAGGCATACTCGACGGGTGAGTACGAGTCCCGAGATCCGCACGCTGCCCGTTCCCGATGGCCTGGAGGGCGAGCGCGTCGACGCCGCCATCGCCCGTATGTTCGGGTTCTCCCGTACGAAGGCGGCCGAGCTGGCCGCCGCAGGGAAGGTCCAGGTCGACGGCTCCGTCGTCGGCAAGTCCGAGCGGGTGAGTGGCGGCGCGTGGCTCGAGGTCGAGATGCCGGGCGCTCCCGCGCCCGTCCAGGTCGTCGCCGAGCCCGTCGAGGGCATGGAGATCATCCATGACGACGACGACATCGTCGTGATCATGAAGCCGGTCGGCGTCGCCGCCCACCCCAGCCCCGGCTGGACCGGCACCACGGTCATCGGCGGCCTCGCCGCCGCCGGGTACCGCATCTCCACCTCCGGCGCCGCCGAGCGCCAGGGCATCGTGCACCGCCTCGACGTCGGCACCTCCGGCCTGATGGTCGTCGCCAAGTCCGAGTACGCGTACACCTCGCTCAAGCGCCAGTTCAAGGAGCGCGTGGTCGACAAGCGCTACAACGCGCTCGTCCAGGGCCACCCCGACCCGATGAGCGGCACCATCGACGCGCCGATCGGCCGGCACCCGAACCACGACTACAAGTGGGCGATCACCGCCGAGGGCAAGCCCTCCGTCACGCACTACGACCTCATCGAGGCGTACCGGTCGGCCTCGCTGCTCGACATCAAGCTGGAGACGGGCCGCACCCACCAGATCCGGGTGCACATGTCCGCCCACCGCCACCCCTGCGTCGGCGACCTCACCTACGGCGCCGACCCGACGCTCGCCAAGCGCCTCGGCCTCACCCGGCAGTGGCTGCACGCCGTCCGCCTCGGCTTCGAGCACCCGGGCGACGGCTCGTGGGTCGAGTTCGCCAGCACCTACCCCGAGGACCTGCGGAAGGCCCTCGACCGGATCGCCGCGGAGAGCCAGTGACCGACGCGTACGCCGTCCGCGAGGCGGTCGAAGCCGCTGACCGGGAGGCCTGCTTCGCGGTCCGCCGTGAGGTCTTCGTCGAGGAGCAGGGCGTCCCGCAGGAGCTCGAGTACGACACGTACGACACGACCGCGGTCCACGTCCTCGCCGTGCGCGCGGACGGGCTGCCGCTGGGCACCGGACGGCTCCTGCACGGGGCGGACGCCCTCGGCAAGACCGGCGGCGACGCCACGGTGGGCTCGCTCGGCCGGCTCGCGGTCGCCAAGGCGGCCCGCGGGCTCGGGGTCGGCGCGGCGCTCGTGCGGGGCATCGAGGACACGGCGCGCGAGCGCGGCCTCGCCGCCGTCGACCTGCACGCGCAGACGCACGCGCTGGGCTTCTACGAGCGGCTCGGCTACGAGGCGTACGGGCCGGAGTTCCCGGACGCGGGCATCCCGCACCGGTCCATGCGGAGGGTTCTCTAGGCGAAGGGCCGGCGGGGGATCGGCCGGGCATATTTGCTGCCTGCCGCTCTGAGGGGGGCATCGCGGGCAAACCGGACGTTCATGGCAGGGTGGGCCCGTGGATCAATTGGCCCTGTTGTTCTTGCTGCTCCTCGGCGCCCTGCTCACCGTCCCCCTCGGTGAGCGGCTCGGACTGCCCGCGCCCGTCCTGATGACCCTCTTCGGGATCGTGCTGGCCGTCCTGCCGTTCGTACCGAACGTCGAGGTCCCGCCGGAGCTGATCCTCCCGCTGGTGCTGCCACCCCTGCTGTACGCCTCCGTGCAGCGGACGTCCTGGCGGCAGTTCTGGGCCAACAAGCGGCCCATCTTCCTGCTCGCCGTCGCCCTCGTCTTCGTGACCACGGCCGCCGTCGGAGCCGTCGCCGACGCGCTCGTGCCCGGCCTTCCGCTGGCCGCCGCCCTCGCGCTCGGCGCGCTCGTCGCCCCGCCCGACCCGGTCGCGGCCACCGCCGTCGCCGGGTCGCTCGGCCTGCCCCGCCGGCTGGTCTCGATCCTGGAGGGCGAGGGGCTCTTCAACGACGTCACCGCCATCGTGCTCTACCACGTGGCCATCGGCGCCGTCGTCAGCGGCTCCTTCTCCTGGCCCGAGGCGGTCGGCGAGCTCGTGCTCTCGGCCGTGGTCGCCGTCGTCGTCGGCATGGGGCTCGGGTGGCTCACCCACAAGCTGATCGGCTTCCTCGGGGACGTCACCCTCCAGACCGGGCTGACCCTCCTCGTGCCCTTCGTGAGCTACGTCCTCGCCGAGGAGCTGCACGGCTCGGGCGTCCTCGCCGTCCTGGTCACCGCGCTCTTCCTCGCCGAGCACGCCGTCGACGCCGACGACGTCATGGGCCGGCTCGCCGGACAGACCTTCTGGCAGATCGTCGACACCCTCGTCACCGGCATCGCCTTCGGCCTCATCGGCCTGGAGCTGATCCATGTGTTCGGAGTCGCCGAAGGGCACGGCTGGGAGATGCTCGGCTGGGGTGGCGCCGTGGTCGGGGTGGTCGTCGGCGTCCGGCTGCTGTGGCTGCTGCCCGCCACCTGGCTGGCGAAGCGCATGCACACCCGCCGGGACGTCGACGAGGAGATCCCGACGAGCTGGCGGGAGACCATCGTCATGTGGTGGTCGGGGATGCGCGGCGTGGCCTCGGTGGCCCTCGCCCTCGCCATCCCCCTCGAAACCGACGACGGTTCGCCCTTCCCCGGCCGCGACGAGATCATCTTCATCGCCTTCTGCGTGATCATCGCCACCCTCGTCTTCCAGGGGCTCACCCTGCCGTGGCTGGTCAAGCGGCTCGGGGTGCGGGCCGACACGGACGCCGAGCGGGTCCTGGAGCGCGACCTCGCGGTCCGGGCCGCGAAGGCCGCCAAGCGCAGGCTCAAGGAGATCGAGGAGGTCGAGGAGCTGCCCGAGGAGGTCCAGGAGCGGCTGCTGCGCGGCGCGTACGACATCGGCGCCCGGATCAGCCCGGACATGGTCGACGAGGAGCGGAGGGCCGCCTTCGCCGCGCGGACGGAGCGGCTCAAGGCGGTGCAGCGGATCCAGCGGGAGCTGATGTCCGCCGCCCGGCACGAGGTCCTCGCGGCGCGCAGCGAGCCGGGCGCCGACCCGGAGGTGGTGGACCGGGTGCTGCGGCAGCTGGACGTGCGCAGCCTGCGCTGAGGCCGGGACGGTTCGGCCCGCACCGGGGCTTTCGGTGACTGTCGGTCGCGGGTGGCAGGATGGCCCGCATGGACATCATGCTTTTCCACTCGGTCCACGGACTGCGCCCGGCCGTCGAGGACGCGGCCGAGCGGCTGCGGGCCGCCGGACACCGGGTGTGGGTGCCGGACCTCTTCGACGGCTGGACCACCGAGTCGGTGGAGGAGGGCATGGCGAAGCGGGACGCGATCGGCAAGGACGAGCTGCTGAAGCGCGCGATCCTGGCCGCCGCCCCGTACTCCGAGCGCGGTCTGGTCTACGCGGGCTTCTCCTTCGGCGCCTCGGTCGCGCAGACCCTGGCCCTCGGCGACGACAAGGCGCGCGGGCTGCTGCTGCTCCACGGCACCTCGGACCTGGCGCCCAACGTGTCGGTGGACGAGCTCCCCGTACAGCTGCACGTGGCGGAGCCCGACCCCTTCGAGACGGACGACTGGCTGTCCGCCTGGTACCTCCAGATGCGCAAGGCCGGGGCGGACGTGGAGATCTACCGCTACCGGGGCGCGGGGCACGTGTACACGGACCCGGAGCTGCCCGACTGGGACGCGGAGGCGGCCGAGCGGACCTGGTCGGTGGCGCTGTCCTTCCTGGACAGCCTGTAGGGGTTGTCCGGTACGGACGCCCGAGGGCGCGGCGGGAATGTGCTCCCGCCGCGCCCTCGGTCCGTTCCGGCGTGGGTCAGCCCGCGCGGTACGAGGTCCAGAACTGGTTCATCCGGGTCACCTGGCCGGAAGTGAACTGGTACATGCAGGCGTCGTACGTGTAGTCCATGAAGTTGTGGATCGGGTCCACGCCGGCCTTGGAGGCGCAGGAGTCACGACCGGTCGGGCACTCGTACGCCGGGCTCTTCTCGGCCGGGGTGTCGGCGACGGAGTCACCGGCGCCGTTGCAGCCGCCCTGGAACGTGTGGTAGAGGCCCATCCAGTGGCCGACCTCGTGGGTCGCGGTGTCGCCCTCGTTGTAGTTGGCCGCGGAGCCGCCCGGCAGCGAGGAGTCCAGGACGACGACACCGTCCATGGAGGGGTTCGAGGCGTACGCGGACGGGAAGGTCGCCCAGCCGAGGAGGCCACCGCTCAGGTTGGCGGTGTAGAAGTTCAGCGCGCCGGCGCCGCCCTTGCGGAGGGTCTGCTTCATCGTCTTCTCGGCGGTGGAGCCGGAGGCGAGGTTGTACCAGGACGCGTTGTCCGTGTAGTCGGTGCTGGCCAGCGTGAACTGGAAGTTGGAGTTCACGTTGCCGGTGCCCTGGCCCGCGTAGGCCGCGTTCAGGACGTTCAGCTGGTTGTTGATGGCGGTGGCGGAGAGCTTGCCCGTCGTGCCGCTGTGGATGACGTGGAAGTACACGGGGATGTTGACCACGGCGGCGGCCTCGGCGGAGGCGCTGAGGCGCCCCTCGGCGGCGGCCGCGGCCAGCTTCTTCTTCAGGTCGTCGTCCATGGCCTTCGCCTTGGCGGCGGTGACCTCGTTGGGCTCGGCGGCGTGGCTGTCGGCGCCGCGCGCCTTGCGGGCGCTGGAGACGCCGGCGTCGTCGTGGCCGTCGACGCACTCCTCGGCGGAGGCACCGGCCAGGGTGGCGGTGGCCGCGCCGGTGGCGACAGGGGCGGACAGCGGGGCAATGGCCAGGGTTCCGGCCATGACGGCGGTGCCAAGAATACGACGTGACATACGGGGCGATATACGGGCAAGAGCACGCACGGTGA
This sequence comes from Streptomyces sp. NPDC050842, assembly GCF_044456565.1. Lineage (NCBI taxonomy): Bacteria > Bacillati > Actinomycetota > Actinomycetes > Kitasatosporales > Streptomycetaceae > Streptomyces > Streptomyces sp. NPDC050842. The sequence goes on along the minus strand of NZ_JBITGA010000007.1, from coordinate 303,834 downwards.
CTCCTCGTGGGGGAGGGTGGGAGAGGAACTTCCTCGCCACGGCCCGGAGATTACGCGTCCATGTCAGCCACTGTTGAGGAGTGATCAAGCCCAATCATTCATGGGGCAATTCGGTCCATCGAGAAGAAATTCTTGCGCCGATTCCGGAGTTTGAGACCTCGACGTAACGAGCGGGGTGACGGAGGCGGGTGGTGTGTCCGGATTCGATCTCCAAAACTGGCCACCCGCCGTAGCGATGTGATCTCCCGTTAACAGAAGAGATCATGGCTGAAAATCGCTGTTAAGGCCTCGTCAGCGAACCGGCTGGTACACCCGCTCGACACGCTGGGTTCCGTTCTTCGTCCGGTACGAGCGCGCCCAGGCGGTCGTCGCGGCCGGATCCGTCTTGTCGGAGACCGTGTAGTAGTCCATCTGCGAGCGCTCGGAGGTCACGTCGAGCACGCCGTAGCCGTGGTGGTCCATGTCCACCCACTTCACATGGCGGTTGGCGGCCTTCACGGCGCCCGCGGCCACGACCGAGAGCGTCCCCGGGGCCACGTTCAGCATGTCGTCCAGGTTGTCCGAGGTCACCGAGGTGACGACGAACTCGGTGGCCGCCGAGGCCGACAGCGGGTACGTCGCCGCCTTCACCGGTACGTCGTTGGCCCAGGCCATGTGGATGTCGCCGGTCAGGAAGACCGTGTTCCGGATCGCCCGGGAGGTCAGGTGCGCGATCAGTTCCCTGCGGTCGTCGGTGAACCCGTCCCACTGGTCGACGTTGACCGCGAGCCCCTCCTTCGGCAGGCCCATCAGCTCGGCGAGCGGCTCCAGGAGGTGGGCGGGCAGGGCGCCGAAGGCGATCGGCGAGATCATCACCGAGGTGCCGACGAGCTGCCAGGTCGCGTCCGAGCCGGCCAGACCGGCCTTCAGCCAGTCCAGTTGGGCGTGGCCGGTGATCGTCCGCTCCGGGTCGTCGACCGTGCCGCTGCCGGTCTTCGCCGGGGCGGAGCGGAAGGTGCGCAGGTCGAGCAGGTGCAGATCGGCCAGCCTGCCGAAGCGCAGCCGCCGGAAGACCGTGCCCTCGGTGGAGGCGCGGACGGGCATCCACTCGAAGTACGCCTGCTTGGCGGCGGCCACCCGGGCCGCCCACTCGCCCTCGGCGCCGGGGGTGTGGTTCTCGGCCCCGCCCGTCCAGGCGTCGTTGGCGAACTCGTGGTCGTCCCAGATGGCGATCACCGGGTGCGCGGCGTGCAGCGCCTGGAGGTCGGGGTCCGTCTTGTAGTGCCCGTGCCGGGTGCGGTAGTCGGCGAGCGAGACGATCTCGTGGCGCGGCTCGTGCGGGCGGACGGTGTCCTTCGCCTCCGGGTAGACCCCGCTCGCGTACTCGTAGACGTAGTCGCCGAGATGGAGGACGGCGTCCAGGTCGGCGCGGCCGGCGAGGTGGCGGTACGCGGAGAAGTGGCCGGACTCCCAGTTCGCGCAGGAGACCACGCCGAAGCGGACCCCGGGGGCGGCGGCGTCGACGGCCGGCGCGGTCCGGGTGCGGGCGGCCGACGACACGGCGTCGCCCGCGGTGAAGCGGAACCAGTAGGCGGTCGCCGGGCGCAGGCCCCGCACGTCGGCCTTCACGGTGTGGTCGGAGGACGCGCTCGCCGTGGTCGAACCGGCGGCGACGGTCCGGGTGAAGCCGCGGTCCTCGGCGAGCTCCCAGCCGACCGCGACGTCCGGGCCGAGCCCGGATCCGGGCACGGCCGCGGCGGAAGGGGTGACGCGCGTCCAGAGGAGGACGCCGTCGGGCAGCGGGTCGCCGGAGGCGACACCGTGGAGGAAGGCGGGGGCCCCGGAGTCCGCGAGGGCGGGGGAGGCGGCGCCCAGGAGGGCGGGCGCGGCGACAGCGGTGACGGCGGCGGCCTTGACGACCGTGCGACGGCTGGGGGCAGGAGATATGAACTGACTGGTCACGGCCAGTCAGATTACTGACGGGTAGGCCCGTTGGGCAGGCGAATTCCGGAAGTTCGTCGACTTGTCGCCCGGACGTCGTGTCGCGGAACCGCCCCGGCCCCGGACCTCAGAGGTCCGGGGCCGGGGCGGGGCCGGCTCGGGAGCCGGGGCCGCGGGTGTCAGCCCTTGAGGGCCGCGTCGATCGCCGTGGTGAACTGATCGGCCGTCATCGGCGGGCTGTCGGAGCCCTCCGCCGTGACCGTCTTGCCGTCCATCTTCAGCGTCGGCGTACCCGTCACGCCGCTCGCGTCGAACGCCTTGGACATCTTCATCGCCCAGGCGTCGAAGGTGCCGCTCTCGACGTTCTTCTTGAACTCGGCGTTGCTCTTGAGGGCCGGGACCGTGTCCGCGACCTCCAGGAGGTACGAGTCCTTGGCGAACTTGTCCTGGTTCTCCTCCGGGTGGAACTCCGTCGAGTAGAGCGCCGCCTTGTACTTCAGGAAGGCCTCGGGGCTCACGTTCAGAGCCGCGCCCAGGGCCGAGAGGGCGTTCTTCGAGCCCTCGCCCGGGATGCCGTCGTCGATGAAGGTCGCGCCGACGTACTTGATCTTGTACTTGCCGGACTCGACGTCCTTCTCGATCCTCGAGCCCACGCCCTGCTCGAAGGTCGCGCAGACGGGGCAGCGCGAGTCCTCGTACAGTTCCAGGGTCTTCTTCGCGGACGGCTTGCCGATGACGACCGTCGTGCCGTTCGTGCCCGAGGTGTTCTTCGGGGCCGCCACGGTCTTCGCGTCCGCCGCCGCCTCCCACTGGGTGGGCTTGTTGGACTGCACGACCGCGTAGCCGATGCCGCCGGCGGCGGCCAGGACGGCCACGGCCGAGACGCCGACGACGAGCTGCCGGCGCGCCCGGTCCTTCTTCGCCTGGCGCTCGCGCTCGACGCGCAGCCGCTCGCGGGCGGCGGCCTTGTTGGTCTGGCTGTTGCGTGCACTCATGATCGTGATCTCCGTGAGGGTGTGAAGCAGACAAGGGGGAACCGCTGTACCGGCGTCGCTCAGACGAGAGCGAGGCCCGGCAACGGCGGCCCCCGCCGCCCTACGGAGTGCACGAGGAGACGGATACGGGAGGACCGGGGCCGTCCGGCGGGCCGGGCGGTGCGGCGCGGAGCCGTACCGCCGCCGCCGAAGAAGGCCGCCACGAGCAGCAGCGGCCGGAACGCGAAGGCCGCCACCGCGCCGAGCAGCCGGGCGAGCGCCCGCTCCCCGCCGCGCAGCCAGCACGCCGCCGCGAGCCCGACGCCGATGTGCGCCAGGAGCAGCAGCCACGGCAGCGCCGGGTCGGGGGAGTCGAGCAGGGCGGCCGCGGTCCCGCTCTCGGGGGCGGCCACGCCGGGCAGCGGCGCACCCACCGCGCCGCCGCAGAAGACGTCCACGCCGACCGCGCGCAGCGAACCGGCGACCGGGCCCCCGGCGGCGCCGTAACAGACCACCTGACCGGTGGTGAAGAGTGTGTCGGCCGCCAGCTCCAGCGGGACGAGGAGCCCGGCGATGGGTCCGAGGCCGCGCTCACGGCCGGCCAGCGCGTACGCGACGGCGAAGACGCCGGCCGCGACGGGGACGACCGTCCCCAGCGGCAGCGGCACGCCCGAGAGCAGCACGTGGGACGCCACGGACAGCGTCACGACCAGTGCCGTGAAGAACGCCGCCCGCAGCGCTCTCAGCTGCGTCCCTGCCATGTCCATCGTCGTGGAGTGTCCCATGCCGTGCCGTAAGGGGTCGCTAAAGGAAGGCTGTGAACCGTCCCACCGGCCCCGACAGCCGACAGCCGACCAGCCGACAGCCGACGGCCGACGGCCTTTACAGCCCGGGGATCCGGCCGTTGCGGAAGAGGTCCACGAAGATCTGGTGGTCGGCCCGCGCCCGCGCCCCGTACGCGTGCGCGAAGTCCACGAGGAGATCGGCGAAGCCGTCCTCGTCGGCGGCGATCGCCGCGTCGATGGCCCGCTCCGTCGAGAACGGCACGAGCGACTGCCCGCTGGACTCGTCCGCCGCCGCGTGCATGGTCGCCGTCGCCCGGCCCAGGTCCGCGACGGTCTCCGCGATCTCGTCGAGGTCGTCGATGTCCGACCAGTCCAGGTCCACCGCGTACGGCGAGACCTCGGCGACGAGCTGTCCGGCGCCGTCGAGCTCCGCCCAGCCCAGCCAGGGGTCGGCGTGCGCCTGGAGCGCCCGCTGCGAGATCACGGTGCGGTGGCCCTCGTGCCGGAAGTACTCCCGTACCGCCGGGTCCGTGACGTGGCGGGAGACCGCCGGGGTCTGGGCCTGCTTCATGTAGATCACGACGTCGTTCTCCAGGGCGTCGCTGTGGCCCTCCAGGAGGATGTTGTACGAGGGGAGGCCGGCCGAGCCGATGCCGATCCCGCGCCGGCCGACGACGTCCTTGACCCGGTACGAGTCGGGGCGGACCAGGCTGGCCTCCGGCAGGGTCTCCAGATAGCCGTCGAAGGCGGCCAGGACCTTGTACCGGGTGGCCGCGTCCAGGTCGATCGCGCCGCCGCCGGGCGCGAAGCGGCGCTCGAAGTCGCGGATCTCCGTCATCGAGTCGAGCAGCCCGAAGCGGGTCTTCGCCCGGGCGGCGCGCAGGGCGCCGAGCAGCGCGCCGTCGGCCGTATGCAGGGTGAAGGAGGGCACCTCGTCCTCCCCGGCGCCGGTCGCGAGGGCGTGGATCCGCTCGCGGTAGGCGGCGGCGCAGATCCGGACCCCCTTGGTGATCTGCTCGTCACTGAGCGCCTTCGCGTAGCCGATCAGGGCGAGCGAGGCCGCGAGCCGCTTCAGGTCCCAGGTGAAGGGCCCGACGTACGCCTCGTCGAAGTCGTTGACGTTGAAGACCAGCCGGCCGTTGGCGTCCATGTACGTGCCGAAGTTCTCGGCGTGCAGATCGCCGTGGATCCAGACCCGGCCGGTGCGCTCGTCCAGGTAGGGGCCGACACCTACGCTCCCGTCCACCCGCCCGGCGGTCTCCTTCTCCAGGTCCGCGTAGAAGAGGCAGGCCGTCCCCCGGTAGAAGGCGAAGGCGGAGCCGGCCATCTTCCGGAACTTGACGCGGAAGGCCGCGGGGTCGGCGGCGAGGAGCTCGCCGAAGGCGGTCTCGAAGACGGCGAGGATGTGCTCACCGCGCTCCGCGACGGTGGGCTGGGGGACCGACATTCGAGGTGCCTCCTGGTACCGGCCGTGCTGTGAGGCCAGTCATGACAAATTGGGGGTCCCCCCAGCTCGCGAGGGGGAGGGTGTTCTCTGTCTCTCAACGGGCGACCCTAGCTTCGAGTGCCCGACGTCTGTCAGTGCGGAGACGTAGACTTCCACGCTGTCCCCCCAGACTGTCCGCAGCCTGTCGCTCAGTGTTTTTCGGAGGCCTTCCGCCGTGACCAAGCCGCCCTTCACGCACCTCCACGTCCACACCCAGTACTCGCTGCTGGACGGTGCCGCGCGGCTCAAGGACATGTTCAACGCGTGCAACGAGATGGGCATGACCCATATCGCGATGTCCGACCACGGCAACCTGCACGGGGCGTACGACTTCTTCCACACGGCCAAGAAGGCCGGGGTGACGCCGATCATCGGCATCGAGGCCTACGTCGCCCCCGAGTCCCGGCGCAACAAGCGCAAGATCCAGTGGGGCCAGCCGCACCAGAAGCGGGACGACGTCTCCGGTTCCGGCGGTTACACCCACAAGACGATCTGGGCGGCCAACGCCACCGGACTGCACAACCTCTTCAAGCTCTCCTCCGACGCGTACGCCGAGGGCTGGCTGCAGAAGTGGCCCCGGATGGACAAGGAGACCATCTCCAAGTGGTCGGAGGGGCTCATCGCCTCCACCGGCTGCCCCTCCGGCGAACTGCAGACCCGGCTCCGCCTCGGCCAGTTCGACGAGGCCCTGAAGGCCGCCTCCGAGTACCAGGACATCTTCGGCAAGGAGCGGTACTTCCTGGAGCTGATGGACCACGGCATCGAGATCGAGCGCCGGGTCCGCGACGGACTCCTGGAGATCGGCAAGAAGCTCGGCATCCCGCCGCTCGTCACCAACGACTCGCACTACACGTACGCGCACGAGTCGACCGCGCACGACGCCCTGCTCTGCATCCAGACCGGCAAGAACCTCTCCGACCCGGACCGCTTCCGCTTCGACGGCACCGGCTACTACCTCAAGTCCACGGACGAGATGTACGCCATCGACTCGTCGGACGCCTGGCAGGAGGGCTGCCGCAACACCCTCCTGGTCGCCGAGCAGATCAGCACCGACGGCATGTTCGTCGAGAAGAACCTCATGCCGAAGTTCGACATCCCGGAGGGGTACACCGACACGACCTGGTTCCGCGAGGAGACCATGCGGGGCATGCACCGCCGCTTCCCCGGGGGCATCCCCGAGGACCGCATGAAGCAGGTCGAGTACGAGATGGACACGATCATCTCGATGGGCTTCCCCGGCTACTTCCTCGTCGTCGCCGACTTCATCATGTGGGCGAAGAAGCAGGGCATCGCCGTGGGCCCCGGCCGAGGCTCCGCGGCCGGCTCGATCGTCGCGTACGCCATGGGCATCACCGACCTCGACCCGATCCCGCACGGACTGATCTTCGAGCGCTTCCTCAACCCCGAGCGCGTCTCCATGCCCGATGTCGACATCGACTTCGACGAGCGTCGGCGCGTCGAGGTGATCCGGTACGTGACGGAGAAGTACGGCTCGGACAAGGTCGCCATGATCGGCACGTACGGAAAGATCAAGGCGAAGAACGCCATCAAGGACTCCGCGCGCGTCCTCGGCTACCCCTACGCCATGGGCGACCGGCTCACCAAGGCCATGCCCGCCGACGTCCTCGGCAAGGGCATCGACCTCAACGGCATCACCGACCCCTCGCACCCGCGGTACGGCGAGGCCGGCGAGATCCGCGCGATGTACGAGAACGAGCCGGACGTCAAGAAGGTCATCGACACCGCCCGGGGCGTCGAGGGCCTGGTCCGGCAGATGGGCGTGCACGCGGCCGGCGTGATCATGTCCAGCGAGCCGATCGTCGACCACGCCCCGATCTGGGTGCGGCACACGGACGGCGTGACCATCACGCAGTGGGACTACCCGCAGTGCGAGTCGCTCGGCCTGATCAAGATGGACTTCCTGGGCCTCAGGAACCTCACGATCATGGACGACGCCGTCAAGATGGTGAAGGCGAACAAGGGCATCGAGCTCGACCTGCTCGCCCTCCCGCTGGACGACCCCAAGACGTACGAACTGCTCTGCCGCGGTGACACGCTCGGTGTCTTCCAGTTCGACGGCGGCCCCATGCGCTCGCTGCTGCGGCTGATGAAGCCCGACAACTTCGAAGACATCTCCGCCGTCTCGGCCCTGTACCGGCCGGGCCCGATGGGCATGAACTCGCACACGAACTACGCCCTGCGCAAGAACAAGCAGCAGGAGATCACCCCGATCCACCCCGAGCTGGAGAAGCCGCTCGAAGAGGTGCTCGCGGTCACCTACGGCCTGATCGTGTACCAGGAGCAGGTGCAGAAGGCCGCCCAGATCATCGCCGGGTACTCGCTCGGCGAGGCCGACATCCTGCGCCGCGTGATGGGCAAGAAGAAGCCCGAGGAGCTGGCGAAGAACTTCGTCATCTTCCAGGAGGGCGCGAAGAAGAACGGCTACACCGACAAGGCGATCCAGGCGCTCTGGGACGTCCTGGTCCCCTTCGCCGGCTACGCCTTCAACAAGGCGCACTCCGCCGCGTACGGCCTGGTCTCCTACTGGACCGCCTACCTCAAGGCGAACTACCCCGCCGAGTACATGGCCGGTCTGCTCACCTCGGTCAAGGACGACAAGGACAAGTCCGCCGTCTACCTCAACGAGTGCCGCCGCATGGGCATCAAGGTGCTCCCGCCGAACGTGAACGAGTCCGAGTCGAACTTCGCCGCCCAGGGCGACGACGTGATCCTCTTCGGCCTCTCCGCCGTGCGGAACGTCGGCACCAACGTCGTCGAGTCGATCATCAAGTCGCGCAAGGCGAAGGGGAAGTACAGCACCTTCCCCGACTTCCTCGACAAGGTCGAGGCCGTCGTCTGCAACAAGCGGACCATCGAATCGCTGATCAAGGCCGGCGCCTTCGACGAGATGGGCCACACCCGCAAGGGGATGGTCGCCCACCACGAACCGATGATCGACAACGTGGTGGCGGTCAAGCGCAAGGAGGCCGAGGGACAGTTCGACCTCTTCGGCGGCATGGGCGAGGAGACGAACGACGAGCCCGGCTTCGGCCTGGACGTCGAGTTCTCCGACGTCGAGTGGGAGAAGTCGTACCTGCTCGCCCAGGAGCGCGAGATGCTCGGCCTCTACGTCTCCGACCACCCGCTCTTCGGCATCGAGCACGTCCTGTCCGACAAGACCGACGCGGCGATCTCGCAGCTCACCGGCGGCGAGCACAGCGACGGCGCGGTCGTCACCATCGGCGGCATCATCTCGGGCCTCCAGCGCAAGATGACCAAGCAGGGCAACGCCTGGGCGATCGCCACCGTCGAGGACCTGGCCGGCTCCATCGAGTGCATGTTCTTCCCGGCCACCTACCAGCTGGTCTCCACCCAGCTCGTCGAGGACACGGTCGTCTTCGTCAAGGGACGACTCGACAAGCGCGAGGACGTGCCCCGGCTCGTCGCCATGGAGCTGATGGTCCCCGACCTGTCGAACGCCGGGACCAACGCGCCGGTGATCCTCACCATCCCGACGGTGAAGGTCACCCCGCCCATGGTCAGCAGGCTCGGCGAGATCCTCAAGCACCACAAGGGCAACACCGAGGTACGGATCAAGCTCCAGGGACCCCGGACCACGACCGTGCTCCGCCTCGACCGGCACCGGGTGACGGCCGACCCGGCCCTCTTCGGCGACCTGAAGGTGCTGCTCGGCCCGTCCTGCCTGGCCGGCTAGCGGCCTCCGTCACGCCCGTCCCACCGGAAGGGGCGCGCCCGTCGTCACGGGCGCGCCCCTTCCGGTGCATACGTGTCAGTTATGACCGAAGCGCTTCTGGCGGCCCTTGCGGGCCATGTCACCCGGGGTCACCTGGGTGGCGCGCTGCTCGGCCTGCGACTCCATCGCGGACTGCTGCGCCTGCTGGGTGCCGCGTTCCGCTGCCGACGACTTCTGCTGCATACGGTCCTGCTTGCGGTTCTTGGCCATGGGGATGATGCCTCCTCAAAGGGACCTAGGGGCCAGGGCCGCTGTCAGATTCACACACAGGCGAATCGGCCGCATTTTGGATCATTACGGAACGTAACGGCCGGGTGAACGTGACATCCGCCACGCCGATGATCCAGTTCCCACCGTCAAGCTCCCGGCCGTCGGGCAGACTCGAAGAGAACGAAGAAGATACGGAGCACCTTCCGACCCCGAGTCCGACCCCGAGGTTCCCGAAAGAGGGTGGAACACGTGGACCGCTGCGTCGTCCTGGTGGACGCCGGCTACCTGCTGGGCGCCGCCGCCAGTCTCCTCGCCGGGGAACCGGCCCGCTCCAGGATCGCCGTCGACCACGCCGCTCTCATCCAGCAGCTGCGGGAACGCGCCGAGGCCGAGACCGCGCTGCCGCTCCTGCGGATCTACTGGTTCGACGGCGCACCCGACCGAGTGCCCCAGCCCGAGCACCGCAGACTGCGCGTGATGCCCCGGGTCACCGTCCGGCTCGGCGCCCTGACCAGGAGCGACGGGCGCTGGGCGCAGAAGGGCGTCGACGCGGCCATGCACACCGAACTGACCGAGCTCGCCCGCAACAGGGCCTGCTCCGACATCGTGCTCGTCACCGGCGACGGCGACCTGCTGCCCGGCCTCATGTCCGCCAAGGAGCACGGCGTCGCCGTCCACCTGTGGGCCGTCCAGGCCGCCGACGGCGACTACAACCAGTCCGAGGACCTGGTGGCCGAGGCCGACGAGCGGCGGGTCCTCGACCGGACCTGGATCACCCGGGCCGTCCGCGCCAGGGACCTCACCGGCATCTGCGCACCGCCGCCCGCCCCCCGCCCCGAGATCGCCGCCATCCTCTCGGCGCCCCTGCCCGAGGCCGCCCTCGCGGCCTCCGCCGAACGGGCCGCCGAGGCCGCCGCGGCCGCGGCGCGGAACGGGAGCGGACCGGACTCCGCCGAGGCGCCCGCCCCCTCCAACGGGCACGCCCACGGTGGCCCCGGCGGCGCCGCGGGCAAGGGCGTCCCCACGCCCAAGGACCTGGCGGGCCTGCGCGGCCCCAACGGCTCGGGCGGGCCGCTCGCCCCGGTGCCGCAGGGCGCGAGCGCGCTCCGCTGGTCCTCCGACCGGGGCTGGATCGACCGCCCGGCCACCTCCTCGCTCGGCGAACCGGCCGAGACCGCGTCCCTGCCCACCCTCGCCCTGCTCACCAGCGCCGAGCAGCGCTGGGCGGACCGCGAGGAGGACATCACCACCGTCGGCGGCGACCCGTTCGAGGTCGGGCAGGTGTTCGCCCGCCGGTGGATGGAGCGGCTCCCCGAACAGACCCACGTCCAGAAGCTCTCCACCCTCTACCCGCGGATCCCGCACCGCATCGACGGCGAACTCCTCCGCTACGCCGCACGCTTCGGTCTCCTCGCCCACAAGGACGACCAGATCGACGAGCACGACCGGTACGCCATCCGGGCGGGCTTCTGGCGCGAGATCGACGTCCGCGCCGCCGCCGAACACGCCCCCGCGCCCGGAGCCGGCCCGGCGACCCCGTAGGCTCTTCCCCCGTGAGTACGGTGTGCGTGGTGCGGGATCTGGTCAAGACGTACCCCGCCACGCGGGGCAGGCGCGGCGCGCCCGCGACACCCGAGGTGCGCGCCACCGACGGGATCAGCCTCGACGTGCGCGGCGGCGAGATCTTCGGGCTGCTCGGACCCAACGGAGCGGGCAAGTCCACCCTGGTCCGCCAGCTCACCGGGCTCATGCGCCCCGACTCCGGCTCCGTCGAGCTCCTCGGCCACGACCTCGTACGCCACCCCGAGCGGGCGGCCCGACTCCTCGCCTACCTCGGCCAGGAATCCACCGCCCTCGACGAGCTGACCGTCGCCCTCGCCGCCGAGACCACCGCACGCCTGCGCGGGCTCGGCGCCCACGACGCGCGCGCCGAGCGCGACGCCGTCCTGCAGGAGCTCGGCCTCACCGAGCTCGCCGGCCGGCCCCTCAAGAAGCTCTCCGGCGGCCAGCGGCGGCTCGCCTGCCTCGCCACCGCGCTCGTCGGCCGCCGGTCCGTCCTCGTCCTCGACGAACCCACCACCGGCATGGACCCCGTCGCCCGCCGGGCCGTCTGGGCCGCCGTCGACCGGCGGCGCGCCGAGGACGGCACCACCGTGCTGCTCGTCACCCACAACGTCATCGAGGCCGAGACCGTCCTCGACCGCGTCGCCGTCCTCGACCGCGGCCGGGTCATCGCCTGCGACACCCCGGCCGGACTCAAGGACCGCGTCGCCGGGGAGGTCCGTGTGGAGCTGGTGTGGCGCGAGGCGCCGCCGCTCCACCTGCCCGAGGTCGCCGCCCTGCGCGGACTCGCCCAGGAGACCGGACGGCGCTGGATCCTCCGGCTCGCCCCCGACGAGGCCCGCGCGGCCGTCGCCACCGTCACCGGCGGGGCCGCCTTCGCCGCGCTCGACGACTTCACGCTGGCGACGCCCAGCCTGGAGGACGTGTACCTGGCGCTGGGCGGCGCGACCGAGGGACTGGTGAAGGCGTGAGCCGCGTTTCCCCCGCCCCGGGCCCCCGCGGTCCCCTTGCGTCCCGGTTCCCCCTCGCGCCCCCAGGGCCTCTTGTTCCGTCCGTGACCGTCAGGAGCTGTACGCAGTGAGCACCGTGCCCGCCGATGCCCTGCCGTCCGGCGCGCTCCCCGTCCAGGCGCACGCCGAGGACGGTGCGGCGCCCCTCGCCCCGCGCGCCCGGCTGCTGCCCGCGATGGCCGCCGTCTACCGCGCGCAGCTCTCGCGCGCCCGCGTGGCCCGCATCCCGCTGCTCTTCGTGGCCACCTTCCAGTCGATCGGGATCATGGTCCTGATGCGCGGGGTCGTCGACGGCGGCTCCGAGGCCAGGGCCGTCGTGGCCGGCTCCACCGTCCTCGTCGTCGCCTTCGTCGCGCTCAACCTGCTCGCCCAGTACTTCGGGCAGCTGCGGGCGAGCGGCGGCCTCGACCACTACGCCACCCTGCCCGTGCCGCCGGCGGCCGTCGTGCTCGGCGCGGCCGGCGCGTACGCCTCCTTCACCGTGCCCGGGACCGTCGTCACCGCCGTCGCCGGGTCCGTGCTCTTCGGGCTGCCCCTCGGCCAGCTGTGGATCCTCGGCGCCGTCGTCCCGCTCGCCGGGGCGGCCCTCGCCGGACTCGGCGCCGCGCTCGGACTCCTCGCCCCCCGGCAGGAGCTGGCCACGCTCCTCGGCCAGCTCGGCATGTCGGCCGCGCTGCTCCTCGGCGTGCTCCCGGCCGAGCGGCTGCCGGAGCCGATCGGCTGGGCGCGGGACCTGCTGCCGTCGACGTACGGCGTGGAGGCCCTGGCCCGTACCTTCGACCCGCGCCCGGACTGGGCGGTCGTCGCCGTCGACCTCGCCATCTGCGGGGCCGTCGGCGTGGTGTCCCTGGCGGTCGCCACCTGGGCCTACCGGCGGGCAGCCGTCCGCTGAGGCGGGCCACAGACACACCTGGCACGATGGCGGGGTGACCGCACCCCTGACTCCGCCTCACCAGCCTCCGCACGACCCTGACTGGCCCCCGCCGCCTCCGCCGCTCGGCCCCGCCGGGGACCCGATCACGGCGGCCGAGGTCCTGTGGGGTGTCGTCGTGACCGCCGCTTCGGCGGTCGCGGCTGTGCTGCTCGGGCTGCTGTGGCTGTGGCTGGCGCCGCGCGTCCTGCTGATCTCGGACGGCAAGGGGGTCTACCTCCGCGACTCCGAGGGCGAGTCGGCGATCGGCGCGGACGGGACGTTCGTGCTCCTCGCCCTGGCCTTCGGCGCGGTCGCCGCGCTCGTCGTCTTCCTGCTGCGCCGCGAGGGCGGGGTGCCGCTGGTGCTCGGCCTGGCGCTCGGCGGCGTCCTCGGATCGCTGCTCGCCTGGGGCGTGGGGACGTACTTCGGCCCGGCGCGGGACGTGGTCGCCCACGCGAAGGCGGTCGGCCCCAACGTCGTCTTCGAGGCACCGCTCGAACTCGACATGGCGGCCGCGGCGATGCTGGCCTGGCCGCTCGCCGCGATGATCGTCCACCTGGCGCTCACGGCCCTCTTCGGCCCCCGCGACCCGGAACCGGAGTACTGGGGGCCGCACCCGCAGCCCGAGCAGAAGTCGCTCTGAGGGTCAGCCGCGGCCGATCGGGGCCACGACCGCCGAGGTGAGGGCGGCCAGGTCCGCGGGGGAGAGCTCGACCTCCAGGCCGCGGCGGCCCGCCGAGATACAGATCGTCGCGTGGTCCGAGGCCGAGGCGTCGAGGACCGTTCGCAGGCGCTTGCGCTGGCCCAGGGGCGAGATGCCGCCCCGGACGTACCCCGTCGTGCGCTCCGCCGCCGCCGGGTCCGCCATCGCCGCGCGCTTCCCGCCGACCGCCGAGGCCAGCGCCTTCAGGTCCAGCTGCCCCGCGACCGGGACCACCGCCACCGTCAGCTCGCCGTCGACGTCCGCCACCAGCGTCTTGAAGACCCGGTCGGGGGAGACGCCGAGGGCCTCCGCCGCCTCCTCGCCGTACGAGGGGGAGGCCGGGTCGTGCTCGTACGCGTGCAGGGTGAACGGGGTCCCGGCCGTGGTCAGGGCGACCGTCGCCGGGGTGCCCCCGCTGTTCTTCTTCTGCTTCTTCGCCACGCGCTCTTCCTGGGATCGTGACCGAGATCGGCTCAGTTCGGGTTCGTCGGACCCTGCGTCAGGTCGACCGCCGGCAGCGAGGGCAGATGCCGCAGCACCGCCGTCTCCGCGCGCAGCAGCGCCAGCTCCTCGCGCAGCCGCGTCGCCGTGTCCGGGGCCTGGAGCAGCCGCTGCTTCGACGGGGTGTCGAGCACCGCCGCAGCCGCGACCAGATACGACACCACCGACGGGTCGTCCGGCAGGTCGCTCGTCGTCAGCGACCGCTCCCGCGCCCCCGCCAGCCGCTTCTGGTAGTTCCGGAACGCCCGCAGCACACCCTCGGAGAGGGTGCCCGCGTCCTCGCCCCGTTCCTCCGGGATCTCCTCGACCTCGGCGACCAGGAACGGCCCGCTCGCGTCGACCGAGAGGAGCTTCACCCGGGTCGTCCCGGTCGCCATCACCTCGAAGCTGCCGTTGGAGCGCTCGCGGATGCTCGCCGCGTCGGCGATACAGCCGACCCGGTGGAAGGCCTGGATGGGGTCCGCGCCGAAGCCGGCCGCGGGGCCCTTCTCCGGCAGCGCCGTCGGGTCCGGCATCCCGGGAGCGGTCGGCGCGACCTCGCGCCCGTCACGGATGGCGACGACGGCGAAGCGACGCGGCTCCGTGTCGTCGATCGTGAGCAGCTCCCGCATCATGGCGCGATAGCGCTCCTCGAAGACGTTCAGCGGCAGCACGAGGCCAGGGAACAGCACTGCGTTGAGCGGGAAGAGGGGCAGGCGAGCGGTGGTCACGGCGGCAAGCCTAATGGCCGCCGCGCCCGCCCCGTCCGGCCCGTCCGTCTCCGGGCCTCCACAGGGGCGTCCGGCCGGCCGACTCGGCCCGTACGACGTCCCGTACGGCCAGGAACCGGCGGAGGGGGTCCTCCTGTACGGCCCCCCGCGGCGCACCCCACGGGAAGGAGGTCGCGTGGGGGCCGATCCGGCGGAACTCGTCCAGCGCCTCGTCCCACCGCGCCCGCTCCACCAGCACGTACGCGAGCAGATTGCGGACCTCGGCGGGCCACGGGTCGCCCGCCGGGAAGGCGGCCGACAGCGCGAGGGCCCGGTCGGCCGCCCGGTCGAGCCGCGTCGCGGCCGCCGAACGGTCCGGCCTTGGCCGCGCCCGGAGCCGGTCGTAGGCCGCGCGGACCGGGAGTGCCCGCACGAGCGAATCCGCCGCGGCGTCGTCGGCGGCCTGCTCGGCGAAGTCGAAGGCGGCCCGGTGTGAGCCGTACCACTGCGCGGAGAGGTACTTGAGCGCCGCGACGTGGCTGCCGTAGTGGTGCGGGGAGCGGCGCACGGCCTGCTCCCACAGTGTCTCGAAGACGGCGTGCCCGGCGTGCGCCCCGCGCGCGTGGTCCAGGGCCAGTCGCCACGGCACCGGATCGTCGGGCGCTTCCTCGGTGACCGTGCGGATCAACGGGTCGAGCTCGCGCAGCCGTTCGGCCCGGGCGGGGGACTCCCAGGCCCGGCGGACGGCGAGCTGGGCCGAGATCAGGAGGGCGTCGGGGTCGCGCGGCGCGGCGGAGAGCCAGTGGGCCAGCCAGTCGCCCCTGTTGTACGCGAAGGTGGCGAGCCGGGTGACGTACCGGTCGCGGTCCTCCCACTCGGCGGCGTCCCGGGTCGTGGCGAGCAGCTTCGCCGCGGGTTCCGGGTCGGCCAGGGCGGCGGCGACCAGGGCGGGGGCGAGCCGCGCGTCCGGGGCGTCGAGCAGCACGTCGTCGTCCGGCACGAGCCCGGCGGCGAGCCGCGGGGTGTGCCGGGCCGAACGGACGGCGCCGATCAGGGCGCGGAGGAAGGCCATGGTGCGACGTATTTTCCCACCGGGTCGTGCTGTTTCACGCCCATCTGCCCAGCCCTTTCACCCCCACCTCACCCGGCCCCCTCACATCGCCGCCTCCCCGGCCTCCCACGGCGCGACTCCTCGCCCTCCCGCGGCCCCTCTCCTCGCCCTGCTGCGGCGCCTCTCTCCTCGCCTCGGAGACCCGCCCGGTCAGCCGCGGCGCAGAAGGCGCGTCGCGCCCGCCGCCACCGTCGTCGCCAGGATCCAGCCGAGGAGTATCAGCGCCGTCGCCGCCCACTGCCAGACGCCCTCCAGACGCCAGTAGCCTTCCTGCCCGAGGTTGATCACCGGCAGCAGCAGGTCCAGCGCGTACAGCGTCCCGTTCCACTCCGGAGCCTCGTCCTTCTTGAGCGGTGTCGGGGGGTACCGCGAGAAGGCCACGGTGCCCGCCGCCCACAGGATCGCCATCCACAGCGCCGCCCTGCCGGGCCGGTAGCCGTACGCCACCGTCCAGTCCTGGACGAAGCCCCACAGCTTCCCCGCCAGCGGCAGCGTCTCCCGCCGGCGCCGCTGCTTGGCGAGCAGCACCTCGCGCGCGTCCGCGTCCTCCCCGCTGTTGCGCAGGACCGTCGCCAGACGCTCGTACGGCTCGGGGGCGTACTCCGGGGTGGCCGCCGCCACCCACTCCAGGCGCCGGGACAGCGGGAAGTGCCCGTACGGCACGAGGTTCTCGTAGACGAACCCGCCCATCGCCAGGCCGCCGGGCCCCGGCCAGCTGGTCGACAGGTCGATCAGCGTGACGATCCTGGCGCCGTTGAGCACCACCCGCCCCTCCTCCGGGCGCTCGCCGTTGAACCGCAGCTCCGGGGTGACGATCCGGCGCAGCGACACCTCCTCCCGGCGCGAGCCGTTCAGCAGGAAACGGGCGTGGTTCAGATCCACCGCGTCGCCGAACCGGCCGTCGTCGAGCCGGACGCCGCCGTGGCACTCCACGGGCTTGCGCCGGGCGCCGTGGGCGGGCGTCACGCCGTACGGCGGGGTGGCCATCGAATGGCCCGTGTTCCCGGTGTTCCCGGTGTTCCCGGTGTTCCCGGAGTTTCCTGACGTCTCCGCGTTCCCCGAGGAGTCCGGCTCCTCGTACACCCACGCCGCGTTCAGGTAGAGCGAGCGCTCCACCGTGAGCTGCGGGGCGTTGAGCGCGCGGCGCTGCTGCGCCCCGCGGAGCACGCTGCCCCGCAGGCTGAGCGAGACGCCGACCTTCGCGCCGCGCAGGCTCAGCTCGCCGTGCGTCTCGATCAGTTCGGCCTGGAGGTCCTGGGCCACCACCATCCCGTCGGCGGTGATCGCCCGCCCGCGCCGGTCCGGCCACACCTGGATCTGGTTGATGAGCAGGTCCGTGCCGATCTGCGCGTCCGTGAGCCGGATGCCGCGCCCCACCCGGCAGCGCGGGAGATGCAGATCGCCCGTCGTGTGCAGCCGGGCCGCCTCCAGGCGCGGCAGGGCGCAGGCGACCATCCGCAAGGTGCCGAACTGGGCCTCGGGGAGCACGACCTCGCCGTCGAAGCGGCAGCCGTGCAGCTCCACGTACGGCCCTATCGTCCCGCCCGCCAGATTCAGCACGCCGGTGATCCGCACTCCGCGCAGCTTCAGCGCGGCCACCCGTCCCGACCGGGCCTGCGGCCCGTCGAGCAGCAGCAGGGCCACCACGTCGGCGCGGACGCTCCGCTCGGGGCCCCACTCCCGCGACCCGAACGGGTCGTCCCGCTCGGGGATCCCCTCTGTCAGGTCGCAGGTCCTGCCGATCCGGAACGCCCGCCACACGGCCCGCTCCGGGCCCGTCAGCCCGTCGGGCATCCCGTCCTCGTGCGGCTCGGTCACGCCGCCCCCTCGCTTTCCCCGTGAATCCGTCCATGCCTTTGATGGATTCGCACAGCCGTTCTTCCCGCTGTGTGACGGGCTGAACGCTAACGGTCAGGTGTGGCGACAAGACGCCACTGTGGCGTGTATCAGCGCGAGTATCAGCCAGTGATACAGGCGTCCGGCGCCGTGGTGCCGTCTGCGAGAATTGACCCGTGATCTCTCGAATCGATCTGCGCGACGAAGCCCTCCCCGAGGGTGCCGCCCTGCGCGACCTGCTGCCCCGTGCCGAGTTCGACGTGGAAGCCGCCCTGGAAACGGTGCGGCCGATCTGCGAGGACGTCCGGCATCATGGCGCGGCGGCAGTGATCGACTACGGGGAGAAATTCGACCGTGTGCGGGTCCCCAGCCTCCGCGTGCCCGCCGAGGCGATCAGCCGCGCCCTCGAAGAGCTCGACCCGGCCGTCCGGGCCGCCCTCGAGGAGTCCATCCGGCGCACCCGCCTCGTCCACCGCGAGCAGCGCCGCACCACGCACACCACCCAGGTCGTCCCCGGCGGCACGGTCACCGAGAAGTGGATCCCGGTCGAGCGCGTCGGCCTGTACGTGCCGGGCGGCCGCGCCGTCTACCCGTCCTCCGTCGTGATGAACGTCGTCCCGGCCCAGGAGGCCGGTGTCGAGGGCCTGGCCGTCGCCTCGCCCCCGCAGAAGGAGTTCGGCGGACTGCCGCACCCGACGATCCTCGCCGCCTGCGCCCTGCTCGGCGTCGACGAGGTGTACGCCGCCGGCGGCGCCCAGGCCATCGCCATGTTCGCGTACGGAACGCTCGGCACCGCCGACTCCGCCGACGAGCCCGGCTGCGCCCCCGTCAACCTGGTGACCGGCCCCGGCAACATCTACGTGGCCGCAGCCAAGCGCCTCCTCAAGGGCCGCATCGGCATCGACGCCGAGGCCGGCCCGACGGAGATCGCGATCCTCGCGGACTCCACCGCCGACCCCGTGCACGTCGCCGCCGACCTCATCAGCCAGGCCGAGCACGACCCCATGGCCGCCTCCGTCCTCGTCACCGACTCGGAGGAGCTGGCCGCCGCCACCGAGGCCGAACTGAAGACCCAGGTCGCCGCCTCCAAGCACGTCGACGACCGGATCGTCCCGGCCCTGGCCGGCCGCCAGTCCGCGATCGTCCTCGTCCGCGACCTCGCCGACGGCCTCAAGGTCGTCGACGCGTACGGCGCCGAGCACCTGGAGATCCAGACCCGCGACGCGGCCGCCGTCGCCGACCGGGTCCGCAACGCGGGCGCGATCTTCGTCGGCCCCTGGGCCCCGGTCTCGCTCGGCGACTACTGCGCCGGCTCCAACCACGTCCTGCCCACCGGCGGCTGCGCCTGCCACTCCTCGGGCCTCTCCGTGCAGTCCTTCCTGCGCGGCGTGCACATCGTGGACTACACGCGCGACGCGCTCGCCGAGGTCGCCCACCACGTGGTGACCCTCGCCGAGGCCGAGGACCTCCCGGCCCACGGCGCGGCGATCAAGGCGAGGTTCGGTTGGAAGGTGCCCCAGCAGTGACCGAGATCCACATCGACGATCTTCCCGTCCGTGACGAGCTGCGCGGCAAGTCCCCGTACGGCGCGCCCCAGCTCGACGTGCCCGTCCAGCTGAACACCAACGAGAACCCCTACCCGCTGCCCGAGGCGCTCGTCGCCCGGATCGCGGAGCGCGTCGCCGACGCCGCCCGGAGCCTCAACCGCTACCCCGACCGGGACGCGATCGAGCTGCGCACCGAGCTCGCCCGCTACCTCTCCCGTACCGGCAAGCACCCGGTCTCCGTCGAGAACGTCTGGGCGGCCAACGGCTCCAACGAGGTCCTCCAGCAGCTGTTGCAGACCTTCGGCGGCCCGGGCCGTACGGCGATCGGCTTCGAGCCCTCGTACTCGATGCACGCCCTGATCGCCCGCGGCACCGGCACCGGCTGGATCTCGGGCCCGCGCGACGACGACTTCACGATCGACCTGGTCGCGGCCGAGAAGGCGATCGCCGAGCACCGCCCGGACGTCGTCTTCATCACCTCGCCCAACAACCCCACCGGCACCGCCGTCGACGCCGACACCGTCCTCGCCCTGTACGAGGCGGCCCAGGCGGCCAAGCCCTCCATGGTGGTCGTCGACGAGGCGTACGTGGAGTTCAGCCACCGCGACTCGCTGCTGCCCCTCATCGAGGGCCGGCCGAACCTGGTGGTCTCCCGGACCATGTCCAAGGCCTTCGGCGCCGCCGGGCTGCGCCTCGGCTACCTCGCCGCGCACCCGGCCGTGGTCGACGCCGTCCAGCTGGTCCGCCTGCCGTACCACCTCTCCGCCGTCACCCAGGCCACCGCGCTCGCCGCCCTGGAGCACACCGACACCCTCCTCGGGTACGTCGAGCAGCTCAAGGTCGAGCGCGACCGGCTCGTCACCGAACTGCGTGCCCTCGGCTACGAGGTCACCGAGTCCGACGCCAACTTCGTGCAGTTCGGCAGGTTCGCCGACACGCACGCGGCCTGGCAGCGGATCCTCGACCGGGGCGTCCTGGTCCGGGACAACGGCGTACCGGGCTGGCTGCGGGTCACCGCGGGCACCCCCGAAGAGAACGACGCGTTCCTCGACGCGGTCCGTGAACTGATGAAGGAGCAGAAGCGATGAGCCGCGTAGGCCGCGTTGAGCGCACCACCAAGGAGACCTCCGTCGTCGTCGAGATCGACCTCGACGGCACCGGAAAGGTCGACGTGTCGACCGGGGTCGGCTTCTACGACCACATGCTCGACCAGCTCGGCCGGCACGGTCTGTTCGACCTCACCGTCAAGACCGACGGCGATCTGCACATCGACTCGCACCACACCATCGAGGACACCGCCCTCGCCCTCGGCGCCGCCTTCAAGCAGGCCCTCGGCGACAAGGTCGGCATCTACCGATTCGGCAACTGCACCGTCCCCCTGGACGAGTCGCTCGCCCAGGTGACCGTCGACCTCTCCGGCCGTCCGTACCTCGTGCACACCGAGCCCGAGAACATGGCGCCGATGATCGGGTCGTACGACACGACGATGACCCGGCACATCTTCGAGTCCTTCGTCGCGCAGGCCCAGATCGCGCTGCACATCCACGTCCCGTACGGGCGCAACGCCCACCACATCGTGGAGTGCCAGTTCAAGGCCTTCGCCCGCGCCCTGCGCTACGCCTCGGAGCGCGACCCGCGCGCCGCCGGAATCCTCCCCTCCACGAAGGGCGCGCTCTAACCGTGAACGGCCTCTCCACCATCCTCATCGTCGTCGGGCTCTTCCTGCTCGGCGGCATCTACTCCTTCGTGAAGCAGCAGATGCCCAAGGGCCTCATCGCGCTCGTCGCCTTCGGCGCCGCGATGTGTCTCGTCGCCGGCGTGCTGCGGCTGGACGTGTGGGCATGACCGCGAGCACCCCCAAGAAGGTCGTCGTCTTCGACTACGGCTTCGGCAACGTCCGCTCCGCCGAGCGCGCGCTCGCCCGGGTCGGCGCCGATGTCGAGATCACCCGCGACTACGACAAGGCGATGAACGCCGACGGGCTCCTCGTCCCCGGCGTCGGCGCCTTCTCCGCCTGCATGGACGGCCTCAAGGAGGCCCGCGGCGACTGGATCGTCGGCCGCAGGCTCGCCGGCGGCCGCCCCGTCATGGGCATCTGCGTGGGCATGCAGATCCTCTTCGCCCGCGGCATCGAGCACGGCGTGGAGAGCGAGGGCCTCGACGAGTGGCCCGGTACGGTCGAGCCGTTGAACGCCCCCGTCGTACCGCACATGGGCTGGAACACGGTGGACGCGCCCGAGGGCAGCGAGCAGTTCGCGGGCCTCGACGCCGACGCCCGGTTCTACTTCGTGCACTCCTACGCGGTGCGCGAGTGGAGCCTCGAGGTCGGCAACCCCAACATGCGCGCCCCCAAGGTCACCTGGGCCACCCACGGCGAGCCGTTCGTCGCGGCCGTCGAGAACGGCGCCCTGTGGGCGACCCAGTTCCACCCCGAGAAGTCCGGCGACGCCGGAGCCCAGCTCCTCACCAACTGGATCGGAACCCTGTGACTGTGTCTTCCAGGAACCTGCTCGAACTCCTCCCCGCCGTGGACGTCCGCGACGGCCAGGCGGTCCGTCTCGTGCACGGCGAGTCCGGCAGCGAGACCTCCTACGGCTCCCCGCTGGAGGCGGCCCTCGCCTGGCAGAACTCGGGCGCCGAGTGGCTGCACCTGGTCGACCTCGACGCCGCCTTCGGCACCGGTGACAACCGCGCGCTGATCGCCGAGGTCGCGCAGGCCATGGACATCAAGGTGGAGCTCTCCGGCGGTATCCGCGACGACGCCTCGCTCGCGGCGGCGCTCGCCACCGGCTGCACCCGCGTCAACCTGGGCACCGCGGCCCTGGAGACCCCCGAGTGGGTCGCCAAGGTCATCGCGGAGTTCGGCGACAAGATCGCCGTCGGCCTCGACGTGCGCGGCACGACCCTGCGCGGCCGCGGCTGGACCCGCGACGGCGGCGACCTGTACGAGACGATGGCCCGCCTCGACGCCGAGGGCTGCGCCCGCTACGTCGTCACCGACATCGCCAAGGACGGCACGCTCCAGGGCCCCAACCTGGAGCTCCTGAGGAACGTCTGCGCGGCCACCGACAAGCCCGTCGTCGCCTCCGGCGGCGTCTCGTCCCTGGACGACCTGCGGGCCCTGTCCGGTCTCGTCCCGCTGGGCGTCGAGGGCGCGATCGTCGGCAAGGCGCTCTACGCCAAGGCGTTCACCCTGGAAGAGGCGCTGGAGGCGGTGGCCGCCGTATGACCGATTCCGTACGCAAGGTGGTGACCGGCGCGCCCTGGGAGGAGCAGTTCGGCTACTCCCGCGCGGTGGAGCTGCCGAACGGCCTGGTCCTGGTCTCCGGCTGCACGTCGGTGGTCGGAGGCCAGATCACCGGGGGCGGCCCCTACGAGCAGACGGTCAACTCCTTCAATGTGGCCCTCGACGCGCTGAAGCAGCTGGACCTGGGCGCGGAGCACGTCGTACGGACCCGGATGTACATCACGCACGCCCGGGACGTGGACGAGGTCGGCCGCGCCCACAAGGAGTTCTTCGACACCGTCCGTCCGGCCGCGTCGATGATCATCGTCTCCGGCTTCGTCGACCCGAGCCTGGTCGTCGAGGTCGAAGTCGAGGCGTATCGGGCGGAGGCGTCCGCATGAGCCTCGCCGTACGCGTGATCCCCTGCCTGGACGTGGACAACGGCCGCGTCGTCAAGGGCGTCAACTTCCAGAACCTCCGTGACGCGGGCGACCCCGTCGAGATGGCCAAGCTGTACGACGCCGAGGGCGCCGACGAGCTGACCTTCCTCGACATCACCGCCTCCTCCGGGAACCGCGAGACCACCTACGACGTGGTGCGCCGTACCGCCGAGCAGGTCTTCATCCCGCTCACCGTGGGCGGCGGGGTCCGCGCGGCCCAGGACGTCGACAAGCTGCTGCGGGCCGGGGCCGACAAGGTGGGCGTCAACACCGCCGCCATCGAGCGCCCCGAGCTGATCCAGGAGATCGCGGAGCGCTTCGGCCGCCAGGTGCTCGTCCTCTCCGTGGACGCGCGCCGCACCGAATCGGGCTCCTTCGAGGTCACCACCCACGGCGGACGCCGGGGCACCGGCATCGACGCCGTCGAGTGGGCGCACCGGGCCGCGGAGCTGGGTGCGGGCGAGATCCTGCTGAACTCGATGGACGCGGACGGCACCAAGGACGGCTACGACACCGAGATGATCGCGGCCGTGCGCAAGCACGTCACGGTCCCGGTGATCGCCTCCGGCGGCGCCGGCAAGCTCTCCGACTTCGCGCCGGCCGTCGCGGCGGGCGCGGACGCGGTGCTCGCCGCCTCCGTCTTCCACTTCGGCGATCTGCGGATCTCGCAGGTCAAGGACGCGCTGCGGGAGGCGGGCCACCCGGTCCGCTGAGCGGTCGTCACGAAGGGCCCCCACGGGGGCCCTTCTTCTTCCCCAGATGTGCAGGATTATTTGTGCAATTTCTGTTGTGCAAGTTTTCCTGCGCATCTAGGGTCGGTGTCATGACCTCGCAGGAGAACCGTCGGATCACCGACCTCGGCACCCTCAAGGCCATCTCGCACCCGCTGCGGATGCGCCTCTACCGCGCCCTCTTCGTGGCCCGCACCGCCACCGCCTCCCAGCTCGCCGACCAGGTCGACGAGGCCGTCTCGCTCGTCAGCTACCACCTGCGCAAGCTCGCCGACCACGGCCTCATCGAGGAGGCCGAGACCCGGTCGGCGGACGGCCGCGAGCGCTGGTGGCAGCCCAGCTCGTACGGCGTCTCCATCCACGACGAGGACGTCCGGGGCACCCCGGAGCTGGCCGCCGCGAGCGACGCCCTCGGCCGCACCATCAACGAACAGCGCACCGAACTCCACCGGCGCTTCCTCGACGAGCGGCTGACCTGGTCCGACGCGTGGCGCTCCGCCTCCATCAGCTCCGAGTGGCTGCCCCGGCTCACGGCCGCCGAGCTCACCTCGCTCGGCGAGGAGCTCGAAGCCGTCTTCGAGAAGTACGACCAGAAGGCCCGCGCCGCCGAAGCGGCCGGCGAGACCGAGGGCCGCGAGAACGTCGCCATCCACCTCCACGCGTTCCCGTACCACTCGTGACGGCCACCCGGCTCGCCCCCGTCGAGCACCCCGCCTACCGCGACCCGAACATCCTGCGCTGGCTCGGCGCGTACACCGCCTCCGCCACCGGCGACATGGTCTACCACCTGGCCCTCTCCTGGGCCGCCGTACAGAGCGGCACCCCCGCGCAGGCCGGGATCGTCCTCGCCCTCAGCGCCGTGATGCGCGCCCTGCTCATGCTCGGCGGGGGAGTGGTCGCCGACCGCTTCGGGCCCTGGCGGGTGGTCATATCCTCCGACGCCGTCCGCTGCGTCGTCGTCCTCGGCGTCGCCGCGACACTGGCGCTCGCCACCCCCGGCCTCTGGGTCCTCGCCGCCGTCGCGCTCGTCTTCGGAGCCGTGGACGCCGTGTTCATGCCCGCCGTCGGTGCCCTGCCGCCACGGATCGCCTCCTCAGGACAGCTCGGCAGGGTCCAGGGGATGCGGGGCCTCGCCTACCGGATCTCGGTCCTGGTCGGCGCCCCGCTCGGCGGCCTCGCGGTCGCCCTCGGCGGGTCGGCCGCCGCGTTCGCCGCCGCCGGGCTGCTCTTCGCCTTCTCGCTGCCCCTGCTGCTCACGCTCCGCCTCCGGCCGCTGCCGACCGACGAGGCGGCCCGCGAGAAGACCACCGCGCTGCAGGATCTCACCGACGGA
Source organism: Streptomyces sp. NPDC050842 (assembly GCF_044456565.1). Taxonomy (NCBI): domain Bacteria; kingdom Bacillati; phylum Actinomycetota; class Actinomycetes; order Kitasatosporales; family Streptomycetaceae; genus Streptomyces; species Streptomyces sp. NPDC050842. The sequence continues at coordinate 279,102 of NZ_JBITGA010000007.1, read as the reverse complement.
CTGCGCTACATCCGCCGCCACCGCGTCCTCGGCCCGCTGATGATCGTCGTCGCCCTCAGCGACCTCGGCTTCGTCGGCCCCCTCAACGTCGGTCTCGCGCTCCTCTCCGACCTGCGCGGCTGGGGCGCCGCCGGCATCGGCTGGATCCTCGCCGGCTTCGGTACGGGCGCGGGGGCCGCGTCCCTGCTCCTGACCGTCCGGGGCCGCGTCCCGCGCGCCGGGTTCGTCCTCTCCTGGACCATCGCCCTCGGCGCGGTGTCGATCGCCGCCCTCGCGTACGTACCGCGGCTGCCGGTGGCCGTCGCCGTGTCCGTCGCGGTCGGCCTGCTCGCCGGCCTCAGCGGCGCCCTGTGCGGAGCACTCACCCAGACCGAGTGCGACCCCGCCTACCTGGGCCGGGTCACCTCGGTGTCCACCTTCTTCAGCCTCGGCATCGCCCCGCTGAGCTTCCCGCTCACCGGCGCGGCCGTCGGCCTGTGGGGCCCCGCACCGGTCTTCACCGCCAGCGCCGCCGTCTGCGCCCTCGGCGGGATCTACGGCCTCTCGGTGAAGTCCCTCCGCCGCGCCGAGCTGCCCCGCACCGAGACGGCCTAGATCCCCAGCTGCTTCGCCTCCCGCAGCCGCTCGATCGCCTCGGGCTCGCCGTCCAGGGCCACCTTCGCCGCCGCCTGGCGGCCGTACAGGTACATCACGAGCTCGCCCGGCTCCCCGGAGGCCGTCACCACCGGAGTGCCGCGGTGCGCCACCGCCGTCTGGCCGTTCGGACGGCGCAGCACCAGGCCCACCGGGGCCTTCCGGCCGAGAAGCCGGGCCATGCGCTCCACACGGGACCAGAGGGCGTCCGCGAAGACCGGGTCGAGCTCGCGCGCCGACCAGTCCGGCTGGGCCCGCCGCACGTCCTCCGCGTGGACGTAGAACTCGACGACGTTCGCCCCCTCGTCCACCTGCTTGATGGTGAACGGGGAGAACCGCGGCGGCCCCGTACGGATGAGCTGGATCAGCTCCTCGTACGGCTTGTCGGCGAATTCCGCCTGCACCCGGTCCTGCCGCTCCTTCAGCGCCGGTACGAGCGAGCCCGCCGCGGCGTCCGGGCGCCGCTCGCGGACCACCACATGGGCCGCGAGGTCCCGGGTCCGCCAGCCCTCGCAGAGCGTCGGGGCGTCCGGGCCCGCCGCCTCCAACAGATCGGCGAGCAGAAGCCGTTCACGTTTCGCATGGGTCGACATGCCCGCCAGCGTACGACCGGGGACGCCGGTCCGCCCAGTGGACGTCCCGCCGGACACCCCGCCCGAGCGCGGCACAATGGCGCCATGAGCAGCAATCTCGACCCGGCCATCGCCGCCCGCCTCAAGCGCAGCCCCGACGGGCTCGTGCCCGCCATCGCCCAGCAGTACGACACAGGCGAGGTGCTGATGCTCGGCTGGATGGACGACGAAGCCCTCCACCGCACCCTCACCACCGGCCGCTGCACCTACTGGTCCCGCAGCCGCAACGAGTACTGGGTCAAGGGCGACACCTCCGGGCACGTCCAGCACGTCAAGTCCGTCGCCCTCGACTGCGACGCCGACACCGTCCTCGTCAAGGTCGACCAGGTCGGAGCCGCCTGCCACACCGGCGACCGCACCTGCTTCGACGCCGACGTGCTCCCGCTCTCCCAGTAAGGTCTGGCGCCATGGATCTCGAGACCTTCCGCAAGCTGGCGGCCGACCGCCGCGTCATCCCCGTCAGCCGCAGGCTCCTCGCGGACGGCGACACCCCGGTCGGGCTCTACCGCAAGCTCGCCGCCGAACGCCCCGGCACCTACCTCCTCGAATCCGCGGAGAACGGCCGCAGCTGGTCCCGCTACTCCTTCGTCGGAGTCCGCAGCGACGCCACCCTCACCGTCCGGGACGGCGAGGCCCACTGGCTCGGCACCCCGCCCGTCGGCGTCCCCACGGACGGCGACCCGCTCCAGGCCCTGCGCGCCACGGTCGAGACCCTCCACACCCCCCGGAGCCCCGAGCCCGGGATGCCCCCCTTCACCGGCGGCATGGTCGGCTACCTCGGCTACGACATCGTCCGCCGCCTGGAGAAGATCGGGGACTCCACCCGCGACGACCTGAAGCTCCCCGAGCTCACCATGCTCCTCACGAGTGACCTCGCGGTCCTCGACCACTGGGACGGCACGGTCCTGCTGATCGCCAACGCGATCAACCACAACGACCTGGAGACCGGCGTCGACGAGGCGTACGCGCACGCCGTCGCCCGCCTCGACGCCATGGAGGCCGACCTGGCCCGCCCGGTCGCCACCGTCCCCGCCGCCCTGCCCGCCTCCGAGCTCCCCGAGTTCTCCGCGCTCTGGGGCGGCCCGGCCTACCAGGACGCCGTCGAGGACATCAAGGAGCGCATCCGGGCGGGCGAGGCCTTCCAGGTCGTCCCCTCCCAGCGCTTCGAGACCCCGTGCGCCGCCTCCGCGCTCGACGTCTACCGGGTCCTGCGGGCCACCAACCCCTCCCCGTACATGTACCTCTTCCGCTTCGAGAACGGCTTCGACGTCGTCGGATCCAGCCCCGAGGCCCTCGTCAAGGTCGAGGACGGCCACGCGCTGCTCCACCCCATCGCCGGCACCCGGCACCGCGGCGCCACCCCGCAGGAGGACCACGACCTCGCCGAGGAGCTGCTCGCCGACCCCAAGGAGCGCGCCGAGCACCTCATGCTCGTCGACCTCGGCCGCAACGACCTCGGCCGGGTCTGCGCGCCCGGCTCCGTGGAGGTCGTCGACTTCATGTCCGTCGAGCGCTACTCGCACGTCATGCACATCGTCTCCACCGTGACCGGCAAGGTCGCCGAGGGACGGACCGCCTTCGACGTCCTCACCGCCTGCTTCCCGGCCGGCACGCTCTCCGGCGCGCCCAAGCCCCGCGCCATGCAGATCATCGAGGAGCTCGAACCCTCCCGGCGCGGCCTGTACGGCGGATGTGTCGGTTATCTCGATTTCGCCGGCGACGCGGACACGGCCATCGCCATCCGCACCGCCCTGCTGCGCGACGGCACCGCGTACGTGCAGGCCGGAGCGGGTGTCGTCGCGGATTCCGATCCGGTCGCCGAGGACAACGAGTGCCGCAACAAGGCCGCGGCCGTGCTCCGCGCCGTCCACACCGCCAACCGGATGAACGGCTCCTGAGCCCGTAGGGGATAGTGGGGTACGTGAGTGCCGTACCCGTACCCGTACCCCAGCCCCGGGCAGCCCGCGTGGCCGTCCCCACCGGCGGAGGCCGCCGCAGCCTGGCCGCGGCCCTCTTCCTCGGCGCCCTCGGTGCCACCGTCGTCCTGCTCTCCGCCGGCCAGATCTGGGCGGAGGGCGTCGCGTCCGTCGGCGGCGGCACCGTCCCCGTCGAAGCCGACGGCGGCGCCGTCACCGGTGTGCCGACCGCCCTCGCGATCGTCGGACTCGCCGCGCTCTTCGCCGTCTTCGCCGTCCGCCGCACCGGCCGCACCCTCGTCGCCGCGCTCCTCGCGCTGAGCGGCGCGGGCGCCGCGCTCGCCGCGGTCCTCGGCGCCTCCGACAGCTCCGCCCTGGACGCGGAGGCCGCCCGGATCAGCGGCGACACGGCCGCCGTCGTATCCGGCCTGACCCATACCGCCTGGCCGTACGTCACGGCCGCCGGCGCCGCCCTCATCCTGCTCGCCGGCCTCTTCGCGCTGCGCTTCGGCAAGACCTGGCCGGCGATGGGCGGCCGCTACGAGCGGTCCGCGACCCCGCGCACCGGGCGCACGGCCCCCGCGGTCGACCCCGACCGCCCCGAGGACCTCTGGAAGGCCCTGGACCGCGGCGAGGACCCCACCCGCGGCGAGTGAGCCGACGACGGTGACGCGGAGGGCTCACCGCGACGCGTGATCGTCCGGGCACCCCCGATTCATCCTCGCGCGCCCGCGTGCGGGACAATGAGCACGGAGTGTCCGCGCACGCGAGACCTCACCACCGAGCAACAGCAACGAGGAGCAACTCATGGCGGGCAGCGCCCACGGACACACCCCGGCCGCCTGGACCGGTGTCATCATCTCCTTCATCGGCTTCTGCATCGCCGGCGTCTTCATGGTGGCCGCCAACCAGCCCGGATTCTGGGCGGGCATGGGTGTCATCGTCCTCGGCGGCATCGTCGGCGGCGCGATGAAGGCCGCCGGCCTCGGCATGCCGAAGGAGTCGGCGGCCGTCGCCGCCGCCCGCGAGACCGCGACCGCGACCGCGCAGGCCCGTTCCTGACGCGACACGACGCACCCGAAAGCGCAGTCCGGACGTGCCGGGCTGCGCCTTCGCGCGTCAGGGGCGAGAATCACCGGGTGGACCCGCAGCCGACGGCCGAAGCCGCAGCCGAAGCCGAACCCCAGACCAGAGCAGCAGCACCCCTCGCCCGACCGGGTGAATCCGCCCGGGCGGATGCTCCGGGGCCTGCCGCACCCGCGGGACCCGGAGCGTTCACCGGCGTACCCCCCGCTCCACCGCGGCCCCGGCCGCTCGCCCGGCGGCTGCTCGCGCCTGTCGCGACCCTCGCCGGGGTCGCCGCCGCCTTCGCCTACGTCGGGGCCGTCGACCCCAACGAACCCGGGCACTACCCCGTCTGCCCCCTGCTCCGCCTCACCGGCGTCTTCTGCCCCGGGTGCGGCGGACTCCGCAGCGCCCACGCCTTCGCCCACGGCGACCTCCCGGCCGCCCTGGGCGCGAACGCCCTCGCCGTCCTCGGCTACGGACTCTTCGCCGTCGTCATGGTCCTGTGGCTGGTTCGCGCCATACGCGGGGTGCCGATGCGCCTCGCGATCTCCCCGGCCTGGTGGTGGGGGATCGGGGCCGTCCTCGCCCTCTTCACCCTGGTCCGGAACCTCCCCTTCGGCTCCGCGCTGGCCCCGTGAGGGTCGTCGCGCTCCCGGGCAAACCCCGACGGGAGTCCCAGCAGGTGGGACGCCACTCCGGCCGATGCGAGTCCGGGGCCGTCCTGCGGATAGGATCGATGTGGCTGAACCTGGTTCCTCATCACCATCACCGTCCCGGAAGGGGGCCCCTCGCGTGAGTGTGCTCGACGAGATCATCGAAGGCGTACGCGCCGACCTCGCAGAGCGGCAGGCGCGGGTCACCCTCGACGAGCTCAAGGAGCGCGCCGCCAAGGCGCCGCAGGCCAAGGACGGCGTCGCCGCACTGCGCGGCGACGGCGTCAAGGTGATCTGCGAGGTCAAGCGCTCCAGCCCGTCCAAGGGTGCGCTCGCCGCGATCGCCGACCCCGCAGGACTCGCCGCGGACTACGAGGCGGGCGGCGCGGCCGTCATCTCCGTCCTCACGGAACAGCGCCGCTTCGGCGGCTCCCTCGCCGACCTGGAGGCCGTGCGCGCCCGGGTCGACATCCCCGTCCTGCGCAAGGACTTCATCGTCACCGCGTACCAGCTCTGGGAAGCCCGGGCGTACGGAGCGGATCTCGCGCTCCTCATCGTCTCGGCCCTGGAGCAGGAGGCGCTGGTCTCCCTCATCGAGCGTGCCGAGTCCATCGGGCTGACCCCGCTGGTCGAGGTCCACGACGAGGACGAGGTCGAGCGTGCCGTCGACGCGGGCGCCCGGATCATCGGCGTCAACGCCCGCGACCTCAAGACCCTCAAGGTCGACCGCACCACCTTCGAGCGTGTCGCCCCCGAGATCCCGGCGCACATCGTCAAGATCGCCGAGTCCGGCGTCCGCGGCCCGCACGACCTCATCGCGTACGCCAACGCCGGCGCCGACGCGGTCCTGGTCGGCGAGTCCCTCGTCACCGGCCGCGACCCGAAGGCCGCCGTCGCCGACCTGGTCGCCGCCGGCGCCCACCCGGCCCTCCGCCACGGCCGGAGCTGACCCCGACATGACCGTCGTCCCCGCCACGCCGACCCCTCCGGGCCTCGCCCGGGGGACCGTCGGCGTGCCGTCGGCGGTCACCGGGCGTGGCGGCCGGTTGCGTACCGCCGCCGCGTTCGTCCCCGCGCCGCACGCCCCGCTGGCCCGGGGCTGCCGACCGCGCGGCTGCCGCGCACCCGCCCGCCGTGTCCACGGCCGCCGGGTCCGGTACGTGATCGGCGACGAGCCCGGCCAGGTCAACGGCATGCGATGGCGCGAGCGCCCCGCGCGCACCACCACGAACACCACCACCGCCTGACCAAGGCCTACCCTCGCCTCCGCCACCCCGTCGTGGCCGGGGTGCCCTCACATGGGAACGCGGGTACGGCCCTGACGGGGCGCGGTGTCGGCGTTCGTGACGAGGTCGCGCGCATATCGTGACCACCGTCAGCACGTCACCCGGGGCGCCCCGCCCCGCGAGGAGCATCCGCATGTCCAGCGAGTTCTTCATTCCGGACCTGGAAGGCCAGGTCCCCACCGCCGAGGGGTACTTCGGCGCGTACGGCGGCAAGTTCATCCCGGAGGCCCTCGTCGCCGCCGTGGACGAGGTCGCCGTCGAGTACGACAAGGCCAAGTCCGACCCCGAGTTCGCCCGCGAGCTCAACGACCTGATGGTCAACTACACCGGCCGCCCGAGCGCCCTCACCGAGGTCCCCCGGTTCGCCGAGCACGCCGGCGGTGCCCGGATCTTCCTCAAGCGCGAGGACCTCAACCACACCGGCTCGCACAAGATCAACAACGTGCTCGGTCAGGCCCTGCTGACCAAGCGCATGGGCAAGACGCGGGTCATCGCCGAGACCGGCGCCGGCCAGCACGGCGTGGCCACCGCCACCGCCTGCGCCCTCTTCGGCCTCGACTGCACCATCTACATGGGCGAGATCGACACCCAGCGCCAGGCCCTCAACGTGGCCCGGATGCGGATGCTGGGCGCCGAGGTCATCGCCGTGAAGTCCGGCAGCCGCACCCTCAAGGACGCCATCAACGAGGCCTTCCGCGACTGGGTCGCCAACGTCGACAGGACGCACTACCTGTTCGGCACCGTCGCCGGCCCGCACCCCTTCCCCGCCATGGTCCGCGACTTCCACCGGGTCATCGGCGTCGAGGCCCGCCGCCAGATCCTGGAGCGCGCCGGACGCCTCCCCGACGCGGCGATCGCCTGCGTCGGCGGCGGTTCCAACGCCATCGGCCTCTTCCACGCCTTCGTCCCGGACGCGGGCGTGCGCCTGATCGGCTGCGAGCCGGCCGGTCACGGCGTCGAGACCGGCGAGCACGCGGCCACCCTCACCGCCGGCGAGCCCGGCATCCTGCACGGTTCGCGCTCGTACGTCCTCCAGGACGAGGAGGGCCAGATCACCGAGCCGTACTCGATCTCGGCCGGCCTCGACTACCCGGGCATCGGCCCCGAGCACGCGTACCTCAAGGACAGCGGGCGCGGCGAGTACCGGGCCGTCACCGACGACGCGGCCATGCAGGCGCTGCGGCTGCTCTCCCGTACCGAGGGCATCATCCCGGCCATCGAGTCGGCGCACGCCCTCGCCGGGGCCCTGGAGGTCGGCAAGGAGCTCGGCAAGGACGCGCTGCTCCTCGTCAACCTCTCCGGCCGCGGCGACAAGGACATGGACACGGCCGCCCGCTACTTCAGCCTGTACGACACCGACGCCGAGGTCGCCGCTGACGCCGGCACCGGCATCGCGGAGATCGAGGGGGACGCCAAGTGACCGGCAACATCCAGCTGCTCGGCGAGACCCTCGCCAAGGCGAAGTCGGAGAACCGGGCGGCGCTCATCGCCTACCTGCCGGCCGGCTTCCCGACCGTCGACGGCGGCATCGCGGCCATCAAGGCCGTCTTCGACGGCGGCGCGGACGTCGTCGAGGTCGGTCTGCCGCACAGCGACCCGGTCCTCGACGGCCCGGTCATCCAGACGGCCGACGACATCGCCCTGCGCGGCGGCGTCAAGATCGCCGACGTCATGCGGACGGTCAAGGAGGCCTACGAGGCCACCGGCAAGCCCGTCCTCGTCATGACGTACTGGAACCCGATCGACCGGTACGGCATCGAGCGCTTCACCGAGGAGCTCGCCGCGGCCGGCGGCGCGGGCTGCATCCTGCCCGACCTGCCGGTCCAGGAGTCCGCCGTCTGGCGGCAGAACGCCGACAAGCACGGTCTCGCCACCGTCTTCGTCGTCGCGCCCAGCAGCAAGGACGCGCGCCTCGCCACCATCACCGCGGCCGGCTCCGGCTTCGTCTACGCCGCCTCGCTCATGGGTGTCACCGGCACCCGCGAGTCGGTCGGCGAGCAGGCCGCCGACCTCGTCCGCCGTACCCGCGCCACCTCCGAACTGCCGGTGTGCGTCGGACTCGGCGTCTCCAACGCCACCCAGGCGAAGGAGGTCGCCGTCTTCGCCGACGGCGTCATCGTCGGCTCCGCCTTCGTGCAGCGGATCCTCGACGCCGACGGCGACGAAGCCGCAGGGCTCGCCGCCGTAAGGGAACTGGCGGGCGAACTCGCGGCGGGCGTGCGCCGCGTTTCGTAACCCATTCGGGTGGATCCGGGACCGGGGAGGCACGTACGTGCCTCCCCGGTTCGTTGCTGTGGGCGTGAGCGAGAAGAACCGTGGTGACGGTAACCGGAGCGCGCGGGAGCGCCTCCAGCAGCAGCGCGAGCGCGACAAGGCCCGCGAGAAGCAGCGGCGCGTCCTCATCGTGTCGGCGGCGGTGGTCGGAGTCCTCGGCCTGGCCGCGGTCGTCGGGGTGATCGCCGCGAACAGCGGCGACGACGGAGGATCGGACAAGGCGGGCCCGGTGGTGGCGCCGACGGGGTCCGTCGAGGGCGACAAGCCCGCCATCCCCACGGGCAAGGCGGACGCCCCGTCGACGCTCGCGATCTGGGAGGACTTCCGCTGCCCGGCGTGCGCCCAGTTCGAGAACGTCATGCGGGACGCCATCCACGAGCTGGAGGCCTCCGGCGCGCTCAAGGCCGAGTACCACCTCGCCACCCTCATCGACGGGAACATGGGCGGAAGCGGCTCGCTGCGCGCGGCGAACGCGGCCGCGTGCGCCCAGGACGCGGGGAAGTTCACCGCGTACCACGACACGCTCTACATCAACCAGCCGCCGGAGACGGACGACGCCTTCGGGAACAACGCCAAGCTGCTCGAACTGGCGGCGAAGGTGCCCGGGCTCGACACGCCCGCCTTCCGCAGCTGTGTCGAGGACGGCACGCACGACACCTGGGTGGCGAAGTCGAACGAGGCCTTCCAGAACGGCGGCTTCCGCGGCACCCCGACCGTCCTCCTCAACGGCGAATCGATCTTCCCGACGAAGGGGAACGAGCAGATCTCCCCGGAGAACCTGAAGAAGTGGGTCGCCGAGGCCAACAAGGGCAAGAAGCCGGGCACGGCCTCTCCGGCGGCCTCCTCGGCCGCTCCCTCGGCCGGATAGTCCGGCGGGTGCGTCCGGCGGGTTAGTTACCCATACGTTGCCGGGTGGGCTGCCGTCGCGCCCGCCCGGCAAGGTAGCGTCGGACCTGCCATGGACCTTGCCTACATTCCCAGCCCGTCGACCGGCGTGATCCATCTCGGACCGGTCCCGCTGCGCGGCTATGCCTTCTGCATCATCATCGGTGTCTTCGTCGCCGTCTGGTACGGCAACAAGCGCTGGATCGCCCGGGGCGGCACCGCCGGCACCGTGGCCGACATCGCCGTCTGGGCGGTGCCCTTCGGCCTCGTCGGCGGACGCCTCTACCACGTGATCACCGACTACCAGCTGTACTTCAGCGAGGGTGAGAACTGGGTCGACGCCTTCAAGATCTGGGAGGGCGGCCTCGGTATCTGGGGCGCCATCGCGCTCGGCGCGGTGGGTGCCTGGATCGGCTGTCGTCGACGGGGCATCCCGCTTCCGGCGTACGCGGACGCGATCGCGCCCGGTATCGTCCTCGCCCAGGCCATCGGCCGCTGGGGCAACTGGTTCAACCAGGAGCTCTACGGCAAGCCGACCGATCTGCCCTGGGCCCTGAAGATCACCGAGAGCGCGAACCGCGAGGCCGGGCTGTACCACCCGACCTTCCTGTACGAGTCGCTCTGGTGCGTCGGCGTCGCCGTCCTGGTCGTCTGGGCCGACCGCCGCTTCAAGCTGGGCCACGGGCGCGTCTTCGCCCTCTACGTCGCCGCGTACTGCGCGGGCCGCGCCTGGATCGAGTACATGCGTGTCGACGAGGCGCACCACGTGCTCGGCCTGCGGCTGAACGTGTGGACGGCGATCATCGTCTTCGTGCTCGCGGTGACCTACATCGTGATCTCGGCGCGGATCCGGCCGGGACGCGAGGAGATCGTGGAGCCGAAGGCTGACAAGGCTGACAAGGCTGACAAGGCCGAGAAGGCCGGGGACGACGACGGGTTCGAGGACTCCGACGACGTCGTCGTGGACGGTGAGCTCGAGGACGCGGCTCCGGACGCGGACGGCGCGGACGACGCGCGCACGGATACGGATACGGACGTGGAGCACGGTGCCGACAACGGCGCCGGGTCGGCCGCCAAGGGCTGATCCTGCTCTCCTCCTTCGTCGAAGGGCCGTCGGGACCGAGAGGTTCCGGCGGCCCTTTCGCATGCAGGGGGTCAGGCCGTGCGGGAGGCGAGGGCGAGGACCCGGTGGGCGCCCTCCACGACCGCCGCGTCGACGAAACGGCCGTCGGGGAGGGCCAGGGCGCCCCGGCCGGTCGCCGCCGCCGCGACGACCTCCCGCGCCGCGTCGACCTCCTCCGGGGTGGGGAGGTAGGCCCGCTCGATGACGGGGAGCTGGCGGGGGTGGATCGCGGCCCGGCCGAGGAAGCCCATCGCCCGGCCCCGGGCACAGCCGGAGGCCAGGGCGTCCAGGTCGCCGATGTCGGGGTGGACCGACTGGGCGGGCGGGGGCAGGGCGGCCGCGCGGGCGGCGACCACGACGCGGCTGCGCGGCCAGTCGAGCCCGCGGTCGTCCCGTACCCCGAGGTCGGCGCGGAGGTCGGCCTCGCCGAGCGCGATGCCGCGCACGTCGGGGTGGGCGGTGGCGATGGCATAGGCGTGCTCCACGGCGAGGGCGTTCTCCAGGAGCGGGTAGAGGGGGAGACCGGGGGCGAGGCCGGCGATCCGGTGGATGTCAGTGGCGTGTGTCACCTTGGGTACACGGAGACCGCAGAGGCCGGGGAGGGGGGCCAGGGTGGGGATGTCGAGCGGGGAGTGGACGCGGACGTGCACCGGGACGGGGTGGGCGTCGGCGAGCAGATCGACCGTGGCGTCGAGGGCGTACGCCTTCCGGTGCGGGGCGACCGCGTCCTCCAGGTCGACGATGACGACGTCGGCGCCGGAGGACAGGGCCTTGCACACGACCTCGGGGCGGTCGCCGGGGACGTACAGCCAGGTGAGGGGAGTGCGCAGGCGCTCCATATCGTTCATACCGCTCCCTGGGCGCGGAGGGCGTCGATCTCGGCGGGCGTGAGGCCGAGCTCGGTGAGGACGCCGTCGGTGTCGGCGCCGTGGGGGCGGCCGGGCCAGCGGATCGCCCCGGGAGTCTCGGAGAGCCGGAAGAGCACGTTCTGCATCCTGATCGGGCCGAGCTCCGGGTCCTGCACCTCGGTGACGGTGCCGAGCGCCTGGTACTGCGGATCGTCGAGGACGTCCCGGATGTCGTAGACCGGGGCGATGGCGGCCTCGGCCTTCTCGAAGCAGGCCATGGCCTCGTCGCGGGTGTGGCGCGCGATCCAGGTGCCGACCGCCTCGTCCAGGACGTCCGCGTGCTCGGCGCGGCCCGTGCCGTCGGCGAACCACGGCTCGTCGACGAGCTCCGGACGCCCGACGAGCCGCAGCACGCGCTCGGCGATCGACTGGGCCGAGGTGGAGACGGCCACCCAGGAGCCGTCGGCGGTCCGGTAGGTGTTGCGCGGGGCGTTGTTGCGGGAGCGGTTGCCGGTGCGGGGCTGGACGTAGCCGAGCTGGTCGTACCAGAGGGGGTGGGGTCCGATGACGGAGAGCATCGGTTCGATGATCGCCATGTCGACGACCTGGCCGCGGCCGGTCGTGTTCCTGGCGGTGAGCGCGGTCATCACCGCGTACGCGGTGGCGAGGGCGGCGATCGAGTCGGCCAGGCCGAAGGGGGGCAGGGTGGGCGGGCCGTCGGGCTCGCCGGTGATGGAGGCGAAGCCGCTCATCGCCTCGGCGAGGGTGCCGAAGCCGGGGCGGTGGGCGTACGGGCCGAACTGGCCGAAGCCGGTGACGCGGGCGAGGACGAGACGCGGGTTGACGGTGGAGAGCTCCTCCCAGCCCAGACCCCAGCGTTCCAGGGTGCCGGGGCGGAAGTTCTCCACGATCACGTCGGCTTCGGCGGCGAGCTTGAGGAGCGTGTCGCGGCCGCCCGGCGCGGAGAGGTCGAGGGTCATCGTCCGCTTGTTCCGGCCGAGGACCTTCCACCACAGACCGACGCCGTCCTTGGCGGGGCCGTGGCCGCGGGACGGATCGGGCTTGCGGGGGTGCTCGACCTTGATGACCTCGGCGCCGAAGTCGCCGAGCATCGTCGCGGCGATCGGTCCGGCGAAGAGGGTCGCGAGGTCCAGGACGCGCAGTCCGTGGAGGGGAGGCGCGGGGGGAGCGGCGCTGTGCGGGGCGGCGGTCTGTGGGGTGGTCGTCATACGGGGTCGGCCTCCAGGTCGTCGAGGGAGCCGAAGGCCGCCTCGATCTCGGTCCGGTACGGCATCGAGGTCGACGCGCCCTCGCGCTGGACGGACAGCGCGGCGGCGGTCTGCGCCCAGGCGAGCGCCTCCGGGACGGGCCGGCCCTCGCCGAGGGCGACCGCGAGGGCACCGACGAAGGTGTCGCCGGCGGCGGTGGTGTCCACGGCCCTGACGCGGGGGGCGGGCACGGTGACCGGCTCGGCGCCCCGTGCCGCGTACAGGCTGCCGGCCGCGCCCAGCGTGACGACGACCTCGGGGACGTCCCGCAGCAGGGCCTGGGCGGCGGCGCGCGGGTCGGTCAGTCCGGTGAGCGCGGCGGCCTCGTGCTCGTTGGGGACCAGCAGGTCGGTGGCGGCGAGGAGTTCGGGAGGGAGCGGCTGGGCGGGGGCGGGCGTGAGGACGGTGCGGACGCCGAGGCGGCGGGCGGTCGCGGCGCCCTCGGTGACGACGGAGAGGGGGAGTTCGAGCTGGAGGAGCAGGGTGTCGGCGGTGCCGATGAGGGCTTCGTCGCCGTGGCTGAGGGAGGTGACGGCGGCGTTGGCGCCGGGGACGACGACGATCGCATTGCCACCCTCGTCGTCGACGACGATGTGGGCGGTGCCGGAGGGGCCCTCGGCGGTCCGCAGGAGGTCGGTGTCGACCGCGCAGTGCTCCAGGTTGGCCCGGAGGCGTGCGCCGAAGTCGTCCGCGCCGACCGCGCCGATCATCGCCACCTCGGCTCCGGCGCGGGCGGCGGCCACCGCCTGGTTGGCGCCCTTGCCGCCGGGGACCGTGCGGAACGCGCGGCCGGTGACCGTCTCGCCGCGGGCGGGGGCCCTCGGTACGTAGGCGACGAGGTCCATGTTCATGCTGCCGAGTACGACGATGCTGGTCATGGGCGTACTGCCTCCAGATGTGTCAGTTCGGCCAGGGTGTCGAAGCCGATGCCGTCGAACGACGGGACCGAGGTCGCGAGACGGTTCTTGAGAGGGGTGGTCCAGCGTTCCGGCAGCCGGTCGGGGTGACCGGCGAGCAGCCCGGCGACCGAACCGGCGGTGGCGCCGTTGGAGTCGGTGTCCCAGCCGCCCGACACCGCCGCGCAGACGGAGCGGGAGAAGTCGCCGTCGCCGTGGGTGAGGGCGGCGGCGAGGAGGGCGGCGTTGGGGACGGCATGGACCCAGTGGTACCCGCCGAGCCCCGCGTGCAGGCGGTCGACGACCGTGTCGAAGTCGTCGTGGGCGCGGGCGGAGTCGATGCCGAGGCGAACGGCCTCGGCGAGGCGGGAGCGCGGCGGGATCACGGTCAAGCCGGCTGCGAGCGACCGGTGGACGTCGGCGGTGCCGGTCGCGGCGGCGGCGAGGGTGGCGGCGACGAACATGGCGCCGTAGACGCCGTTCGTGGTGTGGGTGAGCGCCGCGTCCCGGTAGGCCTGCGCGGCGGCGGCGACCGGGTCGCCCGGGTGGGTCCAGCCGTGGACGTCCGCCCGGATCTGGGCGCCGATCCACTCGCGGAAGGGGTTGCGGCGGACGGCGGTGAGCGGGGGCTCGACGCCGTCGAGGAGGTTGCGGTAGGCGACGCGCTCGGCGGTGAAGGTGCGGCCTGCGGGGAGTTCGTCGAGCCAGAGGCGGGCGACGTCGGCGGTGGTGAAGTCGCGGCCGTACCGCTGGAGGAGCAGCAGATTGAGGAGGGGGTAGTTGAGGTCGTCGTCCTCGGGCATCCCGTCGATGTTCTCGGCGAGGGAGGTGGTGGCGGACCGACGGTTCCAGGGGTGGGCGGCGAGCAGCTCAGGTGGTACGCCGCGGGCGGTGAACCAGGTGGAGAGGGGCCAGTTGCCGGCGGCGCGGGCGAGGGCGCGGATGGCGGGGAGGGGCAGCTTCTCGACGGGCTTGCCGAGCAGACACCCCACGGCCCGCCCGAGCCAGGCGGCGTGCAGCCGGTGGAGGAGGGCGTCGCTTTCCCCCACCCCGCCCCTTCCCGAAACCCTGACGAGACCGGGATCGCCGCCCCCGACCCCCCGGGGTCCCGGCGCTTCACGCGGGTGGAGTCGCGGGGCTTCGCCGTCGGTTCCGGCAGGGTCGCGGGGAGAAGTGGTGAGGGGGGTCGTCAGGGCCTGGATGCTCGGGAGTGACGTCGGTTCGTGGTGCGAGGAAGGGGTGGGGAGGGACGCCAGGGTGTCCAGGAGTTCCTCTGCGAGGGGGCGGAGGTCCGGGCGGGGTGCGGCGGAGGCGCCGGCCGTCTCCGGGGCCGGGGGGCCGCCCGCCGCGTACCAGCGGCCGGCGATCGCGCGGGCGTCGCGGCCGTCCTCCCCCGCCAGGCGGAGCTCGTGGCCCACCAGGTCCTCCGGCTGCACCCAGGTCAGCCGGAGGTTCACCGGTCCGCGCTCGTCAGTGTCGCGAACGCCGCCTCGTGCGCCCGGCGCGCCTCCTCGTCCTGGGCGAAGACCTCGCGCGTCACCCTGGCCAGTGCCGCCGCCGGGGCGTGCAGGTCGAGCCGGCTCGCCTCCGCGACGCGTTTCGCCCAGTCGGCGGGGACGGCGGACTCGCCGTGCAGCGCGCCCACGATCGCGCCCGCCATCGTGGCGATCGAGTCGCAGTCACGCCCGTAGTTGACCGACCCCAGGACCGTACGGCGGTAGTCGCCCTCGCCGACGAGGAGCATGCCGAGGGCGATGGGGAGTTCCTCGATCGCGTGCAGGCGAGACGGGCGGCGGGCTCCCAGGGACGGGGAGCGGTAGTCCGGTCCGACCGTGTCGAAGGGGGCCACCGCCGTCCGGAGCGGGGCGAGCGCGGACTCGAAGTCCGTGTGGCGGGCCGCCACTTCGGCGACCGCTTCGATCGCCGACCTCGTGCCGTCCTTGGCGAGAGACAGGACGGTGTCGACGACCGTGCGAGGCGTGGCGCCCGGTGCGCACGCCGCCGCTACCGCCGCCGCGAACACGCCCGCCGCCTCCCGGCCGTACGACGACTGGTGCGCGCCCGCGACGTCCAGGGCCTCGGCGTAGGCGGCCGCCGGGTGGGCGGCGTTGACGAGTCCGACCGGTGCCATGTACATCGCGGCGCCGCAGTTGACGATGTTGCCGTCACCGGCCTCGCGCGGGTCCACGTGGCCGTAGTGGAGCCGTGCCACGAGCCACTTCTCGGCGAGGAAGATCCGCTGGAGGGGGAGCGCCTCGGCCTCCAGCTCCGGGATCCAGACGGGGGCGCCCATGAGTTCGGGGACGAGGAAGTCCGCGACCGCGTACGCGTCGAGGTGGCCGCGGACCTTCTCGTACACCCGGATCAGGGCGTGGGTCATCAAGGTGTCGTCGGTGACGTGCCCGTCGCCCTTGTGGTACGGCGCGATGGGGCGGGCGGTGCGCCAGCCGTCGCCGTTCCACGGGCGGACGATGCCGGTGACGCGGCCGCCGTGACGTTCCAGGATCTGCTGGGGGGTGTAGCCCTCGACGGGGCCGCCGAGCGCGTCGCCGACGGCGGCCCCGAGGAGGCTGCCGGTGATCCGGTCATCCAGGGTGGGCACATCCAGTGTGGGGGTCATGTCGGAATTGTCCACCTGAGGTGGTCGGTTCCGTGGCTCCTAGCAGCCCGGCGAGTTCGACCAGATCCGTCCCAGCGAACCTCGGCAGCGCGCACCCCGCCAGCGTCCGGCAGGCCTCGCGCCAGGTCGCCGGCACCGAACGGCCGCCGCCCAGCGCCCCGGTGAGCGCACCCGCGAGCGCGGGGGCGGAGTCCGCGACGCGGGAGAGGCAGACGGCGGCCGGTACCGCGGCCGTCATCTCGCCCCGGGCGGCGGTGGCGAGGGCCAGGGCGACCGGGACGGTCTCGGCCGCGGCGATCCCGTAGCTGTAGACGTGGTCCACGATCTGGTGCTCCAGGAGCGGGACCAGTTCGAAGGCCGAACCGGCCGTCTGGGCCAGCTTCACCGCGTACCGGGCGTTGCGGCCGATCTCGGTGACCTGCGGGAGTTCGGCGAGCGCCGCCTCGACGGCCTCGCCGACCGTCCCCCCGCCGAGCGCCGCGGCGATGGCCGCCGCCATCGCGCGGGCGCCGTGGACGCCGTCGCCGTCCTGGGTGTACCGGGCGTCGAACTCGGCGAGTTCGGCGGCGGCGCGCGGGTCGCCGGGGTGGACGACGGCGAGGACGACGGCGCGGACGCAGGCGGCGTCGTCGAAGTAGTGCGGGTTGTCGTGGCCGGTGGCGGGCGGGCGCAGGCCGGTGGCGAGGTTGCCGAGCCCGGCGCGTACGGAGATCCGGGCGCGGAGCGGGAGGATGGCGGACTCGACCTCGGGGGCGCGGTCGGCGGCGGCGGCGACCTGGCCGGCGAGGGCGTTCCAGGCGAGGTCGACGGCGGCGCGGATGCGGCGCTCCGGGGGGAGGCCGGCGAAGACGGGGCCGGAGGCGGTGAGGATCGCCTCGGCGGTGAAGGCCGCCCACTCGGCGTCGTCGGAGGGGCCGAGGCGGAGGGGCTCGGGGGGCTGGTTGAGGGCGATGGGGACGGGGAGGGTGGTCGTCGCGTTCTGCTCGGCGAAGGTGTCGAGCTCGCGGGTGAGGCGGCGGGTCCACTCCGGCATGCGGGCGGCGCGGTGGCGGGCGGCGGGCCAGCCGGCGGCGTCGCCTGCGGCGAGCCCGAGGAGGAGGCCCTCGACGGCGTCGCGGCCGGCCCTGGGCGGGGCCTGTGGCCGGGGGGCCTCGTGGGCGCCGCCCCATGAACCGGTGCCCCGCACCGGGGCGGGGTCCAGTGTGTCGGCGCCCGGGAGCGGGGGCGTGAGCTGTGCGCCCGGCACCGGGGCCGCCGGGGCCTCGGGGTCACCGAACAGGAGGCCGGAACCCGGCATCGGGGGCTGTGCCCACCCTCCCCCAGAGCTTCGCAGGGGAGGTTCCCCCAGCCCTGCGGGACGATGGCCCACAGCGGTGGCGGCGGGAGTGCCCGCGGCGGACGCGACCGCAGGGGCGGTGCCCGCGGCGGTGGTGGCGGGAGTGCCCACGGCGGTGCCCGCGGCGGACGCGACCGCAGGGGCGGTGATCGCAGCGGGCGTCGCGTGAGCGGCGCTCGTGGCGGGGGTGGCCGTGTCGGCGGTCGTGGGTTCCGTCGTGGTGTCGGCGCTCATGACAGGGTTTCCTCCGGGGTCAGAAGGTCCGCGACGTCCAGGACGTGGTAGCCGCGCATGGAGGGCAGGCAGCTGCCGGTGACCGGGGCGATCGCCGTCGCCCATTCCTCCGGGATCGCCGGAGCGCCCGACATCGCTCCGGCCAGGGCGCCGGCGACCGCTGCCGTCGTGTCGGCGTCGCGGCCCATGTTGACCGCGGTCAGGACCGCCGTACGGAAGTCCCCGCGGGCCGCCGCGAAGGCGCCGAAGGCCAGGCCCACCGCCTCCGGCGCCAGGTCCGTCCACGGGTAGCCGCCGATGACGACCGCCGAGCGGACCTGCCGCTCGCGGGTGAGCGGGTCCGGCTGGACGCGCTGGGCGGCGACGACCGCGCGGCGCAGGGAGCGGGCCGTCCAGGAGTCCATCGGGACGACGGACAGGGCCGCCGCGATGATCGAGGTCACCCCCGCGCCCGCCATCGCCGCCGCGACGCCCGCCGCGACGGCCTGGCCCCCGTAGATGCCCTCTCCCTCGTGGCTGACGCTGCCGTCGATCGCGACGAGGCGCGCCGCCTCTGCCGGGCGTCCGGCGGCGAAGACCCCGAACGGCGCGGCGCGCATCGCGAGCCCGTCGCTCCAGGCGTGACGGTGCTGGGCGGAGATGGGCGCGGCGAGCCCCCGGCGAAGGTTCTCCAGCGTGCCGCGCTCCGAGAAGCCCGCGCCGCGGAAGGGGCCTTCGTCGAGGTCGGCGATCCAGTGGTGCCAGGCCCGTTCGACGTGGTGGACGGTGAGCGCCGAGCCGTGCCGGGCGAGGAGCAGGGCCGAGAAGATCGCGTACTCGGTGTCGTCGGTGCCCGCCGGACGGTCCGTCACGAAGCCCTCGATGCGGCCCCACCGGCGGCGGATCTCCGAAGGGCGCATGTTCTCCGCGGGGGCTCCGAGGGCGTCGCCGACGGCGAGGCCGAGGAGCGCCCCTCTCGCCCGTTCACGCGTGTCGCATGCCGTGGTCGTCATTCTCGCGGCCCCTTCCTCGGTGGGGGCGCGCGGTTCGGCGCGCCCCGATGCCTGGATCTGTGCCACCGCGGGCCGCGAACTCGCCGAAGAAACGTCTCTGTCACCCGGCTGACACCTCGCCAGAATCAGGTTCACCCGGCACGCAACTCCTAAGGCGGGCCTTAGTAAGTACGGCCTGCCTTGCTGGCAGGACCCTTACATCGCGCGTATTTTCGAGGTGTTGGGGGCGGCGGGTGCACCCCGGCCCGCCGGAACAAGGGGAGAGTCATGTCCATCATCGAAGCCCAGGCACCACTGCACGAGGCCCACCGCGACAACCACACGCACCGTGACGTGAACGGCGGTTGGCTGCGCCCCGCGGTGTTCGGCGCGATGGACGGCCTCGTCTCCAACCTCGCCCTGATGACCGGCGTCGCCGGCGGCGCGGTGTCCACGCAGACCGTGGTCATCACCGGTGTCGCGGGACTCGCCGCCGGTGCCTTCTCCATGGCGGCCGGCGAGTACACCTCCGTGGCCTCGCAGCGCGAGCTCGTCCAGGCGGAACTGGACGTCGAGCGTCGCCAGTTGCGCAAGCACCCCATCGACGAGATGGAGGAGCTGGCCGCGCTGTACGTGTCCCGGGGTGTCGAGCCCGCGCTCGCCCGCGAGGTCGCGATGCAGTTGTCGAAGGACCCCGAGCAGGCCCTGGAGATCCACGCCCGCGAGGAGCTCGGCATCGATCCGGACGACCTGCCGTCGCCGATGGTCGCCGCCGTGTCGTCCTTCGGCTCCTTCGCGCTCGGCGCCCTGCTGCCCGTGTTGCCGTTCCTGCTCGGGGCGACCGCGCTCTGGCCCGCCGTGCTGCTCGCGCTCCTCGGGCTCTTCGCCTGCGGCGCGCTGGTGGCCCGGGTGACCGCCCGCGGCTGGCTCTTCAGCGGGCTGCGCCAGCTCGTCCTGGGCGGGGCAGCGGCCGCCGTCACGTACGGGCTCGGGATGTTCTTCGGAGCGGCGCTGTAGCTCCGGATATCGGAACGGATTCCGTAGCCGTAAGGAAGATCGGGAGGGCCTCGTAAGGGGCCTTTCCGGCATTTCGGGGCACCTTTTCGGGGCATAAGGCCCGTATCGGCTGTGACGTATATCCCTGGCTCGATCCGCCGTTGCGGTGAGACACTATGCACGACGCCACATAAGTAGCCGGTTACTCGGCGGTTTCGAACCCGTGACCAACGGGAATGAGGCATGAGCGTCGTTGGGCAATGAGGCCCACTCAGTGACGGACCGCTTGAAGTCCGGAGATCCTCCGGCTCCCCCCGGTCCGTCCCCTGCGAGAACGCTCCCCGTTCCCGCATCCCATAGGTGAGAACGCACCACCACTGCGTGTCGGTGGTGTCCGCATGCTGGAATGAGCTATCCACTTCGCGAGAAGCCAGCCATCATGTAACCTGCACGAAATTTCGCGGAGGGCCAACGTCGTCCCTCGGCAGTTACATATGCCAATACGACGACGGGAGAGCCGATGCGTTCCGACGCCTGGTCGCCCATGGACGGTCGCCCCGCTCCGCAGGGGATGTACGACCCCCGTAACGAACACGACGCCTGTGGTGTCGGGTTCGTGGCCACCCTCACCGGTGTAGCCAGCCACGCGCTGGTCGAGCAGGCGCTGACCGTACTGCGCAACCTCGAGCACCGCGGCGCCACCGGCTCCGAGCCCGACTCCGGCGACGGCGCCGGCATCCTTTTCCAGGTCCCGGACGCCTTCCTCCGCGAGGTCGCCGGATTCGAGCTCCCCGAAGCCGGCGCGTACGCCGTCGGCATCGCCTTCCTCCCCGAGGACGGCACGGACGAGATCGTCTCGAAGATCGAGACCATCGCCGGCGAAGAGGGCCTCACCGTCCTCGGCTGGCGCGAGGTCCCCGTCGCCCCGGAGCTGCTCGGCGCCTCCGCCCGCTCCACCATGCCGGTCTTCCGCCAGCTCTTCGTGGCTGGGGGTACCTCCCAGGCCGAAGGCTCTGGGGGAGGCGAGAGCACGGGCATCGCGCTGGACCGCAAGGCGTTCGTGCTGCGCAAGCGCGCCGAGCGTGAGGCCGGGACCTACTTCCCGTCGCTCTCCGCCCGCACGATCGTCTACAAGGGCATGCTGACCACCGGCCAGCTGGAGCCCTTCTTCCCGGACCTGTCGGACCGCCGCTGCGCCTCCGCCGTGGCCCTGGTCCACTCCCGGTTCTCCACCAACACCTTCCCGAGCTGGCCGCTGGCCCACCCGTACCGCTTCGTCGCCCACAACGGTGAGATCAACACCGTCAAGGGCAACCGGAACTGGATGACCGCCCGCGAGGCGCAGCTCGACTCCGACATCCTCGGAGAGGGTTCGCTGGACCGGATCTTCCCGATCTGCACCCCGGACGCCTCGGACTCGGCCTCCTTCGACGAGGTCCTGGAGCTGCTCCACCTCGGCGGCCGTTCCCTGCCGCACGCGGTCCTGATGATGGTCCCGGAGGCGTGGGAGAACCACGAGTCCATGGACCCGGCCCGCCGTGCCTTCTACCAGTACCACTCCACGATGATGGAGCCCTGGGACGGACCGGCCTGCGTCACCTTCACCGACGGCGTCCAGGTCGGCGCGGTCCTCGACCGCAACGGTCTGCGCCCCGGCCGCTACTGGGTCACCGACGAGGGCCTCGTCGTCCTCTCCTCCGAGGTCGGCGTCCTCGACATCGACCCCGCCAAGGTCGTCCGCAAGGGCCGCCTCCAGCCCGGCAAGATGTTCCTCGTCGACACCGCCCAGCACCGGATCATCGAGGACGACGAGATCAAGGCCGGTCTCGCCGCCGAGAACCCGTACGCGGAGTGGCTGGAGACCGGCGAGATCGAGCTCTCCGACCTCCCCGAGCGCGAGCACATCGTGCACACCCACGCCTCGGTCACCCGCCGCCAGCAGACCTTCGGCTACACCGAGGAAGAGCTCCGCGTCATCCTCGCCCCGATGGCCCGCACCGGCGGCGAGCCCCTCGGCTCCATGGGCACGGACTCGCCGATCGCGGCCCTGTCCGCCCGCCCGCGGCTGCTCTTCGACTACTTCACCCAGCTCTTCGCGCAGGTCACCAACCCTCCCCTTGACGCCATCCGCGAGGAGCTCGTGACGAGCCTCCGCTCCTCGCTGGGCCCCCAGGGCAACCTGCTCGACCCGACCTCCGTGTCGTGTCGCAGCGTCACCCTGCCCTTCCCGGTGATCGACAACGACGAGCTGGCCAAGCTCATCCACATCAACGCCGACGGCGACATGCCCGGCATGAAGGCCGTGACCCTCTCCGGTCTCTACCGGGTCTCCGGCGGCAGCGAGGCCCTCGCGGCCCGCATCGAGGCGATCTGTGCCGAGGCCGACACCGCGATCGAGGGCGGCGCCCGCCTGATCGTGCTCTCCGACCGGCACTCCGACGCCGAGCACGCGCCGATCCCGTCGCTGCTGCTCACCTCGGCCGTCCACCACCACCTCATCCGTACCAAGCAGCGCACCAAGGTGGGTCTGCTCGTCGAGGCCGGTGACGTCCGCGAGGTCCACCACGTCGCCCTGCTCATCGGCTACGGCGCCGCTGCGGTCAACCCGTACCTCGCCATGGAGTCCGTCGAGGACCTGGTCCGCGCCGGCACCTTCATCGAGGACATGGAGCCCGAGCAGGCCATCCGGAACCTGATCTACGCCCTCGGCAAGGGCGTCCTCAAGGTCATGTCGAAGATGGGCATCTCGACCGTCGCCTCCTACCGCGGCGCGCAGGTCTTCGAGGCCGTCGGCCTCGACGCCGGCTTCGTCGCCACGTACTTCAACGGCACGGCCACCAAGATCGGCGGCGCCGACCTCGACGTCGTCGCCAAGGAGGTCGCCGCCCGCCACGTCAAGGCGTACCCCGTCTCCGGCGTCCCCTCGGCGCACCGCGCCCTGGACATAGGCGGCGAGTACCAGTGGCGCCGCGAGGGCGAGCCGCACCTGTTCGACCCGGAGACCGTCTTCCGCCTCCAGCACGCCACGCGCAACAAGCGGTACGACATCTTCAAGCAGTACACGGAGCGGGTGAACGAGCAGTCCGAGCGCCTCATGACGCTCCGCGGCCTCTTCGGCATCACCGCCGACCGCCCGTCGATCTCCGTCGACGAGGTCGAGCCCGTCAGCGAGATCGTCAAGCGGTTCTCGACCGGCGCCATGTCGTACGGCTCCATCTCCCGCGAGGCGCACGAGACCCTCGCCATCGCCATGAACCAGCTGGGCGCCAAGTCCAACACCGGTGAGGGCGGTGAGGACCCGGACCGCCTGTACGACCCGGCGCGCCGCTCCTCCATCAAGCAGGTCGCGTCCGGCCGCTTCGGCGTCACCAGCGAGTACCTGGTCAACGCCGACGACATCCAGATCAAGATGGCGCAGGGCGCCAAGCCCGGCGAGGGCGGCCAGCTGCCCGGCCACAAGGTCTACCCGTGGGTCGCCAAGACGCGTCACTCGACGCCCGGCGTCGGCCTGATCTCGCCGCCGCCGCACCACGACATCTACTCCATCGAGGACCTGGCTCAGCTGATCCACGACCTCAAGAACGCCAACCCGGTCGCCCGCATCCACGTGAAGCTGGTCTCCGAGGTCGGCGTCGGCACGGTCGCCGCCGGTGTCTCCAAGGCCCACGCGGACGTCGTCCTCATCTCCGGCCACGACGGCGGAACGGGCGCCTCCCCGCTGACCTCCCTGAAGCACGCGGGCGGCCCCTGGGAGCTCGGCCTCGCCGAGACCCAGCAGACCCTGCTGCTCAACGGCCTGCGCGACCGCATCGTCGTCCAGACCGACGGTCAGCTCAAGACCGGCCGTGACGTCGTCATCGCCGCGCTCCTCGGCGCCGAGGAGTTCGGTTTCGCGACCGCGCCGCTCGTCGTCTCCGGCTGCGTCATGATGCGCGTCTGCCACCTCGACACCTGCCCGGTGGGCATCGCCACCCAGAACCCGGCGCTGCGCGACCGGTTCTCCGGCAAGGCCGAGTACGTCGTCAACTTCTTCGAGTTCATCGCCGAGGAGGTCCGCGAGCTCCTCGCCGAGCTGGGCTTCCGCACCATCGAAGAGGCCGTCGGCCACGCCGAGCTGCTCGACACCAGCCGTGCCGTCACGCACTGGAAGGCGCAGGGTCTCGACCTGGAGCCGCTCTTCTACGTGCCCGAGCTGCCCGAGGGCGCGGTCCGCCACGCCCTGATCGAGCAGGACCACGGTCTGGAGAAGGCCCTCGACAACGAGCTGATCCAGCTCGCCGCCGAGGCCCTCAACGCCGCCTCCGCCGAGGAGGCGCAGCCGGTCCGCGCCCAGGTCGCGATCCGCAACATCAACCGGACCGTGGGCACCATGCTCGGCCACCAGGTGACGAAGAAGTTCGGTGGCGCCGGCCTCCCGGCCGACACCATCGACATCACCTTCACCGGTTCCGCCGGCCAGTCCTTCGGCGCCTTCCTGCCGAGCGGTGTCACCCTCCGCCTGGAGGGCGACGCGAACGACTACGTCGGCAAGGGCCTCTCCGGCGGCCGCGTCGTCGTCCGCCCGGACCGCGGCGCCGACCACCTGGCCGAGTACTCGACCATCGCGGGCAACACGATCGGCTACGGCGCGACCGGCGGCGAGCTGTTCCTGCGCGGCCGCACCGGCGAGCGCTTCTGCGTCCGCAACTCCGGCGCGCTGGTCGTCTCGGAGGGCGTGGGCGACCACGGCTGCGAGTACATGACCGGCGGTACGGCGGTCGTCCTCGGCGAGACCGGCCGCAACTTCGCGGCGGGCATGTCGGGCGGTGTCGCCTACGTCATCGACCTCGACCGGGACAACGTCAACTCCGGCAACCTGGGAGCGGTCGAGACCCCGTCGGACTCCGACAAGGCGTGGCTGCACGACGTCGTGCGCCGCCACCAGGAGGAGACCGGCTCGACGGTCGCGGAGAAGCTCCTCGCCGACTGGGACGCCGCGGCGGCCCGGTTCAGCAAGATCATCCCCACCACGTACAAGGCAGTGCTCGCCGCCAAGGACGCCGCTGAGCTCGCCGGTCTCTCCGAGACCGAGACCACCGAGAAGATGATGGAGGCGGCGACCAATGGCTGACCCCAAGGGCTTCCTGACCACCGGGCGCGAGGTCGCCAAGACCCGGCCGGTGGGCGAGCGAGTCAGAGACTGGAACGAGGTCTACGTTCCCGGCTCCCTGCTGCCGATCATCAGCAAGCAGGCCGGCCGCTGCATGGACTGCGGCATCCCGTTCTGCCACAACGGCTGCCCCCTCGGGAACCTGATCCCCGAGTGGAACGACTACGCCTACCGCGAGGACTGGTCGGCGGCGCAGGAGCGTCTGCACGCCACCAACAACTTCCCGGAGTTCACCGGCCGCCTGTGCCCGGCACCGTGCGAGTCGGCGTGCGTGCTCGGCATCAACCAGCCGGCCGTCACCATCAAGAACGTCGAAGTCTCCATCATCGACAAGGCCTGGGACGCCAACGACGTCAAGCCGCAGGTGCCCGAGCGCCTGTCCGGCAAGACCGCCGCCGTCATCGGCTCGGGCCCGGCGGGTCTCGCCGCCGCCCAGCAGCTGACCCGGGCCGGCCACACCGTGGTCGTGTACGAGCGCGCCGACCGCATCGGCGGCCTGCTGCGCTACGGCATCCCCGAGTTCAAGATGGAGAAGCGGCACATCAACCGCCGCATCGAGCAGATGCGCGCGGAGGGCACCAAGTTCCGTACCGGCATCGAGATCGGCCGCGACCTGACGTCGACGGACCTGCGCAAGCGGTTCGACGCCGTGGTCATCGCCGCCGGCGCCACCACCGCGCGTGACCTGCCCGTCCCGGGCCGCGAGCTCAACGGCATCCACCAGGCGATGGAGTACCTGCCGCTGGCGAACAAGGTCGTCGAGGGCGACTTCGTTGCCCCGCCGATCACCGCCGAGGGCAAGCACGTCGTGGTCATCGGCGGCGGCGACACCGGCGCGGACTGCGTCGGTACGGCGCACCGCCAGGGCGCGGCCTCGGTCACGCAGCTGGAGATCATGCCGCGACCGGGCGAGGACCGGAACGCCGGCCAGCCCTGGCCGACCTTCCCCATGCTGTACAAGGTCACCTCGGCGCACGAGGAGGGCGGCGAGCGGGTCTACTCCGTCTCCACCACCCACTTCGAGGGCGACGAGGACGGCAACGTCCAGTTCCTCCACCTCGTCGAGGTCGAGTTCGTCGAGGGCAAGCTGACCCAGAAGCCGGGCACGGAGCGCAAGATCCCCGCCCAGCTGGTCACGCTCGCGATGGGCTTCACCGGCACGGACGTGGAGAACGGTCTGGTCGCCCAGTTTGGTCTGGACCTGGATGCGCGGGGTAACATCGCCCGTGACGCGGACTTCGCCACCAACGTCGATGGCGTGTACGTCGCCGGTGACGCGGGTCGCGGCCAGTCCCTCATCGTGTGGGCCATCGCCGAGGGCCGCTCCGCCGCCCGTGGCGTGGACCGCTACCTGACCGGAGCCAGCTCGCTGCCGGCCCCGATCCGCCCGACGGACCGTTCGCTGACGGTCTGATCCCGCCGGATCACCCCAGAGACGTCCCGTACAACGACGTACGGAACTGAGCGCGGCGCCCCCCGAATGTCCCCGACCGGACGACTGGGAGGGCGCCGCGGCGCTCCCGTTACAGGTTCTTCGGCCCGCGGAAGTGGGGGATGACCTTCGTGCCCCACTGGCGGATGGTCTCCAGGCAGGCCTCCTGCGGCACCGTGCCCATCTGGATCAGGCACATCACCTCGTCCACGCCGATCTCCCGCAGCCGCTCCACGTAGGCGATCGCGGTCGCGGAGTCTCCGTACGCGTGGTCGGTGTTGTACGTGCCGGTGTCGACCGGCCGGGCCGGGATGTTCGCCTCGTGCAGCCGGGCCACCAGCTTCCGCCGCTCCTCCTCCAGAGCGCCCGCGTGGTCCTCGTCCTCCGCGTAACCGGTGGGCGCCGGGGCGCCGCCGTACCAGTGGGCGATCGACTCGGCGAAGAAGCGCTGGCCGCGTGTGCCGAGCCGCAGGGCGCGGTCGGCGTCGTCCAGGACGATCGTCGGGCAGAGGGCGGAGAAGTGGTCGTTGACCTCGGTGGAGACGAACCGCGATCCGTCCCGTACGGCGATGGTCTCGTCGTACACCGCGCGCATCGCGCGGACGTCGTCGGCGCCCGCGAACCCCATCACCAGGGCGCCGATGCCGAGTTCGGCCGCCTGCCGGAGCGAGTCGTGCTGCGAGCAGGCCATGAAGAGCGGCGGGTGCGGATGCTGCACGGGGCGCGGCAGGACCGCGCCGGGGCCGATGTCGAGGGAGCCGTGCCACTCGAATTCCGGCTCGCGCCACGCCGCGGCGAAGATCCGCAGGGCCTCCTCCATCTGCGGCCGGGTGTCCTCGGGGTCCACCCCGAACATCCGCATCTCCTGACGGGTCGCGCCCCGGCCGGCGCCGACGTCGAGGCGGCCGCCGGAGAGCACGTCGAGCATGGCGGCGCGTTCGGCGACCCGGACGGGGTGCTGGTACCCGAAGGGCATGGTGACCACGCCGTGCCCGACGCGGATGGTCCGCGTGCGGGCGGCGACCCAGGTCAGGAAGATCTCGGACGCGCTCATGTGGGCGTACCGGGTGAGGGAGTGGTGCTCGACCGCCCAGACGCGGTCGAACCCCATCTCCTCGGCGAGGACGGCCTGTTCGACGCAGTCGTGGATGACCGCGCGTTCGCGTGCGGGGGTGGGGTCGACGAGCTGTGCTTCGAAGATCATGGAGAACTTCACGGTGAGCTCCTCCCGAACCTGTGCGGCTGCGGCTGAGGCTGCGCTGCGACAGATATGCCTAATCGAAATACTTCTAGCAGGCATAGGTGGAAGAGGGAAGCGCCGTACACTTCCGCCGTGGACGAGAAGACGGAGGGGGCCCCGGAGGCGCTGCCCGGGCTTCCGGCGACCAGCTGGGCCGTGCTCGGACTGCTCTCCTTCGGAAGGGAGTTGTCCGGCTACGACCTCAAGAAATGGTCCGACCGGTCACTGCGCCTCTTCTACTGGAGCCCTTCCTTCAGCCAGATCTACAGCGAGCTCAAACGACTGGAGAAAACCGGCTACGCCACCTCGCGCCTGGTCGCACCCGAGGCCGGCACGCGCGACAAGCGCGTCTACCGGATCACCGACGAGGGCCTCGCCGCCGTCCGCACCTGGGCCCGCACGGCCCCCCTCGACCCGCCCGTCCTCAAGCACGGGCCGATGCTGCGGCTCTGGCTGGGCCATCTCCTCGAACCCGACCGGATGCGCGAGATCCTGGCCGGACACCGGGAGTACGCCGAGGGCATGCGGCTGCGTGCGGAAGCCGACGCGGCGGACGCCGGGACCGACGAGGCGTGGGCGTACCCCCGGCTCACCCTCACC
The DNA here is from genome assembly GCF_044456565.1 of Streptomyces sp. NPDC050842. Classification (NCBI taxonomy): domain Bacteria; kingdom Bacillati; phylum Actinomycetota; class Actinomycetes; order Kitasatosporales; family Streptomycetaceae; genus Streptomyces; species Streptomyces sp. NPDC050842. Next base: position 251,042 of record NZ_JBITGA010000007.1, on the reverse strand, counting down.
TGGGCCGAGCGGTACTACGCGGCCGAGCGCGACCTGGCCGACGCCATGCTCGCGGACATCGAGCACTGGGAGAAGGGGAAGGGCGAGGAGCGGCCATGGCCATGAGCCTGCGGAAGGTCGAGGAGAGCGCGCCCGCGCTGGCCGGCCTCTACAAATCGGCGGGGGAGTCGCTCCGGCGGCACGGCATGGACGGGCAGCGGGTCGCCGTCTACCTGGTCGTCGACTACTCGGGGTCGATGAAGCCGTACTACGCCGACGGCACCGTCCAGGCCTTCGCCGATCGGGTGTTGGGGCTCTCCGCGCACTTCGACGACGACGGCCGCGTGCCGGTCGTCTTCTTCTCCACCGACATCGACGCCGAGACCGAGATCCGGCTCGACGACCACGCCGGCAGCATCGACCGGATCGTCGCCGGGCTCGGCCACATGGGCAGGACCAGCTACCACCTGGCCATGGACGCCGTCATCGACCACTACCTGGACAGCGGCTCCACCGCCCCCGCGCTGGTCGTCTTCCAGACCGACGGCGGGCCCATCGACAAGCCGGCCGCCGAGCGGTACGTGTGCAAGGCGGCCCGGCTGCCGCTCTTCTGGCAGTTCATCGGCTTCGGCGACCCCGGCAGCCGGCAGTTCGACTTCCTGCGCAAGCTCGACGAGCTGGACGTACCGGCGAAGCGGCCGATCGACAACGCCGGCTTCTTCCACGCGGGCCAGGACCCGAACCGGGTGCCGGACGCGGAGCTGTACGACCGGCTCGTCGCCGACTTCCCCGCCTGGCTCGCCGTGGCCCGGGCCCAGGGCATCGTCCGCTCCTGAACCGCCCACGCCCCGGTCCGGCTGGGTTCGTCGGCTTCAGCCTTCCTCCCCAAGCCGCGCGAACTGCTCCTCAGTGAGTGTGAGATCGAGCGCGCCCAGGTTCTCCAGGAGGTGCGTCGCCGAGGACGTACCGGGGATGGGGAGGATGTGCGGGGCCCGGTGCAGGAGCCAGGCCAGGGCCGTCTGGGACGGGGTGGCGCCGACCTCGCGGGCGACGCGCGCCACCGGGCCGTCCGGCCCCGCGTGCCCGCCCATGGCGATCGGGAAGAAGGGGACGAAGGCGATGCCGCGTCCCGCCGTGTACGCGACCACGGCCTCGTGGTCGCGGGTCGCCAGGTTGTAGAGGTTCTGCACGGCCGCGATCGGGGTGACCGACTCGGCCTCCTCCAGCTGGGCGACCGTCACCTCGGAAAGGCCGACGTGCCGGACCTTGCCCTCCTCCTGGAGCCGGCGCAACGCCCCCACCTGCTCGGCGACCGGGTAGTTCTCGTCGAGACGGTGCAGGTACAGCAGGTCGATCCGCTCCGTACCCAGCCGGCGCAGGCTCAGCTCGGCCTGCTGGCGCAGATAGGCGGGGTGGCCGAGCGGCACCCACTCGGTGGGGGAGGGCCTGACCACGCCGACCTTGGTGGCCACCGCGACGGTGTCGCCGTAGGGGCGGAGCGCCTCGGCGAGGAGCTCCTCGCCCGCCCCCAGCGCGTACGCGTCGGCCGTGTCGAAGAGGGTGACGCCCGCCTCGGCGGCCGTCCGCAGCAGGGCCAGCGCGGCCCCCCGGTCGGCCGGGGCCGACCAGATACGGGCCTCGGGGCCCGTCGGGTCGCCGGGGCCGTCGGCGAGGCGCATCGTGCCGTAGCCGATGCGCCGGACCGGGAGGTCGCCCCCGAGCTGGAATATCGTCGTGTTGCTCGTGTTGCTCGTGTTGCTCGAGTTGTTCGTCATGTCCGGAACCGTAGGAGCTCACACCGGTGTGAGCTTCAAGCGGGAACGGGCCGATGTGAGGGGGGTCACAGTGAAGATCGGTGAGCTGTCGCGCGAGACCGGGGTCGGCGTCCGGCTGCTCCGCTACTACGAGGAGCAGGGCCTCCTCGCCTCGGAGCGGACCCCGGGCGGGCAGCGCGTGTACGGCCCCGACGCCCCCGCCGTCGTCCGCCGCATCCGGGCCCTCCTCGGCGCCGGACTGCCGACCCGGGCCATCGCCGAGGTCCTGGACTGCGTGTGCGGCAGCGAGGCGGAGATCGAGCCCTGCCTCAGCCCGATGCTCGTCGCCCAGCTCGACGCCATCGACGAGAAGATCCACGGCCTCCAGGGCACCCGGTCCTCCCTCGCGGCGCTCGTCGCGGTCACCGAGAACCGGCAACTCGCCGCCGACGGCCGGGCGATGGGTATTCCGGTGGCCGACTCCGGGACGCGCGGGCGATCATGACGCCATGACTTCTCTCGTACGACACGTCACCATCGACTGCGCCGACGCTTACGGCCTGGCGAGCTTCTGGGCCATGGCGCTGGACGCGGAACTCGGCGCCGACGACTTTCCCGGCGATCCCGAGGCCGTCGTCGAGTCGCCCGGTGTGAGCCTCCTCTTCATCCAGGTCCCCGAGGCGAAGTCGGTGAAGAACCGCGTCCACCTCGACCTCCAGCCGCAGGACCGCACCCGCGACGAGGAGATCGAGCGGCTGCTCGCCTTCGGCGCCACCCTCCTCGACGACCGGCGGAACGCCGACGGCACCGGCTGGGCGACCCTCGGGGACCCGGAGGGCAACGAGTTCTGCGTCGAGCGCAGCGCGGCGGAGCGTGCCGCGACCTCGTAGGGAGTGCGCTGAGCCCAGGGAGACCTTCGGAGTAATCCGGACAGAGGATGTCGGGTATCCGGTGTTTCCTGGAGTCATGGGAGACAAGGGACACACCGCAGCCGCCGTAGCCGGCGCAGCCACCTGGTCGGCCTTCGAAGCCGCCGAACCCGAGCTGGCCGCGGCCGTGCGCGAGCGCTTCGGGCAGTTCACGCACCACGCGCTCGCCACCGTGCGGAAGGACGGCTCGCCCCGGCTCAGCGGCATCGAGGCGGACTTCCGCTTCGGCGAGCTCTGGCTCGGCATGATGCCGCACTCCCGCAAGGCGCTCGACCTGCGCCGCGACCCCCGCTTCGCGCTGCTCGCCAACCCCGGCTCCGGCACCGGCATGGGCGGCGGGGACGTCCGCGTCTCCGGGCGGGCGGTCGAGATCACCGACCCGGAGACCGTCGAGCGGTACGCGGCCGACGCGGGCGCGCCGCTGCCCTTCCACCTCTTCCGGGTGGAACCCACCGAGGTCGTACGGATCCGGGTGGAGGGCGACGAGATGGTCCTGCGGACCTGGGCCCCCGGGCGTCCCGTGCGGACGATCCGGCGCGGCAACGACGACAGCCCGCCGCGCGAGGAGTCCTGAGGCACCGGTCGGGGCCCGCCGGACACGCCCTGGGGCGAGAATGGGCGGGTGCCGAACACTGCCAGCAAGAAGAAGACCCAGGTGAGCGCCGGGCCCGAGCGGCGCCGTGAGCTCCTCGACACGGCGGCCGAGGTCTTCGCCGCCCAGGGGTACAACGCCACCACCGTCCGCAAGATCGCGGACGCCGCCGGCATGCTCGCCGGCAGCCTCTACTACCACTTCGACTCCAAGGAGTCGATGCTCGACGAGATCCTCTCCGGCTTCCTGAACGAGCTGTGGGAGGGGTACGACGCCGTCCTCGACGCCGGGCTCGGGCCCCGCGAGACCATCGAGGCGCTGGTCACCGAGTCCTTCCGGGAGATCGACCGGCATCGCGCCGCCGTCGCCATCTACCAGAAGGAGTCCCGGCACCTCACCGACCTGCCCCGTTTCCACTACCTCGTGGACTCGCAGGAGAGGTTCGAGAAGGCCTGGCTCGGCACGCTGGAGCGCGGCGTCGCGGCCGGGGTGTTCCGCGCCGACCTGGACGTCCGGCTGACCTACCGGTTCGTGCGCGACACCGTCTGGGTCGCCGCGTCCTGGTACCGGCCCGGCGGCGGGCACAGCCCGGAGGAGATCGCCCGCCAGTACCTGTCGATGGTCCTGGACGGAGTCGCCGTACGCGCGTGACCGACCGGCCGGTCACCTCCGACGATCACGGAACGGCTGTGAAGTCGCCCACGTCGCGGCGCCCGGGCCTGGTGTGATCCGTCCAGGCATCGGTCGGGCGGGGCGGGAAGGTCCTGAGGCGCACTATTGTTCCGGTAGAGACATCCGGAGTGCGTATCGCGTGTTCCGGGAGAAGCAGCCGGGGCCCGTTCACGTGCTCCGGGAGACACAGCCGGGGCCCGTTCACGTGTTCCGGGTAGAACAGCCGGGGCCCGCATCGTGCAGGTGCGGGCCCCGGCTGTGCCGCGAGCACCGGCCAGGAAGGCACGCATGACCCGCTCCGAACGCCCCTTCAAGCGCAGCCCCCGCACCGCCCAGGCGAAGTCCACGTCACAGCCGAAGGCCTCCCGCGGTGGCCGTCGTCCCACCGCGCCCCCGCCGCCGAGCGAGTTCACCCCGCCGGAGACGGTGACGCCCGCGCTCCCCGCGGTGGCCTCCTTCGCCGACCTGGACATGCCCGAGGGCCTCCTGCGGATTCTGGGCGAGCAGGGTGTGACGGAGCCGTTCCCGATCCAGGCCGCGACCCTGCCGAACTCCCTCGCCGGGCGCGACGTCCTCGGCCGGGGCCGTACCGGCTCGGGCAAGACCCTCGCCTTCGGCCTCGCGCTGCTCGCCCGCACCGCCGGCCGCCGCGCCGAGCCGACCGCGCCCCTCGCGCTGGTCCTGGTGCCCACCCGCGAGCTCGCGCAGCAGGTCACCGACGCCCTCACCCCGTACGCCGGCGCCCTGCGCCTGCGGATCACCACGGTCGTCGGCGGCATGTCGATCTCCCGGCAGTCCTCCGCGCTGCGGCGCGGCGCCGAGGTCCTCATCGCCACGCCCGGCCGGCTCATGGACCTCATCGAGCGCGGCGACTGCCGACTCGACCAGGTCGCCGTCACGGTCCTCGACGAGGCCGACCAGATGGCCGACATGGGCTTCCTGCCGCAGGTCACCAAGCTGCTCAAGCAGGTCGAGCCGGGCGGCCAGCGGCTGCTCTTCTCGGCCACGCTCGACCGGAACATCGACAAACTGGTCAAGATGTTCCTGGACGACCCGGTCGTGCACTCGGTCGACCCCTCGGCCGGTGCCGTGACCACCATGGAGCACCACGTCCTGTACGTCATGGACGAGACCGACAAGAAGGCCGTCACGCTGAAGATCGCGGCCCGCGACGGCCGGACGATCCTCTTCCTCGACACCAAGCGGTCCGTGGACCGGCTGGTCAAGCGGCTCCTCGCCAACGGCGTACGGGCCTCGGGGCTGCACGGCGGCCGCTCGCAGCCGCAGCGCAACCGGACCCTGGACCAGTTCAAGACCGGCCAGGTCACCACGCTCGTCGCGACGAACGTGGCGGCCCGCGGCATCCACGTCGACGACCTCGACATGGTCGTGAACGTCGACCCGCCGATGGACCACAAGGACTACCTGCACCGCGGCGGCCGGACCGCCCGCGCCGGTGAGTCCGGCAGCGTCTTCACCCTGGTCCTGCCCGAGCAGAAGCGGGACATGGGCCGGCTGATGTCGAACGCCGGGATCAGCCCGCGCACGGCGCAGATCAAGTCCAGCGACCAGCACCTGACCGACCTGACCGGCGCCAAGGAGCCCTCCGGCGTCCCGATCGTCATCGAGACGCCGCAGCCGACCCAGCCGCGCAAGGCGGCGGGAGCCGGTGGCAGCGGTGCGGGTGGCGGCCGAGGCCGTCGTCGCCGTCCCGCGCCCGCCGGTGGCGGAAGCGGGACGGGCTCGACCACGTCGATGGGCTCGGGGCGCGCCTCCGGCTCCGGTACGTCCACGGGCCGTGGATCCGGCTCCGCGGGCGGCTCCGGGCGCTCCGCGGGCGGCACGGGCCGTGCCGCGGCCGGTGCGGGTCGCGGCACCGGCGGTGGCCGGGGTGCCGGCTCCGGCGCGGGTGCGGGTGCGGGGCGCGGTGCCGGGGCGGGAGCCGCCCGCGGCGGACGTCAGGCGCCGAGCACGAGCCGTTCCCGCAGTGCCAGCACGTCGCGGAACTCCAGGCCGAGGCCGACGGAGTAGTAACGGAGAAGGCTTCCGTATGAGGCCCGGACCTGGTCGAGGGCGGTGTCGAGATACTCCGGGCGCACTTCCTGGAGCGGCACGATCAGGTCCGGGTTCTGCATGAGCCCGCCCTGCTTGAGTCCCTCGCGCACCTTGGCGTCGTAGGCGGCGCGGATAGTGTTCGAGGCCAGGTAGTCGGCGCGGGCCGCCGCCGTCGGCACGCCCAGCAGGGTGAGCAGGAGATAGCCGGTCCAGCCGGTGCGGTCCTTGCCCGAGGTGCAGTGGAAGAGCAGCGGCCCCCGGGCGGGGTCGCCCAGGTCCCGCAGGTTCTCGGCGAACGCGGCCCGGTTCGCGGCGTCGGTGACGAAGGTCCGGTACACGTCGCTCATGAAGGCGGCCGCCCGCCCGCCGCCGAGCATCTCCTCCTGCCGCACCGGGTCGCGTGAGCCGATCGCGGCCATCAGCTGCCCGAACAGACCGTTGTCGGTGATGGGCCGGGCGACCGGGACCGTACCGGCCGGCAGCCGGTCGGCGCCGTCGTACTGCACCTCCAGCGGGATCCGCAGGTCGACGGCGGTCCCGAGGCCGAGCCCGGCGAGGGTGGTGAGGTCGGCGGCGGTGAGCTTGCCGAGGTGGTCGCCCCGGTAGGCGAGGCCGTGGCGGACCCGGCCGCCGTCGTAGGTGCGGTATCCGCCGAGGTCACGGACGTTGACCGCGCCCTGGAGCGGGATCTGGCGGATCGTGTTCCGGGGTGCTCGCGGTTTCGCGTGGGCCTGCGCGTTCGTCGGCAGGGCCGTGAACAGGGCGGTGGCGCCGGTGGTGGTGAGCAGCGCGCGTCGGGACAGGGGCATGGCCGGACTCCCTCATGAACATACGGGCTGACGGGCGGACGGGCCCACCAAACGTTTGTTAGGCGACTGGGGAGGAAGGTAGCAGCCGCCAGGGCCGTACGGGAGAGGCCTGCTCGTGATCGGTGAAACGTCGTGCACGACATCCGCACGAGTGGTGACGAGCGGTGAACGTCCGGGGAATTGAAGCGGGTTGGCCTTCCGAGGGTCGCTCTACGCGCGTCATCATCCAGCCATGCGAATCCCCCCTCGATTCACCCTCGCCGGCGGTGTCGCCGCCGCCCTCCTCTCCTCCCTCCTCCTCGGCGCCCCCGCCACCGCCGCACCGGCCCCCGCACCCGCCACCGTCGCGTCCTCGCTCGCGGCGACCGCGGCCGTCGGGGACATCTGCTACTCCGACCTGCCGTCCCAGGCCCACACGACCCTGCGGCTGATCGACGCGGGCGGCCCCTTCCCGTACCGCCAGGACGGCTCCGTCTTCCAGAACCGGGAAGGGATCCTCCCGTCCCACTCGCTGGGCTACTACCACGAGTACACGGTCAAGACCCCGGGCGTCTCCACCCGCGGTGCCCGCCGGATCGTGACCGGGGACTCGTTCCAGGAGGACTACTACACCGCCGACCACTACGCCTCGTTCGACCTGGTCGACCACACCTGCTGAGCCGGCTTCCGGCCGACCCCACCCGTCAGCCGCGGCGCGGGGTCGTCCACTCCAGACGGGTCCTGACCCGGGCGTCCCGGACGTGTTCGAGGGCGGCGAGTGCCGTCTCGCGCGCCGCGCCGTCCGGGTCGCCGTCCGCGAGGATCGTCGCCAAGGCGTCCACGGCCCGCGGGTCCTGACGGATCGCCAGGCCCCGCGCCGCCTCCGCCGCCGTCTCCGGATCGTCGTCGCCCAGCCGTTCGGCGAGCCCCTCCCGTACGAGAGGGGTGTCGTCGGGCAGCTCGGCGAGGGCGAGCGTCGCCCAGTCCCGCACCCGGGCGTCGCCGTCCCGGCTCAGCGCCAGGAGCACCCCGAGGGCCTCGGTGTGCCCCGCCGGCACGATCCCGGCCAACGCCCCCGCGACCGCCCGCCGTACCGCCGCCTCGGGATGCCCGGCCGCCGCGAGCAGCTCGGGCACCGCCGCCGCGTCCCCGCACTCCCCGAGCGCGAGCACCGTCGACAGCAGGGGTTCCCGCGCCGTGGGCACGGCCTCCGCGGTCAGCGGGCGCAGAATCGGCAGCGCGCTCGCCGCGAAGCCCGGCAGCGCGCCGAGCACCCGCGCGCCGAGCGCCCGCCGCAGCGGATCGCGATAGGCGCACCAGCCCGCCGCCGCCACGAAGGTCTCCTCGTCGGCCCGGCCGGCCAGCTCGGCCACCGCCGTCGTCCAGGCGTCGAGCTCCGGGTCCCCGCAGCGCAGCGCCCGCGCCGCGAGTTCCTCGTGCGGGGTGCGCAGCCCGATCGCCGCCTCCAGGAGCGTGGCGATCGCCGCGTGACCGGTCTGCCGCTCGTCGCCGCGCGTGGGCGCGCCGTCCTCCCGCAGCAGCTCGACGACGACCGTCACCCCGCCGTCCTCCCGGACGCGGCGGACGACCGCCTCGTACGTCTGCCCGCCGTCGTTCCCCGCGACGAGCCCGCGCCGCAGCTCGGCCGCGATGTCGGCGCCGATCCACCGCCGCGCCTCCCGCAGCGCGGCCTCCGGGGCGGCCGCCCCGTGGTCGAGCAGCGCCCGTACGCTGGCGGTGGAGCCGCGCCGGGCGGCGGCGACGAGCGGGAGGAAACCGTCGGGTCCCGGGCGGTCAGGGTCGGCGCCGTGCTCCAGGAGCACCCGCGCCGTGTCGGCGTGGCCGAGCCGGAGCGCCCAGGCAAGCGCCGTGAAGCCGAACTCCTCCTCCTGGTCGGCCGGCGCGCCGCCCGCGAGCAGCGCCCGGACGACCTCGGCGTGCCCCCCGCAGGCCGCCCCGCACAGGGGCAGGTCGCTGTCCCCCTCGCCGCTGCGCCGCCCCGGATCGGCCCCGGCGGCGAGCAGCACCCGGACGATCCCGGGCTCGTCGCCGACGGCGGCCCGGTACAGCGGGGTCTCCCCGTCCTCCCGGCCCTCGGGGTCCGCCCCGCTCCGCAGGGCGCGTACGGCCCCGTCCTCGTCCCCGGCTCGGATGGCGTCGAACAACGTACTCATGCGCCGACCCTGACGCGCCGTCCGCACATGGCGCAAATCCATTCCCCGTACGGCGGCGGGCCCGGGCGCTCCCGCGTCCCCGCACGCGGGTCAGGCCGCGCACTCCAGGACCGAGCCGCACACCCCGCACCGCGCCCGCAGGGACCGCCCCGCGGGGACCCGCAGCCGCTGGAGGCAGACCGGGCAGGCGAAGAAGACGCCGGTCGCCGGGGTCCCGCCGTCGAAGGAGTACGGGGCTCCCGCCGCGGCCCGGCCCTGGCGCCGCTCCCTGCCGTACCGCCGCCGCTCCCCCCAGCCCGCCCCGGCGAGCGGCGGCTGCCGCCGCTCCCGCTCCGCCTCGGCCCGGCCCCGTACCCACGCCTCGTACGCCACCGCGCTGGTGAACCACGGCGAGGGGTCCTCCCCGAAGACCTCGGCCCGCTTGGCGAGGACGTAGCCGAACTCCTCCGGGGTCAGATAGCCGAGCTTCTGGCTCTCGACCCCGTCCCGGCGGTACGCGTCGAGGAGCAGCCAGCCGGCGCCCAGGTAGGTGGTCACGACGTCGGTGAGGATCTCGTTCTCCGCGGTGCCGGGGCGGCCGAGTCCGAGCCGGTGCAGCAGGACGTGGGTGATCTCGTGGGCGAGGGCCGCGCCGATGTCCCGGCGGCGGGTCCGGAAGCGGTCGTTGAGCTCGACGAAGTACTCGGGTCCGGCGGCGAGCTCGACGGTGGCCGCGTGCTCCATGGGGCGGAAACTCGCCACGATGCGGGCGTCGGGGAGCCGTAGGTGGTGGACCAGCGCGCGAGCCACCCGCTGGGTGCCCAGATGGAGGTCCTCGTCGTCGCCGATGGCCATGTCGGCGGCCGGCACGCTCGCCGGAAACCGCTGGACACCGTCGGGGGAGAGGCGACGGTAGAGCGCGGTGAGCGAGCCCCGGACCGCCGCGCGGTGCGGGAAGCCGTGGCCGACACGGTCGGCCCCCTGACGGTTCGGCATGCCGGATCCCCCCTCCCGTCCACTGTACGGTCCCTCCACCGGTTCTGGCCGAAAAGGCTTTCTTGTGGCGGCAGTTGAGGGCTGCCCATAATCCGGACATGGCTTGACGGGCGCATGTCATACCCGTCGGGCTCAACCCCCCATGAAAAAAGGAGCACGCGTGAAGAAGAACCGACTGGTCAGCGCCCTCCAGAAACTCGCGGCAGCCGGCGCCGTCGTCCTCGCCGCCGTCAGCCTCCAGCCCACCACCGCCTCCGCCGCCCCGGCGCCCGTCGTCGGCGGCGTGCGCGCCGCCCAGGGCGAGTTCCCCTGGATGGTCAGGCTCTCCATGGGCTGCGGCGGCTCGATGCTGACCCCGCAGATCGTCCTCACCGCCGCCCACTGTGTGAACGGCTCCGGCAACAACACCGGCATCACCGCCACCGTCGGAGTCGTGGACCTTCAGTCCAGCAGCGCGATCAAGGTCAAGTCCACCAAGGTCCTCCAGGCCCCCGGCTACAACGGCACGGGCAAGGACTGGGCCCTGATCAAGCTCGCGTCGCCGATCACCTCGGTCCCCACCCTCAAGATCGCCGACACGACCGCGTACAACAGCGGCACCTTCACCGTGGCCGGCTGGGGTGGCACCCGCGAGGGCGGCGCGCAGCAGCGCTACCTGCGCAAGGCGAACGTCCCGTTCGTCTCGGACGCCTCCTGCCAGGCCTCGTACGGCAGCTCCCTCGTCCCCGCCGAGGAGATCTGCGCCGGGTACGCCGAGGGCGGGGTCGACACCTGCCAGGGTGACTCCGGCGGCCCGATGTTCCGCAAGGACAACGCCGGCGCCTGGATCCAGGTCGGCATCGTGAGCTGGGGCGAGGGCTGCGCCCGGGCCGGCTACCCCGGCGTCTACACGGAGGTCTCGACCTTCGCCGCCGCGATCAAGTCGGCCGCGGCCACGCTGTAACGGCGACCCGTGGACAGGTGCTCCGGAGCGGCCTCGGCTCCGGGGCACCGTCACGTGCGTGATCACGTTATTTACTGTGCTGACTCATAGGACATCGAGGACGACGTCCGACCCCGCCCCGCCCGCCAGCTCAAGCACCCACACCTCGTTGGCGCCCTCCCGCAGCACCGGCCCCGGCACGAACAGCGACTCCTGCGGGCCGACGTTCCAGTACCGGCCCAGGCAGAAGCCGTTCACCCAGACGAAGCCGCGCGTCCCGTCGGGGAGCGAGAGCATCGCGTCTCCCGGACCCGTCACGTCCACGACCGCCCGGTACAGTCCCGGCCCGCCCTCCCCGGCCACCGGCCGGAACGGCACCTTCGCCACCGCCGCCGCCTCGAAGGCGTCCAGGCGCAGGCCCTGAGCGCGGAACCCGTGCAGGTACTGCCGCTCGTGCCGCACCCCACCCGTGATCCCCTTCGACTCCGCGAGCCGCGGCCCGTAGTTGACCCGGCCGAGCGACTCCACCCACAGGTCCACCACGGCCGGCCCGGCCACCGGCTCCACGAGTGCCGAGTTCTCGGCGTCCTCGGCGTCCTCGGCGTCGAGCACCCCCGCCAGGACCCCGTCGACGTACACCGTCGCCCGGTCCCGCAGCCCCGTCACCCCCAGCGCGTACGGCTGCCGGGGCCCCGGGACCTCCACCCGGTAGCGGACCAGGCCCCGGTCCACGCCCAGCTCCTCGAAGGACGGCGGCACCGGCGCCCGCGCCTCCTCGTCGCCGAGCACCTCCAGGACCTCGTCGAGCGGCGCCCACTCCACGAGGCCGCCCCGCACCGGGGCCGCCAGCCGCGCCGGCGGCTCGGGCAGCGCGGGAAGCGGCCCCTCCACGAACTCCGCGAGCACCTCGCGGAAGCGCCGGAACTTCTCCGTCGGCCGCCCCGCCTCGTCCACCGGCGCGTCGTAGTCGTACGAGGTCACCGTCGGCCGCAGCACCCCGTCGTGCAGCTCACCCGTCCGGTTCGCCCCCGCCCAGCCGCCGAAGTTGGTCCCGCCGTGCGCCATGTACACATTGACCGACGCCCCGCACTCCAGGATCTCCCGCAGCGCCGCCGCCGCGTCCGCCGCGTCCCGCACCGCGTGCTCCGTGCCCCAGTGGTCGAACCAGCCGCACCAGAACTCCATGCACATCAACGGCCCCTTCGGCTGGTGCCGCCGCAGCGTCGCGAACCCCTCCCGCGCCCCCGAGCCGAAGTTCGCCGTCGCGAGCACCCCCGGCACCGAACCACCCGTCAGCATGTGGTCCTCAGGACCGTCCGACGTGAAGAGCGGCACGCTCACCCCGCACGCGCGCAGCAGCTCCGCCACCCACTCCAGATACGCCCGGTCGCTGCCGTAACTCCCGTACTCGTTCTCCACCTGCACCAGGACCACCGGACCGCCCCGGTCGACCTGCCGCTCCACCACCTGCGGGAGCAGCCGCCGGAACCAGGCCTCGACCGCCGCCAGGAACTCCGGGTCGAGGGTCCGCACGCGCCGCCCGAGCGGTCCCGTCAGCCAGTGCGGAAGTCCGCCGTTCTCCCACTCGGCGCAGATGTACGGACCCGGGCGCACGATCGCGTGCATCCCGGCCCGCTCCACCGCGTCCAGGAACCGGCCGAGCGCCTCCACGTCCCCGTACCGGCCGGGCTCCGGCGCGTACAGGTTCCAGGGGACGTACGTCTCGACGCAGTTCAGGCCCATCGCGCGCAGCATCCCGAGCCGGTGCTCCCAGTGCGCCTCGTGCACCCGGAAGTAGTGCAACGCCCCCGAGAGGAGGCGCACCGGCCGCCCGTCGAGCAGAAAGTCCTCGTCACCCACAGCGAACGTGCTCATGGCCTCACCCTCGCCCTCTGGCGGCGGACCGGTCCATGGACAAAGATCGTCGCAGTTTGGACGTTAGAGACGTCGCAGCGGACGTCAGGGAGGCCCACCCGGCATGTACCACACCTGGATGCGCTACTTCACGCCCAGCCCGGTCCACCAGCGCCTCGGCCTCGTCTGCCTCGGCGTCGGGCTTCAGCACGGCACCCTGCCCACGGTAGGACCGCGCACCCTCGACCACCACGTCGCCGTCGTCGTGTCCGCGGGCAGCGGCTGGTACCTGGGCGCCGACGGGCGCCGCACCGCCGTCACCGCCCCCGCCCTGATCTGGCTCACCCCCGGCACCCCCCACCACTACGCCGCCGACCCCGGCACCGGCTGGGACGAGGCCTTCGTCGACTTCTCGGGACCCGCCACCGCCACGTACACCGAGCTCGGCTACATCGAGCCCGACCGGCCCGTCGTGCCCCTCTCCGACGCCGCCCCCGCCCGCGCCGCGATCAGCCGGATAGCCCGCGCGGCCCGCCCCGGCAACCCCCTCCTGGAGGTCGAGACCGGAGCCGCCGTCCACGAGCTGCTCGTCGCGCTGCGCCGCGCCCGCGCCGACACCAACGCCGACGGCGACCCCGTCCTCGCCGCGCTCGCCCGCGACGCCTTCCAGCCGCTCTCCGTCGCCGAACACGCGGCCCGGCACGGCATGACCGCCGCCGAACTGCGCACCGCGGTCCGCCGCGCCGCCGGCTGCAGCCCCAAGGACTACCTGCTCACCGTCCGCCTCGGCCGCGCCAAGGAACTCCTCGCCGCCACCGAGCTCCCCGTCGCGGCCGTCGCCCGCCGCGTCGGCTACGACGACCCCGCCTACTTCTCCCGGCTCTTCACCCGCCGCGTCGGCACCGCGCCCATCCGCTTCCGCGAGCAGCAGGGGCGGTCCGTCCACGGCGGCTGGAGCAACCGCGTACCGGATCCCGAACACCCGCCCACGATCCAGCCGAGATCGGTCTAAGCTCGCAGATCATGAGTGACTCCACCCTGCCCCGCCCGGTCGACGACTCCGTACGGGCCGAACTGACCCGGCTCCGCGAGAGCATCGACAACATCGACGCCGCGGTCGTGTACATGCTCGCCGAGCGCTTCAAGTGCACCCAGCAGGTCGGCGTCCTCAAGGCCGAGCACAAGCTGCCGCCCGCCGACCCCGCCCGCGAGGCCCGCCAGATCGCTCGGCTGCGGGAACTGGCCGAGAGCGCGAGACTGGACCCGGCCTTCGCGGAGAAGCTCCTGAACTTCATCATCGCGGAGGTCATCCGCCACCACGAGACGATTGCGGACGGAGCACGCTGATGGCCCGCGTCACGGTCTTCACCCTCGGAGGGACCATCTCCGCGCGAGGCGGTGACGCGGCCCGGATGACCGGCCAGGAGGTCCTGGCAGGTCTCGGCGCGCCCGACGACGTCGTGCTCCGCGACTTCCGGCGCGTCCCCAGCTCGTCCCTGACCCACGCGGACCTCGCGGACCTCGCCGCCGAGGTCCGTGCCACCGTCGCCGACGGCTCCGGCGTGGTCGTCGTGCAGGGCACGGACACCCTGGAGGAGACCGCCTTCCTCCTCGACCTGCTCTGCACCACCGAGCAGCCCATCGTCGTCACCGGCGCCATGCGCCGCCCCGACCTGCCCGGCGCCGACGGCCCCGCCAACCTCGCCGCCGCGCTGGCCGTCGCCGCCGACCCCGCCTGCCGGAACCTCGGCGTCGTGGTCGTCCTGGCCGACGAGATCCACACCGCCCGCCTCGCCCGCAAGTCCCACACGACCTCGGTCGCCACCTTCGCGTCGCCCGGGGCCGGCCCGATCGGCACCGTCGTCGAGGGCGAGCCCCGGATCCTGCTCCGCCCCGCCGTCCGCGCCGCGCTCTGCCCGCTGACGTTCGACCCCGAGGTCAGGGTCGCCCTCCTCACCCTCTCCCAGGGCGACCGGGGCGAATTCCTCGAAGCCGTCGACCACCGCTTCCAGGGCCTCGTCGTCGCCGCCTTCGGCGCCGGCCACGTCCCCTCCTGGTTCGTCGAGCCGCTCGCCGAGCTCGCCCGCCGCATCCCGGTCGTCCTCGCCTCCCGTACGGGCGGCGGAGCGACCCTCTCGCACACCTACCGCGGCCCCGGCTCCGAGTACGACCTGCTGCACCACGGACTGATCCCCGCGGGCCCTCTCGACCCCGCCAAGGCCCGGATCCTCCTCCACACCCTGCTCTCCAGCGGCGCGGCCGGCCCCACCGGCTACGACCGCCCCCGCATCACGGCCGCCTTCGCCCACCTGAACGGCTCCGGACTCGCCTGAGCCGCGTTCTCCCACCACCCCCTGCCACGGGCGGGAGGCATCAGGCAGCATGGCCCCCATGTCCGTACTGACGCGCGACGAAGCGCAGACCCGTGCCCAGCTCCTCGACGTCCACCGCTATCTCGTGGACCTCGACCTCACCACCGGCGCCGAGACCTTCGGGTCCACCAGCACCGTCCGATTCACCGCCCGCGCCGCCGGGGACACCTTCGTCGAGCTCAAGCCCGAGACCCTCCACTCCGCGACCCTCGACGGAGTGGCCCTCGACACCGCCGACCTCACCGGCAACCGGCTCCCGCTGAGCCTCACCGAGGGCGAGCACGAGCTGATCGTCACCACGACCATGCGGTACTCCCGCACGGGCGAGGGCATGCACCGCTTCACGGACCCCACCGACGACGAGTCGTACGTCTACACGCAGCTCTTCATGGAAGACGTCCAGCGGGTCTTCGCCGCCTTCGACCAGCCCGACCTGAAGGCCGTCTTCGAGCTGACCGTCAGCGCCCCCGAGGGCTGGACCGTCCTCGCCAACGGCATCACCGAGCGCCAGCCCGACGGGCGGTGGAAGGCCGCCCCCACGCAGCTGCTCTCCACCTACTTCGTCTGCGTCGCCGCCGGCCCCTGGCACTCCGTCCGCACCGAGCACGCCGGGCTCCCCTTCGGCATCCACTGCCGCCGCTCCCTCGCACCCCACCTCGACGCCGACGCCGACGAGATCTTCGCCGTCACCAAGGCCTGCTACGACCGGTTCCACGAGAAGTTCGACGAGCCGTACCCCTTCGACTCGTACGACCAGGCCTTCGTCCCCGAGTTCAACTCCGGCGCCATGGAGAACCCCGGCCTCGTCACCTTCCGCGACGAGTTCGTCTTCCGCTCCGCCGTCACCGTCACCGAGCGCCAGACCCGCGCCATGGTCATCGCCCACGAGATGGCCCACATGTGGTTCGGCGACCTCGTCACCCTGCGCTGGTGGGACGACATCTGGCTGAACGAGTCCTTCGCCGAGTACATGGGCTACCAGACCGTCAACGAGGCCTGCGCCGACCTCTTCCCCGACACCTGGGTCGACTTCGGCGTCACCCGCAAGGCCTGGGGATACGAGGCCGACCAGCGGCCCTCCACCCACCCCGTCGCCCCGGACCCGGAAGCCGTCCCCGACACCGCGTCCGCGCTCCTCAACTTCGACGGCATCTCCTACGCCAAGGGCGCCTCCGCCCTCCGCCAGCTCGTCGCCTGGCTCGGCGAGAAGGACTTCCTCGCCGGCATCAACATCCACTTCAAGCGCCACAAGTTCGGCAACGCGACCCTCGCCGACTTCATCGACAACCTCGCCGCCGCCACCGACCGCGACGTCCACGCCTGGGCCGAGCAGTGGCTGCGCACCACGGGCGTCGACACGCTCACCCCGCGCCTCGACGGCGAGGGCAACCGCTGGCGGCTCACCGTCGACCGTGAGGGCAGCCGCCCGCACCGCGTCGACGTCGGCGTGTACGACCGGGACGGCTCCGGCGACCTCGTCCTGCGCGAGCGGCGCCCGATCGACGTCCCGCAGGAGGCGCCCGCCGAGCTGACCGGACCGCGCCCCGCCCTCGTCGTCCTCAACGACGAGGACCTCACCTACGCCAAGCTCCGCTTCGACGAGATCTCCGAGGAGTCCGCCCTGCGCGGCCTCTCCCGCATCCCCGACGCGCTGACCCGCGCCGTCGTCTGGAACGCGATGCGGGACATGGTCAGGGACGGCGACCTCGCCCCCGCCGACTATCTGGACTTCGCCCTCGCGCACCTGACCGAGGAGACCGAACTCTCCCTCGTCCAGGGCGTCCTGGGCTTCGCCCGCACCCAGATCGCCGACCGGTACGTCACCGAGGACGAGCGCCCCGCCGCCCTCGCGACCATCGGCGAGATCGCCCGTGCGCTGCTCCGCCGCACCGAGGACGGCGAGGCCCCCGGCCTGCGCCTCACCGCCGTGCGCACGTACATCGACAGCGCCACCACGCCCGCGAAGATCGCCTCCTGGCTGGAGGAGGGCACCGTCCACGGCGGCCCCGAGCTCGACCCCGAGCTGCGCTGGCGGATCCTCGCCCGCCTCGCCGTCCTCGGCGCCACCGACGAGACGGTGATCGCCGCCGAGCTGGCGCGCGACCCGAGCGCCACCGGCCAGGAGGGCGCCGCCCTCTGCCGGGCCGCCCTCCCGGACCCGGCGGCGAAGGAGGCCGCCTGGTCGGCCCTCTTCGACACGGACGACCTGTCCAACTACCTCTTCACCGCCACCGCCCGAGGCTTCTGGCAGCCCGAACAGGCCGATCTCGTACGGGAGTACGTGCCCCGCTTCTACACCGCCGCCACCGCCCTCGGCGACCGGCGCGGCGCGGCGATGGGCGAGGCCGCGGGCCGGTACGCCTTCCCGTCGTACGCGATCGACGCCGAGTCTCTGGCCCTCGGCGAGTCCCACCTGACCGCCGACACCATGATCCCGGCCCTCCACCGCAAGCTCGTCGACCAACTCGACGACCTCCGCCGCGCACTGGCGGTCCGCACCGCGTAGTCCGCCCACGTGCCGTCCCGCACGGGCGGGACGGCACACGGCGACGGCACAGGCCTCGCCTCCCCGGCCAGGCCCGTGTCCCCCGTTCGGGTCACAAGGTCCGACTCCCCGGACATACCCCGACAACCCCCGGCACGCTGTCGTCCATGCGTGCCGCACCCCCACCTCTCGCCGGAGGCACCCCCGGCGCCGACGCCCTCCGCCCGCTCCTGGACACCGTCCTCGACGCCCTCCGTGCCGGCTCGGAGGAGCGGGGCGGGCCTCTTCCCGCCGGCGGGCCCGAGGCCGTCGCGGCACGGGTGGCGGCCCTCGGAGCCGTACTCCCCGAGACCGGGACCGGCGCCGGCGAGGCCCTCCGCGCCCTCGTCACCGCCCTCGCCGCCGGCGCCGCCGACCCCGCGCACCCGCTCTGCGCAGCCCACCTCCACACCCCGCCCCTCGCGCTCGCCGCAGCCGCCGACCTCGCCGCCTCCGCGCTCAACCCGTCCATGGACTCCTGGGACCAGGCCCCCGCCGCCTCCGCCCTCGAAGCCCTGGTCACCGCCGCCCTCGCCGCCGAGGTCTTCCCCGGGGCGGGAGCCCCCGACGCCCTCGTCACCACCGGCGGTACGGAGTCCAACCAGCTCGCCCTGCTCCTCGCGCGCGAGCGCCACGCCGGACACGGGGCCGTGCGGACCGTCCTCGGTGCCAACGCCCACCACTCCTTCCACCGCGCCGCCTGGCTCCTCGGGCTCCCCGCCCCGGTCACCGTCCCCACCCCGCACGGCGTCCTCGATCCGGCCGCCCTGGCCGAGGTCCTGACCACGACGCACGGCCCCGTCCTCGTCGTCGCCACCGCCGGAACCACCGACGAGGGCCTGATCGACCCGCTCCCGGAGCTCGCCGACGTCGCCGCGGCCCACGGCGCCGAACTCCACGTCGACGCCGCCTACGGAGGCCCCGTACTCCTCAGCGGCGCCCACCGCAGGCTCCTCGACGGCCTCGACCGGGCCCGTACCGTCACCGTCGACCTCCACAAGCTCGGTTGGCAGCCGGCCGCCGCCGGACTCCTCGCCGTACGCGACGCCGCCGACCTCGCCGTCCTCGGCCACACCGCCGACTACCTCAACGCCGACGACGACACCGAGGCCGGCCTCCCCGACCTCCTCGGCCGATCCCTGCGCACCACCCGCCGCCCCGACGTCCTCAAGACGGCCGTCACCCTCCGCGCCCTCGGCCGCTCAGGACTCGGCGCCCTCGTCGACGCGTGCATGGCCCTCGCCCAGGACCTCGCCGACCTCGTGGAGAAGACCCCCGGCCTCGACCTGCGCGCCCGGCCCACCCTCACGACCGTCCTCTTCCGGCCGGCGGAGGCCACCGACGACACCGTCGCCGCGATCCGCCGCACCCTGCTCGCCGAGGGCCGCGCGGTCCTCGGCCGCGCCGAGGCGGACGGCCGCCTCTGGCTCAAGGCCACCCTGCTCAACCCCCACGCCACCCCCGGCGACCTGGCACAGCTCATCACCCTCGTGGAAGGCAGCACGCACCGATGACCGGCAGCACCTCCAAGGACGACGACCTCGACCAGCCCCACGACCTGGTGGGCGTCGGCATCGGCCCCTTCAACCTCTCGCTCGCCGCCCTCGCCCACGGCGTCCCCGGCGGTCTCTCCGCCACCTTCTACGAGCAGCGGCCCGCCTTCCACTGGCACCCCGGCCTCCTCATCGAGGGCGCCACGCTCCAGGTCCCCTTCCTCGCCGACCTGGTGACCCTCGCGGACCCCGCCAGTCCCTGGTCCTTCCTCAACTACCTGAAGAGCCGCGAGCGCCTCTTCCCCTTCTACTTCGCCGAGAAGTTCCACATCCAGCGCGCCGAGTACGACGCGTACTGCCGCTGGGTCAGCGAGCGGCTCCCCGGGCTCCACTTCGGCCACCAGGTCGACTCCGTCCGCTGGAACCCCGAGCGCCGCCTCTTCGAGGTCGACTTCACCCAGATCGACCCGGACGGCGAGGCCGAGGCCCTCGGCCGCGCCTACACCCGGAACGTCGTCCTCGGCGTCGGCACCGAGCCGTACGTCCCCGAGCCCCTCAGGCCGCTCGCCGACGCCCCCGGCGTCCCCGTGATCCACTCCGCCGACTACCTCGTCCACCGCGAGACGCTCCTCGCCGCAGGCCACGTCACCGTCATCGGCTCAGGCCAGTCCGGCGCCGAGATCTTCCTCGACCTGCTCCGCGCCCGCCCCGCCGGCGCCGAGAAGATCCACTGGCTGGCCCGCACCGAGGCCTTCGCCCCCATGGAGTACTCCAAGCTCGGCCTGGAGCACTTCACCCCCGACTACACCCGCTACTTCCACTCCCTGCCCGAGCCCGTACGCGGCGAACTCGTCCCGCGCCAGTGGCAGCTGCACAAGGGCATCGACGCCGACACCATCGCCGCCATCCACGACGAGCTCTACCGCCGCACCCTGCACGGTGGCTGGCCCGACGCCGTCCTCACGCCCGGCGTCCGCGTCCGCACCGCGGGCCGCGTCGCCACCACCCAGGTCGAACTGCACCTGGAACACCTCCAGCAGGGCACCCGCACCCGGCTCACCACCGACGCCGTCGTCCTCGCGACCGGCTACCGCGAGCGCCCCGTGGACCGGATGCTCGCCGGACTCGACCCGTACCTCCGCCACGACGCGGCCGGCCGCGCCCGGATCGACGAGCGGTACCGGCTGGTCCTCGATCCCTCCGTCACCGGCTCCGTCTACGTCCAGAACGCCGAGAAGCACACCCACGGAGTCGGCGCCCCCGACCTCGGCCTCGCCGCCTGGCGCAGCGCGACCATCCTCAACGCGGTCACCGGCAAGGAGCCCTACCCGCTGCCGCGCCGCACCGCCTTCACCAGCTTCGGCCTGGAGACGCGAGAGGCGCCGAGCATCCCGGCCCAGGACCGGAAGCTGACGCCTCTCGTACAGCACTGACGTACCGAGCGAAGTACTAGAAGACCGGCACGCCGTCCCGGGTCAGCTTCCAGTCCACCGACGCGAACAGACCCGGGTCGACCGTCCCCTTCGCCTTCACCCACTGGATGATGGTGTTGCGGATCTCGTCCGAGTTCGCCCACAGCTGCTGGGCGTTCGCGACGTGCGGGAACGCGCCGCCGCCGCTCGCCCGGTAGTTGTTGACCGCGAGGACGAACCTCGCGGCCGGGTCGAGCGGCTTGCCCTCGAAGGACAGGTTCACGATCCGCGCACCGGCCGGCTTCGCGATGTCGATCTCGTACGTCAGACCCGACACGGCGTCGTAGTTGTAGTCCGGCGTCCCGCCCGCGTTGGTGAGCAGCGCGGTGTCCACCGGCGCCCCCGCCGCGGTCTGGACGTAGTACCTCGCCGAGTACTCCAGGTACTCCTTCAGCTGGGCGCCCGTCATCAGCCGGGCCTCCAGGGTGTTCTCGAACGGGTACAGCCCGGCGGCGTCCTTGATGGTGACCTGGCCGGCCGGGATCCGGGCCGTGCGCGAGAAGCAGGAGGCCTGCGAGAGCACCGGCAGGGCCGCGTGCGCGCCGCCCGCGAGGGCCGCCTTCACCGTCTCCGCCTGGACCACGTTGATCAGGTCGATGATCGGCTCGTCCTTCCACGGCGCGTCGGCCGTGGTCATCGACGCGGTGGAGGTGCCGATGACCTGATTGACGTACGCGACGACCTTCTCGTGCTCGTCCGCGAGCAGCCCGGTGATCTCCGGGTCCTCCGCCACCGTGTTGGAGTTGAGGACCTGCGCGCCGCACTTCTCGACGACCCAGCGGCCCTTCTCCCACACCAGGTCGAAGTCGATGAGGGTGAGGCGCTGGCCCCACTTGAGCGGCTCGGACAGGACGACGTCCCGGCCGGTCTCCTTGTTCTTCACCCGGTATTCGGGGATCTCGGTGTGCGCGTGGCCGACGAGGATCGCGTCGATGCCCGGCACCTGCTCGGCGACCAGCCCGGCCGCGTTCTCGATGTGGGGGAGCTGGTCACCGTACGAGGACGTGCCGCTGGAGCCGGAGTGCGCCGAGACGACGACCACGTCCGCGCCCATCGAGCGCAGCTTCGGCACCCACTTCGCGGCCTGCTCCTCGAGACCGGGGAAGACCATCCTCCCGGAGACGTTCGCCTTGTCCCAGATGGCGATGCCCGGATTGGTCAGGCCGAGTATCGCGACCTTGACGTCCTTGCCGTGCGGGGTGCGCATCCGGTGCATGCTGTACGGCGCGAAGGCCGGGCGCAGGGTCTTCGCGTCGAGCGCGTTGGCGCCGAGCAGCGGGAAGTCGCACTGCTCCTCGAACTTCCGCAGCACCGGGATGCCGTAGTTGAACTCGTGGTTGCCGAGGGCGGCGGCGTCGTAGCCGATGGCGTTCATCGCCTGGGCCATCGGGTGGACCGGGCCGCCGGCCTGGGTGATGGGGTCGACCTTGGCGTAGTAGTAGGACAGCTGGGTGCCCTGGATGGTGTCGCCGGCGTCGATGAGGAGGGTGTTGCGGCGGCCCTTCGCCGCGCGGACCTGGTCGACGAGGGTGGAGATCTTGGCGAGACCGATGTCGTTGTGCGCCTTGTCGTCGAACTCCTTGTCCGTGAAGTAGTCCCAGTTGAAGACGTTGCCGTGCAGGTCGGTCGTCCCCATCACGGTGAACGAGTACCGCTTCGCCGGCTTGGGGCGGCGCCCGTGGGCCTCGGCGGGGGCGGCGACGCCCGCGGTGAGGGCGGCTCCGGCCCCGACGGCCACGGAGCTCTCCAGGAACGTCCGGCGGTTCAACGGCATGTGCTTCTCCTTGGTTCGATGGCGTTGTTCGCGGCGCGCGACGGGACACAGGATCAGGCGCACAACGCGCGTAGATTCTGGCTCAGGCGGCACGTCGGCAACAGCCCTTTCGGGTTACGGAGTGGGAAAGTGTTCGGTGGACGATCGTTACCGAACATGGAGGAGTCAGGACGTGACGCAGGAACACGCGACCCCCGGGGCCCCGCAGGTGACGGTGCGTGGCGAGGGCCGGCTGGAGGTCGACCCCGAGTTCGCCCGGATCTGGGTGACGGTCTCCGCGCGCGGTACGGACCGCTCGGCGACGCTCACGGAGCTGACCCGGCGGAACGCGCGGGTGCTCGACCTCGTCAAGGCGCAGGGGGAGGCGGTCCAGAAGCTGGAGACTGGCCGGTTCTCGATCTCGCCGGAGCTCGGCAGGCGCGGGCGCGGCGAGCGGGTGCACGCCTTCGTGGGCCGGGTGCGGCTGACGGCCGAGCTGACCGATTTCACGGCCCTCGGGGAGCTGGTGACCCGGGTCGCCGATCTGGAGATGACGGCTGTCGACGGGCCGTGGTGGGAGCTGCGGCCGGACTCCCCGGCGTACGCGGAGGCGCGGCGTCTCGCGGTGACGGAGGCCGTGCAGCGGGCGCGCGCCTACGCGTCGGCCCTCGGTACCTCGCTCGCCTCACTCCTCGAACTCGCGGACGCGGGCCTCGCGGGGCCCGGCATGTCGGGGGTGCCCCCGGTCTTCGCCGCGGCGCCGGCGGGCTTCGCGGCGGAGCGGGCCGGCGAGGCGCCTCCGCTGGACCTCGAACCGCAGCGGCAGACGGTCACGGCCGAGGTCGTCGCGCGCTTCACGATGGCGCCGCCCGCACTCTGAGACAAGGGGCGCGAGGGCGCGAAAATCGCTCATCGGAGCACCCCGGTGCACAGATTCAAGACTTGTCAACAACCTTTCATGGAAAGGTTGTTGAGTAGTCATGCCGCGCCAATTTCCTACTGATGGGTAAGGCCTAGGCTCGCCCTATGCGCCGAGCGAAAATCGTTTGTACCCTTGGGCCCGCCACCGAAACATACGACCAGATCAAGGCGTTGATCGAGGCCGGAATGGACGTGGCCCGCTTCAACCTCAGTCACGGCTCGTACGTCGAGCACGAGGAGCGCTACCAGCGCGTACGCAAAGCCTCCGACGAGACGGGCCGCAGTGTCGGGGTCCTCGCCGACCTTCAAGGCCCGAAGATTCGTCTCGGCCGCTTCCGTGACGGCCCCGTACTCCTTGAACGCGGCGACGAGTTCACCATCACCGTCGAGCCGATGGAAGGCGACCGCCACTGCTGCGGGACGACCTACTCCGGCCTCGCCGCGGACGTGACCGCAGGCGAGCGCATCCTTGTCGACGACGGGCGCGTCACCCTGGAGGTCACCTCCGTCGAAGGACCCCGGGTGAACACCCTGGTCATCGAGGGCGGCATGGTCTCCGACCACAAGGGCCTCAACCTGCCCGGCGTCGCCGTCTCCGTGCCCGCCCTGTCCGAGAAGGACATCGAGGACCTCCGCTGGGCCCTGCGCATCGGTGCCGACGTCATCGCCCTCTCCTTCGTCCGCAGCGGCCGGGACATCGTGGACGTCCACCGGATCATGGACGAGGAGGGCCGCCGGCTGCCCGTCATCGCCAAGATCGAGAAGCCGCAGGCCGTCGAGAACATCGAGGAGATCGTCGCCGCCTTCGACGGCATCATGGTCGCCCGCGGCGACCTGGGCGTCGAAATGCCCCTGGAGCAGGTGCCGATCGTCCAGAAGCGGGCGGTCAAGCTGGCCAAGCGCAACGCCAAGCCGGTCATCGTCGCCACCCAGATGCTCGACTCGATGATCGAGAACTCCCGCCCCACGCGCGCCGAGGCGAGCGACGTGGCGAACGCGGTCATCGACGGCACCGACGCCGTCATGCTCTCCGGCGAGACGAGCGTCGGCCGCTACCCGATCGAGACGGTCCGCACCATGGGCCGGATCGTCGAGGCCGCGGAGGAGGACGTCCTCGCCAAGGGGCTGCCGCCGCTGACCGAGCGCAACAAGCCCCGCACCCAGGGCGGGGCCGTCGCCCGGGCCGCCGCCGAGATGGGTGACTTCCTCGGGGCCAAGTTCCTCGTGGCCTTCACCCAGTCCGGCGACACGGTCAAGCGGCTCTCCCGCTACCGCTCGCCGATCCCGCTGCTCGCCTTCACGCCGGACCCGGCGACGCGTTCGCAGCTCAACCTCACCTGGGGCGTGGAGACCTTCCTCGGTCCGCACGTCGACTCCACGGACGCGATGGTGGCCCAGGTGGACGAGGAGCTGCTGCGGATCGGGCGCTGCAAGAAGGGCGACATCGTGGTGATCACGGCCGGGTCCCCGCCGGGTGTCGCCGGCTCGACGAACCTGGTCCGGGTCCATCACATCGGCGAGCCCTTGACCTAGGCCGTTCGGCGGAGCGCGCGGCGCTCGAATCGCACCTTGGAATCAAAGGTAAAGTGCCCCGGGTGGGATTCGAACCCACGCTGTATGGTGTTTGAGACCACTGCCTCTTCCGCTGGGCTACCGGGGCATCCTTCAAAACGAAGGTCGGTGATCACCCGCCGTGTCCCTACCTTACAGGAGGTGGGTAGGCTCATGGTGAGCTGTATCCGCCTCCGAAACGAGGCCATCGAACGAGGAGCCCGCGTGACCGCCCCCGAGTCGCCCCAGCCCGCCGACGACGCCGAGCCGTCGCACGTCCCGCCGCTGACGACCCGCGTCGTCATCGCCGAAGACGAGGCGCTCATCCGCCTCGACCTCAAGGAAATGCTCGAGGAAGAGGGCTACACGGTCGTCGGTGAGGCCGGCGACGGCGCCACCGCCGTCGAGCTCGCCCGCGAGCACCGCCCCGACCTCGTCATCCTCGACGTCAAGATGCCCGTCCTCGACGGCATCTCGGCGGCCGAGAAGATCGCGGGCGAGTCCATCGCCCCGGTCCTCATGCTGACCGCCTTCTCGCAGCGCGAGCTCGTCGAGCGGGCCCGGGACGCCGGCGCCATGGCGTACCTGGTGAAGCCGTTCAGCAAGAGCGACGTGGTGCCCGCCATCGAGATGGCCGTCTCCCGCTTCGCCGAGCTGCGCGCCCTGGAGAAGGAGGTCGCCGACCTCTCCCTCCGCCTGGAGACCCGCAAGCTGGTGGACCGCGCCAAGTCGATCCTGCAGACCCAGTACGGGCTGACGGAGCCGGCCGCGTTCCGCTGGATCCAGAAGACCTCCATGGACCGGCGCATGTCGATGCAGCAGGTCGCCGAGGCGGTCATCGAGGACGCCGAGGAGAAGAAGGCGGCCAAGGGCCAGTAGCGGGAGCCGTTCCGTACGGAAGAAGGCCCGCCCCACGTCACTGTGGGGCGGGCCTTCCGTCCGTGGTGCGGACCGGGTCGATCAGTCCTCGCCGAGGTACGCCTTGCGGACGGACTCGTCGTGGAGCAGGTTCTGGCCCGTGCCCGAGAGCACGACCTTGCCGATCTCCATGACGTGACCGTGGTCCGCCAGGGCGAGCGCGGCCTGGGCGTTCTGCTCGACGAGCAGGATGGTGGTGCCCTGGGCCTTCAGCTCCGAGATCGTCGCCATGATCTTCTGCATCATGATCGGGGAGAGACCCATGGAGGGCTCGTCGAGCATGAGCAGCTTCGGCTGGGACATCAGCGCCCGGCCCATGGCGAGCATCTGCTGCTCACCGCCGGAGAGCGTGCCGGCCGCCTGCTTGCGACGCTCGCCCAGGATCGGGAAGAGGTCGTAGGCGCGCTGGACGTCCTTGGCGATGCCCGCGGTGTCCTTCCGGAGGAAGGCGCCGAGGAGGAGGTTCTCCTCGATCGTCATGCGGGGGAAGATGTGCCGGCCCTCGGGGGAGTGGGCCAGACCCAGCGAGACGATCTTGTGCGCGGGGATCTTGCGGAGGGACTTGCCCTCGAACTTGATCTGGCCGCCGACCGGCTTGAGGAGCCCGGAGAGGGTCCGCAGGGTGGTGGTCTTCCCGGCGCCGTTGGTGCCGATGAGGGTGACGACCTCACCGGCGTCGACGGAGAAGGAGATGCCCTTGACGGCCTCGATCTTCCCGTAGGCGACGCGCAGGTCCTCGACTTCGAGCAGTGCGGTCATGCGTCGTTCTCCTTGCCCGAACCGGGGGCTTGCGGGGTGTCCTCCGAGGGCTCCTCGGTGTCCGGGGCGTCCTCGGCGTCCGGAGCCTCGTCGGTCTCCGGGGCCTCGGCGGCCGGGGTCTCCGGGGTCTCGTCCGAGGCGGGCGCCTCGGGAGCCTCAGGAGCCTCGGGGGCGTCGTCCGTTGCCACGGGCGCGTCGGCCTCGACCGGCTCGCCCAGGTACGCGGCGATGACCCGCTCGTCGCCCTGGACGGTCGCGCTGTCGCCCTCGATCAGCTTCTGGCCCTGGACGAGCACGGCGACCCGGTCGCAGAGGTTGAAGATGAACCGCATGTCGTGCTCGATGACGAGCACGGCGATGCCCATGTCCCGGATGGCGAAGATGAGTTCCTCCGCCGCACGCGTCTCCTGCGGGTTCATGCCCGCCGTGGGCTCGTCGAGCAGGATCAGACCGGGGTCGCTCGCGAGGGCGCGGGCGATCTCCAGCTTGCGCTGCTCTCCGTACGGCAGGTTCTTGGAGAGGTGCTGGGCCTTGTCCTGGAGTCCGATGAACTCCAGGAGCTCCATGGCCCGCTTCTCGGAGGCCGCTTCGGCCTTCTTGAAGCCGGGACCGCGGAGCAGGGCCGACCAGAGGCCCTCCTTGGTCCGGGTGTGGCGTCCGACGAGGACGTTCTCCAGAACCGTCATGTTGCCGAAGAGGCGGATGTTCTGGAAGGTACGGGCGATGCCGGCCGCGGTGACCTTGAAGGACTTCGGCGGCAGGACCGTGCCCTTGTACCGGACCTCGCCCTCGGTCGGGATGTAGAGACCGGTGAGGCAGTTGAAGAAGGTGGTCTTGCCGGCGCCGTTGGGGCCGATGAGACCGACGATCTCCCCGGCGTTCACGGTCAGGTTCACATCGCGCACGGCGGTGAGGCCGCCGAAGCGCATCGTGACACCGCGCGCGTCGAGGACGGTCTCGCGGGCCGCCGGCTCGGTGGTGGCGTCGGCCGTGTTCGTGGTGGTCGTCATGGTTCAGGCACCTGCCTTGGACAGCGTGGCGGGCGACTCGGCGTCCTCGTGGAACTCCAGCTTCTGACGCCGGTTGGCGATCATGCCCTCCGGGCGGAAGCGCATGAGCAGGATCAGCGCGACGCCGAAGGCGAAGAGCTGGTAGCTGCCCATGAACTGGAGCTTGTTGGGGATGAGGAAGAGCAGCGCCGCGCCGACCAGGGGACCGCTCATGGTGCCCATGCCGCCGAGGACGACGGCCGCGAGCAGGAAGGCGGAGTTGGGCGGGATGGGACCGGCGAAGAGGTACTGCTCCGGCGTCACCGTGTAGGTGACGTGGGCCTGCACCGTGCCGGCGAGACCGGCGAGCGAGGCACCGAGCGCGAAGGCGATGAGCTTGACCCGGAAGCCGTTGATGCCCATGGCGAGCGCCGCGGTCTCGTCCTCGCGGATGGCGACCCAGGCGCGGCCGATGCGGGAGTCGCCGCTGCGCCGGAAGACCAGCACGACGACCGCCATGATCAGCAGCATCAGGAAGAAGTAGTTCGCGAAGCGGCCGATGGTGAAGCCGGCGATCACGTGCTCGGCGCCGAAGTCGAACCCGAAGATGTTGAGGTTCGGGATGGACGCGATGCCGTTGGAGCCGTTGGTGATGTCGGGACCGGAGGTGCCGTCCGTGTTCATCACCGCGATGCGGAAGATCTCACCGAAACCGAGCGTCACGATGGCGAGGTAGTCGCCGCGCAGCCGCAGGGTCGGGGCGCCGATGAGGACACCGAAGACGAGCGACGCTGCCGCGCCGACCAGGATGGCGGCCCAGAAGGGGAACTCCACACCGAACGGCGAGGTCGGAGCGCCCGAGACGAGGGCGGCCGCGTAGGCGCCGACGCCGAGGAAGGCGACGTAACCGAGGTCGAGGAGACCGGCCAGGCCGACGACGATGTTCAGGCCCAGGGCGACCGTGGCGAAGATCAGGATGTAGACGCCGAGCGTCGCGTACTGGTCGTCGGTCTGGGTGAAGGGGAACAGCGCCGCGGCGGTGAACGCGCCCGCGATGGTGAGGTTCTGGTGCTTGCCGGTGAGCTGCGTGGCCTGCTGCATGAGGCCCGACTTGTTGACCGCGGCGAAGCCGAGACCGGCCGTGATCAGGAAGCCGATGAACAGCTCGTCGTACTCCGTGCCGACGCCGTAGGTGAAGACGCCGAGCGCCACGGCGAGGACGCCCGTGATGATCAGGATCTCGACGGCGGAGTGCATCGGGGGCAGCTTGCGGGCGGCGCCCGTGCTGGCGAAGGCGCCCTTGAAGGCGGTGAAGCCGTTGCCGGCCCGGTGCTTGAACTGGTCCCAGCCGGTGTCCTCCGGGTCCACGGGCAGCGTCTTCGGCCGCTCGAAGGGGAGGGCGAGGGCGCCGATGAGGGCGACCAGGGTGGCGATCGCGACGATCGCGCCGCCCGGCTCCAGGTTGACCGGGCCGCCGAGCGTGATGCTGATCGCGGCGACGGTGTACCAGGTGGTGCCGAAGGCGGCGAGCGCGGCGAGCTTGACGGCCGCGTCGGCGCCGGCCGGGGTCAGCCAGCGCGTGCCCTTGACGCCGTACGACGAGAGGGCGAAGAGGGTGGTGAGCAGGCCCAGGACCAGGACCTGGAGCTGCAGGCCGGCGGGGGAGCCGTAGAACGTGAGGTCACCCGGGAAGGTGGGCGTCCAGGTCCAGGAGAGGAAGCAGCTGGCGACCGTGAGGAGGCCGCCGCCCAGGACGAGGGCGCGGGCGGTCTTCTCCGGCAGGAAGCCGATGAGACCGGTCGCCGCGGCCGACTTCGAAGGCGTGGCCGCCGTCGTGTTCTCGGAGATGGTGGTCATGGTGCTCACGCCCTGTCCGCGACGCGCTCGCCGAGAAGGCCTTGTGGCCGGGCGAGGAGTACGACGATGAGGAGTACGAAGGCCCAGACGTCGGCCCAGGACTGGCCGCCGAGCTGCTCCATACCGGGGATGTGGCTGATGTACGCCGTCGCCATGGTCTCGGCGATACCGAGGACGACTCCGCCGATCATGGCTCCGTAGATGTTGCCGATACCGCCGAGGACCGCGGCCGTGAAGGCCTTGAGCCCGAGGAGGAAGCCCATCTTGTAGTCGACGACGCCGTACTTGAGGCCGTACGCGACGGCGCCGACGGCGGCCATCGCGGCACCGAGGGCGAACGCGATCACGATGATCCGGTCGGTGTTGACACCCATGAGCTTCGCGGTGTCCGGGTCCTGCGCCGTGGCCTGCATGCCGCGACCGGTGCGGGTGCGCATGACGAAGAAGGCGAGGAAGGCCATGCAGACCGGGGCGGCGATCAGGAGGAAGACGTCGCCGGTCTGGATGGTGACCGGGCCGAGCTCGATCGGGCCGCCGGAGATCTGCGGGAAGGTCCGAGCGGACTTCGCCTCCGGGTACCAGGCCCAGACGGCCTGCTGGAGGGCGAGCGAGAGGCCGATGGCCGTGATGAGCGGGGCGAGGCGGGGGCCACCGCGCAGCGGACGGTAGGCGAACCGTTCCGCTCCGATGGCTATCGTGGTGGCGATCAGTACGGCACCGACGATCATGAGGGGCAGAGCGACCCACATGCTGGTGCCACCGGGCAGGATGAGCCAGACCGTGAGCGCCCCGAAGCCGCCGGTCATGAAGATCTCGCCATGGGCGAAGTTGATGAGCTGGACGATGCCGTAGACCATCGTGTAGCCGACGGCGACGAGCCCGTACATGGATCCCAGTAGCAGGCCGTTGACCAGCTGCTGCGGCAGTTCGTTCACCGCATTGTCCTCCGAGACTTTCGACGGATGTGACACCGCGCGGGGCGCCTTGTGCGGCCCCCCGCGCGATGAAGGTGGTGCTGAGTGGGGTGCGGGATCAGCCGCCGAAGGTGCCGGACTTGACGGGCTTGAACGCGCCGCCCTCGACCTTGTAGACCGTCAGCTGCTTGTTGGTGGTGTCACCGAACTCGTCGAAGGAGACCTTGCCGGTCACACCCTCGAAGGAGACACCCTGCATGGCCTCGACGACCTTGGCGCGGGCGTCGTCCGGGAGCTTGCCGTTGTTGCCGTCGACGACCTTCTTGACGGCCTCGATGACGGACCAGGTCGAGTCGTAGGCGTAACCGCCGTAGGCCTCGTAGGCCTCCTTGTAGCCCTTGGCCTTGTAGTTGGTCAGGAAGTCCTTGGCGGAGGCCAGGGACTCGATCGGCGCGCCGACCGAGGTGGCGATGTCGCCATTGGCCGCGGCGGCACCGGCGAGCTTCACGTACTCGGGGCTGAAGATCGCGTCGCCACCGACGACGGTGACCTTGGCGCCGGCTTCCTTGATCTGCTTGGCCAGCGGGCCGGCGGCCGGGTACTCGCCACCGTAGTAGACGACGTCGGCGCCGGAGCTCTTCACCTTGGTCGCGACCGCGGAGAAGTCCTTGGTGTCCGGGTTGATGTGCTCGGTGTTGACGACCTTGCCGCCGAGCTTCTCGAACTCGGCCTTGAAGGTGCCCGCGAGGCCGGCGCCGTAGGTCTTCTTGTCGTCGATGATGAAGGCCTTGGTCTTCTTGGCCTCGTTGAAGACGTACTGGGCGGCGAACGGACCCTGGATGGCGTCGGTGGTCGCGGTGCGGAAGTACGACTTGTAGCCGCGCTTCTTGTCGCCGCTGGACCAGTTGGCGCCCTGGCTCAGGGACGGGTTGGTGTTGGCCGGGGAGACCTGCACCAGCTTGGCGTCGTCGAAGACCTTCTGCATCGACTCGGCGACGGAGGAGTTCAGCGGGCCGACGACGCCGAGGACGCCCTTGTCGGCGACGAACTTGGTCGCGTTCTGCTGGCCCGCGGAGGGCTGCGCCTGGTCGTCCAGGGACTCCAGCTTGAAGGTCACGCCCTTGACGTGGGCCTTCTCGTTGGCCGTCTTGACCGCGAGGTCGGCCGAGTTCTTGATGCCGAGGCCGAGGGCGGACAGCTCACCGGTGAGCGGAGCGTCGAGACCGATGGTCACGGTGACGTTGCCGCCGTCGCCGTTCTCGGCGGCGCCGCCCTTGTCGTCACGCGATCCGCAGGCGGTGAGGGTGAGTGCACCCGCGGTGACCGCGGTGGTGAGTATGAGCAACGAACGGTTTCGCACGAAGGGTCCTTTCCCTGGCGCGGCCCCCTCGGATGAGGCGGTGCCGTGAAGCTGCGGAGCGAGGGGTGCCGTTGTCGAACGCCGGGCCGTACTGGGTGGTACAGGGCCGTGCCGTTAGGACGCGCCCGGCGGCGCGGTGACTGGCGGTGACTCTAAGCGCAGGTGGGGAGGGTCGGGGAGCGCCGAGGACATGATGTGACTGTCTTGTTATGCCGACGGGGAAAGAGTGTGCGCAGCGACAGGGAATACCGGGGCATAGGGGTTGGTATTGCGGTGTTCACATAGTGAGAACATGCAGTTCCGCTAAGGGGCTTGAGCGATTCTTGGTACTGACGGTCCGCTCAGCGGACTCTCCGGATATCGGACAGTGGCAGAAACCTCAGCGGACGAATCGGCCCTTCCGTTCCTCTCGGATTTCCCCCGTTCACCTCCCGAATGAAGATCACGGAGAGTGACAGCCGACGGAATCGAAGAGGGGATGACGAAGGGGCGGCACCCTGGCAGGTGCCGCCCCTTGATCGTCGGTCCGTGCGCGTCAGCCGCCCGCGACGATCCCCGCGTCCTTCGCCGTGACCTCGCGCAGCAGGCAGGTCAGCCGCGCCGAGCAGACCCGCCTGCCCTCCTCGTCGCTGATCACGATCTCGTACGTGGCGGTGGACCGCCCGCGGTGCACGGGGGTCGCCACGCCCGTCACGAGGCCGCTGCGCACCCCCCGGTGGTGGGTGCAGTTGAGGTCGACGCCGACCGCGATCCTGGACACCCCGCCGTGCAGCATCGAGCCGATGGAACCCAGCGTCTCGGCGAGCACCGCGGAGGCGCCGCCGTGCAGCAGCCCGTACGGCTGCGTGTTGCCCTCCACCGGCATCGTGCCGACGACCCGCTCGGCCGAGGCCTCCAGGATCTGCACGCCCATCCGGTTGCCGAGGTGCCCGGCGGAGAAGAGCGCGGGCAGGTCGACTCCGAGTGCCGCGTACTCGTCGATGACCTCCTGCGGGAACTTCACGTGCTGCTGTTCGCCCATGGACCGGCTCCGTTCGTCTTTGTACGGCTGCGTGTCGCGTTCCGACCCGCCTGAGCAAACGCTTAGGCGGACTGCGATTGTTCCAGACGGACGATCACGGACTTGCTGGCGGGTGTGTTGCTGACGTCCGCCGTGGACTCCAGCGGGACGAGCACGTTCGTCTCCGGGTAGTAGGCCGCGGCGCAGCCCCGGGACGTCGGGTAGTGCACCACCCGGAAGCCGGGCGCCCGCCGCTCGGTCCCGTCCGTCCACTCGCTCACCAGATCCGTGTACGCCCCGTCGGCGAGCCCGAGCGCCGCCGCGTCCTCGGGGTGGACGAGAACGACCCGGCGGCCGCCCTTGATGCCCCGGTAGCGGTCGTCCAG
The DNA here is from genome assembly GCF_044456565.1 of Streptomyces sp. NPDC050842. Lineage (NCBI taxonomy): Bacteria > Bacillati > Actinomycetota > Actinomycetes > Kitasatosporales > Streptomycetaceae > Streptomyces > Streptomyces sp. NPDC050842. Next base: position 218,079 of record NZ_JBITGA010000007.1, on the reverse strand, counting down.
GCCGTAGATCGTGGTGTTGTACTGGTCGTGCGAGCGGAGCGTCTGGAGCAGCAGCCGGCCCTCCGGCACCTTCGGGTACTCGACGGGCGCGGCCGTGAAGTTGGCCTTGCCGGTCGTCGTGGGGAAGCGGCGCTCGTCGCGCGGTCCGTGCGGCAGCGCGAAGCCGCCCGCGTTCGCCGCGAGACGGGCGTTGAAGTCCTCGAAACCGGGCACCACACGCGCGATACGGTCCCGGATCGTGGCGTAGTCGGCCTCGAACTCCTCCCAGGGCGTGGCGGATCCGTCCCCGAGCGCGGCCCGCGCCATGCGCGCCACGATTGCCGGCTCGGACAGCAGGTGCGGGCTCGCCGGCGGCAGATTGCCGCGCGAGGCGTGCACCAGACTCATCGAGTCCTCGACCGTGACGATCTGCCGACCGCTCTTCTGTACGTCCTTGTCCGTGCGCCCGAGCGTGGGCAGGATCAGCGCGCGCGTGCCCGTGACCGCGTGCGAGCGGTTCAGCTTCGTCGAGACGTGGACGGTCAGCCGGGCCTGCCGCATCGCCGCCTCCGTCACCTCCGTGTCGGGCGTCGCCCCCACGAAGTTGCCGCCCATCGCGAAGAACACCTTCGCCTCGCCGTCGCGCAGCGCCTGGATCGAGCGGACCACGTCGTAGCCGTGGTGGCGCGGCGAGACGATCCCGAACTCCTTGTCCAGGGCGTCGAGGAAGGCCGGCGCGGGGCGCTCGAAGATCCCCATCGTGCGGTCGCCCTGCACGTTCGAATGGCCGCGGACCGGGCACACGCCCGCCCCCGGCCGCCCGATGTTCCCGCGCAGCAGAAGGAAGTTGACCACCTCGCGGATGGTCGGCACGGAGTGCTTGTGCTGGGTGAGCCCCATCGCCCAGCAGACGATCGTCCGCTCCGACGCGAGCACCATCTCCAGGGCCCGCTCGATCTCGGCACGGTCGAGACCGGTCGCGGCGAGCGTCTCGTCCCAGTCGGCCGCCCGCGCCGCCGCCGTGAACTCCTCGTACCCGTGGGTGTGTTCCCGTACGAACTCCTCGTCGACCGCCCCGGGCGTCTCCAGGACCAGCTTGTTGAGGAGGCGGAAGAGGGCCTGGTCGCCGCCTATCCGGATCTGGAGGAAGAGGTCGGTGAGCGCGGCGCCCTTGAGCATGCCCCGCGGGGTCTGCGGGTTCTTGAACTTCTCCAGACCGGCCTCGGGCAGCGGATTGACCGAGATGATCTTCGCGCCCGCGGCCTTCGCCTTCTCCAGGGCGGAGAGCATCCGGGGATGGTTCGTGCCCGGGTTCTGCCCCGCCACGACGATCAGGTCCGCCCGGTGCAGGTCCTCCAGGGAGACGCTGCCCTTGCCGATCCCAATCGTCTCCGTCAGCGCCGAACCGGAGGACTCGTGGCACATGTTGGAGCAGTCCGGCAGGTTGTTCGTGCCGAACTCACGGGCGAAGAGCTGGAGCAGGAACGCGGCCTCGTTGCTGGTCCGGCCCGACGTGTAGAACAGCGCCTCGTCGGGGGAGCCCAGCGCCCGGAGCTCCTCGGCGATGATCGCGAAGGCCCGCTCCCAGGTCACCGGCTCGTACCGCTCGCCGCCCTCCGGCAGCAGCATGGGCTGGGTGATCCGGCCCTGCTGGCCCAGCCAGTACCCACTGCGGGTCGCCAGGTCCGCCACCGGATGCGCGGCGAAGAACTCCGGGGTCACCCGGCGCAGCGTCGCCTCCTCGGCCACCGCCTTCGCGCCGTTCTCGCAGAACTCGGCGACGTGCCTCTTGTCCTCCTCCGGCCACGCGCAGCCGGGGCAGTCGAAGCCGTCCTTCTGGTTGACCTTGAGCAGGGTGCTCGCGGTGCGCCGCAGCCCCATCTGCTCCCGCGCGATCCGCAGCGTGTGCCCGATGGCGGGCAGGCCCGCTGCGGCGTGCTGCGGCGGCGTGACCTGCGGTGCGTCCTGTACCGGGTCACCGGCCGGGGGCTTGCTGACCATCGCGCTCTCCCTTGAGCGGTAATCCTGTGGCGTACGTCTCCGATCCTGTCACGCGCCACTGACGGAGGGGCGGGCCGGGCAGTGCGGCGGGGCGGGGCCGGGGCATGGGCGACCGGGAATGTCAGTGGGGCGTGGGAGGATCGTTCCGTGGCCGAGACAGCATCGAAGAAGACCGAGAAGACCGAAGCGGACCGCCCGCGACTCCTCCTCATGGACGGGCACTCCCTGGCGTACCGCGCGTTCTTCGCGCTGCCCGCGGAGAACTTCACCACCGCGACGGGCCAGCCGACGAACGCGATCTATGGTTTCGCCTCGATGCTGGCGAACACCCTCCGCGACGAGGCGCCCACGCACTTCGCGGTGGCGTTCGACGTGTCCCGCAAGACCTGGCGGTCCGACGAGTTCCCGGAGTACAAGGCGAACCGCTCGAAGACCCCCGACGAGTTCAAGGGTCAGGTCGAGCTGATCGGCGAGCTCCTCGACGCGATGAACGTGCCGCGTTTCGCCGTCGACGGCTTCGAGGCCGACGACGTCATCGCGACCCTCACCACCCAGGCCGAGGCCGAGGGCTTCGACGTCCGGATCTTCACCGGCGACCGGGACTCCTTCCAGCTGGTCTCCGACCGCACCACCGTGATCTACCCCACCAAGGGCGTCTCCGAGGTCACCCACTTCACTCCGGAGAAGGTCCAGGAGAAGTACGGCCTCACGCCCTCGCAGTACCCCGACTTCGCGGCCCTGCGCGGCGACCCGTCCGACAACCTCCCCGGCATCCCCGGCGTCGGCGAGAAGACCGCCGCGAAGTGGATCAACCAGTTCGGCTCCTTCGACGAGCTCGTCGCGCGAGCCGAGGAGGTCAAGGGCAAGGCCGGGCAGAACTTCCGCGACCACCTGGAGTCGGTCAAGCTCAACCGCCGCCTGACCGCGATGGTCACGGACGTCGAGCTGCCGAAGGGCGTCACGGACCTCGCCCGCGAGCCGTACGACCGCGGGGCGGTCGCCCTCGTCCTCGACACCCTGGAGATCCGCAACCCCTCGCTGCGCGAGCGGCTCCTCGCCGTCGACCCGGGCGCCGCCGAGGACACCGCCCCGGCCCCGGAGGCGGGCGTCGAGATCGACGGCTCCGTCCTCGGCGCCGGCGAGCTCGCCCCCTGGCTCGCCGAGCACGGCGCCGAGCCCCTCGGCATCGCCACCGTCGACAGCTGGGCCCTCGGCACGGGGAACGTGAGCGAGGTCGCCCTCGCCGCCGCCGGGGGAGCCGCCGCCTGGTTCGAGCCCAGCGCCCTCGACGAGACCGACGAGCGGGCCTGGGCCGAGTGGATCGCCGACCCGGCCCGCCCGAAGGTCATGCACAACGCCAAGGGCGCCATGCGTGTCTTCCCCGAGCACGGCTGGAGCATCGCGGGCGTCACCATGGACACCGCCCTCGCCGCCTACCTCGTCAAGCCCGGCCGGCGCTCCTTCGCGCTCGACGCGCTCTCGGTCGAGTACCTGCACCGCGAGCTCGCCCCGGCGGCCGCCGCCGACGGTCAGCTCGCCTTCGGCGCCGACGACACCGCCGAGGCCGAGGCCCTCATGACCCAGGCTCGCGCGGTCCTCGACCTCGCCGACGCCTTCGACGAGCGGCTCGGCGAGGTCGGGGCCCGCGAGCTCCTCCACGACGTCGAGCTGCCCACCTCCGTCCTCCTCGCCCGCCTGGAGCGGCACGGCATCGCGGCCGACCGCGACCACCTGGAGGCCATGGAGCAGCAGTTCGCGGGCGCCGTGCAGCAGGCCGTGAAGGAGGCGCACGCCTCCGTCGGCCACGAGTTCAACCTCGGCTCGCCCAAGCAGCTCCAGGAGGTCTTCTTCGGCGAGCTGAACCTGCCGAAGACCAAGAAGACCAAGACCGGGTACACGACGGACGCCGACGCGCTCGCCTGGCTGGCCGGCCAGACCGAGCACGACCTGCCCGTGATCATGCTCCGCCACCGCGAGCAGGCCCGGCTCCGCTCCACCGTCGAAGGACTGATCAAGACCGTCGCCGCCGACGGCCGGATCCACACCACCTTCAGCCAGACGGTCGCCGCCACCGGACGCCTCTCGTCCACCGACCCGAACCTGCAGAACGTGCCGGTGCGCACGGACGAGGGCCGGGCCATCCGGCACGGCTTCGTCGTCGGCGAGGGCTACGAGGCCCTCATGACCGCCGACTACAGCCAGATCGAGCTGCGCGTCATGGCCCACCTCTCCGAGGACGAGGGCCTCATCGAGGCCTTCGCCTCCGGCGAGGACCTGCACACCACGGTCGCCTCCCAGGTCTTCGGCGTCGAGCGGTCCGCCGTCGACGCCGAGATGCGCCGCAAGATCAAGGCCATGTCGTACGGCCTGGCCTACGGCCTCTCCGCCTTCGGCCTCGCGCAGCAGCTGAACATCGACCCGGGCGAGGCCGGCGGCCTGAGGGACACCTACTTCGAGCGCTTCGGCGGAGTCCGGGACTATCTGCGCCGGGTCGTCGACGAGGCCCGCGCCACCGGGTACACGGAGACGATTCTCGGCCGCCGCCGCTACCTGCCCGACCTCAACAGCGACAACCGGCAGCGCCGCGAGTCCGCCGAGCGGATGGCACTCAACGCCCCCATCCAGGGCACGGCCGCCGACATCGTCAAGGTCGCCATGCTCAATGTCGACCGGGCACTGACGGAGGCGGGCCTCGCCTCCCGGATGCTCCTCCAGGTCCACGACGAAATCGTCCTCGAACTCGCCCCCGGCGAGCGCGACCAGGTCGAGGCCCTGGTCCGCGAACAGATGTCTGCCGCGGCAGACCTCCGAGCCCCCCTCGACGTCTCCGTCGGCGTAGGCCACGACTGGGACTCGGCGGCCCACTGACGAGTCACGGCAGGTGGGCGCACCACTTCCGTGTGGGCAATCGTCCCGCAGGGGCTGGGGGTCCCCCTCTGGGGGAGGGTGGGCACACGGGACGGCGCCCCCTGCCGGGCCTAGGCTTCTGGTGCCTGAGCCCGCACCACCGGTGCGGTGCAGGCCAGGGCCCGGCCCGGCGGGTGTGCGCCAGGTGGACCACTCCAAGGCGCGCCCCCGCACCCCGGCTCCCGACACTGGGGAGCATGATCACGAGCCGCCGCCGCTCTTGCTTCCGCGCCTGCGTACTCCTCGGCGCGCTCCTCGGAGCATCCGGCACCACCTGGCCCGCCGAGGCACACCAGGCAGCACACCAGGCCCCCGCCCTCTGCACCTCGTCCCGAGACCCCGCCCTCGCCACCCGCATGTCCCAGGACATCGCCGCCGCGCTCAAGGACCGCGACGGCACGGTCTCGGTCGCCGTCCACGACCCCCGGCGCGAGCTGCGCTGCCGGCTCGGGGACGCCCGGCTCTACGACTCCGCCAGCATCGCCAAGGCCCTCATCATGCAGGCCGTCCTCGGGCGGGCCGAGGAGCTGGGCCGCGCGCCCACCCGCCTCGAGGCCCAGCGGATGAAAGCCATGATCACCCGCTCCGACAACACCGCCGCCACCGACCTGTGGCAGGGGCTCTCGCGCGCCCGGCTGAACAGGGTGCTGCGCGAGGCCGGCGCCCAGGACACCGTCCTCGGTCACGACCGCTACTGGGGCCTCACCCGCACCACCGCCCGCGACCAACTGGCCCTGCTCACCGCCGTCTCCCGCCGGACCGAGGCGCTCAGCCTGATGGGGCAGGTCGTCAGCAGCCAGGCCTGGGGCGTCACCGCGGGCGCGCCCCGCACGGTCAAGGTCCACCTCAAGAACGGCTGGCTGCCCCGCGCCACCCACGAGTGGCGCGTCCACAGCATCGGCATCGTCCGCGGCACGGGCACCACCACCGGCACCGGCAGCGCCACCGGAAGCGCCGCCATTGACTACCGGATGGCCCTCCTGAGCCACGACAACCCCACCATGCGGTACGGCGTACGCACCCTGGAGGGGATCGCCGTCGCCGTGCACCGCGGCCTCGCGGGCAGTACGGCGGCCCGCGGCTTCACCCCCGGGGAGAGGATCAGCGAGACCCCGGACGGGAGCGCTCCGCGCGGCGAACCGGGGTCTCGCCCTCCGGCGCCGGGTGGGACGTGGCCGGGGCACCGGCCGCAGGAGTGGGGGACGTACCCAGGAGCCGTGCCCCCGTCCCGTACAGCACGAGCCCGACGGCGAGCCCCGCGCCGGCCCCGAAGCAGGCCGTCGGAATGACGTCCAGGGGCGTCTCGATCCGATTCCAGCCCCAGTACGCCGCCCAGCGCAGCACCCGGTGGGCCACCCCGGCGAGGACGCAGCCGCCGATGAGGCCGACCGCGACGAGCCGCCCCCGCCGGCCCGGGACCGGCACCCGGGCGGGCAGCTCCGTGCCCGGCGCGGTGGCGCGCAGGGAGCGGAGGGTGAACCAGCAGAGGAGCCCCAGGGCCAGCGCGGAACCCCCGTACTGCGCGTAGAGATAGACGGGGAACCCGGCCACGAGCTCGCCGAGGAAGGGGATCACCCGCGTGCCCCAGCGGTCGATGTGGGTGAAGGAGTCCCACACCACATGGGTCGTCGAACCGACCACCGCGGAGAGGAAGAACCAGCCGGCGAGCACCGCCGTGTGCCGGTCCCGCCAGGGACGTCCCCGTACGAGCCCGTACACCCGCCCGCGCCACCGGGCGGGCAGCAGCGCGACGAGCGGCTCGCGCACGGTCAGCCACAGGGCCACGAGTACCGCGGTGATCAGCACGTCGACCGTGACGATCCCGACGGGGGAGTGGGTGAAGTCGCCGAGGACCATCGCCCCGGGCACCGCCGTGGCCGCGAAGTAGGTCATGTCGGGCGCGAAGGAACCCGCGACGAGAGCGGAGGCGACCAGCGGTCCGCGCGCGGTCCCGTCGCGGCGCAGCCCGGGCAGGACGGCGGCGGCATGGCTGAGCGTGAACGGCAACGGGAGCTCCCACTCGGTTGCGGTGGTGACGGCCGCGGCGGAACGGCCGCAGTGCAAGAGGTCCCGGACCCCCAGGTCGGTTCCCGTTCCGGGCCGGTCGGCCCGTATACGTGAGGAGGCCACCGGTCCGGGTCCGATCGCCAGGAGGCCGAGAGGTGACGAAAGCGTGAAACACGGTCAGGCGTCAGTGTTCGGCGGTCCGGAGTTGGCATAGGGTCGCCAGAGGTCACACGCGGGGAGCGTGGGACTCAGTCGATGGGGAGGGGACCACAGGTATGGCAGCGCAATTGGGCCGCCGGCTGCGCAAGGGGGCCACCAGCGGTGCGGTGGTGGCCGCGGCGGTCGCCGCGCTCGCCGCTTCGCAGGCGCCGGACATGATCCCGCCGCCCGCGGACAACGCCGGCGGGGACCGGGCCATCGGCGCCGGGGACACCGCCACGCCGCCGACCGACGGTTCCGCGACCGGTGATTCCCCGTACTACACCGAACTGCCGCCGCTGAACACCCCGGTCAAGCCCGGGGCGCCCACCCACCTCCCGGTGATCACCGGGCCCGCCGAGGCCGGCATACCCGCGTCCGTCCTCTCCGCCTACAAGCGGGCCGAGGCGTCGGTCCGCTCGACCGACCCCGGCTGCAACCTGCCGTGGCAGCTCCTCGCAGGCATCGGCAAGGTCGAGTCCGGCCAGGCGCGCGGCGGCGGCGTCGACGCCAACGGCACCACTCTCTCGCCGATCCTGGGCCCCGCCCTCAACGGCGTCGGCTTCGCCAACATCTCGGACACCGACGGCGGTGCCTACGACGGCGACAAGACGCACGACCGAGCCGTCGGCCCGATGCAGTTCATCCCGTCCACCTGGGCGACCTGGGGTCAGGACGCCAACGGTGACGGCAAGAAGGACCCGAACAACATCTACGACGCCGCGCAGGCCGCCGGTCTCTACCTCTGCGCCAACGACCGGAACCTCGCGCTCAAGGCCGACCTCGACCGCGCCGTCCTCAGCTACAACCGCTCGACGGAGTACCTGAACACGGTCCTGTCCTGGTTCGAGTACTACAAGCGCGGCACCCACCAGGTCCCGGACGGTACGGGCGTGCTGCCGGTCGACCGCAGCGACAACCGCGGCCGGGGCATCCGCCCCAGGCCCACCCCGCCGCTGTCGCCCCTCCCGACGACGCCCGCGCCGACGCCTCCCGCGTCGAAGCCGGTCCCGCCGAAGTCGCCGAAGCCGTCCGAGTCGGTCGTGCCGCCGACCACCCCGCCGACGACGGACCCGACCAAGCCGCCGACCACTCCGACCACGCCGCCCACGACTCCGCCGACGAAGCCCACCACCCCGCCGACGACGACGCCCACCGTCCCGCCGGCCGTGAAGGTCACGCGGCTCACGACCGTGACCACCGGTCCGCTGACGACCACCACCGGGAACGTCTTCGGCAAGTCCCCCACGGTCGCGGCGCTCGACGCCTCGGGCGCGCCGGTCGTCGGGGTGAGCATCAGCTTCGAGATCGTCGGAACCACCGACGCCCGCTTCGCCGGGGGAACGGCCAAGGCCACCGTCACCACCGGCGCCAGCGGCATCGCCGCCTCTCCCGTGCTGCGGGCGGGGGAGAAGCTCGACTCGTTCAAGGTTCGGGCCACCGTCGTGGGTCGCACCCCCCTGGTCGCCGCCGAGTTCACCGCGACGGTCACCGAGCGCCAGGCGGACACCCTCAGCCGGGTCGGCGGCGAGGCCCTGACCGCCACCACCGGCAAGGAGTTCACCCAGCAGGTGCAGGTGAAGGCCACCGACAAGGGCGCGCTCGCCCCCGGCGTCCTCGTCACCGGCCTGATCGTCACCTCGAAGACCGCGACCGAGGCGAGCGCCGACGGCCCGTACTTCACGGGCGACGCGGGTGCCACGGCCAGGACCAAGACCTTCACGACCAACGCGGACGGTCTGATCACCCTCGCCCCCGGCGCCCTCCTCGCGGGCGACAAGGCGGGCACGTTCTTCCTCAAGCTGACGACGCCCGGCGGCGGCAGCGTCTTCGTCGAGCTCACGGTCACGGCGCCCACGCCCACGCCCGAGCCGTCGACCCCGGATCCGGCGCCCTCCACGACCGACTCGCCCGAGGCCACCTCCTCTCCCTCCTCCTCGCCCTCGGCCTGACCGACCGCTCCCCGCGTCGCGTCCTCCAGCGCCGCCCCTCCGTCCGTACCGGACGCGGGGGCGGCGTTCCGCGTTACCCGGGTGCAACGTGTTCTCATCTCGCGGTCGCGTTGCTACGGTGCCCCCGCCCTGACGCCCTATCAGATCCAGCCGCGGGAGGCCGACCATGCGCGCCCTTGTCGCCGTCGCCATCGGACTCGCCCCAGTCCTCCTCTTCGTCCTCCTCGTGTCCCTGGTCGATCTGCCGCCCGACGGGCCCACCTCGCCCAAACCCCTGCTGACCGCCGATCCCGGCCCGAAGAAGTAGGGGGATACCGTGCGCCGCCGAGCCAGCCTCGTCCTGCTCGCCTTCGCCGTCTGCTTCGCCGCCATGGCGCCGACCCTGCGGTGGTACGCCTTCCCGCGCCTGGCGAAGATCCCGCCGAACCAGTACCAGGAGACCGTCCTGGAGGCCCGGCCCGCGACCCTCCTCAACTACGCCACGCTCAAGGCCGAGAAGGTCGAGAAACTCACGATCGTCCAGACCCTCAAGGGCAACGTGGAGGAGTCGCGGCGGATCGAACGCGACGCCGGGCGCGACGTCGTCGTCTGGGACGCCCTCGCCTACGTCATGGGCCCCGACGGCAAGATGGTCTCCAAGGTCCCCGAGCGGTACATCTTCGACGCCCACACCCAGGACCCCGTCCACGCCACCGGCGAGACGGTAGACGGCGACCCGGTCCGCCGCGAGGGCATCGAGTTCAAGTGGCCCTTCCTCACCGAGAAGCGGGACTACCAGTACTTCGACGCCCAGACCCGCACCTCGGCCCCCATCCACTACAAGGGCACCCAGAACTTCCGCGGGATGGAGGTCTACTACTTCGAGCAGACCATCCCCTGGACCAAGGTCCCCATGCCCAAGGCCATGCCGATCAAGATCCCCCCGGAGATCATCACCGAATCCGGCCTCACCCGCTGGTACACCACCAAGCGCATGTTCTGGATCGAGCCGGTCACCGGCGCCCCCGTCAACGGCGAGGAGATCCACCGGGAGGAGCTCCGCAACGCCAAGGCACTGATGGGCCAGGACACCATCACCGTCTTCGAGGGCCATGTGAAGATGCGCGAGGACTACGTCAAGAGCGTCGGCGAGCTGGTCGAGTCCAACCGCCTGATGGTCATGATGCTCGTCTCCTACATGCCCTGGACCCTCACCGTCCTCGCCCTCGCCCTCCTCGCCCTCGCCTTCTGGCTGGAAGCCCGCTCCCGCCGTGCGGCGGCACCGCCGGTGCCGTCGGTGCCGACAGGGTCCGTCACCGCTCCCGTCTGAGCCGCGCGCTGGTGTGCCGGGTCGGCTCCGCCGCGGAAGGGTCCTCCGGCCACGGGTGCTTCGGATACCGGCCCCGGAGCTCCGCCCGCACGGCGCGGTAGCCCTCCCGCCAGAACGACGCCAGGTCGGCGGTGACCGCCGCCGGCCGCCCGGCGGGGGAGAGCAGATGGACCAGCACTGGCACCCCCGCCACCCGCGGCGTCTCGGCCAGGCCGAACATCTCCTGGAGCTTCACCGAGAGCACCGGCCGCCCGCCGCCGTACTCGACCCGTATCCGCGAACCGCTCGGCACCTCGATCCGCTCCGGCGCGAGCTCGTCCAGCCGACCCGCCTCGCCCGTCGCCCAGGGCAGCAGCCGCCGCAGCGCCTGCCCGGCGTCGATCCGCCCCAGATCCGCCCGGCGCGAGGCCCGGGACAGCTCCGGCTCCAGCCACTCCTCGGCCCGGTCGACCAGCGCCCCGTCCGCCACGTCCGGCCACGGGTCGCCCAGCTCCCCGTACAGGAAGGCGAGCCGCTCGCGCAGCTCCGAGGCGTCCCGGCTCCACCGCAGCAGCCCGAGCCCCTCCCGCCGCAGCCCGTCGAGCAGCGCCTCCCGTACGAGCGCGGGCTCGGCCCCCGACCCGAGGGGCCGTACGGTCAGCTCCACCGCTCCCAGCCGGTCCACCGAGCGCGCGACCACGTCCCCGTCCTCCCAGTGGACCTCCTCGCCCGTGGCCCGCAGATGACCCGCCGCCCACCGGGCCGTGCCCTCGTCGACCACGGCCGCCAGCCGCACCCGCGCCGTGGCGTCCCGCGCCGTACGGTCCGCCACCGCCACGGCCAGCCACGGAGTGGAACGCAGCCCCGACCCCTCGTCGATCCGCGCCCCGCTGCCCGACACCATCAGATAGCCGCCCTGCTCCCGCGCCCTGGCCACCCGCTCCGGAAAGGCCAGCGCGGTCACCAGGCCGGCCACGGCGTCCTCACCGCCCGCCCGGGAAACGGCCCCCGCCTTCGCGTCCCGCCCCGGTTCGGCCGCCTCGCCGACGGAACCGGCCGAGCGCTCCAGGCGCCGTGCCTCCGCCTTCCAGTGGGCCGCGTAGCCGTCCGCGCCCCGGCGGGCCGACCGCCAGGCCGCCGTCAGATCGTCCCCGTACTCCCGGGGAGGCTCCTCGCTCAGCAGCGCCACCACCTCCGCCGCCCGCCGTACACCGACCTCGGCGGCTCCGTCGAGCAGCGCCCGACCCAGCCGGGGGTGGAGCCCGAGCCGGGACAGCCGCCCTCCGCGCTCGGTCGCCTTGCCGTCCTCGTCCACGGCACCGACGGCCGCCAGCACGGAGCGGGCCGCCGCCATCGCCCCGGTGGGCGGCGCGTCGAGCAGGGCGAGCCCCTCCGCCGTCGGATCGCCCCAGCACGCGACCCGCAGAGCGAAGTCCGCCAGATCGGCGATCCGGATCTCGGGCGAAGGGAACCGCACCCGATTCCCCTCCTCGGCCTCCGCCCAGCACCGGTAGACGGTGCCGAAGGCCTCGCGCATCGACCGCCCGGACCGCTGGGTGGCCGCCGCGACCGACACCGGCACCGTCGCCAGCGACCCCAGCCCCCGCGCATGGTCCATCCGCGGCTCCCGCGCGAGCCCCGAGTCCACGACGATCCGGACCCCCGGCACCGTCAGGCTCGACTCCGCCACCGACGTCGACAACACCACCCGGCGCCGCCCGCCCGGCTCGGCACCCCGCAGGACCGCGTCCTGCACCGCCGCCGGCGCCCGACCGTGCAGCTGGAGCACCTCCGCGTCCAGCCCGGCGAGCAGCCCCGCCGTCCGGGCGATCTCCCCCGTACCGGGAAGGAAACAGAGGACGTCCCCCTCGTGCCGCTCCATCGCCAGCCGGACCGTCGCCGCCACATGGCGCAGCAGGGCCGGATCCACCCACGTGCCGTGCGCGGGCCTGATCCCCGCCGGAGGAGCGGCGAACCGGACCTCGTATCCGTGTCCCTCGCCCTCGCTCCGCACGATCGGCGCGGGGTCGCCGCCGTCCACGGCCGTGAGCAGCCGCGCCCACGCCTCCGCGTCGCTCGTCGCCGAGGCCGCGATCAGCTTCAGCTCCGGCCGCAGGGCCGCGCGGACGTCCACCAGGAAGGCCAGGGCCGTATCGGCGTCCAGATGCCGCTCATGGCACTCGTCGAGCAGCACCACGTCCACGCCGGCCAGCTCGGGATCCCGCTGGAGCCGCTGGAGCAGAAGGCCCGTGGTCACCACCTCGACCCGGGTAGCGGCACTCACCCGGCGCTCGCCGCGCACCGAGAAGCCGACCGTCCCGCCGACCTCCTCGCCCAGCAGCCAGGCCATCCGCCGGGCCGCCGCGCGCACGGCCATCCTGCGCGGCTCGGCCACCAGCACCCGCCGCGTCGGCCCGTCCCCTATGAGCCCCGCGAGCGCGAGCGGCACCAGCGTCGTCTTGCCGGTGCCGGGCGGCGCGTGGAGCACCGCCGTGCCGCGCTCAGCGAGCGCGGTCAGCAGCTCAGGGACGGCATGGCGGACGGGAAGCAGGTCGAGTGCGTCGTTTCGGATCACGCACTCAGTCTCATACGCGAGGAGAAGAGGTGGGTCCCGTTGTCCACAGGCCCCACCTGTTCATAGGACTAATCCTGGCGTTCGCAGACGAAGATCGCCGTGCCCGGGATCAGGTTCCCCCGGAGCGGGGACCAGCCGCCCCACTCCTGGCTGTTCCAGGCTGGCCACTCCGGCTCGACCAGGTCCACGAGCCGGAAACCGCCGGCCACCACGTCCCGCACCCGGTCGCCGAGCGTCCTGTGGTGCTCCACGTACACGGCCCGGCCCTGCTCGTCCTGCTCGACGTAGGGCGTGCGGTCGAAGTACGAGGCCGCCACCGAGAGGCCCTCCGGCCCCGGCTCGTCCGGGAACGCCCAGCGGATCGGGTGCGTCACCGAGAAGACCCAGCGACCGCCGGGCCGCAGCACCCGGCGCACCTCGCGGAAGACCCGTACCGGATCGGCGACGAACGGCACCGCGCCGTACGCCGAGCAGACCAGGTCGAAGGAGCCGTCCCGGAAGGGCAGCGCCCCGGCGTCCGCCTCGACCAGCGGCACGCCCCCGCCGATCCGCAGCGCGTGCTGGAGCTGCCGGTGCGAGAGGTCGAGGGCCACCGGCCGCGCCCCCTGCGCCGCCAGCCAGCGTGAGCACTGCGCCGCGCCCGCGCCGATCTCCAGGACATCGCGCCCCTTCAGCGCACCGGCCGGCCCCAGCAGCTCGGCCTCGGCCTCGTCGAGCCCCTCGGGGCCCCAGACGAACCGGTCGTCGCCGAGGAACGCCCCGTGATCGCTCTGGTACTCGTCCGCGTTCCGGTCCCACCAGCCGCGGCTCGCCCGGCTGCTCTCCGCGTCCCCCGCGTCACGCCGGGTCGCCTCGGCGTCGTCCTCGGCCTCGTCGTGGCCCTCGTGCTGTTCGTACTCTTGGTTCATCTCGCCCGCCGATGTAGTTTGCGCTCAGTGCCGCCCCGCGGCCGATCCCGCCATGCGGCGTGGATCCGGCGCGGATCCGGCGCGGCGGACAAGAAATAGTGCCGGGTTTGCACGGTTCTGCCCCTGGTGCGCGCTTCGCGCATTGACCCTGTCCGGCCGCCCCCGTATGCTAAAGGTTGCGCTGCGGGCCTGCGCGCCTCAGACGGAGCAGGCCGCGCTCGTACCTGTTGTATGTCCCCTCGGTTTTCGAGGCACCTCCCCGTTCGCGGGCAGGGGCTTCATTGGCTGTCCGGCTTCTTGGTGCGATACGGGCTCTCGGCGTAGCAGTACCTACGACTTTCTGTCCGTAACCGGAGCCCTTTCCCACATGACGAGCAGCACCGAGACCACCGCCACCAGCACCACCCCGCAGGTTGCGGTCAACGACATCGGTAACGAGGAAGCCTTCCTCGCCGCGATCGACGAGACGATCAAGTACTTCAACGACGGCGACATCGTCGACGGCGTCATCGTGAAGGTCGACCGGGACGAGGTCCTGCTCGACATCGGTTACAAGACCGAAGGCGTGATCCCGAGCCGTGAGCTCTCGATCAAGCACGATGTCGACCCGAACGAGGTCGTCAAGGTCGGCGACGAGATCGAGGCCCTGGTTCTCCAGAAGGAGGACAAGGAAGGCCGTCTGATCCTGTCCAAGAAGCGCGCTCAGTACGAGCGTGCCTGGGGCACGATCGAGAAGATCAAGGAAGAAGACGGCATCGTCACCGGTACCGTCATCGAGGTCGTCAAGGGTGGTCTCATCCTCGACATCGGCCTCCGTGGCTTCCTGCCGGCCTCCCTCGTCGAGATGCGTCGCGTCCGCGACCTCCAGCCCTACGTGGGCAAGGAGCTCGAGGCGAAGATCATCGAGCTGGACAAGAACCGCAACAACGTGGTCCTGTCCCGCCGTGCCTGGCTCGAGCAGACCCAGTCCGAGGTTCGCCAGACGTTCCTCACCACCCTGCAGAAGGGTCAGGTCCGCTCCGGCGTCGTTTCCTCGATCGTCAACTTCGGTGCTTTCGTGGACCTGGGTGGCGTCGACGGTCTCGTGCACGTCTCCGAGCTGTCCTGGAAGCACATCGACCACCCGTCCGAGGTTGTCGAGGTCGGCCAGGAGGTCACCGTCGAGGTTCTCGACGTGGACATGGACCGCGAGCGTGTCTCCCTGTCGCTGAAGGCGACGCAGGAGGACCCGTGGCAGCAGTTCGCCCGTACGCACCAGATCGGTCAGGTCGTCCCGGGTAAGGTCACGAAGCTGGTTCCGTTCGGTGCGTTCGTCCGCGTGGACGAGGGCATCGAGGGTCTGGTCCACATCTCCGAGCTGGCCGAGCGCCACGTGGAGATCCCGGAGCAGGTCGTCCAGGTCAACGACGAGATCTTCGTCAAGGTCATCGACATCGACCTCGAGCGTCGTCGCATCAGCCTCTCGCTGAAGCAGGCCAACGAGTCCTTCGGTGCCGACCCGGCCTCGGTCGAGTTCGACCCGACCCTGTACGGCATGGCCGCGTCCTACGACGACCAGGGCAACTACATCTACCCCGAGGGCTTCGACCCCGAGACCAACGACTGGCTCGAGGGCTTCGAGACCCAGCGCGAGGCCTGGGAGACCCAGTACGCCGAGGCGCAGTCTCGCTTCGAGCAGCACCAGGCTCAGGTCATCAAGTCCCGCGAGGCCGACGAGGCCGCCGCTGCCGAGGGCGCTGCCGCCCCGGCCGCCGGTGGCAACGCCGGTGCGGGCATCTCGGGTGGTTCGTACTCCTCGGAGTCGGACGACAACTCCGGCGCCCTGGCGTCGGACGAGGCGCTCGCCGCCCTCCGCGAGAAGCTCGCCGGCGGCCAGAGCTGAACAGGCTCTCCGCTGAGCGCTAGCCGCTAGCACACCGAGGCCCGCTTCCCTCCGGGGGAGCGGGCCTCGGTCGTTTCCGCAGCTCTGCCGGGCCCACCGGACTCCTCCTCCGGAAGATCGGCCCGCGCGGGAATGGTGATGCGGCGCACGGCGTTGCCAGAGAGAACACGAGGAGGAGCGGTAATCGTGCTTGATCCCCAGGATTTGTACGAATGGGACCCGAAGGGCCTGGCCGTCGTGGACCTGGCTCTGGCGCAGGAGTCGGCCGGGCTGGTCATGCTGTACCACTTCGAGGGCTACATCGACGCGGGCGAGACGGGTGAGCAGATCGTCGAGCGGCTGCTCGACACCCTGCCCCACCAGCTGGTGGCCCGCTTCGACCACGACCGGCTCGTGGACTACCGCGCCCGCCGCCCCCTGCTGACCTTCCGACGGGACCGGTGGAGCGCGTACGAGACGCCGACCATCGAGGTCCGCCTCGTGCAGGACGCCACCGGCGCGCCCTTCCTGGTCCTCTCCGGCCCCGAGCCCGACGTCGAGTGGGAGCGGTTCGCCGCCGCCGTCCGGCAGATCGTCGAGCGGCTCGGCGTGCGCCTCGCGGTCAACTTCCACGGCATCCCCATGGGCGTTCCGCACACCCGCCCCGTCGGCCTCACCCCGCACGGCACCCGTACCGACCTGATGCCCGGGCACAAGAGCCCCTTCGACGAGGCCCAGGTCCCGGGCAGCGCCGAGTCCCTCGTCGAGTACCGGCTCTCGGAGGCCGGCCACGACACTCTCGGCGTGGCCGCCCACGTCCCGCACTACGTGGCCCGCTCGCCCTACCCGGACGCGGCCCTGACCGTCCTCGAGGCCGTCACGGCCGCCACCGGCCTCGTGCTCCCCGGCGTCGCCCACGCGCTGCGGACGGAGGCCCGCCGCACCCAGACCGAGATCGACCGCCAGATCGGCGAGGGCGACGACGAGTTGGTCGCCCTCGTGCAGGGCCTTGAGCACCAGTACGACGCGGTGGCCGGCGCCGAGACGCGCGGCAGCCTGGTCGCCGAGCCGGTCGACCTGCCGTCGGCCGACGAGCTGGGCCGCGAGTTCGAGCGCTTCCTCGCGGAGCGGGAGGGCGACGCATAGCCCTCTCCGGGCAGGCCCTAAGCTGCCGCTCATGCTGAAGGTGGGCCTGACCGGCGGGATCGGCGCCGGCAAGAGCGAAGTGTCGCGGCTGCTCGTCTCGTACGGAGCCGTGCTGATCGACGCCGACCGGATCGCGCGCGAGGTCGTCGAACCCGGGACACCCGGGCTCGCGGCCATCGTGGACGCCTTCGGGGACGGCGTCCTGACCGAGGGCGGAGCGCTCGACCGGCCGAAGCTCGGCTCCATCGTGTTCGCCGACGCCGACCGGCTGGCCACCCTGAACGCCATCGTGCACCCCCTGGTCGGGGCCCGGTCGGCGGAGCTGGAGAGCCGGGCGGCCGCCGGAGACGTCGTCGTCCACGACGTCCCCCTGCTCACCGAGAACGGGCTCGCGCCGCTGTACGACCTGGTCGTGGTCGTGGATGCGACCCCCGAGACCCAGCTCGACCGGCTCGTACGCCTCCGGGGCATGGCCGAGGCCGAGGCCCGGGCCCGGATGGCCGCCCAGGCCACGCGCGCGCAGCGGCTGGCCATCGCGGACCTCGTGATCGACAACGACGGTCCGCTGGACGCACTGGAACCGCAGGTGCGGAAGGTCTGGGACGAGCTGGAGCGCCGGGCCGCCGCCCCGGCCTGAGACACCGCCCCACGGCGTTGTACGGGCGCCGCGGGCGCCCGGCGAACCGTCGGCGGAATGCGGCCGCCGGGTTCGGTGTTCCTTCACCTCATCGAGGGAAGGATGCCACCGTGGCCGACAGGAACCCGGAAACCCACGTCATCGACTTCCGCGCCGCCGAGCATCTGCTGGCCGCGCGGGACCCGCAGGGCGCCGTGAAGCTGCTGGACTCGGTGATCGCCGCCCACCCCGAGAACACGGCGGCCCGCCTGCTGCGGGCCAGGGCGTTCTTCGCCGCCGCCCAGCTCCGACCGGCCCAGCTGGAGTTCGAGCTGGTCCTGGAGCGCGAGCCGGACAACGCGTTCGCCCACTTCGCGCTGGCCCGCACCTTCGAGCGCTCCGGGAAGCCCGCCCAGGCCACCCGGCACTTCCGGCTCGCCGCCGCTCTCGACCCGAAGCCCGAGTACCTCCAGGCGGCGGGGTTCGACTCGCGGAGCTGACGGCCGCGGTTCAGCGGTCCGTGTGGTTCAGCGGCCCGTGCGGTTCAGCGGCCCGTGCCGCCGTGGTCGGGCTCGTAGGGCGGGATGTCCCGGCCCGGCTGCCAGTGCGGTCCCTGGTGGAGGTGGCGCACGACCATCGCCAGATCGACCGTGACCACCAGGAGCAGCACTCCGCAGGCAGCCGCCCAGCCCGGGCGG
Source organism: Streptomyces sp. NPDC050842 (assembly GCF_044456565.1). Classification (NCBI taxonomy): domain Bacteria; kingdom Bacillati; phylum Actinomycetota; class Actinomycetes; order Kitasatosporales; family Streptomycetaceae; genus Streptomyces; species Streptomyces sp. NPDC050842. The sequence goes on along the minus strand of NZ_JBITGA010000007.1, from coordinate 199,943 downwards.
CCCACCAGCGAGAACACGGTCGTGCCGAAGGCGGCCCAGAGCAGCCCCCACACACTGAGCCAGAACCGCAGCCGCAGGGCACTGCGCGCGGTGGCCGGCTCGTTTCCGGAACGCATGGCGGTCACCCCTCCCGTGGGGTCCCCGGTTCACTTCCAGCATGGACCTGCGGCAGGGGAGGGGGAAGGGGAGACGGAGGGCGCTGCCGGGGTGTCTAGTGGACGACGCTGTAACTGCGCCAGGGCAGGTGTCCGGGCACGATTCCGTCGCTGGTGTTGATCGGGAGGTAGGTGGAGTCCTGGCCCTGGCAGTTGCGGGTCCGGTACAGCACGATGTCGGTCAGGCTCTCGTTCGCGACCCTGGTCGCACCGGACGGCGCCAGGCGGTGGCAGCCGTTCACCGAGGGGCTGGTCACGGAGATCAGCAGCTCGCGTTCCGTCTCGTAGGCGATCGGGCCCACGGTGGTGCGGCCGAGGCCCGAGCAGCCGGCGACCGTGAGAGTGAGCAGGACGGCTCCGGTGGCCGTCGTGAGACGCCGGCGAACGGACATGGCGAATCCTCTTCTGTCGTGCGAAGGCGGCGGTCGGCAGCACCCCGGATCCACCCCGGTCCTGGCCACCATGCCGTCTGCCGGACCCCGCGGCATCCGCTGCTGGGCCGCCCGGGGGAACGGCCCTGGCGGCCGTTGTCAGACCTCACCCGTAAGGTCGGAGGCCAGTAGGAGAGCCGGGCGGAGATCCCGTCGGAATCCGCCGCGCAGCGGGAGGAGAGCAGAGCCATGACGCCCATCTGGACCACCGGCGCCGCCGTCTTCCTCCCGGCCGCCCTGCCGCGCGAGGGCCGTGTCGCCTTCTGGGCCCCCGACGGGAGCGCCCTGCCGGACGTCGCCGCGCTCGGCGGCGGACCCGAGCCCGCCGAAGCCGGTCGGACCACCCCCGAAGGGCCGGAGCGCGTCGAGCTGACCGTCGTCCGGCGGCACGGCAGCGGAGCCCGCACCCGGACCGTGCCCGCAGTCACCCTCCCCGTCGCCGCCGCCCTTCCCCATCTCGTCGCGGCCCGCCACCACCCGGCCGCCCACCCCGCCACCGCCTGCTGGGGAGCCGCCGCCCTGCACGCCCTGCAGCTGATCGCCCGAGGCCGGCTGCTGCCCGGGCTCACCACCGACGACCTGGACGCCTGGCGGGCCGGCCCGCTGGACGCCGACGACATCGCCCACCTGCGGGCCGTGGCCGCGGCCATGCCGTACGAGGCGCACGCCGTGCCCGTCCCAGGACCCGGCCCGCTGCGGCTGCCCGAGCCCGAGGCGCTCGTGCGCGCCTTCCTCGACGCGGTCGCCGACACCCTGCCCCGTACCCCGGCCGCCACCCACGCCGTCGGGGCGCCGTTCGCGGCCCGGGCGCCGCAGCACCTGCCCCGCGCGCGTGCCTGGGCCGCGGAGGCCGCCGCCGGGATGGACGCGGGCGTACGGGTCTCGCTCCGCCTCGACCTGTCGGGGTACGAACTCTTCGACATCTCCGACACCGACGCCGGAGAAGAGGGCGGTACCGAGCGCCAGGCCGCCGCCGCGATCCTCCAGATCCACAGCCTCGCCGACCCGACCCTCGTCATCGACGCCCTCGCCCTGTGGGCGGGGGAGGGCGAGCACTTCGGGCCGCGCGCCCGGATCGACGCGGTCCTCGCCCTGCGCCGGGCCGCCCGCGTCTGGCCCCCGCTGGCCCGGCTCCTGGAGCGGGACGTGCCCGACGTCCTCGCCGTCACCGAGGACGAGCTGTACGAGCTGCTCGGCCCCGCCGCGGCCCGGCTCGCCGACGCCGGGGTCGCCGTCCACTGGCCGCGCGAGCTCGCCCGCTCGCTGAGCGCCTCCGCCGTCGTCCGCTCCGCCCTCTCCGCGCCCGGCTCCGCGACCGACGGCACTGCCTTCTTCGACAGCGAGGAGCTCCTGCGGTTCAACTGGCAGCTGGCCCTCGACGGCGATCCGCTCACCGAGCGCGAGATGGACCTCCTCGCCGAGGCCCACCGGCCCGTCGTGCGCCTCCGCGACCAGTGGGTCGTCATCGATCCCGACCTCGTCCGCAAGGCCCGCAAGCGCGAACTGGGCCTCCTGGAACCGGTCGACGCCCTGGCCGCCGCCCTCACCGGCACCGCCGAGGTGGACGGCGAGACCGTCCCCGCCGTCCCCGTAGGGGCGCTCGCCGCCCTCCGGGACCGGCTCATGGCCGGCCCCGAGGCCGTGCAGGCCCCGCCCGGCCTGACCGCCACCCTCCGCGACTACCAGCTCCGCGGCCTCGCCTGGCTGGACCTGATGACCTCGCTCGGCCTCGGCGGCTGCCTCGCCGACGACATGGGCCTCGGCAAGACCGTCACGCTCATCGCCCTCCACCTGCGCCGCGCCCGCCGCGCCCCCACCCTCGTCGTCTGCCCGGCGTCCCTCCTCGGCAACTGGCAGCGGGAGATCGAGAAGTTCGCTCCCGGCACGCCGGTGTGCCGCTTCCACGGCGCCGACCGGGGACTCGACGGGGTGGACGGCGGTTTCGTCCTCACCACCTACGGCACCCTGCGCACCAGCGCCGCCCGACTCGCCGAGCGGGACTGGGGCATGGTCGTCGCCGACGAGGCACAGCACGTCAAGAACCCGTTCTCCGCCACCGCGAAGGCCCTGCGCGAGATTCCCGCGCCGGCACGGGTCGCCCTCACCGGCACCCCCGTGGAGAACAACCTCTCCGAACTGTGGGCGCTCCTCGACTGGACCACCCCCGGTCTCCTCGGACCCCTCAAGGCCTTCCGCTCCCGCCACGCCCGGGCCGTCGAGAACAACGAGGAGATCGAGCACGCGGAGGCCGTCGAGCGGCTCGCCCGGCTCGTACGGCCCTTCCTGCTGCGCCGCCGCAAGTCCGACCCCGGGATCGTCCCCGAGCTGCCGCCCAAGACCGAGTCCGACCACCCCGTGTCCCTCACCCGGGAACAGGCCACGCTCTACGAGGCCGTCGTCCGCGAGACCATGGCGCAGATCGAGGCCTCCGAGGGCATCGCCCGCCGCGGTCTCGTCATGAAGTTGCTGACCTCCCTCAAACAGATCTGCAACCACCCCGCGCAGTACCTCAAGGAGCAGTCGCCGCGCGGCAGCGGCACCGCCCGGCTCGCCGGCCGCTCCGGCAAGCTCGCCCTGCTCGACGAGCTCCTCGACACGATCCTCGCCGAGGACGGGTCCGTGCTCGTCTTCACCCAGTACGTGTCGATGGCCAGGCTCCTCGCCGACCACCTGGCCGCGCGCGGCATCCAGGCCCAACTGCTCCACGGCGGCACCCCGGTGGCCGAGCGCGAGCGGATGGTCGACCGCTTCCAGGCCGGCGAGATCCCCGTCTTCCTGCTCTCCCTCAAGGCCGCGGGCACCGGCCTCAACCTCACCCGGGCCGGCCACGTCGTGCACTACGACCGCTGGTGGAACCCGGCCGTCGAGGAGCAGGCCACCGACCGGGCTTACCGGATCGGGCAGACCCAGCCGGTGCAGGTCCACCGGCTCGTGGCCGAGGGCACGGTCGAGGACCGCATCGCCGAGATGCTGCGCGCCAAGCGGGCCCTCGCGGACGCCGTCCTCGGCTCGGGCGAGGCCGCCCTGACCGAACTGACCGACCGGGAGCTGGCCGACCTGGTGTCCCTGAGGAGGCAGGCGTGAACCACCCGCGCTCGGCCCGCGGGGCCCTGCCCCGCCACGACGACCGCCGGCGCAGCTTCCCGCAGGTCGCGCCCCGCGAGGCGCCCGACGGGCGGTTCGCCGCCACCTGGTGGGGCAATGCCTGGGTCGAGGCGCTGGAGGACACGGCCCTCGACCCGGCGCGCCTCGCGCGCGGGAAGGCGTACGCGGGGCGCGGCCATGTCGACGCGATCACCGTCACTCCCGGCCGGGTCGTCGCCTACGTCCACGGCAGCCGCCCCCGCCCGTACCGCACCGAGATCAGGATGCGGACCCTCGGCGACGACGGCTGGGAGCGGTTCCTCGACGAGGCCACCGCCCGCCCCGATCACATCGCCGCCCTCCTCGACAAGGACGTGCCGCACGCCCTGGAGGCCGTCACCGGCCTGCTGCCCGCGCCGGGGGACCTCGTCCCCGACTGCTCCTGCCCGGACGACGGTTACCCCTGCAAGCACGCTGCCGCCCTCTGCTACCAGGCGGCGAGACTCCTCGACGAGGATCCGTTCGTCCTCTTCCTGATGCGCGGTCGCGGCGAGCAGGAACTGCTCGCCGAGCTCACCCGGCGCAACGCGGCCCGGTCCGCCGCCGAGACGTCCGCCGCCGCGCCGCCGATGCCGACGGTCCCCGCCCGCGCCGCGCTCGCCGCGACGGCGGCCGGGGCGGCGGCAGGAGCGGGACTCCCGCCGCTGCCCCGGCCGTTGGCGCTCCCCGACCGGCCCGGCCGTCCGGCCGTCTTCCCTCCCGACCCCGAAGCCCCCGACCCGCTCGCCCTCGACCTCCTGGCGAGCGAGGCGGCGGTCCGCGCCCACACCTTCCTCGCCACGGGACACGACCCGGTCGCCGCGCTCACCCCCTGGCAGGACGCGGTCCGGCTGGCCGCCGCGCACCCCGGTTCCGGGCTCACCGCCTCGACCCGCGCGCTCTACCGCGACCTGGCGTACGCGCTGGACCGCACACCCACGGACCTCGCCCGTGCCGTCGCCGCCTGGCGGCAGGGCGGCGCCGCCGGACTCGCCGTCCTGGAGGAGCCCTGGGACCCGCCGGCCGGACCGTTCGACCGGGCCCGACCCGCGCTGCTCGCCGCCGACTTCCCCGCCTTCCGGCCCTGGCGCAACCGGCTCTCGACGGAATCCCTCCAGCTCCGGCTGGGCCGGGACGGCCTCTGGTACGGCTACGAGTCGGACGGGGGCCGCGAGGACTGGTGGCCGCGCGGCGAACCCGATCCGGACCCGGTCGGCGCGCTCACCGACCTGCTCGGAGGGTGACGGGAAGGGAGCCGACACTCGAACGGCGCCCCACTCGAAGGAGTGAATCCCGCCAACGGCCGGATCCGGCATCCGCGTTTGTCGCGTTGATTCCGGTACGGGCACTTGCCCGTGTACACCTCCGGAAGGCAGGAAGCCATGAGGCAGATTCGCCGAAGTGGTCTGGCCACACTGATGGTCACGGGTGGGGCGCTCGCGCTCTCGGCGGGCGCCGCGCACGCCGACGCCGATGCCCAGGGCGCCGCGGTCGGTTCGCCGGGAGTGATCTCCGGCAACACGGTGCAGCTGCCCGTCCACGTGCCGGTCAACGTCTGTGGCAACACGGTCAACGTGATCGGACTGCTCAACCCGGCGGCCGGCAACAGCTGTGCCAACAAGTCGGCCGCGCCCGAGCCCGGTGGCTACGGCGAGGAGGACGGCGGCGGCCGGTCGCACAAGGACCTGCCCGGCACCCCGCGCGGTGGCGAGCAGGGCGGCGGCTCCCACGGGGGCGGCTCGTCCGACGGCGGTTACTCCAACGGCGGTGGCGCCACGGCCGAGACCCACACCGAGGGTTCCCCGGGCATCCTCTCCGGCAACGGCCTCCAGCTGCCGATCGACCTCCCCGTGAACGTCAGCGGGAACTCGGTCAACGTCGTCGGCATCGGCAACCCGGCCGTGGGCAACACCGCGGTCAACGGCCCCGGCAAGCCCGTCCAGCCGATCGAGAAGCCGACGCCGCGGCCGCAGACCCCCGTCAGGAACGTGCCGGTTCCGCGCGCCGAGGAGACCGAGAAGCCCGCCCCCGCGCCCGTGCCCGCCCCGGCCCACGCGCCGCAGACCGAGTCCGAGTCGGTCGCACTGGCCGCCACCGGTTCGGACACCGTCGGCTACGCCGCCGCGGGGAGCGCCGCGCTGCTGCTCGGCGGCGCCCTGATGTACCGCCGCGCCCGCCGCACCGGAGACCAGGTCTGACGGTCTCCTCCTCGCGCCGGGAACCGGACCCGAGGTCTTCCCTTCGTGCCCCGACCGACGCGCGCTGACACCCGAGCCGTCAGCCGCGTCGCGGACCGCGCGTATCCACGGCGCCATGGCGCCAGGCCCGAAGCACCGTCTCGATGGCGGATGCGACCCTCGTCCGGGCCTGGTGCCGGGGAACCCCCTGCATCAGCAGGCTGTCGTACGGCGTGTCGACATGCCGTACGGAGGCGCGTACGGCGGCGGTGACGGCGCCCCGGTCGAGAGACCGGCCCGCGGCCGTCCGCCCTACGCGCCCGCTGCCCTTCGCCGACGCGTGCTCGGAGATCTCCGTGGCCCGGTCCGCCGGGCAGGAGGGGAACAACCGGAGGATCTCGGCCCGCAGGGTCGCGGTGATCTCGGCGTCGAGCGCCGCATGCCGCGCCGCGTCCCGGGCCCGCCGCCTGGCCCGCGCCTCCGCGTCCGCCAGGCAGGCCGCCTCCGCCCGTGCCAGCGCCGCCTCTTCGACGAGCAGGCCCTGACGCTCGTACCGCGTACGGCGCTTGTTGTGCCGTACCACCACGGCCCAGAGGGCACTGCCCTCCCTGGCGCGCCGGGTGAGCGCCGTGTCTCCCCGGCGCAGGAACACCAGATGGCCGAGGTCGGCGCAGTCCAGACAGACCAGGGCGTGGTACTCGACGACCATCCGCTCCAGCGGCCCCTGGTGGCACTCCGAGCAGCGGCGCCGTCGCAGCGGCTCCACGACGACCGGGGCGACGAGGTCCACGTCCGGCCTCCCCTCAGCGGACGTCGGGCGCGGCGGCGGCGATGAACGTGGCGAGTGCCTCCTTCGCCTGTTCCGAACGGCGGGCCCGGTCCGCCTCGTCGACCGCGTCGTGCATGCAGTGGGAGTCCACGAAGGCCGCCTCGGCGAGCCGTCGGGTCTCCGGGTCGTCACAGACCAACTGGACGCGGAAGAGAGCCTGTCGGGCGGCGGTGCGCTGCCGGTAGGAGGCGTGGCGGGACTCCTCCGCCTCCTTCGACCCGGGCTTCACGGCCGCCCGGAACCAGCGGTCGTTCTGGCTGTGCCGGTAGTCGACGACCGCGCCCGCGAAGGCGCTGTACGTCTCGATCCGCTCCTGGCGGAGCTGCTCGTTCCGGGCGAGGGCGGCCGTGCGCTCGGTGGTCCTGCCCTGGAACCAGTGTGTGGCGACCACACCCAGCAGCGTTCCCATCACGGCTATCAGCGCCACATCCATGACCGGCCGGCCCTCCCCGTTTCCTCGGCCGAAGTCCTCGACCGATGCGCTCGTCCGCGCCCGAAGATCCTTCGGACCCTCAGATCATGACAGCCGGGGGGCGGGACGTCACTGGCGGTAGCTGCTCAGGAAGCGGCCGATGCGGCTGATGGCGGCGTCGAGGTCGTCGGCGTACGGCAGGGTCAGGATGCGGAAGTGGTCCGGGCGCGGCCAGTTGAAGCCCGTTCCCTGGACGACCTGGATCTTCTCCCGCAGCAGCAGGTCGAGGACGAACTTCTCGTCGTCGTGGATCCTGTGCACTGCGGGGTCGAGGCGCGGGAAGGCGTACAGCGCGCCCTTCGGTTTCACGCAGGAGACGCCGGGGATCTCGTTGAGCTTCTCCCAGGCCCGGTCGCGCTGTTCGCGCAGTCGGCCGCCGGGGGCGGTGAGCTCGTGGATCGACTGCCGGCCGCCGAGCGCGGCCTGGATGGCGTACTGGGCGGGGGCGTTGGGGCAGAGTCGCATGGAGGCCAGCATGGTGAGGCCCTCCAGATAGCTCCTGGCGTGCTGCTTCGGCCCGCTGACGACCAGCCAGCCGGAGCGGAAGCCCGCCACCCGGTACGTCTTGGAGAGCCCGCCGAAGGTGAGGACGACCACGTCGGGGGCGAGGGAGGCGGCCGGGTAGTGGACGGCCTCGTCGTAGACGATCTGGTCGTAGATCTCGTCGGCGAAGACCATCAGGCCGTGGCGGCGGGCGAGATCGAGGATGCCCTCGACGATCTCCTTCGGATAGACCGCCCCGGTGGGGTTGTTGGGGTTGATGATGACGACGGCCCGGGTCCGGTCGGTGATCTTCGACGCCATGTCGTCGAGGTCCGGGTACCAGTCGGCCGACTCGTCGCAGAGGTAGTGCACCGCCTTGCCGCCGGCGAGGGTGGTGACCGCCGTCCAGAGCGGGAAGTCGGGGGCGGGGATCAGGACTTCGTCGCCGTCCTCCAGGAGTGCCTGGACGGCCATGGAGACCAGTTCCGACACGCCGTTGCCGAGGAAGACGTCGTCGACGTCCACTTCGGGCAGGCCCATGGCCTGGTAGCGCTGGGCGACGGCGCGGCGGGCCGAGAGGATGCCGCGGGAGTCCGTGTAGCCATGGGCCTTCGGGAGCATCCGGATCATGTCCTGGACGATCTCCTCGGGCGCCTCGAAGCCGAACAGCGCCGGGTTCCCGGTGTTGAGGCGCAGGACGCTGTGGCCCGCCTCCTCCAGCGCGTTGGCGTGTTCGATCACCGGGCCGCGGATCTCGTAGCAGACCTCGCTCAGCTTGCTCGACTGCCGGAACTCCATGTCCGACCTCCCCAGGTCCCCGGAATCAGTGTTGCTTGGTTTTACCAAGTTCGAGCTTGGAAAGTCCAACAACATGTCTAGACTGCGTCGCATGCCACGTCAGCCACGCCGCAGCTACGACCAGCACTGTGCCGCCGCGCGCGCCCTCGACCTCGTCGGCGACCGCTGGACCCTGCTCGTCGTCCGCGAACTCCTCGCCGGGCCGCGCCGCTACACCGACCTCCACGCCGACCTGCCCGGCGTCAGCACGGACATGCTCGCCGGCCGCCTCAAGGACATGGAGAGCGCCGCACTCGTCACCCGGCGGCGGCTCCCGCCGCCCGCCTCGGCGTCCGTGTACGAACTCACCCCGCGCGGCCGGGACCTGCTGCCCGTCCTGCGCTCGCTCGCCGCATGGGGAGCGAGCGACCTGGGCGAACCGCGGCCGACCGACGCCGTCCGCGCGCACTGGTACGCGATCCCGCTCCTCGGCCCGCTCGCGGAGCTCGGTGCGGGGGTCGTCCAGGTGACCCTGGACGAGGGGGAGTTCCACGTGCGGATCGACGGCGACGGTGGCGTGGAGTACGGGGACGGGGTGTACGAGGGCGGCCGGCCGAGTGGTGGGGATGACGGTCCCGACGCCTGGCTGCGGACCGACGCGGCGACCTGCCGGGCGCTTGCGGAAGGGGAGCTGACGCTCGCCGGGGCGATCGAGTCGGGGCGCGCCGCCCTCGAACGGCCCACCCGCGTTCCTTGATCGAATCCCTGTCCGGGACCTCCCGCTTCCGAGTAGCGTGTGGCCGTTTCGGCGGCCGTCGAACGTACGGCCGCTCCACGAACGCGGAGGGGAATCGTCATGGGGCTGGGGCAGGGAATACGTGAGGCGGGGCGCGGCGCGCGCCTGCGCAGAGGGCTACTCGTCGCGGGAGCGGTCGCCGCGGTGGCTGTCGTGCCGTCCGCCGCGCTGGCCACGCCCGGCAGTGGCGTCAGCGGGACCGTGCTCGCCAAGGGCACCTCGGACGGCAAGATGAAGATCAAGCCGCCCAAGGGCGACACCGATGTGGTCGTCCGGACCATCACCATCGCCCCCGGCGGCTCCACGGGGTGGCACCACCACCCCGGACAGCTCGTCGCCGTCGTGCAGGCCGGCACGCTCACCCGTACGCTCGACGACTGCTCGGTCGAAGTGACCGCGACGGGCCAGGCGTTCATCGAGCCCTCGGGCGGCAAGCACGTCCACATCGGCCGCAACCTCGGCACCGAGCCGGTCGTCCTGTACGTGACCTACCTGCTGCCCGAGGGGGCGCCGCTCTCGGTCGACGAACCGGCACCGGCCTGCGCCCAGCGCTGAGCGCCCGCCAGGGACTCGGTCGGCGCCCCGGGGGCCGACCGGTCCAGGGAGGCCGCGAGCCGGTCCCGGGCCGCCGTCTGCGCCGCGATCCGCGCGTCGAGAACGGCCAGCCGCTCGCGGGCGATCTCCAGCCCGCGGGCGGACGGCGCGGCCGAGGCGACGTCCCCGTCGAGACACGAGCGGAACGCGGACACGTCGTCGTGCGTGAGCCCGGCGTCCAGCAGGTACCGGATGTTCGACACGCGCGCGACGGCGCCCTCCTCGTACACCCGGTAGCCGTTGTCCGCCCGGGCCGACGCGATGAGTCCCGCCTGCTCGTAGTGGCGCAGCGCGCGGGGTGACACCCCTGTCCGCCGGGCCAGTTCACCGATGCGCAAGGCGCCACCTCCTCGCGCAGTCGTATCACGTGACCAGCGCGCCCCCGTCGACGGGCAGGACGGTGCCCGTGAGGAAGCCGGCGTCGGGCGAGGCCAGCGACGTGATCACCCGCGCGACCTCCTCGGGCCTGCCGATGCGGCCCAGCGGCGTGTGGGCGAGCTGCCACGCCCGCAGCGCCGCCAACCGCTCGGGGGAGAGGCCCATGTGGTCGGCGATCGGGGTCTCGATCGCGCCGGGCGCGACGGCCACCACGCGGACGCCGTCGGGCGCGAGCTCCAGCGCCCAGCACCGGGTCAGGGCCTCCAGGGCGCTCTTCGTCGCCGGATACACGGAGTTGGCGGGCCAGCCGCGCTGCCCGATCGCCGTCGACACGTTCACCACCACGCCCCGGGACTCCTTGAGCGCGGGGACGGCGGCCTGGGTGAGGAGGACGGGGGCAACGAGGTTCGTCTCCAGGAGCGGGGTGATCACGGAGCGGTCGAGGGTGCCGAGCGGGCCGCCGGTGGAGATCCCGGCGTTGTTGACGAGGACGTCGAGGCGGCCGTGCGCGGTCACGGCCGCCTCGACGATCCCCTGGGCGGCCCCCTCCGCCGTCACGTCCGCGACGAACGGGTGGATTCCGGGGTGTCCCTCGGCGGCCTCGCGCAGCGGCTCCTTCCTGCGGCCGACGGCGACGACCGTCGCCCCCTGTCCGGCGAAGGCGCGCGCGGTGGCCCGGCCGATGCCGGTGCCCGCGCCGGTGACGACGACGACCCTGGTGGGTGTGATGGTGTCCATGAATCCGATGGTCGAACAGTGACGCCAGTGACAAGGTCAAGCCGGGACGCGGGAACAAGCTGGGACGCGGGAGCGAGCCGGGACCAGGGAACGCGCCGAGGCAGGGGAGTGACGGGCAGGATGAGCGGGATGCGATACGAGGCGATCACCTGGGAACGGCTGGCCGGCACACTCGCCGGGCACCTTGACGCGGCCACGCCCGGCGACGGCGGACCCTGGCTCAAGGTCGGCATCGACGGGCCGCCCGCCGCACCCGGCGGCGAGCTCGCCGGGCTCCTCGCCGAGGCGCTCCGGGCGCGCGGCCGCGCCGTCCACGTGGCCGGGACGGGCGGCTTCCTGCGTCCCGCTTCACTCCGGTACGAGTACGGGAAGCGGGACCCCGACGCGTACTTCGACGGGTGGACCGACATCAAGGCCCTGTGGCGCGAGGTCTTCGCGCCGCTGGAGCCCGGCGGCACCGGACGCGTGCTGCCCGACCTGTGGGACCCGGCCACGGACCGGGCGACCCGCAGCCCGTACGTGACGCTGCCGCCCGGCGGGGTGCTCCTGCTCCACGGGCCGTTCCTCCTCGGCCACTGGTTCCCCTTCGACCTCACCGTGCACCTGCGGCTCTCGGCCGCCGCACTCGCCCGGCGCACCGAGGATTCCTGGACGCTGCCCGCCTTCGCCCGGTACGAGACGGAGGTCGACCCCGCCACGACCGCCGACGCCGTCGTACGCGCCGACGACCCGCGCCACCCGGCCTGGACCGGGTTGCGGCCCGGGGGCCAGTCCGGGGACTAGACGGTCGCCCTGGGTGTGGGGTCCAGGGGTCTGCCTCCCACGACGGTGACCGCCTCCGCGCCCGCGCGGCATCCCGCCTCCGCGGCCTTCACCGGGTCCGCGCCCGCGATCCGGGCCGCCAGGAACGCCCCGGTGAACGCGTCACCCGCGCCCGTCGAGTCCACCCTGAGCGCCGCGGGCACCGGAGGCGCCGCCACCCGTGCCGTGACCGCGCCGCCCTCGGCGACCAGCGCACCCGCCGGTCCGAGGGTGACCACGACGAGCGGATGGCGCCGGCTCAGTTCCGCGGCCGCCGCCTCCGTTTCACGGCCCCCGGTCAGCAGCCGGGCCTCGTCCGCGTTGGGCAGCAGCACGTCGGCGCCCGCTGTCGCCGTCAGGAACCCGTCCACTCCCAGCTCCGCGAGGAACCCCGCGGAGGCCGGGTCCACGCTCACCGGAACGCCCGCCTCCCGCGCGTCCCGCAGCGCCCGCCGGGCCGTCTCGCGGCTCGCCGGGGCGAAGAACAGATAGCCGGACAGATGCAGCGCGGCCACGCCGTCGAGCATGCCGTCGAGCACGCCGGCGCTCCAGTCGGCGGGGGAGAGGCGCAGCGCGGCGCCGCTGTCGGTGAGGAAGGTCCGCTCGGCCGAGGCGTCGACGAGCGCGATCACGGTGGCCGTCGCCGCCTCGGCGTCCCGGACGAGCAGCGGGCGCACCCCCGCCCGTCTCAGCGCCCGCTCGTGCCAGTCCGCCGCGTCCGTCCCGACCCGGCCGAGCAGCCGCACGTCCCCGCATCCGGAGCGCACGGCCCAGCAGGCCGCGTTGGCCCCGGCGCCGCCCGGGAGGGTCCGGATCTCCGCCGCCGTGTCCGTCGCGGGTGCGAGGGGAGTCCGGTGCCGGGCGACGACATCCGTCACCACGTCCCCGACGACCAACAGCGCGCGCCCCATCCGGCTCATCGGCCGTCGGCGCCGTACGCCGTCGCGATCCGGGCCGCGAGCCGGACGTTGCCCCGTACCGCCGCGAGGTTCGCCTCCAGGGACGCCCCTGCCGTGTGCACCGTCAGGTATTCCAGCAGGAACGGCGTCACCGCCTGCCCCGTGATCGCCTTCTCCTTCGCCTCCGCGAGTCCCTGTGCGAGGACCCGGTCGTGGAGCGCGGGGTCCAACTGCTCCGTCTCCGGCACCGGGTTGGCCACGACGAGCGAGGCCCGCCGCCCGCCGAGCGCGTCCTGGGCCCGTATGACCCCCGCCACCTCCTCCGGGCTCCGCAGGGTCCAGTCGACGGGCTCTCCCGAGGAGGACAGGTAGAACCCGGGGAAGTGCTCCGTGCCGTATCCGACGACCGTCACCCCCAGCGTCTCCAGGCGTTGCAGCGTCGCCGGCACGTCGAGGATCGACTTCACCCCGGCGCACACCACCGTGATCCCGACCTCGGCGAGCAGCCGCAGGTCGGCCGACTCGTCCTGGGTCTCGCTCCACTCGCGGTGCACGCCGCCGAGCCCGCCGGTCGCGAACACCCGTATGCCCGCCGCGTCCGCGAGCCACGCCGTCGCCGAGACCGTCGTCGCGCCCGTCGCCCCGGTCGCCAGGGCCGGGGCAAGATCGCGGTGACCCAGCTTCCGTACCGCCGGGTCCTCCGCGATCCTGGTCAGTGCCGCACGGTCCAGGCCCACCCGGGCGGTGCCGTCGACCACGGCGACGGTGGCGGGGACGGCGCCCCCGGCCCGTACGAGCTCCTCCAGCTCCAGGGCCACGTCGAGGTTGCGCGGGCGGGGCAGGCCGTGGGCGATGATCGTCGATTCCAGTGCGACGACGGGCCGGCCCTCGTGGAGCGCCTCCCGTACCTCTTCGGACACCTGTGTGGACATGTCCCATTCCTGGCGCGACCACGGGCCCCGCAAACCTCGGTGGCGACCTCCTGCCACACGCCCGTCCGTCCCCGGGCGTTCCTGCGGATTCCGTGACGGCGTCTCCGGTCCCGTCGCCGCGGACGGCCAGGAGCCCCGCCGCGCTTCGCCGGGAGCGTGGTGCGGAATCCGTCGCCGTCGTCGCATTCGGGTAAGTCGCCTGGTAGGAGGCGAAGCGGAGTGATCTGTTCCACCCGATCCCGGTCCCCGGGGCGCTCCTGACCCCCGCTACAGTCACCGCCCATGACGACACATGACGTGCCTTCCTTCGCCGTGCACATCCCCGACGCGGAGCTCGAGGCGGACCCCCTCGACCCCGCCCAGATCGTCTCCGGCACGCCCGAGGTGACGGGCAAGGTGCTGTGGGAGTCCGCCGACGGAAAGCAGGTGCGCGGCATCTGGCAGATCACGCCCGGCGTCGTCACCGACACCGAGGCCGACGAGCTCTTCGTGGTGGTCAGCGGACGCGCGACCGTCGCCGTAGAGGGCGGGGAGACGCTGGAGATCGGCCCCGGCGACGCGTGCGTGCTGCGCGAGGGCGACCGGACGACCTGGACCGTGCACGAGACCCTGCGCAAGGCGTACCACATCAGCCTCTGAGGCCTCCCGGGTCCGTGCCCCTGGCTCAGACGCCCGTGCGGACAGGGGGAGTTGAAGGTCTGGTAGGAAACCTTCCTATCGGCTAGCATCCCGGCCAGCGGCTTGGCGCGGCGCCCGACCCCACGGGCGTGACGCGCTCAGCGAGAGCTCTGACCCGGCCGCCGAGCACCACCCCGCCGCGTGGCGCCCCGAATCGCCACGCGGCAGGGCCCTCGTGCTCCGCACCGGTGTCCAGCTCTCGCCGACCCCTCAGGCCAGGGAGCCCAGGTATGCGCCTGTACGCCTCCACACCACCGCGCAGCACCCCCACCACCCCCTTCACCACCACCCGACTGACCCTCGTCCTCACCGCCGTCCTGCTGCTCGTCGGCGGCCTCCTGCTCGCCCACCCGGACCGGGCCGGCGCCGCGGCCGATCCGCTGATCTCCCAGGGCCGGCCGGCCACCTCCTCCTCCGTCGAGGACGGCACGTTCGGCCCGGAGAAGGCCTTCGACGGCGTCTCCACCACCCGCTGGGCCAGCGCCGAAGGCTCCGACCCCCAGTGGATCCGGGTCGACCTCGGCTCCTCCGCCACCGTCTCCCGCGTCCGCCTCGTCTGGGAGGCCGCCTACGCCAAGGCCTACCGCGTCGAGATCTCCGAGGACGGCACCACCTGGACCCGCCTCGCCACCGAGACCGCCGGGAACGGCGGCACGGACGACTGGACGGGACTCACCGGCAAGGGCCGTCACCTCCGCGTCTACGGGACGGCACGCGGCACCTCGTACGGCTACTCCCTCTTCGCGGTCGAGGCCTACGGCACGACCGGCACCACGCCCCCGCCCACCGGCGCCTTCACCGTCGTCGCGGCCGGGGACATCGCCGCCCAGTGCACGGCCTCCAGCAGCTCCTGCGCCCACCCCAAGACCGCCGCGCTGGCACAGCGGATCGCCCCGTCCTTCTACCTGACGATGGGCGACAACCAGTACGACGACGCCCTGCTCTCCGACTTCCGCGCCTACTACGACAAGACCTGGGGCGCCTTCAAGGCGAAGACACGGCCGGTGCCCGGCAATCACGAGACCTACGACCCCGCGGGCTCGCTCGCCGGCTACAAGGCGTACTTCGGCGCGATCGCCTACCCCCAGGGCAAGCCCTACTACAGCTACGACCAGGGCAACTGGCACTTCGTCGCCCTCGACTCCAACTCCTTCGACGACCCCGCCCAGATCCAGTGGCTGAAGGACGACCTCGCCCGCAACACCAAGGGCTGCCTCGCCGCCTACTTCCACCACCCCCTGTACTCCTCCGGCGGCCACGGCAACGACCCCGTCTCCCGGCCGGTCTGGCAGATCCTGTACGGGGCCAAGGCCGACCTCGTGCTCAACGGACACGACCACCACTACGAGCGGTTCGCCCCGCAGGACCCGAACGGGCGCGCCACCGCCGACGGCATCGTCGAGATCGTCGGGGGCATGGGCGGCGCCGACCCCTACGACATCGAGACGGTCCAGCCGAACAGCCAGAAGCGGATCAGCGGTCCGTACGGCGTCCTGAAGCTGGACCTCACCGACACCACCTACACCTGGCAGTACGTCGGCACCGACGACCAGGTGAAGGACTCCGGCCCGACCTACACCTGCCACTGATGTACCTCGCGACCACCGGTCGCCGCGGCGCGCCGCCCGCCCCCTCGCGGGGCAGGCGGCGCGTCCCGGGCACCGTCCTCGCGCTCGGCGCGGTCAGCCTGGTCACCGACATCTCCTCCGAGATGGTGACCGCCGTGCTGCCGTTCTACCTCGTCGTCGGACTCGGCCTCTCCCCGCTCCAGTTCGGGCTGCTCGACGGGCTCTCCACCGGCGCCACCGCGCTCGTACGGATCCTCGGCGGCGCCACCGCCGACCGCGGAGGACGCCACAAACAGGTCGGAGGGCTCGGCTACGCCCTCTCGGCGTGCTCCCGCCTCGGCCTCCTCCTCGCGGGCGGCTCGGCCGGCGGAATCGCCGCAGCGCTCGCCGCCGACCGGCTCGGCAAGGGCGTCCGCACGGCCCCGCGCGACGCGCTCATCACCCTGCACAGTCCGCCGGACGAGCTGGGCCGCGCCTTCGGCACCCACCGCGCGATGGACACCACCGGAGCCCTCCTGGGCCCCCTGGCCGCCTTCGCCCTGCTGTGGGCCACGGCCGAGGCGTACGAGGCTGTCTTCGCCGTCAGCTTCTGCGTCGGGGTGTTCGGCGTCCTGTTGTGGGTGCTGCTGGTCCCGGGGCGACGCGGCACGGCGGTACGACGGCCCCGAGCGCAGGCCGCAGAAGCGGCGCCACGCGCGCGTGGCGGGGTCTTCGCCGTGCTGCGCTCGCCCGCGTACCGGCGGATCCTTCTCTGCGCCGGCCTGCTCGGCGCCGCCACCGTCGGCGACGCCTTCCTGTACCTGCTGCTCCAGCGACGGCTCGAACTCGACGCCACCTGGTTCCCGTTCCTGCCGCTCGGCGCCGCCGGTGTCTATCTGCTGCTCGCCGTCCCGGCCGGCTGCCTCGCCGACCGCGTCGGCCGCCGGCGACCCTTCCTGTACGGACACGGGGCCCTGCTCCTCGCGTACGGACTGCTCCTCGCCCCCGTACCGGACGTCCTCCTCGTCGGGGGCGTCCTGGTGCTGATCGGCACCTTCTACGCGGCCACCGACGGCGTCCTGATGGCCCTGACCGGGCCCTACCTCGCCGAGGGGCGCCAGGCGGGCGGCCTCGCGCTCGTCCAGACCGCGCAGGCGCTGGCCCGGCTCGGCGCCGCCGTCGCGTTCGGCGCCGTCTGGACGGCGAGCGGGCCGGAAGCGGCACTCGTGGCGGCGCTCCTGGCCCTCGCCGCGGCCCTGTGCTGCGCCGCCCGATTCCTACCGGCCGCGAGCCCCCTGCCCGCCGCTGCTCTGCCTCCCGCCTCTGCCACGACCCTCCGAGAGGACTGACCCATGCCCGCCGTGACCGATGTCCGTCTGTCCCGCCACGCGCGTGTGTGGATCCTCGTCCTCGCCCTCGTCCTGCTGGGCGGCGGCGCGACCGCCTACACCCTCCGGGCGGCGTCCGGGCGACAGGCCGGGGCCACCGACGCCCCGGTGGCCGGCTTCACCCTCGACGGGGGCCGCCCCGGCGCGCTCCACGTCCGGGACACCGCGACCGGGCGCGTCGCGCGCGTGGACCCGGCCGCGGCCGGCGGCCGGGTGGCCGACGGGCCCGCCTGCGACCGCTTCCACGCCGCCGGCCCCACCGCCCTCTGCCTCGTGCGCCGACCGGGCGTCCCGGCCCGCTCGTACGCCCTGGTGCTCGACCGCCGGCTGCGCGAAGTGCGCCGCATCGCGCTGCCCGGCATCCCCAGCCGCGCCCGGGTCTCCGCGTCGGGGCGGATGCTCTCCTGGACGATGTTCGCGACCGGCGACTCCTACGCGCGCTCGTCCTTCTCCACCCGCACGTCGATCCTCGACCTGCACACCGGGTACCTGGTGAAGAACATCGAGCTGATTCCGCTGACCCTCGGCGGGCGCCGGTACCACGCCCCCGACGTCAACTACTGGGGCGTCTCCTTCGCCGCCGACGACAACCGCTTCTACGCCACCGTCTCGACGGACGGGCGCACCCATCTCGTCGAGGGCGACATGGCGAACTGGTCGGCCCGCACCCTGCGGGAGAACGTCGAATGCCCGTCGCTCTCCCCGGACGGAACCCGGATCGCCTTCAAGAAGCGGGTCTCCGAAGGCCCGCGCGAGCCGTGGCGGCTGTACGTGCACGACCTGCGCTCCGGGCGCGAGCACCCCGTCGCCGAGCGGCGCGGCATCGACGACCAGGCCCTGTGGACGGACCCGAAGACCCTCGCGTACGGATACGGGGGAGCGGTCTGGTCCGTACCGGCGGACGGCACGGGGGCGCCACGGCAGCTGGCGCGCGGGGCGACGTCACCCGCCGTACCGCGCTGACCGGCGTGCCCACCGGCAGAGCCCGGTACAGGGCGGGACCGGGGTCAGGGCGCGACCGGACCGGACTTCCGGAGGGCGCCGCGGACCGCGAGCGCCGCCATCGGAAGGAGCAGACACGCGGCGATCGCGTTGAGCGGCCCGTAGCCCGCCTCCGAGACGATCAGGCCCGCCGCGAGCCCACCGACCCCGGCGGCGGTGTTCATGACGAAGTCGGAGAGACCCTGGACGGCCGCCCGCGCGGCCTGCGGCACCGAGTCGGTGAGCAGCGCCGAGCCGGACACGAGGCCGGCGGACCAGCCGAGGCCGAGGACGAAGAGACCGAGGGCCGTCTGGCCGGGGCTCGGCCCCGCCGTGCCCGCGATGAGCGCCGCCACGGCGATCAGCCCGACGGCGAGTCCGATCACCGACAGCCTGCCCAGCCGGTCGGACAGCCAGCCCATCAGCGGCGAGAAGGCGTACATGCCGGCGATGTGCCCGCTGATCACGAGACCGATCAGCTGGATGCCCGCGCCGTGATGGGTCAGCGCGATCGGGGTCATCGACATGATCGAGACCATCGCGGTGTGCGAGGCGGCGATCGTGACCAGGGCGAGCCGGGCCTGCGGCGACTCCCGTACCGCCCGCATTCCGGCGCGCAGGGAGCGGCCCTCCGGCCGCTCGCCCGCCCCGGGATCCGCGAGCGCGCGGGCGGTGAGGAGGGGGTCCGGGCGCAGGAGGAGCGCGACGACCGCCGCCGAGACGACGAAGACACCGGCGGCCCAGACGAACGGGCCGGCCGTGGCGGGTATGCCCAGGCCCGACACGCTCTCCCCGGCGGGTGCGGCGATGTTCGGCCCGAGCACCGCCCCGATCGTGGTCGCCCACACCACGGTGGAGATGGCCCGGGCCCTGCGGTCGGGCTCGGCGAGGTCGGCGGCGGCGAACCGGGCGGCCAGGTTGGCCGAGGAGCCGGCGCCGAAGCCGACGAGTCCGACGAGGAGCAGCGGGAAGCTCTCGACGGCCGCGCCGAGCACCACCACCACGGCCCCCAGTGCCCCGAGCAGGTAGGCGAGGACGAGCCCCGCCCGGCGCCCCCGCGAGGCCATCAGCGCGGCCAGCGGCATGGCGAGCAGCGCGGGACCGGCCACCGACGCCGTGGAGGCGAGACCGGACAACGCCTCCGTCCCGCTGACCTCCTTGGCCAGCACGGCGGCGAGCGCGAAGCCGATGGCGATGCCGAGGCCGCCGAGGATCTGGGTGGCGATGAGGACGGCCTGGATCCGTCGGCGCAGCGCGGGCAGTTCGGTGGCGGAGACAGGGGCGGATGTCTCGTCGGATACCGCGCCGGGTATGTCGCCGGGCAAGGTGACGTCAGGGGCGTCGGGGGTGTGGGTCACTTACGTGAGTGTGCCAGCCGTCCCATCCGATGGGAACGCCCCCCTCAGAACAGCGGCGCGGGCAGCACACCCTCCAGTGCCAGCAGCCGGCGCTTGGTCTCCAGACCGCCCCCGAACCCCCCGAGCCCGCCGTCGCTCTCCACCACACGGTGGCACGGCACCACCACCGGCAGCGGATTGGCGCCCATCGCCGCTCCGACCGCCTGGGCCGCGCCCGGCTGCCCCACGCGCCGCGCCAGCTCCCCGTACCCCACGACCGTGCCGTACGGGACCCCGGTCGCCAGCTCGCGCAGCACCTGCCGGTTGAAGCCCGACGTCAGGCTCCAGTCCAGGGGCAGGTCGAAGGGGCGCGGATCGCCCGCGAAGTACGCGTCGAGCCGGCGTATCGCCTCGGCGAGCAGCCCCGAGGCACTCTCCACCGGCTCCACCCCGAACCGCCCGCCCAAGCGGTCGAGCATCTGCACCCGCCGCGCCGCGTCGGCGTGGAACTCGACCCGCACCAGTCCCCGCCCGGTCGCGGCGAGGAAGAGCGGACCGATGTCGCTCTCCACGACCGTCCACTCCACCGCGACGGTCGGCTCGCCGCCCGTCGGCTCCGCTTCGTTGTCCATGCCGCCCACGGTACGACCCGCCACTGACAGGACAGCCCGACCGGACAGGCTCCCGTGACGGTCACGAGGAGGGCGCCGAGCCGCCGGCTAGATCACGGACCGGTCTCGCTCCGGTCTCACGAGCAGAAATTCCCCGGTCACGTGGTCGTGAGGCCCCCGGCGCGCCATAATCTCGCCCCGGTAGTACTACCCAGCGGTACCGACTGTTTTCGGACGACGTGGCACCAGGGGTGGAGGACATACGCTCATGCAGGGCACGGTCGACGGATTCAGCTACGGGCTCGTCACTCCGGTGGCCGCTTTCATCATGGCCTGCCTCGGCGGCGCCCTCGGTCTGAGGTGCACCACCAGGTCGCTCCGCCACCGCGACACCTTCAAGGCCGGCTGGCTCGCCCTCGGCGCCACCTCCATAGGCACCGGCATCTGGACGATGCACTTCATCGCCATGATGGGCTTCTCGGTCCGGCAGGCGCCCATCACCTACGACCGCCCCATCACCTTCGCCAGCCTGGGCGTCGCCGTCCTCATGGTCGGCATCGGGATCTTCATCGTCGGGTACCGCGGGGCGACCGCCCTCACGCTCGTCACCGGCGGCACGATCACCGGCCTCGGCGTCGCCACGATGCACTACCTCGGCATGGCTGGCATGCGCCTCCACGGCCGCGTCGAGTACGACACGGTCACCGTCGCCCTGTCCGTCGTCATCGCCGTCGTGGCCGCCACCGCGGCCCTCTGGGCGGCCGTATCCGTACACGGGTTTCTGGCCAGCCTCGGTGCGAGCCTGGTGATGGGCGGAGCCGTCAGTGGTATGCACTACACCGCCATGGCGGCCGTCAGCGTCCACCTCCAGGGCGGACACGTCCCCGCCGGCACCGGTGACACCGCGACCTCGCTCCTCCTGCCGATGCTGATCGGCCCGGCGGTCTTCCTCATCCTCGCCGCCGTGGTCGTCATGTTCGACCCGCTGCTCGTGATGGGCGACCCGGACTGGCAGCGGCCCGCGCAGAGCGTGCACCGCCCCGGCGTGCCCGCGCCGCGCCACGTGCCGTCCTACGGCGAGCCCGCCAACTGGTCGGCCCGCCCCGCCGGCCGCGCCGCCCGCAGGAGCGTCCCCCGCGGCGGCCACCGCTCCCAGGACTGGTGAGCGGGACACCTCAGGGACACCACTTCGGGCGACCTTCGGGACTCCTTCGGAGCGGGCGGTGAGCCGATCACCGCCCGAGTGTCAGTGCCGGGTCGTACGGTGGTTCCATGCGGCCCGTTTCCAAGATCGAACGTTCGGTGGCGCCCTTCGAGGTCGTCAGCTCCTACCAGCCCAGCGGCGACCAGCCGACGGCCATCGCCGACCTCGAGCGGCGCATCCGCGCGGGCGAGAAGGACGTCGTGCTCCTCGGCGCCACCGGCACCGGCAAGTCGGCCACCACCGCCTGGATGATCGAGAAGCTCCAGCGCCCCACCCTGGTGATGGCACCGAACAAGACCCTGGCCGCCCAGCTGGCGAACGAGTTCCGCGAACTCCTGCCGAACAACGCGGTCGAGTACTTCGTCTCGTACTACGACTACTACCAGCCCGAGGCGTACGTCCCCCAGTCGGACACGTACATCGAGAAGGACTCCTCCATCAACGAGGAGGTGGAGCGGCTCCGCCACTCCGCGACGAACTCCCTGCTCACCCGCAGGGACGTCATCGTGGTCGCCTCCGTCTCCTGCATCTACGGCCTCGGCACGCCCCAGGAGTACGTGGACCGGATGGTCCCGCTCAAGGTCGGCGAGGAGATCGACCGCGACCAGCTGCTCCGCCGCTTCGTCGACATCCAGTACACCCGCAACGACCTGGCGTTCACCCGCGGCACCTTCCGGGTCCGCGGCGACACCATCGAGATCTTCCCGGTGTACGAGGAGCTGGCCGTCCGCATCGAGATGTTCGGCGACGAGATCGAGGCGCTCTCCACCCTCCACCCGCTCACCGGCGAGATCATCACCGAGGACCGCGAGCTGTACGTCTTCCCCGCCAGCCACTACGTCGCGGGCCCCGAGCGGATGGAGCGGGCGGTCAACGACATCGAGCGCGAGCTGGAGATCCGCCTCGCCGAGCTCGACAAGCAGGGCAAGCACCTGGAGTCCCAGCGCCTGCGCATGCGGACCACGTACGACATCGAGATGATGCGGCAGATCGGCTCCTGCTCCGGCATCGAGAACTACTCGATGCACTTCGACGGCCGCGACCCCGGCTCCGCACCGAACACCCTCATCGACTACTTCCCCGAGGACTTCCTCCTCGTCATCGACGAGTCGCACGTCACCGTTCCGCAGATCGGCGCCATGTACGAGGGCGACGCCTCCCGCAAGCGGACCCTCGTCGACCACGGCTTCCGGCTCCCGTCCGCCCTCGACAACCGCCCGCTGAAGTGGGAGGAGTTCCAGAAGCGGATCGGCCAGACCGTCTACCTCTCGGCGACCCCGGGCACGTACGAACTCTCCCGCGGCGACGGCTTCGTCGAGCAGATCATCCGCCCCACCGGGCTCATCGACCCCGAGGTCGTCGTCAAGCCGACCGAGGGCCAGATCGACGACCTCGTCCACGAGATCCGGCTGCGCACCGAGAAGGACGAGCGGGTCCTCGTCACCACCCTCACCAAGAAGATGGCCGAGGACCTCACCGACTACTTCCTGGAGCTCGGCATCCAGGTGCGCTACCTCCACAGCGACGTCGACACCCTGCGCCGCATCGAGCTGCTGCGCGAGCTGCGCGCCGGCGAGTACGACGTCCTCGTCGGCATCAACCTCCTCCGCGAGGGACTCGACCTTCCCGAGGTCTCCCTCGTCGCCATCCTCGACGCCGACAAGCAGGGCTTCCTGCGCTCCGGGACCTCCCTCATCCAGACCATCGGCCGTGCCGCGCGAAACGTCTCGGGACAGGTCCACATGTACGCGGACCGGATCACGCCGGCGATGGAGCAGGCCATCGACGAGACCAACCGGCGCCGCGAGAAGCAGGTCGCGTACAACACGGCCCACGGCATCGACCCGCAGCCGCTGCGCAAGAAGATCAACGACATCGTGGCGACCATCGCCCGCGAGGAGGTCGACACCGAGGAGCTCCTCGGCAGCGGCTACCGCCAGGGGAAGGAGGGGAAGGCCGCCAAGGCGCCCGTACCCTCGCTCGCCGCGCACGGCCCCAAGAGCCGGGGCAAGGGAGGCAAGCCCGGATCCACCGTCGAGCTCGGCGACCGCCCCGCCACCGAACTGGCCGCGATCATCGAGGAGATGACCGACCGGATGCGCGCCGCAGCCGCCGAGCTGCAGTTCGAGGTGGCGGCCCGGCTCCGCGACGAAGTGGGAGAGCTGAAGAAGGAGTTGCGCCAGATGAAGGAGGCGGGTCTCGCCTGACCTGCGGCGGTCCGGTGTGTTGCAAGACCGACACAAATCCGGACCTCGGCTCTGCGGTGTCAGTCCCTCTGCGTAGGGTGCTGGACAACCGCACGCACCGGACAGCGGGCGCGGGGAACGCAACGAGAGGGGCAAGCGCGTGACGGTCAACATGACCAAGGGTCAGGCCATCAGCCTGGAGAAGCAGGGCGGAGGCAGCCTCAGCCAGGTGAGGATGGGGCTCGGCTGGCAGGCGGCACCGCGCCGCGGTCTCTTCGGCAAGCGCACGCAGGAGATCGACCTGGACGCCTCGGCCGTCCTCTTCGCGGACAAGCAGCCGGTCGACGTGGTCTTCTTCCGTCACCTGGTCAGCGACGACGGCTCGGTCAAGCACACCGGTGACAACCTGGTCGGCGGCGCGGGCCAGGGCGGGGACGACGAGGCGATCCTCGTCGACCTCCAGCGGGTCCCGGTCCACATCGACACGATCGTCTTCACCGTGAACTCCTTCACCGGTCAGACGTTCCAGGAGGTGCAGAACGCCTTCTGCCGGATCGTCGACGAGACGAACGGCCAGGAGCTCGCGCGCTACACCCTCGACGGCGGCGGCAACTACACCGCGCAGATCATGGCGAAGGTGCACCGGGCCGGCTCCGGTTGGCAGATGACCGCCCTGGGCAACCCGGCCAACGGCCGGACGTTCCAGGACCTGATGCCCGCGATCCTGCCGCACCTGTAGGCAGGACCGCGCAGGACGCACCCACAGCTCCCGGAGGCAGCAGGCCGCCGGGAGCTGTCCCGCACCACCGCTCCACGGCAGCACCGCTCCACCGCACGTCCGCGCCACCGCACGTCCGCACCATTCGTCAACAGGGAACCGCTGAGGGGACAGAGCCGATGACGGCCGAGCTGGTCCGGGGGCAGAACCACCCCCTGCCCGACACCCGACTGGAGATCAGGGTGTCGGCCGGTCACCCGGTCGTCGCCGGAGCCGCCCTCGGCGACGAGCGGGGCAGGGTCCCGGGCGTGGAGTGGGTCGCCCACCCCGTCGCCCCCTCGCTCCCCGGTGTGGACGTCCCCCGGCAGGCCGCGGCCGACCAGCGCCTCGCCGTCGACCTTGCGGCGGTCCCGGACGCCGTCCACCGCGTCTCCGTCCTCCTGGCGCTGCCCGTGGGCGGCGGCGGACCGACCTCCTTCGGGAAGGCCGCCGCCCCCTTCGTCGCCGTCACAGGACCCGACGGCACCGACATCGCCAGCTACACGATCACCGGGCTCGACAGCGAGTCCGCCGTCGTCGCCCTGGAGCTGTACCGCCGCCAGGGCGCCTGGAAGGTCCGCGCCATGGGGCAGGGGTACGAGGGCGGTCTCGCCGCCCTCCTCGGTGACCAGGGCCTGGAGCGCCCCGCCGACCTGGCCGCGTCGATCCTGGAGTCGGAGCGGGCCCGCCGCACACCGCCGCCCGCGCCCGTCCCCGCCCCGGCCGAGCAGCAGACCGCGCCGACCGCGGGCGGCCCGATCAGCTACGCCCATCCCCGGCGCCGGACCACCGCCCCGGAGCCTGCCCCGGCCCCGGCCCCGACTCCGGCCCCGCAGGGTTCGCAGGCACCCCAGGGCCCGTCCGTCCCCGTCGCCGGGGACGCGGCCGGCTGGTCCATGGACGAGCGCCTGTACAACCAGGTGTGGGGGATGTTCGAGGACCTGGCCCGTACCGCCGCCGCCTACCGCAGCGCCTGCGACTTCGCCGAGTCCCGGCTGGACCGGGAGCTCGACGAGGTGCTCTCCGACTACCGCGCTCGTGGCGGGGGCGCGAACGATGCCGCGCGGGCAGCCGCCCGCGCCCGTCACGACGAGCTCGTGGAGCGGGCCCAGGAGGTCCTGGACCGGGACCTCGCCCAGCTCGCCGTCGAGTCCGAGGTCGTCGAACCGGCCCTGCCGCCCGCCTACGCCCGCTGGGACAACCCGGTCTGGCACGGCTACCGCCCGCCGGCGGAGGAGCCGATGGCCGTGCGCCTGGGCGACCTCCACCTCCCCGAGCGCACCGAGCTGCGGATCCCCATGCTCGTCCGGCTCCCGCTGGAGCGCGGGCTCTGGGTGGACTCGGGGTCCCCCCTGTCCGAGCGCAGCCGAGAACTTGGGGGAGGGCGGGGCCGCTCGGAGGCGGCCGGCCTCCTCGACGAGACCGAGCTGAGGCGGCTCGCCCTGGACACCGCGGTCGCGCACGCGGCCCGGCTGCTCGCCGTCCACCCGGCGGGCGGCTTCGCGGTCCACGTCGTCGACGCGGCCGGTGCCGGCGCGGCCTCGCTCGCGCCGCTCGTGGACACCGGCGTGCTCGCCGCCCCGCCCGCCCGGGGCGCGGCCGGCGTCTCCGCGGTGCTGGAGCAGCTCACGGAGCGGGTCGACCTCCTCCAGATGGCCCTGCGGAACGGCGCCGTCGACGCGCTGCCGCCCGGCCTGGACGCGGCCCGGCAGCTCCTGATCGTGCACGACTTCCCGCACGGCTTCGACGACCGGGCGGTCACCCGGCTCCGGTACCTGGCCGACGAGGGCCCCGGGGTCGGCGTCCATCTGCTGATGGTGGCCGACCGGGCCGACGCCGCCGCGTACGGGCCCGTGCTCGACCCGCTCTGGCGCTCACTGCTGCGGCTCACCCCCGTCCCCGACGACCACCTCGCCGATCCGTGGGTGGGTCACGCGTGGTCGTACGAGCCCCCGCTCCTGCCGCCGGGCAGCCGGATCCTCCGGCAGGTCCTCGCGCAGGTCGCGGACGCCCGCCCGGCAAAGCGGCCCTGACCTGGTCTCTTGGAGCCTCTTTACCCTGCGCTTTACCTTCTCTTGGGTTTTCGGGTAATGTTCATGGTGCGGAGGGGAGTACTCCCCATGCGCGGCGTACCCGTCAATACGGACGGATCCTCAGCGATCCGATCCCGGGGCGTCGGCCCGACCGCGGTGTGAGCCGCTCGGGTGGAAGAGACCTCCGGCAGCGACGACGCTGATCAAGTAGCCGTACGACGCCGGAGGCGCAGTGGACGTTTCAATGACCCTGTGGGTGCTGACCATTCTCGGTCTGGTCGCCCTCATCGGAGCCGACTTCTTCATCGGGCGGAAGCCCCATGACGTCTCGGTCAAGGAAGCCGGAATCTGGACGATCGTCTGGGTCGTGCTCGCCGTGCTCTTCGGAGTGGGCCTGCTCGTGTTCGGCAACAGCCAGGCGTCCGGGGAGTTCTTCGCCGGCTACGTCACCGAGAAGTCGCTCAGTGTCGACAACCTCTTCGTCTTCATCCTGATCATGGCGAAGTTCTCGGTCCCCTCCCACCTCCAGCAGCGCGTGCTGCTCGTGGGTGTGGTGATCGCCCTGGTCCTCCGCACGATCTTCATCGTCGCGGGCGCCGCGGTCATCGCGAACTTCTCGTGGGTCTTCTACATCTTCGGCGCGTTCCTGATCTACACCGCCTGGAAGCTCATCCAGGAGGCGCGTGCCGACGAGGAAGAGGACGACTGGGAGGAGAACCGTCTCCTCAAGTCCGTCGAGAAGAAGTTCGGCGTCGCCGACAAGTACCACGGCACCAAGCTCTTCATCCGCGTCAACGGCAAGCGCGTCCTGACCCCGCTGATGGTCGTCATGATCGCCATCGGCACCACGGACATCCTCTTCGCCCTCGACTCCATCCCGGCGATCTTCGGCCTGACCCAGGACCCGTACATCGTCTTCACCGCCAACGCCTTCGCCCTCATGGGCCTGCGGCAGCTGTACTTCCTGATCGGCGGCCTGCTCAAGAAGCTGGTCCACCTCAGCTACGGCCTGTCGGTGATTCTCGGCTTCATCGGCGTGAAGCTCGTCCTGCACGCCCTGCACGAGTCCGGGGTGCACGTCCCGGAGATCTCCATCGGCTTCTCGCTGGCGGTCATCGGCGGCGTCCTGGTCGTCACCACGATCACCAGCCTGATCGCCTCCAAGAAGCAGGCGGAGCGAGAGGCTGCCGAGAGCGTCACCGACACCAAGGGTGTCGAGGACGCGGACGGCGTCGAGAAGGACAGCATCGGCGCCTGACGCGTCACGCACGGCGACGGCCGGCCAGGGGCACCCGCCCCCGGCCGGCCGTCGCCGTTTCCCGTGCCGTCAGGCGGTCGCCGCCTCCGCCGCCTTCGGTGCCCCCGCCGCCTCGGACCGGTCCGGAAGGGTCTCCGGGAGGAGCGCGAAGCAGCCCAGGCTGATGAGGGCCACCACGGTCAGATAGGCCGCGACGCCCCAGGGCGGGCCCGAGCCGCCGTCCGAGAGGGTGGTGGCGACGATGGGCGTGAGGGCGCCGCCGAGGACGCCCGCGAGGTTGTAGCCGACGGCCGCGCCGGTGCAGCGGACGCGGGGCTCGTAGAGCTCCGGGAGGTACGCGGCGATCACGGCGAACATCGTGATGAAAGCCAGCAGCGAGCCCAGGAAGCCGAGGAACATCAGGAACGGCTCCGCGGTGTGCAGCAGGGCCACCATCGGGAACATCCAGAGGGCGGACGCCGCGCACCCCGCGAGACACAGCGGGCGGCGGCCCCAGCGGTCGGAGAGGAGGGCCACGAAGGGCGTGGCCGCGCCCTTGATCGCCACCGCGGCCATCACACACGTCAGCATCACCGTGCTGCTCACCCCGAGCCGCTCCGTGCCGTAGGCCAGGGCCCAGGTGGAGACCGTGTAGAACACCGCGTACCCGACGGCGAGCGCCCCGGCCGTCAGCAGCACGAGCCGCCAGTGATCGCGGACGATCTCGGCCAGCGGGGCGCTCGCCCGCCGTCCCGACGCGGTCAGCTCCTCGAACTGCGGGGTCTCCGCGAGCGAGGACCGCAGCAGCAGCCCGGCCGCCGCGAGGACCCCCGCCGCCCAGAACGGCACCCGCCAGCCCCAGGAGCGGAAGTCCGCGTCGCTCAGGCCCGCCGTGAGCGCCAGCATCACCCCGTTCGCGAGGAGGAAGCCGACCGCCGGGCCGATCTGCGGGAAGCTCGCCCACAGCGCGCGCCGGTTCGCCGGCGCGTGCTCGGCGGTCAGCAGGACGGCCCCGCCCCACTCGCCGCCGAGGCCGAGGCCCTGGAGGAACCGGAGGGTCAGCAGGAGCAGCGGCGCGGCGATGCCGAGCGTCTCGTACGTGGGGACGCAGCCGACCGCGACGGTGGCGCAGCCGGTCAGGAGCAGCGAGGCGAAGAGGACCGGTCGGCGGCCGTACCGGTCGCCGACGTGCCCGAAGAGGACCGAGCCCAGCGGGCGGGCGACGAAGCCGATGGCGAAGGTGCCGAAGGCGGCCAGGGTCCCGGCGATCGGGGAGAAGGTCGGGAAGAAGAGCGGCCCGAGGACGAGGGCGGCGGCGGTCCCGTAGACGAAGAAGTCGAAGAACTCGATGGCGGTGCCGACGAGCGAGGCGGTGGCGAGCCGGAGCATCGAAGGAGGAGCGGGCGGAGCCGGGGGAGCGGTCGGCGACGGAGAGTGACTGGGGCGCATGTGGCGCCAACTACCCCGCGGCCGTCCGGGTTACGGGGGCGTACGGAAGCGCGCGGCCGGTGAGCCGCGCGCTGTCGGTGCGACGGCGGTTCACCAGCCGCGCTCGCGCCACTCCGCGAGGTGCGGGCGCTCGTCACCGAGCGTGGTGTCCTTGCCATGGCCCGGGTAGACCCAGGACTCGTCCGGCAGGGCCGCGAAGAGCTTGGTCTCCACGTCGTGGATCAGGCTCGCGAAGGCCTCCGGATCCTTCCAGGTGTTGCCCACCCCGCCGGGGAAGAGGCAGTCGCCGGTGAAGACATGCGGGTGGCCGTGCGGGTCGTCGTAGACGAGGGCGATCGAGCCGGGGGTGTGCCCGACCAGCCGGCGGGCGGTCAGCTCGACCCGGCCCACCCGGACCGTGTCGCCGTCCTCGACCGGCACGTCGGTGGCGACCGGGATGCCCTCCGCGTCGTACGCCCCGGCGTAGGTCCGGGCGCCGGTCGCGGCGACGACCTCCGCGAGGGCCTGCCAGTGGTCGCCGTGCCGGTGGGTGGTGACGACGGCCCTGATGCCGTCGTCACCGATCAGCGTGAGCAGTGTGTCGGCGTCGTTGGCCGCGTCGATCAGCAGCTGCTCGCCGGTCGCCCGGCAGCGCAGCAGGTACGCGTTGTTGTCCATCGGGCCGACCGAGACCTTCGAGATCATCAGGTCCGTCAGCTCGTGCACGTCCGCCGGTCCGCCGACCTTCACACTTCCGCTGTACGTCATGGGCTCAGCCTAGCTCCGCCCACCGACGACAGAGGGCGCTAGAGCGCCGGGAGCGCCGGGAGCGGGCCGCCCTCGGTCTTGAGGGCGGAGCCGTCGCGGCGGCCGGCGAGCCAGCCGAGGAGCTCGGGGGCGGGGCCGGTCACGGTGACCTCGGCGCCCTCGCCGGAACCGGTGGTCCAGGTGTCCGTGCCCGCCGTCGCCACGATCCGGGTCGGCGGCACGGTCGCGTTGCCCGTGAAGCGGTCCGCGAGGAACTCGATCTCCCGCTGGACGAACTCCTCGGGCAGGTCCTCCAGCTCGTAGCCGACGCCCAGGTCGACATGGTGCAGGGCCACCTCCACCCAGCGGCGGAAGGGGATCCGGGAGGCACTGTCCGTGACGCCGTTGCGGAGCTCGACGGTGCGGCTCCAGTCGGCGGGCTCGGCGCCCGCGGCCTGGAAACCGTCGCCGCTCTCGCGCAGGTCGGCGAGCTGGACGGCGAGGGGGCGGCCCGCGTCGCGCTCGATGTCGGCGTCGCGGGTCGCGGCGTCCGCGTACATGGGACGGCCCTGGAGGACGTTCACCAGAGCGTCGGCGTTCCGGGCGATGTGGGCCAGGACATGGCCGCGCGTCCAGCCGGGAAGCCGTGACGGCTCGGCCGTCGTCGCGTTGTCCCAGGAGGCGGCCGCGTCCAGCAGCCGGTCGGTCGCTGCTTTGACAGAGGCGAGATCACGTTCGTGGTCGATCATGGCGCCGACCCTAGCGCCGCCACTCGTTCGGGTGAAGCGGTCGCCACGAGGCCGGAAATCGAATGTGCGTGCTATAGGCTCGACGGAAGCATCCGGCATCCTTGGTTGTTGGGTGTGTCAGGCACATCCGCTCTCTCAAGAAAGGTGCGGACCGGCGTGACCGACCGTCTCATCGTTCGTGGCGCTCGCGAGCACAATCTCAAGAACGTCTCGCTCGACCTCCCGCGTGACTCCCTCATCGTCTTCACCGGGCTCTCGGGATCGGGCAAGTCCTCCCTCGCGTTCGACACGATCTTCGCCGAGGGGCAGCGCCGGTACGTCGAGTCGCTCTCCTCCTACGCCCGGCAGTTCCTCGGCCAGATGGACAAGCCGGACGTCGACTTCATCGAAGGTCTGTCGCCCGCCGTCTCCATCGACCAGAAGTCGACCTCGCGCAACCCGCGCTCGACGGTCGGCACGATCACGGAGGTGTACGACTACCTCCGCCTGCTCTTCGCCCGCATCGGCAAGCCGCACTGTCCCGAGTGCCGCCGGCCGATCTCCCGCCAGTCGCCGCAGGCCATCGTGGACAAGGTCCTGGAGCTCCCCGAGGGCAGCCGCTTCCAGGTCCTCTCGCCGCTCGTGCGCGAGCGGAAGGGCGAGTTCGTCGACCTCTTCGCCGACCTCCAGACCAAGGGCTACAGCCGCGCCCGGGTCGACGGCGTGACCATTCAGCTGAGCGAGCCGCCGACGCTGAAGAAGCAGGAGAAGCACACGATCGAGGTGGTCATCGACCGCCTCACCGTGAAGGACAGCGCCAAGCGCCGGCTCACCGACTCCGTCGAGACCGCGCTCGGGCTCTCCGGCGGCATGGTCGTGCTCGACTTCGTCGACCTCCCCGAGGACGACCCCGAGCGCGAGCGGATGTACTCGGAGCACCTCTACTGCCCGTACGACGACCTGTCGTTCGAGGAGCTGGAGCCGCGCTCCTTCTCCTTCAACTCGCCCTTCGGCGCCTGCCCCGACTGCACCGGCATCGGTACGCGCATGGAGGTCGACCCCGAGCTGATCGTCCCGGACGAGGACAAGTCGCTCGACGAGGGGGCCATCCACCCCTGGTCGCACGGCCACACCAAGGAGTATTTCGGCCGGCTCATCGGCGGTCTCGCCCAGGCCCTCGGCTTCCGCACGGACCTCCCGTACGCGGGGCTGCCGCAGCGCGCCAAGAAGGCCCTGATGCACGGCCACAAGACCCAGGTCGAGGTCCGCTACCGCAACCGGTACGGGCGGGAGCGGGCGTACACCACCCCGGCCTTCGAGGGCGCCGTCTCCTTCGTCAAGCGGCGGCACAGCGAGGCCGAGAGCGACTCCAGCCGCGAGCGCTTCGAGGGCTACATGCGCGAGGTGCCCTGCCCCACCTGTGAGGGCACCCGCCTCAAGCCGATCGTCCTCGCGGTCACGGTCATGGAGAAGTCCATCGCCGAGGTCTCCGCGATGTCGATCAGCGACTGCGCCGAGTTCCTCTCCCGGCTGACGCTCAACGCCCGCGACAAGAAGATCGCCGAGCGGGTCCTCAAGGAGGTCAACGAGCGGCTGCGCTTCCTCGTCGACGTCGGCCTCGACTACCTCTCCCTCAACCGGGCCGCCGGCACGCTCTCCGGCGGCGAGGCCCAGCGCATCCGGCTCGCCACCCAGATCGGCTCCGGCCTCGTCGGTGTGCTGTATGTGCTCGACGAGCCGTCCATCGGCCTGCACCAGCGCGACAACCACCGGCTCATCGAGACCCTGGTCCGGCTCCGGGACATGGGGAACACGCTCATCGTCGTCGAGCACGACGAGGACACCATCAAGGTCGCGGACTGGGTCGTCGACATCGGCCCCGGTGCAGGCGAGCACGGCGGCAAGGTCGTCCACTCCGGTCCCCTGAAGGAGCTCCTCGCCAACGAGGAGTCGATCACCGGGCAGTACCTGTCCGGCCGCAGGGCGATCCCCACCCCGGACATCCGCCGCCCGGTGGACCCGGGCCGACGGCTCACCGTGCACGGCGCCCGCGAGAACAACCTGCAGGACATCGACGTCTCCTTCCCGCTGGGCGTCCTGACGGCCGTCACGGGAGTCTCCGGCTCCGGCAAGTCGACCCTGGTCAACGACATCCTCTACACCCACCTGGCGCGCGAGCTGAACGGCGCCAAGTCGGTGCCCGGGCGTCACACGCGCGTGGACGGCGACGACCTCGTCGACAAGGTCGTGCACGTCGACCAGTCCCCGATCGGCCGCACCCCGCGGTCGAACCCGGCGACCTACACCGGCGTCTTCGACCACGTCCGCAAGCTCTTCGCCGAGACGATGGAGGCCAAGGTCCGGGGCTACCTGCCCGGCCGGTTCTCCTTCAACGTCAAGGGCGGCCGCTGCGAGAACTGCTCCGGCGACGGCACGATCAAGATCGAGATGAACTTCCTCCCGGACGTCTACGTCCCGTGCGAGGTCTGCCACGGCGACCGGTACAACCGGGAGACCCTGGAGGTCCACTACAAGGGCAAGTCCATCGCCGAGGTCCTGAACATGCCGATCGAGGAGGCCCTCGGCTTCTTCGAGGCCGTCCCGACCATCGCCCGCCACCTGCGCACGCTCAACGAGGTCGGTCTCGGGTACGTCCGGCTCGGGCAGTCGGCGCCGACGCTCTCGGGCGGCGAGGCGCAGCGCGTGAAGCTCGCCTCCGAGCTCCAGAAGCGCTCGACGGGCCGCACCGTCTACGTCCTGGACGAGCCGACCACGGGTCTGCACTTCGAGGACATCTCGAAGCTGATCACGGTCCTCTCCGGCTTGGTCGACAAGGGGAACTCGGTGATCGTCATCGAGCACAACCTCGACGTCATCAAGACCGCGGACTGGCTCATCGACATGGGCCCCGAGGGCGGCAACGGCGGCGGCCTGGTCGTCGCCGAGGGCACGCCCGAGGAGGTCGCCTCGGTGTCGACCAGCCACACCGGCAAGTTCCTCCGCGAGATCCTCGGCGCGGACCGGATCAGCGACGCGGGCGGGACCGTCCCGGCGGCGCGCGGAGCGAAGAAGGCGGCGGCCAAGAAGGCCCCCGCCAAGAAGTCCGCCGCCCCGGCGAAGAAGACGGCCACCAAGGCGACGGCGACGAAGGCCACCGCCACCAAGGCCACGGCGACGAAGGCTGCCGCCACGAAGGCCACCGCCACCAAGGCCGCGGCCACCAAGGCCACCGCCAAGAAGGCGACGGCCCGAGCCCGCAAGGCCTGACGCGGAGAGGCGGGGCCCCACCCGGGGCCCCGCCTCACGACAGGCCCGGGCGACAGCCCGCGAAACCCCGCCGGTATCGTCGGTTCGGTCACGCCTTGCCCCGATCCCACCGTGGAGCGCTCATGTCCGGCCAGTCCAGCCGCCGCACCGTACTGAAGAGTGCCGCCCTCGCCGGCGCCGCCGGGCTGGGAGTCGCCGCCTGCTCCACCGAATCCAAGCTCGGCCATGCCGGGGTCCCGACCCCGACCGCCCCGGTCGCTCTCGGCGCCCCGGACGAGATCCCCGTCGGCGGCGCCAAGCTCTACCGCGAGCAGAAGGTCCTGGTGAGCTGCCCGGCCAAGGGCCAGTACAAGGCGTTCAGCGCCCAGTGCACCCACGCCGGCTGCGTCCTCGACAAGATCGAGGACAACGAGGGCAACTGCCCCTGCCACGGCAGCCGCTTCGACGTGACGACCGGCAAGGCGCTCAAGGGCCCGGCCACGGTGCCGCTGCCCGAGGTCCCGGTCCGCGTCGAGAACGGCAAGCTGGTCGCCGGACCCGAGGCCTGAGCCTCCGGCTCCCGCCCCTCACGCCCTCACGACCAGTCCCAGTCGATCCCCAGGATCCCCGGGCGCACCCCCTGCTCCACCAGGTGCACCGTGCGGTGCCGGCCGCTCAGCGTCAGCTCCGCACGGCCCCCGCGCGGCGCGCCCGCCGAGGTCTGGGCGAACCTCCGGCACCGCACCGGGAGCGCCGCCTCGTCGAAGTGCACCTGAAGCACGTACTGCCCACCGGCGAAGCTGAACCCGCGCACGTACTCCCCGCTCGGACCCGCTGTGCCGTCCTCGAACCCGTACGAGAACAGGTGCGTGTCCCCGGCCCGCAGCCGCGCGTCGAAGAGCAGCTCCGCGGCCATCACGCCCGTCCCGGCATGCCACCGCACCCGCCCGGTGCGGCAGTTCTCCACGGCCCGCACCTCCACCCGGGACGGATCGCACCCCGGATCCCCGTGGTGGATGGCCAGATAGCGGTCGACCCCGTCCCGGTGCGCCCGCACGACGTGCTGCGACTCGCGCCCCACCAGCTCCCGCGCCGCCCCGATCCGTACCCGCTCGTGGTGCCCCACCGTGTGCAGCCCGCCGTCCGCCGGGGACTCCAGCTCCGCGAGCAGCTCCTCGACCGAGCCGGACGCCTCCACCAGTGAGCGGTACGACCGTCCCGCCGGGCGCTCCACCTCGGCCCGGCCGGCCGCGTCGTCCGACAGGAGCCGGAGGAGCGAGTTCCCGGGTAGCTGGAGCACCTCCTCCAGCGCGCGCACGGCCTTCAGGGACTCCGGCCGCTGCGGCCGCCGGGCGCCCTGCTGCCAGTAGCTCAGGCTCGTCACGCCGACCCTGATGCCCCGGTGCGCCAGATGGTGCTGGACCCGCTGGAGCGGCAGCCCGCGCACGGCGAACGCGGTGCGCAGCGCCAGATGGAAGGGGCCGGTGTGCAGCAGCTGCACCAGATCGGCCTCGGTGTGGCTCACGAGGGCTCCTCAGTGAACATTCACGACGGGGGAGCGGACCGTCGCGCCGCGAGCGGTGGGCGGGCAGGTGGGCCGAGGGCGTCCGTTCACACCCGGGTCACACCGTTCACAGTCCGATGTCACCCCGCATTGAAGCGTGTTGACCCGCTCCCGACAACGGCCGATGCTCCTGACCAGCGTCCGGACGCGCTCCTCCACTCCCCACATCCCCACCCCCCTCCACGGGAGGAACGCGATGCGCAGCAGGAAACTGTCCCTCGCGGCACTCGCCGCAGCCGCCCTCTTCCTCGTCCCCACCACCTCGGCGTCCGCCGCGCCCGCCGGTGAGGACGTCTCCGCCCTCGGCTCCAAGCAGCTGAACATCACCATGCAGGCGCAGCAGAAGACCAACTGGTGCTGGGCCGCCGCCGGCAACACCATCGCCACCTGGTTCGGCCGCAACTACAGCCAGAACCAGTTCTGCAACGCCGCCTTCAACCGCCAGCAGGGCTACGACTGCCCCAACAACCAGGCCACCCTCGGCAACGTCCAGACCGGACTCAGCTGGGCGGGCGTCAACCCCGGCTCGTACGTGACCGGCTGGCTGCGCTACCCGACCGTGCAGACCGAGATCAACGCGAACCGGCCCATCGAGACCCGCATCCAGTGGTCGAGCGGCGGCGGTCACATGCATGTGATCTACGGCTACGACGATGCGAACAGCTGGGTCTACTGGGGCGACCCCTGGCCCTCCAGCGACCGCTACAACTGGGCCTCGCATGCCTGGTACGTCAACAACAACTCCTTCTCCTGGACCCACTCGCTCTACCGGATCGGGGCGTGACGACGATGAACGGACGTGCCATCGGCGCCGGTCTGCTGACCACCGCCGCCCTCGTCGCCCTCGGGGCGCTCCCGGCCGCCGCCGCGGAGAGCCTGCCGGCCGCGCCGACCCCCGAACAGGCCGCCTCCGCGCCGCAGACCCTGGACACCCTGTCCCGGTTCTTCGCCCGGGACGGGGCGCTCGCCCGCTCGGCGGCCGCCCCGCGCGTCGAGGGCGGATCCGTGCCGGTACGGATCCTCTCCCCGGACTTCGTCGCCGGGAAGGCGGGGGCGCCGGTCGCCCGCGTCGAGTTCCGGGCCAGCCGGGCCGTCGCCTCGGACGGCC
Source organism: Streptomyces sp. NPDC050842 (assembly GCF_044456565.1). Lineage (NCBI taxonomy): Bacteria > Bacillati > Actinomycetota > Actinomycetes > Kitasatosporales > Streptomycetaceae > Streptomyces > Streptomyces sp. NPDC050842. Next base: position 163,578 of record NZ_JBITGA010000007.1, on the reverse strand, counting down.
AGAAGGCCTCGCTGTGGACGGTGAAGCAGCCGGGCGGCTGGCAGGTCGTGAACATCGCCACCGGCGACGACGAGATCCGGTACGCGGAACAGGGCGGGCGCGTGCTGCCCGGCGGCGTCGTCTTCCGGGAGCCGCAGATCGACGCCTGGTACGTCCAGAAGGGGGCGAAGGTGCTGCCGCTGGACGAGGACGCGGTGCGGGCGGTCGGGAAGAACGGGACGAGTCTGGCCGCGTACCGGGAGCGGGTCGCCCGCGACTACGGGGACAAGCTGCCCGGCTCGGCGTACGCGAGGAAGGGGGCGGCGGGCGGGTACGCGCCGCGCGCGGATGCACCCGCGCGTCACGAGGAGCCCGCCGTCACGGTGGCCTCCACGATGGCGGGCGCGGGCGCGGCCCTGACCCTCACCCTGATCGCCACGACGGCAATACGCCGCCGCGCCCCCCAGGAGCCCTGACCCGCCACCCGCCGGCCCTGACCCGCCACCCGGCCGCGGTGCGGAGCCCGGGGGAGCCGCCACCCGGTCAGTGGGCGTCGGCGCCCGGCGGTCAGCGGGCCAGGTAGCCGCCGTCTACCGGGAGGATCGCGCCTGTGATGAAGGACGCTTCGGCCGAGGCCAGGAAGAGGATCGCCGCCGCCACCTCCTCCGGCGTGCCGAAGCGGGCCATCGGGTGGGCCCGGAGTACCTCGGAGAGGTACTCCGGGCCGCCGGGCTCCACGCGGGCCGCCGCGACCCGCTCCGTCTCGATCGTGCCCGGGGCCACCGCGTTCACCCGGATCCCGCGCTCCGCCCACTCCACCGCCAGGTGCTTGGTCAGCCCGCTCGCCACGAACTTCGCCGGGCCGTAGACCGCCTGCCGCGCCTGCCCGGCGACCCCCGAGATCGACGACGTGCACACGATCGCCCCGCCGCCCGAGACGAGCATCGCCTCGATCGCGTACTTGCACGTCAGGAACATGCCCCGGCCGTCGACGGCCATGACCGCGTCGAAGTCCGCCCCGTCCGCCTCGGTGATGTCGAGCAGCGGGATGACGCCCGCGTTGGCCACGAGCACGTCGAGCCGTCCGAAGCGCTCCACCGCCGTGTCGATCATCCGCCGTGCGTCCTCCGCCAGGGAGACGTCGCCGATCACGGGGACGACCCCCTCCAGCGTCGCGAGACCGTCCCCGTCGACGTCCGCGGCCACGACCCGCGCGCCTTCGGAGAGGAAACGCTTCGTCGTCGCCCGGCCGATCCCGCTCGCCGCGCCCGTGATCACACACACCCGTCCCGCAAGCTGATTCGCCATGCTTCGCCAACGAGCGCGCGAGGCCGGAGTGTCGGTCCCCGCCAGTAGGGTGGGGACCATGGCAGACCCCTCCAGCTACCGCCCCAAGCCGGGGCAGATCCCCGACTCGCCGGGGGTCTACAAATTCCGCGACGAGCACCGCCGGGTGATCTACGTCGGCAAGGCGAAGTCCCTGCGTCAGCGACTGGCGAACTACTTCCAGCCGCTCGTGAGCCTGCACCCGCGCACGGCCACCATGGTGACGACCGCCGCCTCCGTGGAGTGGACCGTCGTCTCGACCGAGGTCGAGGCGCTCCAGCTGGAGTACTCCTGGATCAAGGAGTACGACCCCCGGTTCAACGTGAAGTACCGGGACGACAAGAGCTACCCGTACCTCGCGGTCACGCTCAACGAGGAGTTCCCGCGCGTCCAGGTCCTGCGCGGCCACAAGAAGAAGGGCGTGCGCTACTTCGGGCCGTACGCGCACGCGTGGGCGATCCGCGAGACCGTCGACCTGATGCTGCGCGTCTTCCCGGTGCGGACCTGCTCGGCGGGGGTCTTCCGGAACGCCGCCTCGGCCGGCCGCCCCTGTCTCCTCGGCTACATCGGCAAGTGCTCGGCGCCCTGCGTCGCCCGCGTCACGCCCGACGAGCATCGCGAACTGGCCGAGGAGTTCTGCGACTTCATGGCCGGTCGCACCGGCACGTACATCCGCCGGCTCGAGAAGCAGATGATGATCGCCGCCGAGGACATGGAGTACGAGAAGGCCGGCCGGCTCCGTGACGACATAGAGGCCCTGCGCCGGGCCATGGAGAAGAGCGCGGTCGTCCTCGCCGACGCCACCGACGCCGACCTGATCGCCCTCGCCGAGGACGAGCTGGAGGCCGCCGTCCAGATCTTCCACGTGCGTGGCGGACGCGTGCGCGGCCAGCGCGGCTGGGTCACCGACAAGGTCGAGGCCGTCGACACGGCCGGGCTCGTCGAGCACGCGATCCAGCAGCTGTACGGGGAGGAGAGCGGCGACACGGTCCCCAAGGAGGTCCTGGTCCCGGCGCTGCCGGACGACGCCGAGGCCGTCACCGCCTGGCTCGCCGGCCGGCGCGGCTCCAACGTCTCGCTGCGGATCCCGCAGCGCGGCGACAAGAAGGACCTGATGGAGACGGTCGCGCGCAACGCGCAGCAGGCGCTCGTCCTGCACAAGACCAAGCGCGCCAGCGATCTGACCACCCGCTCCCGGGCCCTGGAGGAGATCGCCGACGCCCTGGACCTGGACTCGGCGCCGCTGCGGATCGAGTGCTTCGACATCTCGCACCTCCAGGGCGAGGACGTCGTGGCCTCGATGGTCGTCTTCGAGGACGGGCTGCCCCGCAAGAGCGAGTACCGCCGCTTCCAGATCAAGGGCTTCGAGGGCCAGGACGACGTCCGCTCGATGCACGAGGTGATCAGCCGCCGCTTCAAGCGCTATCTCGCCGAGAAGGAGAAGACCGGCGAGTGGGTCGACGGCGACGGCGACGGGGCCGACGGCGAGGTGCCGGCCGAGGACGACGGACGGCCCAAGCGCTTCGCGTACCCGCCCCAGCTCCTGGTGGTCGACGGCGGGCAGCCGCAGGTCGCCGCCGCCCGGCGCGCCCTCGACGAGCTCGGCATCACCGACATCGCGGTCTGCGGGCTCGCCAAGCGCCTGGAGGAGGTCTGGCTCCCCGGCGACGACGACCCGGTGGTGCTGCCCCGCTCCAGCGAGGGCCTCTACCTCCTCCAGCGGGTACGTGACACGGCTCACGACTTCGCCATCCGCTACCAGCGCTCCAAGCGGACGAAACGCATCCGGACCAGCCCCCTGGATGCCGTCCCGGGCCTCGGCGAGACACGGAAACAGGCGTTGATCAAGCATTTCGGCTCGGTGAAGCGGCTCCGGCAGGCGACAATCGAGCAGATCTGCGAGGTCCCCGGCATGGGCCGGAAGACCGCGGAATCGGTGGTCGTGGCCCTCGCCCAGGCGGCCCCGGCCGCACCCGCCGTGAACACGGCGACAGGAGAGATCATGGAAGACGACGGGGGCGGCACGGCATGACCGCGCAAGAGCAGCACAGCGACCGGCCTGACGAGAACGACCGGACCGACCAGCAGGACCAGCAGGACCGGACCGACCAGCAGGACCAGAACGACCAGCACGACCGAGACGGAGCAGGACACGTGAGTACGGGCACGAAGGAGACCCCCGGCGACAACGGCGCCGAGGCGGCCATTCCCGAGCTGGTGATCATCTCCGGCATGTCCGGAGCCGGCCGGTCCACCGCGGCGAAGTGCCTGGAGGACCTCGGCTGGTTCGTCGTGGACAATCTGCCGCCCGCGCTGATCCCCACCATGGTGGAGCTCGGCGCCCGCTCCCAGGGCAACGTCGCCCGGATCGCCGTCGTCGTGGACGTCCGCGGCCGGCAGTTCTTCGACAACCTCAGGGAGTCCCTCGCCGACCTGGACTCCAAGCAGGTCACCCGCCGGATCGTCTTCCTGGAGTCGTCCGACGACGCCCTGGTCCGGCGCTTCGAGTCGGTCCGCAGGCCGCACCCCCTCCAGGGCGACGGCCGGATCACCGACGGCATCGCCGCCGAGCGGGACCTGCTGCGCGAGCTGCGCGGCGACGCCGACCTGGTGATCGACACCTCCAGCCTCAACGTCCACGAGCTGCGCGCCAAGATGGACGCCCAGTTCGCCGGGGACGAGGAGCCCGAGCTCCGGGCCACCGTCATGTCCTTCGGCTTCAAGTACGGCCTCCCCGTCGACGCCGACCTCGTCGTCGACATGCGCTTCCTGCCGAATCCCCACTGGGTCCCCGAGCTGCGCCCCTTCACCGGCCTCAACGAGGAGGTGTCGAACTACGTCTACAACCAGCCCGGCGCCAAGGAGTTCCTGGACCGCTACACGGAGCTCCTCCAGCTGATCGCCGCGGGCTACCGCCGCGAGGGCAAGCGGTACGTGACCATCGCCGTGGGCTGCACCGGCGGCAAGCACCGCTCCGTCGCCACCGCCGAGCGGCTCGCCGCCCGCATCGCCGCCGAAGGGGTCGAGACCGTCGTCGTGCACCGGGACATGGGGCGCGAGTGAAGCCGTACCGCCGCCGCGCCTCCACCCTCACGCCGCGGCGCACCCTCCGCAGACGCGGTGCCCAGCCCAAGGTCGTCGCGCTGGGCGGCGGCATGGGCCTGTCCGCCTCCCTGGCCGCCCTCCGCCGGATCACCGGCGACCTGACCGCCGTCGTCACCGTCGCCGACGACGGGGGCTCCAGCGGCCGGCTCCGGGAGGAGCTCGGCGTGCTGCCCCCGGGCGACCTGCGCAAGGCGCTCGCCGCGCTCTGCGGGGACGACGACTGGGGCCAGACCTGGGCCCGGGTCATCCAGCACCGCTTCCAGTCCAAGGGCGAGATGCACGGCCACGCCGTCGGCAATCTGCTGATCGTCGCCCTCTGGGAGCAGCTCGGCGACCCCGTGCAGGCCCTGGACCTGGTGGGCAGGCTGCTCGGCGCCCAGGGCCGGGTGCTGCCCATGTCCGCCGTACCGCTGGAGCTCCAGGCCCTGGTCAAGGGGCACGACCCGGAGCGGCCGGACGACGTGGACACCGTGTGCGGTCAGGCGACGGTGGCGCTCACCCCGGGTGACGTGCAGTCCGTGCACCTCGTGCCGCACGACCCGCCGGCCGTGCCCGAGGCGGTCGCGGCCGTGCTCGACGCGGACTGGGTGGTCGTGGGTCCGGGCTCCTGGTTCTCCTCCGTGATCCCGCACCTTCTCGTCCCCGAAATCCTCGACGCGCTGGTGGAGACGAAGGCCCGGAAGGTGCTCTCGTTGAACCTCGCTCCGCAACCCGGAGAAACAGAGGGCTTCTCTCCGCAGCGTCATTTGGAGGTTTTGGGACGACACGCCCCTAAACTCGCCCTGGACGTGGTGCTCGCCGACGAGGCTGCCGTGCCCGATCGCGAGTCCCTCGCCGATGCCGCCAAGCGGCTCGGTGCCGCGGTCGAGCTGGCGCCGGTGGCCGGGCCCGACGGCTCCGCGAAGCATGACCCGGAGCTGTTGGCCGCCGCGTACGACCGTATTTTTCGGATGCATGGAAGGATCGGCCCATGGCGATGACGGCAGCGGTGAAGGACGAGATCTCCCGGCTTCCCGTCACCCGGACCTGCTGCAGGAAGGCAGAGGTCTCGTCGATCCTGCGGTTCGCGGGCGGGCTGCACCTGGTGAGCGGCCGCATCGTGATCGAGGCGGAGCTGGACACGGCGATGGCGGCGCGCCGCCTGAAGCGGGACATTCTGGAGATCTTCGGACACAGTTCCGAACTGATCGTGATGGCCCCCGGCGGGCTGCGGCGCGGCTCGCGCTTCGTGGTGCGGGTGGTGGCCGGCGGCGACCAGCTGGCCCGCCAGACGGGCCTCGTGGACGGCAGGGGCCGCCCCATCCGGGGCCTCCCCCCGCAGGTGGTCTCCGGCGCGACCTGTGACGCGGAGGCGGCCTGGCGCGGCGCCTTCCTCGCCCACGGCTCGCTGACCGAGCCCGGCCGGTCCTCCTCGCTGGAGGTCACCTGCCCGGGACCGGAGGCGGCGCTCGCCCTGGTCGGCGCGGCCCGCCGGCTCTCCATCGCGGCGAAGGCCCGCGAGGTACGGGGCGTGGACCGGGTCGTCGTCCGCGACGGCGACGCGATCGGCGCCCTGCTGACCCGGCTCGGCGCGCACGAGTCGGTGCTGGCCTGGGAGGAGCGGCGGATGCGGCGCGAGGTCCGCGCCACCGCCAACCGCCTGGCCAACTTCGACGACGCCAACCTGCGCCGCTCGGCGCGCGCCGCGGTCGCCGCGGGGGCCCGGGTGCAGCGCGCCCTGGAGATCCTCGCGGAGGAGGTGCCCGAGCACCTCGCCGCCGCGGGCCGCCTCCGGATGGAGCACAAGCAGGCCTCCCTGGAGGAGCTGGGCGCGCTCGCCGACCCGCCGCTGACGAAGGACGCGGTGGCCGGGCGGATCCGCCGGCTGCTCGCGATGGCCGACAAGCGGGCGCAGGACCTGGGCATTCCCGGGACCGAGTCCAACCTGACCGAGGAGCTCGACGACAGCCTGGTCGGCTGACCCGGTCCGTCGCCCGTACGGAATCCCGAACTCCACGCTGCCGGTGCCTTTCTGAGGCACCGGCAGCTTTTTCGTCCACCCGCGAGGCACCCTTGACAGGCCCATGAGCGCCCATGAGCCTGGCGTCTGTTCACCTTCGTGACAGGCAATAGCAAGGGGGGCTCATGAGACGCAGAGCGAGATCGATCCTCGCCGCGGCTTCACTGCTGATCGCGGGAGTGGCGACGGCACCCGTCGCCGGAGCGCAGCCGAACGACCGGGACGGCGGCGACGCCCTCTCCGTATGGCGGGCCGAGGTCACCCAGGAGCAGGTTCCGCTGCTTCTCGAGGCCGGGGCCGACGCCCACGAGATGACCGAGCAGGTGCCCGACAAGGGCTCCGCGACGGTCGAGCTCTTCCTCACCGACCGGCAGGCCGGTCAGCTGCGCGACCAGGGCGTCGAGCTCGCCGAGCACACCCTGACCCAGCGGGCCGAGCAGCGGGTCGCCGCCGCCGGCGACGGCGTCTTCCGGCCGTACAGCGGCCCGAACGGCCTCAAGCAGGAGCTCCTCGACACCGCCCGGGCCAACCCCGGCATCACCAAGGTCGTCTCGATCGGCAAGACCCTCAAGGGGCAGGACATCCTCGCCCTCAAGGTCAGCAAGGGCGCCAGCCGGGTCAAGGACGGCTCGAAGCCCGCCACGCTGTACCTGTCCAACCAGCACGCGCGCGAGTGGATCACCCCGGAGATGAACCGGAGGCTGCTCCACCACTACCTCGCCGGCTACGGCAAGGACGAGCGGATCACCCGGATCGTCGACACCACCGAGCTGTGGTTCGTGCTCTCCGCCAACCCGGACGGCTACGACTTCACCCACGCCGACCCCGACAACCGGCAGTGGCGCAAGAACCTCCGCGACAACGACGGCGACGGGCGGATCACGCCGGGCGACGGCGTCGACCTCAACCGCAACTTCGCCTACAAGTGGGGCTACGACAACGAGGGTTCGTCCCCCGACCCGGCCGACGAGACCTTCCGCGGCACCGGCCCCATGTCGGAGCCCGAGACCAAGGCCCTGGACGCCTTCCAGAAGCGGATCGGCTTCTCGTACGGCATCAACTACCACTCGGCCGCCCAGCTCCTGCTGTACGGCGTCGGCTGGCAGGTCGCCACCGACACCCCCGACGACGTGGCGCTCAAGGCCCTCGCCGGCACTCCGCAGAACTCCGCCGTGCCCGGTTACCGGCCGCAGGTCTCCTCGGAGCTGTACATCACCAACGGCGAGGCCGACGGACACGCGGCCAACGTCAACGGGATGCAGATGTTCACCCCGGAGATGTCGACCTGCGCCACCGCCTCCCGGGTCGACCCGAACGACGCCTGGAACCCGGCCGACTGCGCCTCCGTCTTCACCTTCCCGGACGACGAGAAGCTGATCCAGGCCGAGTTCGCCAAGAACATCCCCTTCGCGCTCGCCGTCGCCGAGAGCGCCGCCCGCCCCGACCGGCCCGTCTCCCCGGTCGGCATCGAGGCCCCCGACTTCACCCCGGCCGCCTTCACCACCTCCTACGCCCGCGGCGGGGAGCAGGAGGTCGCCGTCACCGCGCGCAAGTCCCTGCGCGGCAAGACCCTGAAGTACCGGATCAACGGCGGCCGCACCCACAGCGAGGAGCTCGACGCCTGGAAGGGCGGCGAGACCTACGGCGGCGAGGACAACCTCTACTTCGACGAGTACCGCGCCGAGGTCGAGGACGCCCGGCCCGGCGACTCCGTCGAGGTCTGGTTCACCGCCCGCACCCGGGAGGGCCGGACCACCGCCTCCGCCCCCTTCACCTACAAGGTGGCCGAGCGCCCGCGCGGCGACGTGCTCGTCCTCGCCGACGAGGGCGGCACCACCGCCGCGCGGCACACCGCCGCGTACGTGAAGGCGCTCGCCGACAACGGCCGCAAGGCCGCCGTCTGGGACGTCGCCACCCAGGGCACCCCCGACGCCCTCGGCGTGCTCTCCCACTTCCGTACCGTCGTCTGGTACACCGGCGCCGAGCGGCCCTCCGGGCCCACCCAGCTCGCTGTCCGCGCCTACCTCAACGAGGGCGGCAAGCTGATCAACGCCGGCGAGAAGTCCGGCGGACTCACCCAGGTCGGCCGGGCCGAGACCAACGACTTCGCCCAGTACTACCTCGGCGCCTACCACCGCGCGGGCCTCGGGCAGCCGCCCGCCTTCGCCGGCACCGGCGCCTTCGCGGGCGTCGGCGCGAGCCTCGGCGCCGCCGCCGACAACCCGCTGGACAACGCCGGCGCGTACACCGTCACCTCGGACACCCTGAAGCCGAAGGAGTTCCCGCAGTTCGCGAGCAGCTCCTCCGCCGGTGACTACCCGGGCGTCCGCACCCCCTTCGAGCCCGCCGAGGGCGCGACCTTCGCGGCCGTCAAGCACTCCGACGGCACCTGGGCCCGGCTCGGCAGGACCGTCGACCTCACCGGTGTCGCCGCCGCGGCCGCGCCGCGCCTCGACTTCCAGGTCAGCTACGACACCGAGCCCGGCTACGACAACCTCGTCGTGGAGGCCCACACCGTCGGCCAGGACGACTGGACGACGCTGCCCGACACCAACGGCGGCACGTCCACCGAGCCCCCGGCCGACTGCGGCGAGGGCTACTACGTCCGGGACCACCCCTTCCTCGCCCGCTACCTCACGGTCGGCGAGGACGGCTGCGCGGCCACCGGCACCACCGGCTCCTGGAACGCCTTCACCGGCCCCTCCAACGGCTGGCGGCAGGCCTCCGTCGACCTGAGCGCCTGGGCGGGCAAGCAGGTCGAGCTCTCGATCTCGTACGTCTCCGACCCCGGTACGGGAGAGACCGGCGCCTTCGTCGACGACACCCGGCTCGTCACCGGCACCACCACGGAGGAGGAGGGCTTCGAGACCGGCCTCGGCGCCTGGTCCGTACCCGGCGCACCGGCCGGCAGCCCGGGCAACGGCACGGACTGGACGCGCTCCGCGGCGCTCTTCCACTCCCAGGCAGCGGTCACCACGCGTGACACCGTCCTCCTCGGCTACGGCCTGGAGCACGTGCCGGGTGCGACCGAGCGGGGACGGCTCCTCGGCCGCGCCCTCGCGGCGCTCCGACGCTGACGGAGAGTAGTGGGGACAAAGGTCCCACGACGGCCCGTACCCGTTGGTAGGTACGGGCCGTCGGCCTTTTTCCTTACTTTCCGGGCACGCGCGGATGCGGTCGATGTCACTCCCCGGCCCCCGGAGAGGTAGGGTCGTAAGCGGTCGGGGACATCCCTAAAAACAAAAATCTCGCCGGCGTCGAGCACACCGGCGTACCTAACGAGGAGATCGGTTCGTGACGATCCGCGTAGGCATCAACGGCTTTGGCCGCATCGGCCGGAACTACTTCCGCGCGCTCCTTGATCAGGGTGCTGACATCGAGATCGTGGCCGTCAACGACCTGGGTGACACCGCGACCACCGCGCACCTTCTGAAGTACGACACCATCCTGGGACGCCTCAAGGCCGAGGTCACCCACACCGCCGACACCATCACCGTCGACGGCCGCACCATCAAGGTGCTCTCCGAGCGCAACCCGGCCGACATCCCCTGGGGCGAGCTGGGCGTCGACATCGTCATCGAGTCGACCGGCATCTTCACCAAGAAGGCCGACGCCGAGAAGCACATCGCCGGCGGCGCGAAGAAGGTCCTCATCTCGGCTCCGGCCAGCGACGAGGACATCACCATCGTCATGGGCGTCAACCAGGACAAGTACGACGCGGCCAACCACCACGTCATCTCGAACGCGTCCTGCACCACCAACTGTGTCGCGCCGATGGCGAAGGTTCTCGACGAGAACTTCGGCATCGTCAAGGGCCTGATGACCACGGTCCACGCGTACACCAACGACCAGCGCATCCTGGACTTCCCGCACAAGGACCTGCGTCGCGCCCGTGCCGCCGCGGAGAACATCATCCCGACCACGACCGGTGCCGCCAAGGCCACCGCCCTGGTCCTCCCGCAGCTCAAGGGCAAGCTCGACGGCATCGCGATGCGCGTCCCGGTCCCGACCGGTTCCGCCACCGACCTGGTCGTCACCCTGGACCGCGAGGTCACCAAGGACGAGGTCAACGCCGCGTTCAAGAAGGCCGCCGACGACGGTGACCTCAAGGGCATCCTCTACTACACCGAGGACCCGATCGTGTCCTCGGACATCGTGAGCGACCCGGCCTCCTGCACCTTCGACGCCTCCCTGACGATGGTCCAGGACGGCAACACGGTGAAGATCCTGGGTTGGTACGACAACGAGTGGGGTTACTCCAACCGTCTCGTCGACCTCACCGTCTTCGTCGGCGGCCAGCTCTAAACTTCAGGGCAGGCTTTCGATGTGAGCAGGGCTCGGGCAGCGCAACGCCGCGCTGTCTGAGCCCTGTCTCGTGTGCTCCACCGCGTACCAAGGAGTCTGTGACAGATGAAGACGATCGACGAGCTTCTCGCCGAAGGCGTCTCCGGCAAGCGGGTGTTCGTCCGCGCCGACCTCAACGTGCCCCTCGACGGCACGACCATCACCGACGACGGCCGCATCCGCGCCGTCGTCCCCACGGTGAAGGCGCTCGCCGATGCCGGCGCCCGCGTCGTGGTCGCCTCGCACCTGGGCCGCCCGAAGGGCGCCCCGGACCCGGCGTTCTCCCTCGCCCCGGCCGCCGCTCGCCTCGGTGAGCTGCTCGGTGCCGAGGTGGCCTTCGCGACCGACACGGTCGGCGAGTCCGCCACCGCCACCGTCGCGGGCCTCGCCGACGGCGGGGTCGCCGTGATCGAGAACCTCCGGTTCAACGCCGGCGAGACCTCGAAGGACGACGCCGAGCGCGGCGCCTTCGCGGATCAGCTGGCCGCGCTGGCCGACGTGTACGTCGGCGACGGCTTCGGCGCCGTGCACCGCAAGCACGCCTCGGTCTTCGACCTGCCGGCGCGCCTCCCGCACGCCGCGGGCTACCTCATCGCCACCGAGGTCGGCGTCCTGAGGAAGCTCACGGACGACGTCCGGCGGCCGTACGTGGTCGCGCTCGGCGGCGCCAAGGTCTCCGACAAGCTCGGGGTCATCGACCACCTCCTGGAGAAGGCCGACCGCATCCTCATCGGCGGCGGCATGGCGTACACCTTCCTCAAGGCCCAGGGCCACGAGGTCGGCATCTCGCTGCTCCAGGAGGACCAGATCCCGGCGGTCCTGGAGTACCTGGAGCGCGCCGAGGCCCGCGGGGTGGAGTTCGTACTCCCCGTCGACGTCCTGGTCTCGCCCGATTTCCCGGACCTCAAGACCAAGGCCCCGGCCAACCCGACCACGGTCGCCGCGAACGCCATTCCGGCCGACGAGGAGGGCCTGGACATCGGCCCGGAGACCCGTAAGCTCTACGCCTCGAAGCTCGCCGACGCGGGCACCGTCTTCTGGAACGGTCCGATGGGCGTCTTCGAGCACCCCGACTACGCCGAGGGCACCAAGGCCGTCGCCCAGGCGCTCGTCGACTCCCCGGCGTTCACCGTGGTCGGTGGTGGCGACTCCGCCGCCGCCGTCCGCATCCTGGGCTTCGACGAGAAGGCATTCGGCCACATTTCGACCGGCGGCGGCGCCTCCCTCGAGTACCTCGAGGGCAAGACGCTTCCCGGCCTCGCCGCACTGGAGGACTGACCCCTTTATGAGCACTCGCACTCCGCTGATGGCGGGCAACTGGAAGATGAACCTCAACCACCTTGAGGCCATCGCCCACGTCCAGAAGCTCGCCTTCGCCCTGACCGACAAGGACTACGACGCCTGTGAGGTCGCCGTCCTGGTCCCCTTCACCGACCTGCGGTCCGTCCAGACCCTGATCGACGGCGACAAGCTGAAGATCAAGTACGGCGCCCAGGACCTCTCGGCGCACGACTCCGGTGCCTACACCGGTGAGATCTCGGGCGCGATGCTGGCGAAGTTCAACTGCGCCTACGTGGCCGTCGGCCACTCCGAGCGCCGTCAGTACCACGCCGAGAACGACGAGGTCTGCAACGCGAAGGTGAAGGCCGCCTTCAAGCACGGCGTGACCCCGATCCTCTGCGTCGGCGAGGGCCTGGACATCCGCAAGGCCGGTCAGCAGGTCGAGTACACCCTCGCCCAGCTCGACGGCGGCCTGAAGGACGTCCCGGCCGAGCAGGCCGAGACCATCGTGATCGCGTACGAGCCGGTGTGGGCCATCGGCACCGGCGAGGTCGCCACCCCCGAGGACGCGCAGGAGGTCTGCGGGGCGATCCGCGGCCGTCTCGCGGAGCTGTACTCGCAGGAGCTGGCCGACAAGGTCCGCATCCAGTACGGCGGCTCGGTCAAGGCCGGCAACGTGGCCGCGATCATGGCGCAGCCGGACGTCGACGGCGCCCTGGTGGGCGGCGCGGCGCTGGACGCCGAGGAGTTCGTCAAGATCGCGCGCTTCCGCGACCAGTGAGTATGCGGTAGCGGAGTTACGTCGTACCCTAGCGGGGGTCGGGCAGGTGCCCGGCCCCCGTCCGTATAAGTCCGAGGAAGTTGGTCCAGCCGTGGTTATGGGGTTCTCGATCGCCCTGCTCGTCTTCAGCGGGCTGCTGATGCTGCTCGTACTGATGCACAAGGGAAAGGGCGGCGGTCTCTCCGACATGTTCGGTGGCGGCATGCAGTCGTCCGTCGGTGGCTCCTCGGTCGCCGAGCGCAACCTGGACCGGATCACGGTTGTGGTCGGTCTGCTCTGGTTCGCCTGCATTGTGGTACTTGGTCTGCTGATGAAGTTGGACGGGTAACTCCAATCACTGGACGCGCGTTGGGCCTTACGTAGACTGGGGCATCTTCGAGCACCATCACGCAGGGAGTTACGACCGTGGCAAGTGGCAACGCGATCCGGGGAAGCCGGGTCGGAGCGGGGCCGATGGGCGAGGCCGAGCGGGGCGAATCGGCGCCGCGCGCCCGCATCTCCTTCTGGTGCTCGAACGGGCACGAGACGCAGCCGAGCTTCGCCAGCGACGCGGCGATCCCGGAGACCTGGGACTGCCCCCGCTGCGGCTTCCCGGCAGGTCAGGACCGGGACAACCCGCCGGACCCGCCGCGCACGGAGCCGTACAAGACCCATCTCGCCTATGTGCGGGAGCGGCGCAGTGACGCGGACGGCGAGGCGATCCTCGCCGAGGCGCTGGCCAAGCTGCGCGGCGAGATCTAAACGTGGTGTGACGATGTGACGAACGGGCCTTGCCCGCGAATTCTGTTCGCGGGCAAGGCCCGTTCGCCGTTTCTCGTCAATTCCTTTTTCTCGTCGGTTCCTTAGCCGCGCTCCAGCGCTTCAGCGGTGACCGTCGGCGATGTGCGCGGTGAGCGCCAGGGATGCCGTCGCCCTGCCGTACGTCAGCTGTGCCACGCGCGCGTAGAGGCAGTCCACGATCAGCAGGACCGAGTGGCGCGTGCCGAAGCCGCCGCGGCGGAAGCCGGTCTCGGCGGAGGTCGAGCCGAGGTGGACGCCGGCCGCGCGGGCGACGGGGGAGCGGGGATCGCCGGTGACGGCGATCGTGGCCGCGCCGCGTTCGGCGGCGAGCCGCAGCGGGCCGAGGACCTCCCGGGTGGCGCCCGAGTGGGAGAAGGCGACGACCGCGTCGGCGGGCGTCAGCAGGGCAGCCGAGGTCTCCGCCGCGTGCACCTCGGTCCGGGCGCGGGCGTCGCAGCCGATGCCGAAGAGCCGGGCCTCTGCCTCCAGGGCGATCACGCCGGAGCCGCCGACCCCGTAGACGTCGATCCGGCGGGCCGCGGCGAGCGTCCGGGCGGCCCGGTCCAGAGCGTCGAGGTCGAGGCTCTCCGCGGTCCTGCGCAGCGCCTGGAGGTCGGCCCGCGCCACGACGGAGACGAGCCGGTCGAGCGGGTCGTCGGGGCCGATGTCCGGGCCGAGCGGCCGGGGTTCCGGCTCCTCGGAGCCCACCTGGCCCTGCTCCTTGGCGAGTTCGTACTGCAGGTCCCGGTACGACGCGAGACCCAGGGCCTGGCAGAAGCGGGTGACGGTGGCCTGGGACGTCCCGGTCCGCTGCCCCACCTCGGAGGCGGACGCCCTCGGGACGTCGGCGGGGCGCTCCAGGACCCAGACGCCGACCTTGCGCAAGGAGCCCGACAGCCTGGGCAGTTCGGAGCGGATCAGTGCGGTGATCATGCGGGAGCGCCTTCGGTCCGGTGCCGGCCGGGTGCCGGCCGTGGAGGGGTCTTGTCGCGCGGTGAATCTATCAACCACCATGCGGGCTGATGAGCGAATCCAGGATTCATGCGGACCGCCCGTGGGTGGTCGGGATCGACGCGGGCGGTACGCGGATCAGGGCGCGGGTCGCGGACGCGGCGGGCGGTGCCGTCCTCGGTGAGGGCGCGGGCGGGCCGGGCAACGCGCTGAGCGTGGCGCCCGCGGCGCTGGCCCGTCACCTCACGGACGCCCTGCGGGAGGCGCTGCCGGACGGCGCGGGGCGGCACGTCCGGGCCGTCGTGGCCGGCTTCGCCGGCGGGGGAGAGGGCGCGGGGCGGGGGCGGGCGGGGACGGCGCTCGCCCGGGCTCTCGACGCGGTGGGCGCGGCGCCCGGCGCGGTCGAGGTGTACGGGGACGCGGAGGTCGCCTTCGCGGCCGGACCGGGCGCCCCGGCCGACGGGCTCGTCCTGATCGCCGGGACGGGCGCGGCCGCCGCGCGCGTGCAGCGGCGCCGTGCCGTCCGGGTCGCGGACGGCGACGGCTGGCTCCTCGGGGACGCGGGCAGCGGCTTCTGGCTCGGCCGGGAGGCGGTGCGGGCGGTGCTGCGCGCCCTGGACGGCCGCGGGCCGTGGACGGCGCTCGCCGGGCCGGTGGGCGAGGTGTGCGGCGGGCCCGGCAAGGAGGCCGTCGTGCGGTACGCGTACGAGGCGCATCCGGTCCGGCTCGCGGCGCTGAGCCCGCTCGTGGTCGGCGTGGCGGCGGCCGGGGACGGCCCGGCGCGGGAGCTCCTCGACCGGGCGGGGGCCGAGCTGTGCGCCACGGTGCGGGCGTTGGACCCGCGACCCGGTGAGCCGTTGGTGGTCACGGGCGGCCTCGTCGGCCCGGGCGGCCCGCTGCTCGGGCGGCTCACGGAGGGGGTGCGGGAGTGGGGCCTCGTCCCCGTGCCCGTACCGGACGGGGTGGCGGGCGCGGTGGCACTCGCCCGCCTGGCCGGGTCCCTTGACGGCGCGTCATCCTGACTGGTTCATTGATTCATGTCGTTCAGAAGATATGGGTTCACTGAACCAGTGGAGGCCTCGTCATGTCCGCCGCCCTGCCTCGACCCGACCTCGGCGCCGACCGGTTCGCCGACCACGCCCGCGGCGCCGTCGACCGCGCCGTCGCCGCCAACAAGGACACCGTCCCGCTCGCCGCCCGGCTCCTCGCCGACTGCGTCGCCGCCGACGGGGTGATCCACGCCTTCGGCACCGGCCACTCCCAGGCCGCCGCCCTGGAGATCGCGGGCCGGGCCGGGGGCCTCGTCCCCACCAGCCGGATCTCCCTCGCCGACCTCGTCCTGCGCGGCGGCGAGGACCCCGCCGTCCTCGCCGACCCCCTCCTCGAACGCTCCCCGGGCCTCGCCGACCGGCTCTACGCCCTCGCCGGCCCCCACCCGCAGGACCTGTTCGTCATCATCTCCAACTCCGGCGTCAACAACGCGATCGTCGACCTCGCCCTCAAGGTCACCGCCGCCGGACACCGGCTCGTCGCCCTCACCTCGCTCGAACACACCCACGCCGTCCCCGCCCTCCACCCGAGCGGCAGGCGGCTCGCCGACCTCGCCGACGCCGTCCTCGACAACTGCGCCCCCACCGGCGACGCCGTCCTCCCGCTCCCCGGAGGCGGCGGACTGTGCGGGATCTCCACCCTCACCTCCTCGCTCCTCGTCCAGATGACCGTCGCCGAAGCCGTCGCCCTGCTCCTCGCCGAGGGCCACGAACCGCCCGTGTACGTCTCCGCCAACATCCCCGGCGGCCACGAACGCAACGCGCTCCTCGAAGCCCGCTACGAGGGCCGACTGCACCGCGGCGGGTACTGAGCGGGCACTGAGCGTGCACTGAACCGGCGTTGTCAGTGGCGTCCCCTACGGTCGGTCGGGCAGGGGATCACCGACGCAGGGGGGCGCCATGACGGCGACGGAAGCAGTGACGGCCAGGGCCGTACCGAACTGGCGAGGCGGCTTCGGACGGTTGTGGACGGCCGCCGTCGTCTCCCGCTTCGGCGACTCGCTGCGGACCGCCGCCCTGCCCCTGCTCGCCGCCTCGCTCACCGACGACCCCCTCCTCATCGCCTCCGTCACCGCCTGCGGCTTCCTGCCCTGGCTGCTCTTCGGACTCCTCGGCGGAGCCGTCGCCGACCGGGTCGACCAGCGCCGGGCCATGTGGGCGGTCGACCTCGTCCGCGGCGCGCTCATGGCCGCGTTCGCCGTGGCCGTCGCGCTCGGACACGCCACGATCGCCCTGCTGCTCGTCCTCGCCTTCGCCCTCACGACCCTGCAGACCCTCTTCGACAACGCCGCCACGGCCCTTCTCCCCGCCCTCGTCCCCACCGAGGCCCTGGCCGCGGCCAACGCCCGCCTGATGACCGGTCAGCAGTTCGCGGGCGGCCTCCTCGCCGCGCCCCTGGTGCCCGCGCTGCTCCTCGCCGGGGACGCCGTGCCGTACGTGGCCGACGCCGCCACCTACGTCCTCGCCGCACTCCTCATCGCCTCCCTGCGGACCGAGGCACCCGAGCGGTCGCCCCGCCCCGCCGGGTCGACCCTCCGGAAGGAGATGGCCGAAGGGCTCGCCACGCTCGGCCGGGACCGGCCGCTGCGCCGGCTCTGCACGGCCACCACCCTCTGCAACATCGGGATGGGCGCCCTCATCGCCACCCTCGTCGTCCACGTGACGGACGGGCGCCAGGCCGGAAGCGCCGGAAACGCCGCATACGCGGCCACCATCACCGCCTACGCGATCGGCGGCGTCGCCGGCGGCTTCCTCGCCCGCCGCATCGCCGAGCGGACCGGACGGATACGCGCGGTCGCCCTCGCCGGGACGGTCCAGACGGCCTGCCTGATCCTGATGGGCGCCGTCCCCGCCCTCGCGGTATCGGTCGCGGCCATGGCGGTGTTCGGATTCATGGGGACGGTGTGGAACGTCAACCAGACGACCCTCATGCAGGAGCGCGCCCCCGACGGGATGCTCGGCCGCATCGCCGCGGCCTTCCGCACCCTCGCCGTCGCGGGCGCTCCGCTCGGGGCCCTCCTCGGCGGCGTCGCGGCCGCCGGCTGGGGACCGCACGCACCCGCCCTCCTCGCGGCGGCACTGTTCGCGCTCGCCGTAGCGTCGTTGGGCCCCCTGATCAATTAGGTTGGAGGGGCAGCGGGGCAGACATACGAGAAGAAGTGGGCGATGTCCGAGATGAACAACGAAGGCCGCACCAGGCTGAACCGGCTGCCCGAGTGGGCGGCCCTCGGCAAGCACCGTGAGCAGCTGGGCGAGACCCACCTGCGCGAGCTCTTCGCCGCGGACCCGGCGCGCGGCACGGGCCACACCCTGCGGGTCGGCGACCTCTACCTGGACTACTCCAAGCACCTCGTCACCGACGAGACGCTGACCCTGCTGCGCGAACTCGCCGCCGCCACCGGCGTGGCCGAGCTGCGCGACGCCATGTTCCGCGGCGAGAAGATCAACACCACCGAGGACCGCGCGGTCCTCCACACCGCGCTGCGCGCCCCGCGCGAGGCCGTGATCGAGGTCGACGGGGAGAACGTCGTCCCCGGCGTCCACGCCGTCCTCGACAGGATGGGCGCCTTCGCCGACAAGGTCCGCGCGGGCGAGTGGACCGGCCACACCGGCAAGCCGGTCAAGAACATCGTGAACATCGGCATCGGCGGCTCCGACCTCGGCCCCGCCATGGCCTACGAGGTCCTGCGCTCCTTCACCCAGCGGGACCTGACGCTCCGTTTCGTCTCCAACGTGGACGGCGCCGACCTCCACGAGGCCGTCCGCGACCTCGACCCTGCCGAGACCCTCTTCATCGTCGCCTCGAAGACCTTCACCACCATCGAGACGATCACCAACGCCACCTCCGCCCGCGACTGGCTCCTCGCCGGGCTCGGAGCCGGCCAGGAGGCCGTCGCCAAGCACTTCGTGGCCCTCTCGACCAACGCCGAGAAGGTCGCCGAGTTCGGCATCGACACCACGAACATGTTCGAGTTCTGGGACTGGGTCGGCGGCCGCTACTCCTACGACTCCGCCATCGGCCTGTCCCTGATGATCGCCATCGGCCCGAACCGCTTCCGCGAGATGCTCGACGGCTTCCACCTCGTCGACGAGCACTTCCGCACGGCCCCGCCCGAGGAGAACGCGCCGCTGCTGCTCGGCCTCCTCGGCGTCTGGTACGGCGCGTTCTTCAACGCCCAGTCGCACGCCGTCCTGCCGTACTCCCACTACCTGTCCAAGTTCACCGCCTACCTCCAGCAGCTCGACATGGAGTCCAACGGCAAGTCGGTGGACCGCGAGGGCAACCCGGTCGACTGGCAGACCGGACCCGTCGTCTGGGGCACCCCCGGCACCAACGGGCAGCACGCCTACTACCAGTTGATCCACCAGGGCACCAAGGTGATCCCGGCCGACTTCATCGGCTTCGCCCGCCCCGTCGACGACCTGCTTCCCGGGCTCGTCGCCCAGCACGACCTGCTGATGGCCAACTTCTTCGCCCAGACCCAGGCGCTCGCCTTCGGCAAGACGCCCGAGGAGGTACGGGCCGAAGGGGTCGCCGAGGAGCTCGTCCCGCACAAGACCTTCCAGGGCAACCACCCGACCACCACGATTCTGGCCGACGCGCTCACCCCGTCCGTCCTCGGCCAGCTGATCGCGCTCTACGAGCACAAGGTCTTCGTCCAGGGCGCGATCTGGAACATCGACTCCTTCGACCAGTGGGGCGTCGAACTCGGCAAGGTCCTCGCCAAGAAGATCGAACCGGTCCTGACCGGCGGCGGGGGCGGCGAGCAGCTCGACAGTTCGACCGCCGGGCTCGTCTCGGCCTACCGCGCGCTGCGCGACCGGGGCTGATCGCATGACGGGGGAGAACGCGGTGCGGCTGCGGCCGCCCAGGAACGCCGTGGACGAGCGGGCCGTCGCCTGGTGGCGGAGCCAGCTCCTGGTGACCACCGCCGTCCCGGTGGTGATCCTCGCCGTCCTCGGCGCGCTCATCGGGCCCGCCCGGTTCTGGCTGCTGCTCGCGGCCGGGGCCGTCGCGGTCCTCGGCCTCGGCTGCGCCGCGTTCTTCCCCGCCTGGTGGTTCCGGGTGCACCGCTGGGAGGTCACCGACGAGGCCGTCTACGTCCGCACAGGGGCCCTCTGGCAGGAGTGGCGGATCGCCCCGATGTCCCGGATCCAGACGGTCGACACCGTACGCGGCCCGCTGGAGCAACTCTTCCGGCTCGGCACCGTCACGGTGACCACCGCCTCCTCGAAGGGCGCCCTCCGGATCGAGGGCCTCGACCACGAGCTCGCCGCCGAGCTCGGCGAACGGCTCACGGCCCTCACCCAGGCCACCCCCGGGGACGCCACATGAACGAGGCCGGACACGGCGAGGACCCGCACGCCGGCGGCATAGGCGGCGCCGACGGGCCGCGCGGGGAAGGCCCCGGGGAGGCCCCAGGGGAGGGCCCCGCCGAGGCGTGGCGGCGCCTCGACCGGCGCATGCTCCTGGCCACCGCCGCCGTCCTGTGCGGCGTGGCCGGCGGCGCCGGCCTGCCTACGACCCTCGGCCTCGCCGGATCCAGACCGCTGTGGCAGGCCCTCTCCTGGGTCCTCGCCGGAGCCCTTCTCCTCGTCCTCGGCGGCACCCTCGTCGACTACGTCCGCTTGCGCCGTACCCGCTACCGCATCGGCCCCGAGCGGGTCGAACTCCACACCGGGCTCCTGCTGATCAAGCGCCGCTCCCTGGCCCGCGAGCGCATCCGCAGCGTCGACCTCACCGCCAACCCCCTCCAGCGGGTCCTCGGCCTCGTCAAGGTCCGCATCGGCACCGGCGAGAGCACCGGCGGCAGCGAGTCCACGCTCGAACTCGACCTGGTCACCCGCGCCGAGGGCGAGCGCCTGCGCCACGAGCTCCTCGCCCGCACGACCACCGGCCCCGAGGACCTGCCGCACGAGGGCGCCCTCGCCACCGTCGACCCGCGCTGGATCCGGTACGCCCCGGTCTCCTTCGTCGCCCCGGCCCTCGGCGGAGCGGCGGCCGGAGCCGTCATGCAGGTCAGCGAGTGGTTCGGCGCCCAGGCGGAGGTCATCGACTGGATAGGGGACCGCTTCCGGGACGTCTCCGTCACCTGGATGATCGTCGACCTGGTCCTCGTCGCCACCGTCGTCGGAGCCGTCGGCGCCCTCGGCCTCTGGGTCGAGATGTGGTGGAACCACCGCCTGGAGCGCGAGCCCGGCGGCACCCTGCGCGTCCGCCGCGGCCTCCTCACCGCCCGCTCGGTCTCCATCGAGGAGCGCCGGCTGCGCGGCATCGAGGTCGTCGAGCCGCTGGGCGTGCGCCTGGTCGGGGCCGCCCGCGTCGACGCCGTCGCCACCGGCCTCGCCAAGGACGACGGGGACAAGCACTCCGACCTCAAGACCCTGCTGCCGGCCGCGCCCCGGGAGATCGCCGACCGCGTCGCCGCCCAGGTCCTGCGCGAGCCCGAACCCCCCACCGGGGCGCCGCTCGCCGCCCACCCCCGTGCCGCCCGCACCCGCCGGCTGCGCTGGGCCCTGTGGTCCGTCGCCGCCCCGGTCGCCCTCCTCGCCGGACTCGGGCTCCTCCTCACCCCGGTCCTGCTGTACGTGGCGGCGGGCTGCGCCGTCGTCCTCACCCCGCTCGCCGTGCTCCTCGCCCACGACGCGTACCGCAGTCTCGGACACGGCGTCAGCGGCGCCTATCTGGTGACCCGTTCGGGCACGGTCCGGCGCGCCACGGTCGCCCTCCAGCGCTCCGGCGTCATCGGCTGGACCGTCAAGCAGTCGTACTTCCAGCGCCGCGCGGGCGTCCTCACCCTGACCGCCACGACGGCGGCCGGCGAGGGCGCGTACGACATCTACGACGCGGGCGAGACCCAGGGCCTGACCTTCGCCGCCGAGGCCGTACCGGACCTCCTCGCGCCCTTCATCGAGCCCGTACCGACGCCGGAGGCCCGGTCCACAGAGCAGTGAACCGGGCCTCCGGGTAGGGAAATCAGGCCGAAGCCGGCGGATACAGGTTCCGCGGCAGCTCCGAGGCCGCCGCCGCGTCGAGCAGCCACAGCGTGCGCGAGCGGCCGTAGGCGCCCGCCGCCGGGGCCTGCACCTCGCCCGCGCCCGACAGCGCGATCGCCGCGGCCTTCGCCTTGTCCTCGCCGGCCGCGAGCAGCCAGACCTCCTTGGCCGCCCTGATCGCCGGGAGCGTCAGGGAGACCCGGAGCGGCGGCGGCTTGGGAGCGCCGTGCACCCCGACCACCGTCCGCTCGGTCTCGCGGACTCCGGGCAGCTCGGGGAAGAGCGAGGCCACGTGCGTGTCCGGGCCGACGCCCAGCATCAGCACGTCGAAGGTCGGCACCCGCCCGTGGTTACCGGGACCCGTGGCGGCGGCCAGCTCCTCCGCGTACGCGGCCGCGGCGGCGTCGACATCGGCGCCGTACGGTCCGTCCGAGGCCGGCATGGCGTGCACCCGCGCCGGGTCGAGGGGCACCCGGTCGAGCAGCGCCTCACGGGCCTGGGTGACGTTCCGCTCGGGATCGCCCTCGGGCAGGAAGCGCTCGTCGCCCCACCACAGGTCGAGCCGCGACCAGTCGATCGCGTCCCGGGCGGGCGCCGTACCCAGCGCGGCGAGCAGGCCGTTGCCGTTGCGTCCGCCGGTCAGCACCACCGAGGCGGAGCCGCGGGTGGCCTGGGCGTCCACGATCTTCGTGATCAGCCGGGCCGCCGCGGCCTGCGCCATCAGCTCCTTGTCGCGGTGCACGACCAGCTGAGGGGTGCTCACTTGGCCGCCGCCTTCTTGGCCGGGGCCTTCTTCGCGGCGGGCTTCGCGGGGGCCGGGGCCGCCGACTCCACGACGACGACCGCCTCGGTGACCGCCTCGGCGACGGGCTCGTCGACCTGCTCGGGGGCGACGGTCGCCGCCTGCTCGTCGAGGCGCTCAAGACCGAACTTGAGCGCCGTCGCGTAGGTGTCGTCCGGGTCGAGCCGGCGCAGCTCCTCCGCGATCAGCTCGGCCGTGTCCCGGCGCTTGAGCGCCACGCCGCGGTCCGGCTGACCCTGGATGGAGAGCGTCGCGAGCGAGCCGTCCGGCCGGTCGAGCACGATCGGCCCGGAGCTGGTCTCCATCCGTACGGAGGTGAGACCGGGCCCCGCCGACTTCGAGCGCCGCACCGGCACCTTCAGCCGCTCGGCCAGCCACATCGCGAGCAGCTCGACGCTCGGATTGAACTCCTCGCCCTCGACCTCGGCCGAGGTGACCTCGCACACGACCTGGTCGAGCGCGGCGGCGAGCATCGAGCGCCACGGGGTGATCCGGGTCCACGAGAGGTCCGTGTCGCCCGGGGTGTACGTGTCCGCCCGCGCCGTCAGCTCCTGGATGGGCTGCTCGGCGGCGTACGTGTCGGTCACCCGGCGCTGGGCGAGCGCGCCCAGCGGGTCGTTCGCCGGGTCGGTCGGCGCGTTCACCGGCCACCAGACGACGACGGGGGCGTCCGGGAGGAGCAGCGGAAGCACCACCGACTGGGCGTGGTCGACGACCTCGCCGTACAGCCGGAGGACAACCGTTTCGCCGGTGCTGGCGTCGGCGCCGAGGCGGACCTCGGCGTCGAGTCGTGCCTTGGAGCGGTCCCGCGGCGAGCGCGAGACCCGCTTGATGACGACGAGGGTCCGCGAGGGGTGCTCGCGGGACGCCTCGTTTGCCGCCTTCAGCGCGTCGTAGGCGTTCTCCTCGTCGGTGACGATGACGAGGGTGAGCACCATGCCGACGGCCGGCGTGCCGATCGCCCGCCGCCCGAGCACCAGCGCCTTGTTGATCTTGGATGACGTGGTGTCCGTCAGGTCGGTCTTCATGGCCGGCGCCAGCTCCGTCCGTCTCGTGCGAGCATCTCGTCCGCCTCGACCGGACCCCAGGTCCCGGACTGGTACTGCGCGGGCTTGCCGTGCTTGTCCCAGAACTGCTCGATCGGGTCGAGGATCTTCCAGGACAGCTCGACCTCCTCGACGCGCGGGAAGAGGTTCGAGTCGCCGAGCAGGACGTCGAGGATGAGCCGCTCGTACGCCTCGGGGCTGGACTCCGTGAAGGACTCGCCGTACGCGAAGTCCATCGACACGTCCCGGATCTCCATCTGGGTGCCGGGCACCTTGGAGCCGAACCGCACCGTCACGCCCTCGTCCGGCTGGACCCGGATCACGATGGCGTTGCGGCCGAGTTCCTCGGTCGCGGTGTGGTCGAAGGGGGAGTGCGGGGCGCGCTGGAAGACGACCGCGATCTCGGTGACGCGGCGGCCGAGGCGCTTGCCCGTACGGAGATAGAAGGGGACGCCCGCCCAGCGGCGGTTGTCGATCTCCAGTTTCACGGCCGCGTAGGTGTCGGTCTTCGACTGGGGGTCGATGCCGTCTTCCTGGAGGTAGCCGACGGCCTTCTCGCCGCCCTGCCACCCGGCCGCGTACTGGCCGCGGACCGTCGTCTCGCCCAGGTCCTTGGGGAGCTTCACCGCGCCGAGGACCTTGGTCTTCTCGGCGGCGAGCGCGTCGGCGTCGAAGGAGGCGGGCTCCTCCATCGCGGTCAGCGCGAGCAGCTGGAGCAGGTGGTTCTGGATGACGTCACGGGCGGCGCCGATGCCGTCGTAGTACCCGGCCCGGCCGCCGATGCCGATGTCCTCGGCCATCGTGATCTGGACGTGGTCGACGTACGACCTGTTCCAGATCGGCTCGAAGAGGGTGTTGGCGAAGCGGAGCGCCAGGATGTTCTGGACGGTTTCCTTGCCGAGGTAGTGGTCGATCCGGAAGACCGCGTCGGGCGGGAAGACCTC
Organism: Streptomyces sp. NPDC050842; assembly: GCF_044456565.1. Lineage (NCBI taxonomy): Bacteria > Bacillati > Actinomycetota > Actinomycetes > Kitasatosporales > Streptomycetaceae > Streptomyces > Streptomyces sp. NPDC050842. Next base: position 139,194 of record NZ_JBITGA010000007.1, on the reverse strand, counting down.
GTGGACGACCTCGTTGAGCTCCTTGGCGGAGACCAGGTCGTGCCCGAAGGGCTTCTCGATGACCGCGCGGCGCCAGGAGCCGTCCTTCTGGTCGGCCAGGCCGTGCTTCTTGAGCTGCCGGACGACCAGCGGGAAGAACTTCGGCGGCACGGAGAGGTAGAAGGCGAAGTTGCCGCCGGTGCCCTGCGCCTTGTCCAGCTCCTCGACGGTGGACTTCAGCTTCTCGAAGGCCTCGTCGTCGTCGAAGTCACCCTGGACGAACCGCATGCCCTGGATCAGCTGCTGCCACACCTCCTCGCGGAACGGGGTGCGCGCGTGCTGCTTGACGGCCTCGTAGACCTCCTGCGCGAAGTCCTCGTCCTGCCACTCGCGGCGGGCGAAGCCGACGAGCGAGAAGCCCGGCGGCAGCAGGCCGCGGTTGGCCAGGTCGTAGACGGCGGGCATCAGCTTCTTACGGGACAAATCGCCCGTGACGCCGAAGATCACCAGGCCCGACGGCCCCGCGATACGCGGGAGCCGTCGGTCGGCGGCGTCACGGAGCGGGTTGGCTCCGTCGACTGCGCTCAAAGTGCTTACGCCTCCGCAGGTACGCGGCGCGAGAGCTCCGCCTCGGTGGACTTGAGCAGGTCGTTCCAGGACGCCTCGAACTTCTCGACGCCCTCGTCCTCCAGAAGCTGCACGACCTCGTCGTAGCTGATGCCCAGCTTCTCGATGGCCGCCAGCTCCGCGCGGGACCGGTCGTACGTGCCGCGCACGGTGTCACCGGAGACGTCGCCGTGGTCGGCGGTGGCCTCCAGAGTGGCTTCCGGCATGGTGTTGACGGTGCCCGGGGCGACCAGGTCCACGACGTACAGCGTGTCCTTGTACGCCGGGTCCTTGACACCGGTCGAGGCCCACAGCGGACGCTGCTTGTTGGCCTGCGCCTTGTCGAGGGCCGCCCAGCGGTCGGAGGAGAAGACCTCCTCGAACGCCTCGTAGGCCAGGCGGGCGTTGGCCAGCGCGGCCTTGCCCTTGAGCGCCTTGGCCTCGTCGGTGCCGATGCCGTCCAGGCGCTTGTCGATCTCCGAGTCCACACGGGACACGAAGAAGGACGCCACCGAGTGGATCTTCGACAGGTCGAGGCCGCGCTCGCGGGCCTTCTCCAGACCCGCCAGGTAGGCGTCCATGACCGCGCGGTAGCGCTCCAGCGAGAAGATCAGCGTCACGTTGACGCTGATGCCGAGGCCGATGACCTCGGTGATCGCCGGCAGACCCGCCTTGGTGGCCGGAATCTTGATGAGCGTGTTGGGGCGGTCCACCAGCCAGGCCAGCTGCTTGGCCTCGGCGATGGTGGCGACCGTCTCGTGGGCGAGACGGGGGTCGACCTCGATGGAGACCCGGCCGTCCTGGCCGTCGGTCGCCTCGAAGACCGGCCGCAGGATGTCGGCGGCGTCGCGGACGTCCGCCGTCGTGATCATGCGGATGGCCTCGTCGACGGTCACCTTGCGGGCGGCGAGGTCGGCGAGCTGCTGCTCGTAACCGTCACCCGAGGAGATGGCCTTCTGGAAGATCGACGGGTTCGTGGTCACGCCGACCACGTGGCTCTGGTCGATGAGCTCGGCCAGGTTGCCGGACGTGATCCGCTTGCGCGAGAGATCGTCCAGCCAGATCGCGACGCCTTCGTCGGAGAGGCGCTTGAGAGCGTCTGTCATGAGAGTTGCATCTCCATTAAGTCGTACGTATGGGCGTCAGCGCGCGGCGGCGTCGAGAGATTCCCGCGCGGCGGCGACGACCGCCTCCGGCGTGAACCCGAACTCGCGGAACAGGACCTTCGCGTCCGCCGAGGCACCGAAGTGCTCCAGCGAGACGATCCGGCCGGCGTCCCCGACGTACCGGTGCCAGGTGAGACCGATGCCGGCCTCCACCGCGACCCGGGCCTTGACCGACGGCGGCAGGACGGAGTCCTTGTACGCCTGGTCCTGCTCCTCGAACCACTCGACGGACGGCATCGAGACCACACGGGTCGGGACACCGGCGGCCTGGAGCTGCTCACGGGCCTCGACGGCCAGGTGCACCTCGGAGCCGGTCGCGATCAGCACCAGCTGGGCGTCGCCACCGTCGGCGTCGAACAGCACGTAGCCGCCCTTGGCCGCGTCATCGTTCGCCACGTAGGTCGGCACGCCCTGGCGGGTGAGGGCGAGACCGTGCGGGGCGCCCTTGCCGAAGACCTTGGTGTGCCGCTTCATGATCTCGCGCCAGGCGATCGCCGTCTCGTTGGCGTCGGCCGGCCGGACCACGTTCAGCCCCGGGATCGCACGCAGCGAGGCCAGGTGCTCCACCGGCTGGTGGGTCGGGCCGTCCTCGCCGAGACCGATCGAGTCGTGCGTCCAGACGTACGTCACCGGCAGGTGCATCAGGGCCGACAGACGCACGGCGTTGCGCATGTAGTCGGAGAACACCAGGAAGGTGCCGCCGTAGACACGGGTGTTGCCGTGCAGCGCGATGCCGTTCATCTCGGCGGCCATCGAGTGCTCGCGGATGCCGAAGTGGATCGTGCGGCCGTACGGGTCGGCCTCCGGCAGCGGGTTGCCCTCGGGCAGGAACGACGACGTCTTGTCGATCGTCGTGTTGTTCGAGCCGGCCAGGTCGGCCGAGCCGCCCCACAGCTCCGGGATGACCGCGCCGAGAGCCTGGAGGACCTTGCCCGAGGCCGCGCGGGTGGCGACGCCCTTGCCGGGCTCGAAGACGGGGAGCTTCTCCTCCCAGCCGGCCGGCAGCTCGTTCGCCTGGATGCGGTCGAACCGGGCGGCGCGCTCCGGGTTGGCCGTACGCCACTCCGCGAGGGACTTCTCCCACGCGGCGCGGGCCTCACGGCCCCGGTCGCCGAGCGAGCGGGTGTGCGTGATGACCTCGTCGGTGACCTCGAAGGTCTGCTCCGGGTCGAAGCCCAGGACACGCTTGGTGGCCGCGATCTCCTCGTCGCCGAGCGCCGAGCCGTGCGAGGCCTCGGTGTTCTGCGCGTTCGGCGCGGGCCAGGCGATGATCGAGCGCATCGCGATGAACGACGGACGCTCGGTCTCGGCCTCGGCGGCCCTGACCGCCGCGTACAGCGCGGCCGGGTCCAGGTCGCCGTTGGACTTCGACTCGACGCGCTGGACGTGCCAGCCGTACGCCTCGTACCGCTTCATCGTGTCCTCGGACACGGCGGTCTCGGTGTCGCCCTCGATCGAGATGTGGTTGTCGTCCCACAGCAGGATCAGATTGCCGAGCTTCTGGTGGCCGGCGAGCGAGGACGCCTCCGCGGAGATGCCCTCCTGCAGGCAGCCGTCACCGGCGATCGCGTAGATCCGGTGGTCGAACGGGGAGGTGCCGGGGGCCGCCTCCGGGTCGAACAGACCGCGCTCGTAGCGGGCGGCCATCGCCATGCCCACGGCGTTGGCGACACCCTGGCCCAGCGGGCCCGTCGTCGTCTCGACCGCGGCCGTGTGGCCGTACTCCGGGTGACCGGGGGTCTTCGAGCCCCAGGTGCGGAAGGCCTTCAGGTCGTCCAGCTCAAGACCGAAGCCACCCAGGTACAGCTGGGTGTAGAGGGTCAGGGACGAGTGGCCCGCGGAGAGGACGAATCGGTCGCGCCCGACCCACTCGGGATCGGCCGGGTCGTGCCGCATCACCTTCTGGAAGAGGGTGTACGCGGCGGGCGCCAGGCTCATCGCCGTACCGGGATGGCCGTTGCCGACCTTCTGTACGGCGTCCGCTGCCAGGACGCGGGCGGTGTCGACGGCCCGCTGGTCCAATTCGGTCCACTCGAGGTCTGTGGTGGTCGGCTTAGTGCTCACCCTGGGTCAGGGCTCCTCTCCACATGTTCTGAAGCCGGTGACTGAGGGTGTACCGGCGGTGTCGAGCCTACCCCCGACAGAGCCCCCTCTTTTCGTGTGCAGGCCCCTCAAATGAGCGGACAGAGCAAGAGTGCCGGTGGCCGTGTGAGTTCGCCTCCCGAACGGTGTCCACGCCTTGGGACACACCCCTCCAACACGACCCCACCCCCGCGAAGATCGGCGTCTGGGCAACGTCTACAGTGGCGTGGTACGCGCAAGCTTTACCCCGTCTTCATCCGGGGAGCTTGCTGGGAATTTCTCTGTCAGGGGTGTGCGTGACGGCCGTCGAGTCCCGACCCGCAGGGGTCGTCTTGACTCCCAGCCCGGGGGGCCATCGGCCGTTCGGGGCCCGCGTCAAGGCATACGTGGCGCTGACCAAGCCGCGGATCATCGAGCTTCTGCTCATCACCACCGTTCCGGTGATGTTCCTCGCCGAGCAGGGCGTGCCGAACCTGTGGCTGGTGCTCGCCACCTGCTTCGGCGGCTACCTGTCGGCGGGCGGCGCCAACGCGCTGAACATGTACATCGACCGCGACATCGACGCCCTGATGGACCGCACCTCCCAGCGCCCGCTGGTCACCGGCGTGCTCACGCCGCGTGAGGGCCTCGTCTTCGGCCTCAGCCTCGCGGTGATCTCCACGCTCTGGTTCGGCCTGCTGGTCAACTGGCTCTCCGCCGCGCTCTCGCTCGGCGCGCTCCTCTTCTACGTGGTCGTCTACACGATGATCCTGAAGCGGCGGACCGCGCAGAACATCGTCTGGGGCGGCATCGCCGGCTGCCTGCCGGTGCTCATCGGCTGGTCGGCCGTGACGAACTCGATGTCGTGGGCCGCGATCATCCTCTTCCTCGTCATCTTCTTCTGGACGCCGCCGCACTACTGGCCGCTGTCGATGAAGGTGAAGGACGACTACGCGCGCGCCGGCGTGCCGATGCTGCCGGTCCTCGCCTCCAACAAGGTCGTGGCCAAGCAGATCGTCGCCTACAGCTGGGTGATGGTCGCCGTCTCGCTGCTGCTGACCCCGCTCGGCTACACCGGCTGGTTCTACACGGCCGTGGCGCTGCTCACCGGCGGCTGGTGGCTGTGGGAGGCGCACGGGCTCCTCAACCGCGCGAAGTCGGGCGCGACCGGCGCGAAGCTCAAGGAGATGCGCCTCTTCCACTGGTCCATCACCTATGTCTCGCTGCTGTTCGTGGCGGTCGCGGTGGACCCCTTCCTCCGGTAGGCACTCCGCGCTCAGATGATGTGTCCGGTCGACGGCCGGGTCACGTGGGATAGACCACGTGGCCCGGCCGTCGCCAGTCGATCTACCCCTCGGTAGCATCGTTGACATGGCAGAAACGAAGCAGGAAGAGCGCAGGGCGGCCAGGCTCGCGAAGCAGATCCGGGCGTTCTCCGCGGAGCACGGCGGCGCCGAGGGGCAGCTGGCCCACATCGGCCAGGCGGGCACCCGGATCGTCCTCGTCGGCACGGACGGCGGCTGGGGCGACCTGGTGGCGCCCACGTACCCGATCGCGCAGCAGGCCGCCGAGAAGGCCGGTCTGACGCTCCACGACGAGTTCGACGGCGAGTTCGCCGCCCGGGTCGTCACCGGCCCGTACGAGTGGAGCCGGATGGCCGGTATCCAGATCGGCGGTCCCTCCAACAGCTGAGGCAACAACCTCGCGTGGGGCTCACCCGTTAGGACGTGTGGAGACACGTCCACACAGGGAGCCCCCCGAGATGATCGACACGCCGAGCCTCGTGGACCAGTACTGCCACGGAGTGCTCCGTACGGAGCTCGGCCTGGGCACCTTCGAGACCCACCTGGGCGCGCACCTCGGTGACCGGCGCGGTGGTCCGCCCGGGCTGCCCGCCGCCGGGACGACCTTCTTCGACACGCAGGCGGGTTTCGCGGTACGGCGCTGGTGTCCGCCGCTCCTCGGCCTCGAGCCGCACTGCCCGCCCGCCCACTACCTCGCCCGCCGTCGCGAACTCGGCGTCGTCGAGGCGGGCCGCCGGCTCCTCCGGGCTTCCGGGATCTCCACCTACCTCGTGGACACGGGGCTCCCGGGCGACCTGACCCGGCCCGCCGAGATCGCCGCCGCGGCCGGCGCGGAGGCCCACGAGATCGTCCGCCTCGAACCCCTCGCCGAACAGGTCGCCGACACCTCGGGGACCGTCGACGCGTTCCTGGCCAACCTCGCCGAGGCCGTCCACGGGGCCGCCGTCGACGCCGTGGCCTTCACCTCGGTGGAGGGCGTACGCCGAGGGCTCGCGACGGCGCCCGAACCACCGGGGCCGGGGGAGGTACGCGGGGCGGCGGGGCGCTGGCTCGCCGGACGCCCGGTGGGCGGGCGGCTCACCGACCCCGTCCTGCTGAGGCATCTCCTCTGGATCGCCGTCACCGCCGGGCGCCCCCTCCAGCTGCACACCCGGGACCGGGACCCGGCCGTCCTGGGCGGCTTCGCCGCCGCCACGTCAGGGCTCGGCACGGACCTCGTCCTGCTGCACGCCTACCCGCACCACCGCGCGGCGGCGCACCTGACGGTCGTCCATCCGCACGTGTACGCGGACCTCGGCCCGGCCCTCGCCCACACCGGGGCCCGGGCGGCGGCCGTCCTCGCCGAGGTCCTGGAACTGGCGCCGTTCGGCAAGCTGCTGTTCTCCAGCGGCGCCCACGGACTGCCCGAGCTCCACGCGGTCGCCGCCGGCGTCTTCCGCTCGGCGCTGACACGGGTGCTCGCGGAGTGGGTGATGGAGGGCGCCTGGTCCCACGCGGACGCCCAGCGCGTCGCCACGATGATCGCGGCGGGGAACGCCCGGCGGGTCTACGGACTGGGCTAGGCCCCCCCCGGCTCAGACCTTGGCGGTGAGTTCCGGGTCGGCCTGCGCCGGGATGCCCGCCGTGGGCACCGGGCGCTCGCGCAGGCTCAGGGCCAGCCGCAGCACCGCGATCCACATCAGCGAGGAGCCGAGCATGTGGACGGCGACCAGGATCTCGGGGACGCCGGTGAAGTACTGGACGTAACCGATCCCGCCCTGCGCGAGCAGCACGATCAGCAGGTCACGGGCGCGGGCCCGGGTGTCGTCCGGGGCGTCCACGACGCGCAGCACCAGCCACATGGCGACCGCGAGCGCGCAGACGACCCAGGCGGCGATGGCGTGGAGGTGGGCGGCGTCCGTCCAGTTCCACGGCATGCGCGGGACGTCGCTGCTGTCACCGGCGTGCTTGCCGGCGCCGGTCACGGTCGTACCGAGCGCGATGAGCAGACCCGAGGTGATCGTGACCGCCCACGACAGTTTGCGGACCGGGCGCGGCACGCGCGGCCGCGGGTCGGTGTCGCCCTCGCCGGTCCGGTGCCAGGTGATGACGGCCACCGTGAGGAGGGCGTTCGCGGCCAGGAAGTGACCGGCGACCGTCCACGGGTTGAGGCCCATCCACACCGTGATGCCGCCGATGACGGCATTGCTCATCACGATCCAGAACTGCGCCCAGCCCCACCGGGTGAGGTTCCGGCGCCAGGGCTTGGTGGACCGGGTGGCGATGATGGCCCAGCCGACGGCCGCCGACAGGACGTACGTCAGCATCCGGTTGCCGAACTCGATCAGGCCGCGGTAGCCCTGCTCGGGTGTGACGATGAGGCTGTCTTCGGTGCACTTCGGCCAGGTGTCACAGCCGAGACCGGAACCGGTCAGCCGGACCGCGCCACCCGTGACGATGATGAACACGCTCATCACGACGGCGGAGAGCGCGGCGCGCCGGAGCGTCCGGGGGGACGGGGTCCAGCGCTGGGCGATGTAGGCGAGGGGGGTCAGCACGGGGCCCATCGTAGGACGGGGCTTGTGCACGCTTTCACGAGGGGGGTGGCTTGTCGGGAAACGTCACCCTCTGAACCTCTTCGGCTACTCCCAGCGGAAGAATTTCGCCGCCGCGCCGAGGCCGAGGACCGCCCAGACCGTGAGGATCAGGGCGTTGGCCCAGGGCAGTGGAGCGCCGTTCTGGAGGATGTCCCGGAGGCCGTCGGAGAGGGCGGAGATCGGGAGGAGCTCCAGGAGGGAGCGGGCCGGTTCGGGGAACTTGTCCAGGGGGACGATGACGCCACCGCCGACCAGGAGCAGCAGGAAGACCAGGTTGGCGGCGGCCAGGGTGGCCTCCGCCTTGAGCGTGCCCGCCATGAGCAGCCCGAGGCCCGAGAAGGCGGCCGTGCCGAGGACGAGGAGCAGGGCGACGGAGGCGGGGTTGCCGTTCGGGGACCAGCCGAGTGCCAGGGCGATCGCCGTGAGGAGCGCGACCTGGAGCACCTCGGTGACGAGGACGGCGAGCGTCTTGGCGGTCATGAGCGCCCAGCGGGGGAGCGGTGAGGCGCCGAGCCGCTTGAGCACCCCGTACCGCCGCTCGAAACCGGTCGCGATGGCCTGGCCGGTGAAGGCCGTCGAGAGCACGGCGAGCGCGAGGACGCCCGGGGCGAGGAAGTCGACGGCCTTGTCGGCGCCCGTCTCGACGATGTCGACCGTGGAGAAGAGGACGAGGAGGAGGGAGGGGATGATCACGGTGAGGAGGAGCTGCTCGCCGTTGCGCAGCAGCATCCGGGTCTCCAGGGCCGTCTGCGCCGCGATCATCCGGCCTACGGGGGCCGCGCCGGGCTTGGGGGAGTAGGTGCCCGTGCTCATGACCGCAGTTCCTTGCCCGTGAGTTCGAGGCTGTGTCCATCCGGGGGACAACCCCCGGATCCCCGGCAAATCTCGATGTCGGCCGGCATCATGCGCGCAGCTCCTTGCCCGTGAGCTCAAGAAAAACGTCTTCGAGGGTGTGGCGTTCCACGGAGATGCCTCCGGGCATGACGCCGTGCTGGGCGCACCAGGTGGTGACCGTGGCGAGCAGCTGCGGGTCGACGGTTCCGGTGATCCGGTACGTGCCCGGGAGGGGCTCCGCGGCGGCCGTGCCGTCCGGCAGCGCCTTGAGCAGGGAGCCCAGGTCGAGGCCGGGGCGGCCGGTGAAGCGCAGGGTGTTCTCGGCGCCGCCGCGGCAGAGCTGCTCGGGGCTGCCCTGGGCGGCGACCCGGCCGGCGTCGACGATGGCGACGTCGTCGGCGAGCTCCTCGGCCTCCTGCATGAAGTGGGTGGTGAGGACGACCGTCACCCCGTCGGTGCGCAGCTCGCGTACGAGGTCCCAGGTGGCGCGGCGGGCCTGCGGGTCGAGTCCGGCGGTCGGCTCGTCCAGGAAGACGAGCTCCGGGCGGCCCACGACGGCCATGGCGAGCGCGAGGCGCTGCTGCTGGCCGCCGGAGAGCCGGCGGTAGGTGGTGCGGCCGCAGGAGTCGAGGCCGAGCCGTTCGATCAGGGCGTCCACGTCCAGGGGGTGGGCGTGGAGCTTCGCCATGTGGCGGAGCATCTCGTCGGCCCGGGCACCGGAGTAGACGCCGCCGGACTGGAGCATCACGCCGATCCGGGGGCGCAGGGCGGCCGCGTCGGCGACCGGGTCGAGGCCGAGGACGCGGACGGTGCCGCCGTCGGGCCTGCGGTAGCCCTCGCAGGTCTCGATCGTGGTGGTCTTGCCGGCCCCGTTGGGGCCGAGGACGGCGGTGACGGTGTTCGCCCGCACGTCGAGGTCGAGGCCGTCGACGGCGGTTTTGCTTCCGTACCGCTTGACCAGGCCGCGGACCTGGACGACGGACTCATTTCCCATGACCGGAAGTCTAGAGAGGCGGCGAGGGTCCTCCCGGCGCGGGGCCCGGGAGCGCTTGTGGCCTGCGTGTATGAGCCCGCCGGGTGGCCCGGTGGCGGTGTGGAGCGGGCTCGGATTCATCCTACGAATGATCATTTCCGCAGGTCAGGTAAGCCTTACCTGAGTGACGCACGGCACCGTCGCCTCCGTGGACGCCGCTTGTCAGTCCTCGATTAATTACGCAACAATGGCGTTGTGAAAAACGTTGGCGCGGCTCCGGTGGAGGAACTCGCGACCCGAGAGCGTTCCACGCGCAACCGGGTCGCGCGGTCGATCCTGGATCACGGCCCCTCGACCGTCGCCGATCTGGCCGAGCGGCTCCGCCTCACCCAGGCGGCCGTCCGTCGCCACCTCGACTCGCTGGTCGGCGACAACGTCGTGGAAGCCCGCGAGAAGCGCGTCTACGGCGCCCGCGCCCGCGGCCGCCCCGCGAAGATCTTCGCGCTCACGGACTGCGGCCGGGACGAGTTCGACCAGTCGTACGACTCGCTGGCCGTCGAAGCGCTCCGCTGGATCGAGCGCAACGCCGGTGGGGAGGCGGCCGTCGCCGCCTTCGCCCGCGACCGGATCGAGGCCCAGGGCGACACCTACCGGGAAGCCGTCGAGACGGCCGACCCCGCCCGGCGGACCGAGGCGCTTGCCAAGGCCCTGACGGCGGACGGGTACGCTGCCACTGCGCGGAACGCGCCGGTCGGCGAGCAGCTCTGCCAGCACCACTGCCCGGTCGCTCACGTCGCCGAGCAGTATCCGCAGCTGTGCGAGGCGGAGACGGAGTTCTTCTCCCGCCTCTTGGGAACGCACGTCCAGCGTCTGGCCACCATCGCGCATGGTGACGGCGTCTGCACGACGTTCATCCCGCACAGCGCCCCACAGACCAACTCATCAGCATCTGTCAGTACGGCCGGGAGGAACCCCGCATGACCACCGAGATCAGCCACCCCGAGCTTGAGGGCCTGGGTCGGTACGAGTACGGCTGGGCCGACTCCGACGCGGCCGGTGCCACCGCCAAGCGCGGTCTGAACGAGGACGTCGTCCGCGACATCTCCTCGAAGAAGAACGAGCCCGAGTGGATGCTGAACCTGCGTCTCAAGGGTCTGCGGCTCTTCGGCAAGAAGCCCATGCCGACCTGGGGCTCCGACCTCTCCGGCATCGACTTCGACAACATCAAGTACTTCGTGCGGTCCACCGAGAAGCAGGCCGAGTCCTGGGAGGACCTGCCGGAGGACATCAAGAACACGTACGACAAGCTCGGCATCCCGGAGGCGGAGAAGCAGCGCCTCGTCGCCGGTGTCGCCGCCCAGTACGAGTCCGAGGTCGTCTACCACCAGATCCGCGAGGACCTGGAGGAGCAGGGCGTCATCTTCGTCGACACCGACACGGCGCTGAAGGAGCACGCGGAGCTCTTCAAGGAGTACTTCGGCACCGTCATCCCGGTCGGCGACAACAAGTTCGCCTCGCTGAACACGGCCGTGTGGTCCGGCGGCTCGTTCATCTACGTGCCCAAGGGCGTGCAGGTCGAGATCCCGCTCCAGGCCTACTTCCGTATCAACACGGAGAACATGGGCCAGTTCGAGCGGACGCTGATCATCGTCGACGAGGACGCCTACGTCCACTACGTCGAGGGCTGCACCGCCCCGATCTACTCCTCCGACTCGCTGCACAGCGCCGTCGTCGAGATCATCGTGAAGAAGGGCGGCCGCTGCCGCTACACGACCATCCAGAACTGGTCGAACAACGTCTACAACCTGGTGACCAAGCGCGCCGTCGCCTACGAGGGCGCCACCATGGAGTGGGTCGACGGCAACATCGGCTCCAAGGTCACCATGAAGTACCCGGCCGTCTACCTCATGGGCGAGCACGCCAAGGGCGAGACCCTGTCCATCGCCTTCGCGGGCGAGGGCCAGCACCAGGACGCCGGCGCCAAGATGGTGCACATGGCCCCGAACACCTCCTCGAACATCGTCTCCAAGTCGGTGGCGCGGGGCGGCGGCCGCACCTCCTACCGCGGTCTCATCGAGATCGGCGAGGGTGCCCCGGGCTCCAAGTCCAACGTGCTCTGCGACGCGCTGCTCGTCGACACGATCTCCCGCTCGGACACGTACCCCTACGTGGACGTGCGCGAGGACGACGTCTCCATGGGGCACGAGGCCACGGTCTCCAAGGTCTCCGAGGACCAGCTCTTCTACCTGATGAGCCGCGGCATGACCGAGTTCGAGGCCATGGCGATGATCGTGCGCGGCTTCGTCGAGCCGATCGCCAAGGAGCTCCCGATGGAGTACGCCCTTGAGCTGAACCGGCTGATCGAGCTGCAGATGGAAGGCTCGGTCGGTTAAGACCCGGCCGCCATCCGTACCGTCTTTGCGTAGTTACGAGGAAGAGAGCAACACGACAGCCATGGCTGAGGCTCAGAACATCCCGGCGGGTTCCACCACCGCCGGCTCGATCGCGGTGGCCGCCGAGTCCACCGTCGCCACGCGCATGAGCGCGCCCCCGTCCTTCGACGTCGCGGACTTCCCCGTCCCGCACGGCCGCGAGGAGGAGTGGCGGTTCACGCCGCTCGCGCGACTGCGCGGTCTCCACGACGGCACCGCCGTCGCGTCCGGCGTGGGCGTCAAGGTCGAGATCGAGGCCCCCGAGGGCGTCACCGTGGAGACCGTCGGCCGCGAGGACGAGCGCCTCGGCAAGGCCGGCAAGCCCGTCGACCGTGTCGCGGCCCAGGCGTACTCCTCCTTCGAGAAGGCCTCGGTCGTCACCGTCGCCAAGGAGGCCGTCCTCACCGAGCCGATCCGCATCGCGGTGCACGGCGAGGGCGGGGTCGCCTTCGGCCACCAGGTGATCGAGCTCGGTGCCTTCGCCGAGGCCGTCGTGGTCATCGACCACACCGGTGACGCGGTGCTCGCCGCCAACGTCGACTACGTGCTCGGCGACGGCGCCAAGCTCACCGTCGTCTCCGTCCAGGACTGGGACGAGAAGGCCGTCCACGTCGCCCAGCACAATGCGCTGGTCGGCCGCGACGCCTCCTTCAAGTCGGTCATCGTCACCTTCGGCGGCGACGTCGTCCGTATCCACCCCCGTGTGGCGTACGCGGCGCCCGGCGGCGAGGCCGAGCTCTTCGGCCTGTACTTCACCGACGCCGGCCAGCACCAGGAGCACCGTCTCCTGGTCGACCACAACACCCCGCACTGCAAGTCCAACGTGGCCTACAAGGGCGCGCTGCAGGGCCAGGACGCGCACGCCGTCTGGATCGGCGACGTGCTCATCCAGGCCGCCGCCGAGGGCACCGACACGTACGAGCTCAACCGGAACCTGGTCCTCACGGACGGCGCCCGGGTCGACTCCGTGCCGAACCTGGAGATCGAGACCGGCGAGATCGCCGGCGCCGGTCACGCCTCGGCCACCGGCCGCTTCGACGACGAGCAGCTCTTCTACCTGATGTCCCGCGGCATCCCGCAGACCGAGGCCCGCCGCCTCGTCGTCCGCGGCTTCTTCGCGGAGCTGGTCCAGCAGATCGGTCTGCCGGACGTCCAGGAGCGCCTCCTCGCCAAGATCGAGGCCGAGCTGGAGGCCTCCGTCTGATGGCCTTCGTCCGAGTCTGCGCACTGAGCGAGCTGGAGGCCGACACCCCGAAGCGGGTCGAGGTCGACGGCACGCCGGTGTCGGTCGTGCACACCGAGGGCGAGGTGTTCGCGATCAACGACATCTGCTCGCACGCGAACGTCTCCCTCTCGGAGGGCGAGGTCGAGGACTGCGCCATCGAGTGCTGGCTGCACGGGTCGAGCTTCGACCTCCGCACCGGGAAGCCCTCCGGCCTTCCCGCGACGCGCCCCGTGCCCGTTTACCCCGTCAAGATCGAAGGGGACGATGTGCTCGTCTCCGTCACCCAGGAGTCCTGAGTCACCCATGGCAACGCTTGAAATCCGCAACCTGCACGTCTCCGTCGAGGCCGAGAACGGCCCCCGCGAGATCCTCAAGGGTGTCGACCTGACCATCAAGCAGGGCGAGACCCACGCCGTCATGGGCCCCAACGGCTCCGGCAAGTCGACCCTGGCGTACTCGCTCGCCGGCCACCCGAAGTACACGGTCACCGGCGGCACCGTCACCCTCGACGGCGAGGACGTCCTGGAGATGTCGGTCGACGAGCGCGCCCGCGCCGGCGTCTTCCTGGCCATGCAGTACCCGGTCGAGGTCCCCGGTGTCTCGGTCTCCAACTTCCTGCGCACCTCCGCCACCGCCATCCGCGGCGAGGCCCCCAAGCTGCGTACCTGGGTGAAGGAGGTCAAGTCCGCGATGGAGCAGCTCCAGATGGACCCGGCCTTCGCCGAGCGCAACGTCAACGAGGGCTTCTCCGGCGGTGAGAAGAAGCGCCACGAGATCCTCCAGCTGGAGCTCCTCAAGCCGAAGATCGCGATCCTCGACGAGACCGACTCCGGCCTGGACGTCGACGCGCTGCGTCAGGTCTCCGAGGGCGTCAACCGCGTCCGCGAGACCGGTGAGGTCGGCACCCTGCTGATCACGCACTACACGCGCATCCTGCGCTACATCAAGCCCGACTTCGTTCACGTCTTCTCCGAGGGCCGCATCGTCGAGTCCGGCGGCGCCGAGCTCGCCGACAAGCTGGAGAACGAGGGCTACGAGGCCTACAGCACGAAGGGTGGCGCATCCGCGTGATTTCTGCCCATCAGGGGCTCTCCGGCCTCCTCGACACCGAGGCGATCCGCAAGGACTTCCCGCTCCTGGATCGCGTGGTCCACGACGGCAAGAAGATCGTGTACCTGGACTCCGCGGCGACCTCGCAGAAGCCGCGCCAGGTGCTCGACGCGCTGAACGAGTACTACGAGCAGCACAACGCCAACGTGCACCGCGGCGTCTACCTGGTCGCCGAGGAGGCGACGGCGCTGTACGAGGGCGCCCGCGACAAGGTCGCGGCGTTCATCAACGCGCCGAGCCGCGACGAGGTGATCTTCACCAAGAACGCCTCGGAGTCGCTCAACCTCGTGGCCAACATGCTGGGCTGGGCCGACGAGCCCTACCGCGTGGACCACGAGACCGAGATCGCCATCACGGAGATGGAGCACCACTCCAACATCGTGCCGTGGCAGCTGCTCTCGCAGCGCACGGGCGCGAAGCTGAAGTGGTTCGGCCTCACCGACGACGGCCGTCTCGACCTCTCGAACATCGAAGAGGTCATCACCGAGAAGACCAAGATCGTCTCCTTCACGCTGGTCTCGAACCTGCTGGGCACGATCAACCCGGTCGAGACGATCATCCGCCGCGCCCAGGAGGTCGGTGCGCTCGTCTGCATCGACGCCTCGCAGGCGGCCCCGCACATGGTCCTGGACGTGCAGGCGCTCCAGGCCGACTTCGTGGCCTTCACCGGCCACAAGATGTGCGGTCCGACCGGCATCGGCGTGCTGTGGGGACGGCAGGAGCTCCTGGAGGACCTCCCGCCCTTCCTCGGCGGCGGCGAGATGATCGAGACCGTGTCGATGCACTCCTCGACCTACGCTCCGGCTCCGCACAAGTTCGAGGCGGGTACGCCCCCGATCGCCCAGGCCGTCGGCCTCGGCGCGGCCGTGGACTACCTGTCGGCGATCGGCATGGAGAACATCGCGCGCCACGAGCACGCGATCACCGAGTACGCCGTCCGACGCCTCCAGGAGGTCCCGGACCTGCGGATCATCGGCCCCACCACGGCCGAGGACCGCGGCGCGGCGATCTCCTTCACGCTCGGCGACATCCACCCGCACGACGTGGGTCAGGTGCTCGACGAGGAGGGCATCGCGGTCCGCGTCGGCCACCACTGCGCGCGGCCGGTCTGCCTGCGGTACGGAATTCCTGCGACCACGCGGGCGTCGTTCTATCTGTACTCCACCCCGGCCGAGGTCGATGCCCTCGTCGCGGGTCTGGAGCACGTACGGAACTTCTTCGGGTAGGGGTTGGGTCGTGAAGCTGGATTCGATGTACCAGGACGTCATCCTGGACCACTACAAGCACCCCCACGGGCGCGGTCTTCGGGACGGCGATGCCGAGGTGCACCACGTCAATCCGACGTGCGGCGACGAGATCACGCTCCGCGTGAAGTACGAGGGCACGCGTATCGCGGACGTCTCGTACGAGGGTCAGGGCTGCTCGATCAGCCAGGCTTCGGCCTCGGTCCTGAACGAGCTGCTCGTCGGCAAGGAGCTGGCCGAGGCGCAGAAGATCCAGGGCACCTTCCTGGAGCTGATGCAGTCGAAGGGCCAGATCGAGCCCGACGACGCGATGGAGGAGGTCCTGGAGGACGCGGTCGCGTTCGCGGGCGTCTCCAAGTACCCGGCCCGTGTGAAGTGCGCGCTGCTCAGCTGGATGGCGTGGAAGGACGCGACCGCCCAGGCACTGGGTGATGCGGAGAGGAAGTCGGCATGACCGAGAACGCTGGGGCCACGATGAAGCCGGCCTCCGAGGAAGAAGTCCGCGAGGCGCTGTACGACGTCGTCGACCCCGAGCTGGGCATCGACGTGGTCAACCTCGGGCTGATCTACGGCATCCACATCGACGACTCGAACGTCGCGACGCTGGACATGACCCTGACGTCGGCGGCCTGCCCGCTGACCGATGTGATCGAGGACCAGGCGAAGTCCGCGACGGACGGCATCGTCAGCGAGCTGAAGATCAACTGGGTCTGGATGCCGCCGTGGGGTCCGGACAAGATCACGGACGACGGCCGCGAGCAGCTGCGCGCGCTCGGCTTCAACGTCTGAGAGACGGACTCGTGTGAACGGCCGTGCCCTTCGGGGCACGGCCGTTTCGCGTACTCAGTGCAGGCCTGCGGCCCGGGCGAGGTCCGGGGCCAGGTTCTCCTTGCGGATGCGCAGGTCGACGTAGAGCAGGGCCGTCGCCAGCGGGGGGAAGACCGAGACGACCAGCTGGCCGACCAGCTGCCCGACGAACAGGAACGCGATCAGCACCGCGAAGGCGGCGATCACCGCGCTCGCGTCGTCGCCGGAGAAGTCGATGGCCGCGAGCGGCGCCGACGCCAGCACCGAGAGCAGCTGCTGGATCATCCAGCTGACGAGGGCGCTCGCGAACCCGACGAGCAGCAGGATGCCGAAGGAGCGCCACCAGAAG
This sequence comes from Streptomyces sp. NPDC050842, assembly GCF_044456565.1. Classification (NCBI taxonomy): domain Bacteria; kingdom Bacillati; phylum Actinomycetota; class Actinomycetes; order Kitasatosporales; family Streptomycetaceae; genus Streptomyces; species Streptomyces sp. NPDC050842. The sequence continues at coordinate 122,528 of NZ_JBITGA010000007.1, read as the reverse complement.
CCGCGGATCAGGGTCGAGGAGCGGCGCATCGACGCGATCGGGCCCTGGCCCTCCATCACCGCCGCCGCCGGGGCGAGGCTGAACTTCACCCAGATCCAGGTCGCGAGCGGGGTGACGAGCAGGGCAAGGAGGACGGCCAGGAAGGGGATGAGGAGCCAGTTGCCGTTCGAGGGAGCGCTGTCCAGGTCGCCCAGGTCCGCGAGGAGGCCCACGAACATGGCGGCGAACCCCACGAGCAGGATCACGACCGGCAGCATCAGGGCGAGGCTCGTCAGGAACACGGTGCCCAGGACGGCCGGCATCCGGGCCCAGGCGCGGCGCCAGAGCGCGCCGAAGGTGGTCGGGCGGCCGAGGACGGCCTCCTGGATCACGACCGGGCACGCCGCCGCCATCAGGGCGTTGGCGCAGAGGATCGCGATCAGGCCGGCGATCCAGACGCAGACGAAGGCGACGATCAGCGGCCGGACGTCGTCCCACCGGGGCTCCTGGCCCTCGGGCAGGTCGAACACGGCGGCGAAGAGGTCGCCCACGGCCGCGTACGCGATGAGGATCGACGCTCCCACGAACAGGATCGCCGCACCGTGGACGGCGGCGGTGAAGCCGAGCAGCTGCTTCCAGTGGCGTCCGAAGGCGGCGAAGGTGCCGGAGAAGATCGCGCCGAGGTCGAGCGGCGCCAGGGGTATGACCCCGGGTCTCGGGGGTGGAGGCGGCGGCGGGTAGCCGTAGCCGTAAGGCGGCACTGGGGGAAACGTCATGCCGGATACCGTAGCGGGCGCCGATGTGTACGGCCGTACGCATGATGTGTACCCTCGTACGCATGGGCTACGGACTGCTGGCGGGCGCCATCGTGGCGGAGATCCTCGCCACCACCTCGATGAAGTACAGCGACGGCTTCTCCAAGCTCTGGCCCTCGCTGATCACCGGCGCGGGCTACCTGATCGCCTTCGCGCTCCTCGCCCAGGCCCTCAAGACGCTCCAGGTCGGCACCGCCTACGCCATCTGGTCCGGCGTCGGCACCGCCGCCGTCGCCACCATCGGCATCCTCTTCCTCGGCGAGACCCTCAGCCTCGCCAAGATCGCCGGGATCGTCCTCATCGTCGTCGGCGTCGCCGTCCTCCAGCTCGGCGGCGCGCACTGATGGCCCGCGCCCGCCGCCACGACCCCGAGCGGCGCGAGCGGATCGTCGCCGCGGCCCTCCGGGTCGTCGGGCGGTCCGGCATCACCGGGCTGAGCCACCGGACCGTGGCCGCCGAGGCGGACGTGCCGCTCGGCTCCACCACGTACCACTTCGCCTCCCTCGACGAACTCCTCGTCGCCGCGCTCCGCGAGGCCAACGAGAGCTTCGGGCGGCAGCTCCGCGAGAGTCTCGCCCTCACCGATCCGTCCACCGGCCTCGCCGCCGCGCTCGCTCGGCTCATGGGGGAGTGGATGGGCGGTGAACGCACCGGCGTGGAGCTGGAGTACGAGCTCTACCTCGCCGCCCTGCGCCGCCCCGCCCTGCGCCCGGTCGCCGCCGAGTGGGCCGAGGAGGTCGTCGCCGCGCTCTCCTCCCGGACCGACCCCGTCACCGCCCGCGCCCTGGTCGCCCTCGTGGACGGCGTCTGCCTCCAGGTCCTGCTCACCGGCGGCACGTACGACGAGGCCTACGCGCGCGAGATGCTGGCCCGGATCCTGGTACCGACGGCGGGCCCGTCCCGGTAGGCACGCGCGTCCGTGTGGGCGGCCCCCCGCCGCCGGCTCATCCGCCGTCCTGGGTGGAGCCGGCGCCGAGGTGGTGGGCCAGCTGGGAGGGATGCGTCAGCTGGGGGTAGTGGCCGGCGCCGGCGATCTCGGTCACCGGGTGATCGACGGCCGTGACCAGCGGGTCCGTCGAACCCACGACGATCCGGACCGGGACGCCGACCCTGTCGAGCAGCGTCCGCGACCGCCGGCGCTCGGCGACGTCCGCGCGCAGCGTGGTGGACACCCGGCGCGCCACCCCGCGACGGCGCAGGTCGGCCGCCGCGCTCTCCACCTCCGGCCCCTCCGGGACACCCAGCGTCCGGGCCAGCCGGGCGGCGGGCATGCGGCGCAGCATCGGCGCGGCCAGGCCCGAGCGGGCGAGCCGCCCCACGGGTGCCTGGAGGAACGCCGGGGAGACGAGGACGAGCCCGCTGACCCGCTCCGGGTGGTCGACGGCGAAGCGGAGCGCGGGTCCGCAGGCCGCGGAGTGCGCGATCAGCACGGGGCGCGTCGACACCGGGTTCAGCAGCTCGGCCAGCCACGCGTCCACCGGCCGGTCCGTGGCGGCCGAACGACCCAGGCCCGGCAGGTCGGGGGCCAGGACCGGGCCGGGAAGGCGGGCGGCGAGGGGCGCCCAGGCGTCGGCGTTCATCGGCAGGCCGTGCAGCAGGACATAGGCGGGGCGGTGCCGGTCCCCGGTCACCCAGGTACGACTGCCCGCCACGGCGTGGAAGCCGTACGGGCGAAGCCAGGGCGAGGCGCCGCCGAACCGCGCCGCCACCAGGTCATCGGCCCACGTGCGCAGGGCGTCGGCGGCCGGAGGCATCTCCAGGCCGGCGCTCGCGGCGAAGGCGCGGGCGGACGCCGTCGGGTAGCGGTCGCTCGACAGGAAGGACAGCGTCTCGGGATCGGCGCCGGTCAGCGTGCGCGGCAGGCGCCGCAGCAGGCCGACGGGGACGGTCCGGCGAGGGGCGCGTACGCCGGTGTGCTCGGCGATCGTACGGATCAGGTCGGGCAGGAGGGGCGTGCTGTCGTCGAGCACCCAGTAGTGCTCACCCGCGGGCGCCGCGGGGACCTCCGCCAGGAACCGCGCGAAGTAGTCGATCGTGGCGATCGGCAGGAACGTGTCGGGGCCACCGGGCAGCGCGGGGAGCCGCCCGCGCCACAGGTCCTCGACGAGGGAGGCGAGGCCGACGTACTGGCCCGGCCCGATCACGGTGGCGGGATTGGCGATCGTCAGCGGGACCCCCAGCTCGCGGGCCCGGGCGCGCACCGCGAGATCGGCCTCGAACTTGGATGCCTCGTAGGTGCCGAGACCGGCGTAGTCGGCCCGGCCGCCGGCCGCGCTCACCCGGTAGCCGCTGATGTGCACCAGGCGCCGCAGCCCGGGCAGCGCGGCGGCCCATTCGAGCACGTGCAGCGCCCCGGTGACATTGGTCGCCCGCGCCTCGTCCACGCCGAGGCCGAAGGCGAAGCGGGCGGCGGCGTTGTAGACGTCCCGTACCTCCGGCAGCCCCGAAAGCGGTCGGGTGATGTCGGCGGTGACGATCTCCAGCCCCGCGGTGTCCACACCCTGGGAGGCCAGCCAGGGGGTGAGGGTGTCCTTGCGTACGGCTGCCGCCACCCGCCGGCCCCGGGTGAGCAGCTCGGCGACCAGGGAGCGGCCGATGAAGCCGTTCGCGCCGAAGACGATCGCGTCCATGAGACTCCTTGAATAGATCGGTCTACATATTTTTTGGCCAGGAAGAAGGCCCGCCGTCGACCGGCGGGCCTCGGTCAGCCCAGCAGGGTGTGGATCCGGCGGGCGACGCGGTCCAGCGGGTCCCTGCTGCGATGCGCCCGGGCCAGCAGGAGCGCACCCTCCACCAGGGCCAGGACCGTGACGGCGAGGTCGTCGGCGTCCGGACGGCTCGCCAGCCGTGCGCGCAGAGCCGCCTCCCAGGAGGAGTAGACCTCCGAGCACACCTCCTGTAGCGGGTCGTTGACGGCGGCCGTCTCCAGCGCCACGGTCGCCACCGGGCATCCCTTGCGCCAGCCCGACTCCGCGAGCCGGTCGCCCAGGTGGCGCAGCACCCCATCGACGAACTCCGCCGGCGAGGCGTCGGGGCCGGCCGGCTCGCCCAGGGCGTCGCCGATCGCCCGTCCCGCCCGCCGGACGGACTCGCCGACCAGCTGGTCCTTGCCGCCGGGGAAGTGGAAGTAGAGCGAGCCGCGGGGTGCGCCGCTGACCGCGATGACCTGGTTGAGCCCCGTGCCGAAGTACCCCGCTGTCTCCACCAGCTCCTGCGTCGCGTCCAGCAGTCGGTCCCGTGTCTCCGCGCCCTTCTGTCCCATGACGTCAAAGTAGACCGATCTACATATTCTTTCAACCCTCCCTCTCCGGTGTCCGGTGGGAACATCCGATCGCCTCGCCGTCGCCTTCGGTCGTTCCGCCGGAACCGGCCCGCGACGCGACCGTCACCTGAGACCGGTTGGCCCGCGCGGGGGCCCGCCCGTTAGGTTTTCCGTCATGACCACTGCTCCTCGCACCACCGGCGCCGTCGCCGCCGGCCTCGCCACCATCGCCGGTGACGGCTCCGTTCTCGACACCTGGTTCCCCGCCCCCGAGCTGACCGACGCGCCCGGCCCCGCCGGCACCGAGCGGCTCACCCCCGACGAGGCCGTGAACGCCCTCGGCGAAGGGGCCGCCAAGGCCCTCGGCGTGGATGCCCGCCGCGGCGTCGAGGTGGTCGCCGTCCGTACCGTCATCGCCTCGCTCGACGACAAGCCGCTCGACGCGCACGACGCCTACCTGCGCCTGCACCTGCTCAGCCACCGGCTGGTCCGGCCGCACGGCCAGAGCCTGGACGGCGTCTTCGGCCTCCTCACCAACGTCGCCTGGACCTCGCTCGGCCCGGTCGCCGTGGACGACATCGAGAAGGTCCGGCTCAACGCCCGCGCCGAGGGCCTGCACCTCGCCGTGACCAGCATCGACAAGTTCCCGCGCATGACCGACTACGTCGTGCCCGCCGGAGTCCGCATCGCCGACGCCGACCGGGTGCGCCTCGGCGCCCACCTCGCCGCCGGCACCACCGTCATGCACGAGGGCTTCGTCAACTTCAACGCCGGCACCCTCGGCACCTCGATGGTCGAGGGCCGGATCTCCGCCGGCGTCGTCGTCGGCAACGGCTCCGACATCGGCGGCGGCGCCTCCACCATGGGCACCCTGTCCGGCGGCGGTAACGTCGTCATCTCGATCGGCGAGCGCTGCCTGATCGGGGCCGAGGCGGGCGTCGGCATCGCCCTCGGTGACGAGTGCGTCGTCGAGGCCGGTCTGTACGTCACGGCCGGCACCCGGGTCACCATGCCCGACGGCCAGATCGTCAAGGCCCGCGAGCTCTCCGGCGCCTCGAACATCCTGTTCCGCCGCAACTCGGTCACCGGCGCCGTCGAGGCCCGCCCGAACAACGCGGTCTGGGGCGGACTGAACGACATCCTCCACAGCCACAACTGATGCGGTGACTCTGCGTTAACAGGACGCGCTCCCGGAGCGCAGAGTCAGTGCAAGCAGACAAGGCGAGGAGTCGACATGAGGACGAAGCCCACGGTCGTCGGCGTGCTCACGGCGGTGGCGGTGCTGCTGTCGGCCGGTCCGGCCCAGGCGGACGAGACGCACACGCACAACGGCCCGACCGTCACGAACGGGCCCAGCCTCTCCCTCCACACCGGGCAGATCGACGACCCGCTGGAGGACGTCCTGGAGCACGCCGCGATCCTCGGCAGGACCTACACGACCGACTCCGCCTGAAGCAGCGCTTCGAACGCACCCCGCAGCCCGTCGACCGTCTCCCGGTCGGCGGGCTGCAGCGGTTCCCGCAGCGGCCCGCCGAGCAGCGCCTTGGCGGTCACCGTGCCGGGCAGCCCCGAGGCCATCATCAGCTCGATGAGCGGCAGCGTCAGGGCGTTGAGCCGGGCCGCCCCGGCGGTGTCGCCGGCGTCGAAGGCGTCGAGGACCGCGCGCAGCCGGCGGGGCACCACGTTCGCCACCGTACTGACGTAGCCGGCGCCGCCGACCGCGTACAGCGGCAGGTTCAGCTCCTCGCTGCCCGAGTAGTACGCGAGCCCGGTCTCCGCGATCAGCCGGGCCGAGGCCAGGAGGTCGTACGAACAGTCCTTCACCGCGACGATCCGCGGGTGCTCGGCGAGGCGCCGCATCGTCGCCGGCTCGACGCGGGTCCCGGTGCGGACGGGGATGTCGTAGACCATCACCGGCAGCTCCGTCGCGTCCGCGACCTTCAGGAAGTGCGCCTCGACGGCCGCCTGCGGAGGGCGGCTGTAGTAGGGGGTGACGACGAGCAGGCCGTCGGCGCCCGCCTTCTCGGCCTGGCGGGCCAGCTCCGCGGTGTGCCGGGTGTCGGCGGTGCCGACGCCCGTGAGGAGCGACGGCCCCGGGCCGATCGCCGCCCGGACGGCCCGGACGAGCGCGGCCTTCTCGGCGTCGGTGGTGGTCGGCGACTCGCCCGTGGTGCCGTTGAGGACCAGCCCGTCACAGCCCTCCGCCACGAGATGGGCGGCGAACTCGCCCGCCCGGTCGAGGTCGAGCGCGCCGGAGGGGGAGAAGGGCGTGATCATCGCGCACAGCGCGCGGCCGAAAGGGCGTTCAGTACTCATCCGGGAAGTCTGTGCGCAATGGATCCTGAAGGTCCACTTAGATCTGCTTGCTCCGAGGGGTAAGTACTACTGAAGGATGGCGCCGTTCTGGCATGATCGACGGGCGCGACAGGGGGACATGGAGAACGACACAGCATGAGCTCACCCAGCACGACCGAAGAGCGCGTCGCACTCGTCACCGGCTCGTCCTCGGGCATCGGGGCCGCCGTCGCCCGCCGCCTCGCCGAGGCCGGCATCCGCGTCGTCGTCAACTCCGCCCGTTCCGTCGAGGCCGGGGAACGCCTCGCCGCCGAACTGCCCGGCGCCGTCTACCTCCGGGCGGACGTCTCCGACGAGACCCAGGCCAAGGAGCTCGTCGAACGGACCGTGGAGCGCCTCGGCCGCCTCGACATCCTCGTCAACTGCGCGGGCACCACCCGGTTCATCCCGCACGACGACCTCGAAGCCGCCTCGCCCGACGTGTGGCGGCACCTCTACGACGTCAACGTCATCGGCGTCTGGCAGACCGTCACCGCCGCCGTCCCGCACCTGCGGAAGACCCGCGGCAGCGTCGTGACGATCTCCTCCCAGGCCGGTGTCCGGCCGGGCGGCAGCTCCATCCCGTACGCGGTCTCCAAGGCCGCCGTCAACCACATGACGAAGCTCCTCGCCAAGACCCTCGGCCCCGACGTACGGGTCAACGCGGTCGCGCCCGGACTCGTCGACACCCCCTGGTTCGACGGGGTCGACGGCGCCGACGAGGCCAAGGCCCATGTCGCGGCCGTCGTCCCGCTGCGCCGCGTCGGCCGCCCCGAGGACATCGCGCAGGCGGTCTTCGACCTGGCCCACGCCTCGTACATCACCGGCGAGGTGCTCCTCGTGGACGGCGGCGGGCACCTGCTCGGGTAGCGGGGCCCGGGGCTCTCAGAAGCGGAGCTTGAAGCCGTCGTGGCTGCGCGCGAAGCCCAGGGAGGCGTAGAAGCGGTGGGCCTCCGACCGCCGCTTGTCGCTGGTCAGCTGGACGAGCGCGCAGCCGCGTGCGCGCGCCCGCGCCACGGCCCGCTCCATGAGCTCCCGCCCGAGGCCTCCGCCCCGCCGGTCGGCCCTGATCCGTACCGCCTCGATCAGGGCCCGCTCGGCGCCGCCCTTCCCGAGACCCGGGATGTACGTGATCTGGAGGCAGCCCAGGATGAGTCCGCCGTCCGTCAGGACCAGCATCTCGTTGCGCGAGTCGGCTTCGATGTCCGCGAAGGCCCGCTCGTAGGCGGTGGTGACGACGACCGAGCCGGGGTCCACGACCTTCTCCTCGTCGGCGAGCAGGGCGAGGACGGCGGGCAGTTCGGCGCGGGTGGCGGGGCGAAGGATCACGGCGCAGAGTCTCGCACGGGACCTCGCACGGGCGGATCCCTTGACCTCAACCATGGTTGAGGGAGGACGGTGGAGTCATTCGGAGATGCCGAAGAGAGGGAGACTTCCATGAACGCCGTCGCACACCCCGATGCCCGTCCCGACCTGTACCGTCCCGGCGTCGGAACGGTCCTGGCCAGCACCTGGCGGGTCGGCACGCCCGAGCGCCAGCGGGCGGCCGTCGAGGCCATCCGCACGGCCTGGGAGAGCCGGGAGTGGCCGGAGCTCGGGCTGCTCTCGTACAGCGTGTTCATCGGGACGGACGGCGACACGCTGCTGCACTACTCGCAGTGGACGGCCGAGCAGGCCTACGAGGACTTCGTCCGGACCTACCGCGACGACCGGAACGCCGAGATCGACGCGGCCGTCCCCGGGATCGAGCGGGTCGAGCTGCACCGGTACGCCCCGCCGTCCCGTCCGTCCGCCGCGGCGGACGGGACCGGGCCGGCCGGACCGCACCTCCATGTCTCCACGGACGGCGCCCGTGTTCTCGACTTCGCCGAGTGGGGGAGCGAGCAGGCGCATGTGGAGTGGCGGTCGGAGTCCGCCCCGGTCGGCCCGGTGAGGCGGTACACGCCCGCGCTGAGCCTCAGCGCGGGCGTGTGACCGGGGTCGTGTGACCGGGGCGGGATTCCCTACGGGCGGAAGCGCAGCACCTGCGGGTCGTGGTCGCTGTCCTGGTCGGCGAACTCCGCGTTGATGTGGACGCTGTCGTACGCGAAGTGGTGCACGCCCGGGCTCGTCAGGATCTGGTCGAGGACCTGGCTGTTGCCCTGGTAGACGTACGAGTACCGCTCGGAGCGCGGCAGCGACTTCACCGCCGGGTACAGCGCGCCGCCGTCGGTCAGCGCCTTCGTCGTGCCGGAGAACTCGAAGTCGTTGATGTCGCCGACGACGAGGACGTCCGCCTGCTTCTCCAGCGCGACGATGTCCTTCACGAAGGCGTTGACGGCCTGCGCCTGGAGCAGGCGCTTCGCCTCGGAGGAACGGTTCGGCGGCTGGTGGTGCGAGACGAGGGACTCGTCGCCGCCCTTCGAGCCGAAGTGGTTGGCGATCACGAAGACCGTGCGGCCGCGGAAGACGAACTCGCCCGCGAGCGGCTTCCGGCTGCTCTCCCAGGCGGTGTTCGCCGGGTCGATCCGGCCGGGGGAGAGGGTCAGCGCGGCGCGGCCCTTCTCGCCCGTCACGGCCGTGGCCGCGGCGGCGTCGCCACCCGCGCGGTCCGTGAAGGAGACCCGCTCGGGGTTGAAGAGGAAGACCTGACGGATGTTGCCGCCGGGCTCGCCGCCGTCCTTGTTGTTCTGCGGGTCGATCGAGCGCCACTCGTACGCCGGTCCGCCGGCCGCGACGATCGCGTCCGTGAACTTCTTGACCGTCTGGTCGGCGGCGACCGTGCCGTCGTTCTTGGCGCCGTTGTTGTCCTGGATCTCCTCCAGGGCGAGGATGTCGGGCGACGCGAGGTTGTCGACGACCGCCTTCGCGAGGGCGTCGAACTTCTCCTGCGGGTCGCTCGGGTCGAGGTTCTCGACGTTGTACGTCGCCACGGCCAGCTCGTTCTTGTGCTGCTTGGCCGTGCTCTCGCGCTCCAGGCCGCGGTCCTCGACCGTGACCGGGGTCCGCGCGGTCAGCGTGTAGCCGCCGAACTGGTTGAAGTCGAGCGGGCCCTCGGTCGTGCCCGTCAGCCGGTCGCCCACGTTCGCCTTCGGGAAGGGCTGCTGGGCGAGCGGGGTCAGCGACTGGATCTGGAGCCGGCCGCTGTTCTGGGACTCGTACGAGCCGTAGACCGTGCCGCCGCGCCAGGTGCGGTTCTCGAACGGCTTCACCGACACCCACAGCTCCGCGTACGGGTCGGTGGCGCCGACCACCCGCGAGGAGCCGATCCGGACGTTCGTGCCCTCCAGGGACTCGTAGTAGTCCAGGGCGTACGTCTCCGGGTCCAGCGTCAGCCCGTTGATCGAGCCGGCGGCGGCCGGGTCGCCCTCGGGGGCGTACGTGTCGGGGACGGACCAGCCGGAGATCGTCACCGGGGCCGGGAGCGCGTTGCCCTGCGAGACCACCGTGATCACGGGCTTGGAGAGCTGCGTCAGCGACTGGTTGCCGGAGTTCAGGCCACCCGGGACGTACTCGGTGACCGTGCCGTTCAGGCTGACCGCGTCGCCGACGGCGACGGTCGGGACCGAGCTGGTGAAGACGAACAGGCCCTCGCTGGTGGCCGGGTTCGCGTCGGCCTGGGGGTCCTGGATCCAGAAGCCGCGCGAGCCGTAGGTGCGGACGCCGGTGACGATGCCCGTGACGCCGGTGACCTGCGTGCCCACGAGGGGGGAGACGCGGGTGGTGCCCTGGATGTCGTGGATGCGGACGCCGGCGGCGCTGTCCTCGGCGGAGGCGCTCGTCGAACCGGCGAGCAGTCCGGCGGCGAGGGCGGCGGCGACGACGGCCGAGACAGCGGCGAATCTCGGTATGGAGGAAGGCATCAGGGCTCCGGAGGGTGCTTGGAGGAACGGCAGATGAATCTACGCGCGTCAATCTCTTGTGAGTGGGGGGAACTTGTCAAGAGTCGACGGGTGTACGAAGGCTGACGGTTCCGTGAACCGGCGGACGTCCTCCCGGATGCGTCTACGCTGAGTACCGCTCTTTCCCCGCACTTCCCCCACCCCCGTCCCACCCGCACGCGTCGAGGAGACCCCCCACATGTCAGCGGAGCAGCCCACCCTTCCCCCCGTTCGGCTTCCCGCGGACGCGGAGCTGGCGCGGGACGCCCTGGCCGCGCCCCTCCTCGCCCGCGCCGTGCGGCTCGCCCGCTGGGCCGGACCCGAGACGAGGGTCGGCGCGGGCGGCGAGCTCGTCGACGAGCAACTGCCGGACGCCGTCGAGGTGCTGGGCCTGACCGTCGTCGCCGACGGCGAGGACGCCGACTCCTTCGCGGACACCGAGGCCTTCGAGGAAGCCGTCGAGGAGGCCGAGATCCTGGCCGCCGACGCCTGGCGGCTCGCCGTCGACACCGGCCTCGTGACGGTCGAGGACGGCGCGGACGACGAGACCCCCGGCGGGGCGGGGCCCGGCGAGAACCTGGGGCTGCTCACCGGCGGTTCGCCCCATGACGTCCTCACGATCTGGCTGGACGGCTTCGACGCGGTCTTCGCCGACGCCGTCGTGCCCGTCCTCGACGACCTGGACCGGATCGTCGGCGAGGACGGCGAGATCGACCTCGAGTCGCTGGACTGGGACCCCGAGATGGAGGGCGAGTTCCTGGAGGGCGTACTCGGCAACCTCTACCTGCTGACCGTCAGCGAGGGCGGACCCGGCGACGGGCCCGTGCCGCTGCCCGCGCTCGCCGCCTCGATGGTCGTCCCCGACGACATGGGCGAGCCGACCGACGACGTCCTGGAGCAGGTCTCGGACGCGATGATGCGGCTCGACGAGCAGTTCCGCCTCCTGGAGGCGATCGGGCTCGTCGAGTACCAGCCCGTCGACGAGGCCCTGATGGCCGAGGAGGGTGAGGAGCCGGCCGCGCCGCTCGACGACGAGGACGTCTCGCGGTACGGCATGGTCCGGCTCACCCGGCTCGGTCTCTACGGCGTCCGGGCCCGGATGCTCGACGCCGGTGTGGACGCGCCCGCCGTCGGCGACCTCGCCGACAAGGGCGCCGACGCGCTCCTCGGCGGCATCGCCGCCTACCCGGAGGCCGCCGCGCGCGCCGAGACCGCCGCGTGGCTCTCCGGCCGCGACGTCGTGACCGCGGCACGCGAGCTGCTGGACGCGGCCCGGGGCGCGGACGCGGGCTCGCCGCTCCGCCGCCTCCACTGCCAGCAGGCGCTCTCCCTGGTGGGCGCGGAGGCGGAGCCCGCGGTCCGGGAGGTCCTGGACGACGCGGAGCTCGGCGGCCTGGCCCGGGTCTGGCTCGCGGAGCGGGGCGCGGCGGACGTGCCCGCGCCCTCGGAGGCGATGATCTTCTGGCTGGCGATCGACACGATCGCGGCGCAGCTCGACGCGGACGGCGACCTGGAGGAGGTCCAGGAGCTGATCGAGGGGCTCACGGGCCGGCACAGCGGCTTCTTCGAGGCGGCGTGGCGGGTCGAGCACCCGGCGACGGCGGAGGTCCTGGAGGCGATCGGCCGGCTGCACCGGGACAGGACGGCCGCGAAGGAAGCCCGTAAGTCGGCCTTCAAGGCCCGCTCGCGATCGGGCTCCTGAGCCGTGGCCACGGTGATCTTCCCTGGCTGATACCGATCGTGTGATGCCCCTGAGGCGTTCCCGTGGTGTTTGACTCGTGTTCGCGGGGGCACGGGAGGGTGGCCCGCGAGATCATGCCGTCACAGGGAGACCCTCACACAATGCCTCTCAACCGCAGGGAGTTCACCAAGCAGTCCGCCGTCGCCGGTGCGGGGCTCGCCCTGACCGGCGTCGTCGGCGCTCTCGCCACCGCGCCCGAGGCGCTCGCCTCGGACGAGCCGGAGGCGTACGGAGGCGGGCACGACCAGGGGAACGGGCACGGTCACGGGCACGCGCTCGGTTACGGGCCGCTCGTCGCCGACCCCGAGGGGATCCTCGCCCTGCCCGCCGGGTTCTCGTACCGCGTCGTCACGCACAGCGGCGTCACCCGCCTGGAGAGCGGCGAGTTCACGCCGTCCAACCACGACGGCTCGGCGGCCTTCGCCGGCCCGCGCGGCACCACGTATCTGGTCAACAACCACGAGCTCTACGGCCCCCGCTCGAACTGGCCCCACCCGGTCCCGCTCACCGAGGGGCTCGTCTACGACCCGACCGCCCCGGGCGGCTGCACCGTCGTCGAGATGCACCGGGACGGCACCGTCGCCGAGTGGGTCGGCCTCGCCGGCACCTCCACCAACTGCGCGGGCGGCAGCACCGCCTGGGGCACCTGGCTGACCGGAGAGGAGAACTCCGACCTCGCGGGCGTCAACGGCATGACCAAGGACCACGGCTACATCTTCGAGGTCGACCCGCGCGACCGGCGCGCCAACCTCGACCCGAAGCCGATCAAGGCCTTCGGCCGCTACGACCACGAGGCCGTGGTCATCGACCCCAAGCGCGGCCACGCCTACCTCACCGAGGACGCCGCGCTGCCCTTCGGCCTGCTCTTCCGCTGGGTGCCGCCGAAGGGCTTCGAGCACGGGCGCGGGAAGCTCCGTACGCTCGCCGACGACGCCGGTGTGCTCCAGGCCTTCAAGTGCACGGACTCCGGGGGCCGTTTCGTCGAGGACCTCTCCCAGGCGACCCGCATCGGCACCGTCTACGGCGTGGACTGGGTCGACGTCCCCGACCGCGACGCCCGCACCGTCCCCGTCCGCAAGCAGTTCGGCCCCGGCCAGGTCACCCGCGGCTGCAAGCTGGAGGGCATGTGGTGGGCCGACGGCGGCGCGTACGTCGTCTCCTCCTTCGCGCGCGAGGAGTGGAGCCCCGGCCCCTCGCACGACGGCCAGGTCTGGTTCTACGACCCCAGGCGCCGCACCCTCACCCTCAAGGTGCTGCTCGGCGTGAACCAGGCGCCCGGCGAGGACGGCGCCTACGACGGCCCCGACAACATCACCGTCTCCCCGTACGGCGGGATCGTCATCGCCGAGGACGGCTGGGGCGTGCAGCACCTCTTCGGCGCGACCGACTCCGGCCGGACGTACCCGATCGCCCGCAACGACCTCAACGACGGCGAGTTCACGGGCGTCTGCTTCTCGCCCGACGGCGACACGCTCTTCGCCAACATCCAGTCGCCGGGCATCCTGGTCGCGATCACCGGCCCCTGGCGCCGCCAGCCGCGCCACTGAGCCACCGGCCGGCCTTCCCGGCCGGCCTTCCCGGCCGGCCTTCGGGCCCGTGGGTTGCACTTCGGGCCCGTGGGCTGCACTTCGGGCCCGTGGGCTGCCCTTCCGGTCCTCCCAGGGCTGCCCCTCTGACCCCTGGTCAGCTCCATGGACTGACATCTAACATGTCAGTCCATGGACGCACTGCGGCCCGTGGGCCGGACCCTTCTGCGCGACCGGGCGTACGAGGCACTGCGCGAGGCCATCGTGCGCGGCGACCTCGCCCCCGGCGCCCCGCTGAAGGACGCCGACCTCGCCGACCTCCTCGGGCTCTCCCGCGCACCCGTGCGCGAGGCGCTGGTCCGGCTCTGCGACGAGGGGCTCGTCGAGACCAAGCCGCAGAGCTACACCCGGGTCACCCGGCCGGTCAGCCGGGTGGTCCGCGACGCCGCCTCCGTCGTGCGCGTGATGCACGAACTCGCCGCCCGCACCGGCGTACCCCTGCTCGGCCCCGAGGGCGTCCGGACCATGCGCGAGGCCAACGAGCGCTTCGCGGCGGCCGTCCGCGACTCCGACGTGGAGGCCGCGCTCCGCGCCGACGACGAGCTCCACCAGGTCCTCGTCGTCGCCAGCGGGAACCACGCGGCCGCCGCCACCATCGCGCGCTACACCCCGCTGATCCGCCGCGTCGAGCGGCGGCTCTTCGGCGACTCCGGCAGCTGCGGCTCGGCCGAGCTGCACGCCCGGCTGATCGACGCGTGCGCGAGCGGGGACGCGGAGGCGGCGGTCCGGATCACCACCGAGATCTGGGCGGCGCTCGAACAACTCGCTGACGACGCCGTCGAGGTGGCCGAGGTCACGGGCATCCCGGCCCCCCAGGACACCCTCTAATCGCCTCACTCACCGGGAGCCGTTTTGCCGATCACCGACTTCGCACGCTACCCGCTGCTCTTCGGACCCTCCCCGGTCCACCCGCTCGAACGGCTCACCCACCATCTCGGCGGCGCCACGCTCTGGGCCAAGCGCGAGGACTGCAACTCGGGCGTCGCGTACGGCGGGAACAAGACCCGCAAACTGGAGTACCTGGTCGCCGACGCCCTCGCCCAGGGCTGCGACACCCTCGTCTCCATCGGCGGGGTCCAGTCCAACCACACCCGCCAGGTCGCCGCCGTCGCCGCCCGCGCCGGGCTGCGCTGCGTCCTCGTGCAGGAGAGCTGGGTCGACTGGCCCGACCCCGTCTACGACAAGGTCGGCAACATCCTGATCAGCCGGCTCGCCGGCGCGGACGTGCGCCTCGTGCGGGCGGGCTTCGGCATCGGCTTCAAGGAGAGCTGGGAGCAGGCCCTGCGCGAGGTCGAGGAGGGCGGCGGGAAGCCGTACGCGATCCCGGCGGGCGCCTCCGACCACCCGCTCGGCGGTCTCGGCTTCGCGAACTGGGCCTACGAGGTGGCCGAGCAGGAGCGCGAGCTCGGCGTCTTCTTCGACACGGTGGTCGTGTGCTCGGTGACCGGCTCCACCCAGGCCGGGATGGTCGCGGGCTTCGCCGCGCTCGCCGAGGAGGGCGGACCCGCCCGCCGGATCCTCGGCGTCGACGCCTCGGCGAAGCCCGGACCGACGCACGAGCAGATCACCCGGATCGCCCGCGACACCGCCGCGCTCATCGGCGTCGAGCGCGAGGTGACGGCGGCCGACGTCGAGCTCGACGAGCGCTACCACGCCGGGGTGTACGGCCTCCCGGACGAGGCCACCCTCGACGCGATGCGGCTCGCCGCCCGCACCGAGGGCATGATCACCGACCCCGTGTACGAGGGGAAGTCGATGGCGGGCATGGTCGACCTGGTGGAGCGGGGAGAGATCGGCCGGGACTCGACCGTTCTCTACGCCCACCTCGGCGGCCAGCCCGCCCTCAACGGCTACAGCGCCCTGTTCTCCTAGCGGGCGGGGGGGAGCCCGCCGCTCGGCCTGCCACTCAGAGCGACTGGGCGGCCGGCTTCACCATGCCCCGGACCGTCCGCGACTTCACGAAGTCGCCCATCGCCGTCATCTCCCACTCGCCGGTGAACTGCTTGATCAGCTTGGCCATCATCACGCCGGTCTGCGGCTCGGCGGTGGTGAGGTCGAAGCGGACCAGCTCCTCGCCGGTCGCGGCGTCCATCAGCCGGCAGTAGGCCTTCGCGACCTCGGTGAACTTCTGGCCGGAGAAGGAGTTGACCGTGAAGACGAGGCCGGTGGCGTCGGCGGGCAGCCGGCCCAGGTCGACGACGATCACCTCGTCGTCGCCCGCGCCCTCGCCGGTGAGGTTGTCGCCGGAGTGCTTGATCGAGCCGTTGAGGATCGACAGCTTGCCGAAGTAGCAGCTGTCCAGGTGGTTGCGCTGCGGCCCGTACGCGATGACGGAGGCGTCCAGGTCGATGTCCTTGCCGCGGTAGGCGGGCTCCCAGCCGAGGCCCATCTTGACCTGGGAGAGCAGCGGCTTGCCGCCCTTGACCAGGGACACCGTCTGGTTCTTCTGGAGACTGACCCGGCCCTTGTCGAGGTTGATCTTGCCCGTGGAGACGGGCGCGGCGGCGGGGGCGGCCGGGGGAGCGGCCGGTGCCGGGGGCGCCGAGGCCGCGATCCGCGGGTCCACCGCGGCGACGGGCGGCGCGGGCGGGACCGGCGGGGCGACGGGGGCGGGGGCGACGGGCGTCGCGGCCGGTGCCGCGGCGGGCTCGTCGTCCACGGAGACGCCGAAGTCCGTCGCGATGCCGGCCAGCCCGTTCGCGTAGCCCTGGCCCACGGCGCGGGCCTTCCACGCGCCGTTGCGCTGGTAGATCTCGACGACGACCAGTGCGGTCTCGGTGGCGAGCTGGGGCGGCGTGAACGTGGCGAGGACGCTGCCGTCGTCCGCGTTCCGCAGGGTGGCCGTGGGCTCGACGCCCTGGAAGGTCTGGCCTGCGGCGTCGGGGCTCGCCGTGACGACGATCCTCTCGATGCCGGCCGGGAGCGCGCCCGTGTCCACCACGATCGCGTCGGGCGCGGTGCCGCCGCCGGAGCGGTACGTCACACCGGGCCCGGCGGGCTGGTTGTAGAAGATGAAGTCGTCGTCCGAGCGCACCTTGCCGTTGGCGCCGAGCAGCAGGCCCGAGACGTCGAGCCGCACCGGGGCGGCGACGTCCACCGCCACGCGCGCGGCGGTGAGAGGGATGTTCGAGCCGGGGGTCATAGCGGTCATGCCAGGGGTAACGATCCGGACGGCTTTGCCGTTCCCTTACCCTCGCCGGGTTCGGCCACCTTGGTTACGCGGATGGTTCCTGGCCTGCCGTTCGTTGCCGAAGCGGTACGCGCCCGTCCACCGGGCCATCACCAGCTGGGCGTCCCCCGACTCCACCTCCGCGAGGAACTTCTCGGCCCGGGCGCCGCGCAGCACGCCCGCGGCGCGTCCGTGGTGCGTGAGGGCGACGGAGCCGTCGCGGTGGCGCTCGTACGTGAATCCCCGGGGTCTCGGCATGCCGGGCATCCTGCCGTTCCCGGTCAGATCCGTCATATGAATATTCTTTCGGCCCATGGGGACTGTGGGTGGGAGTTCGTTCCGCACGGGGGACGTCGACGAGGCGCGCGAGGAGCTCGACGCGCGCTACTACGCGAACCGCATGGACGTGGTCGACCGGCGAAGACCCTTCGCGGCGCGCTTCGACACCGTCGCGCTCGGGCCGCTGGTCATCGGCGACCTGAGCTGCGGGGCCGACGTGCGGATGAGCTTCGGGGAGCTCGGCGCGTACCACCTGAACGCGCCGCTCAGCGGGACGATGGAGATGCGCCAGGGCCGCCGCGCCCCGATCGTCGCGACGGCCACCGAGGCGCTGCTCCTCGACCCGGCGGGGGACACCTTCCTCGACCGCTGGAGCGGGGACTGCCGGACCCTCTCCGTGAAGATCGGGGCGGCCGAGCTGCACGACCGCCTGGAGCGGCTCCTCGGCCGCCGCGCGAGCGGCCCGCTGGCCTTCGCGCCCCGCCTGGACATCTCGCGCGGCCCCGGCCTGAGCTGGGTCCGCTTCGCCCGCCAGGTCGCCTACGAGGCGCTCGCCGGGGAGGGGCTCGCCCATCACGAGCTGGTCGCGCGGCCGCTCCAGGAGGCGCTGCTCAACGGACTGCTCCTGGCCGCCGAGCACCCCTGGCGCGAGGCGCTCGCCCACCCGGGGGAGGCGCGCCGCCCGGCCCCGGTCAAGCGCGCGATGGACGCGGTGCGGGAGCGCCCCGAGCACCCGTTCACGACCACCGAACTCGCGGCCCTGGCCCGGGTGAGCGTGCGGCGCCTCCAGGAGTCCTTCCGGGAGTACGTGGGGATGTCGCCGATGGCGTACGTGCGGGAGGTCCGCCTCGACCGGGTCCGCGAGGAGCTGCGGGCGGCCGCGCCGGACGAGGTGACCGTGAGCGAGGTGGCCTGGCGCTGGGGCTTCGCCCACCAGGGCAGGTTCGCCGCGCGCTACCGCGAGAAGTACGGCGAGTCCCCGTCCCGGACCCTGCGGGAGTCCGGGTGACGGGTGGCGGGTGACGGCGTCCGGGTGAGGGGTGCCCAGGTGAGCGCGTGAGCGGGTGTCCGGACGGTTGTACGAGCGGGCCGCGCAATCCGGACAGAGGCCGCGTTCCGCGGCTCGCGATGATCTTCGTCCGCGCTTACCGTGGACATGTCCGGTCTGCCAGCGCGCACCCGTGACCCGGGCCCCGGCCGGCTCCCCCGTACTAAGTCCGGCCGGGTCCTGCGTAGTTCCGACCCTTCACATCAGTGCGGCCAGCGCGGCGGGTCCACACAGAAGTGGCCGCCCAGGTAGAGGTCGTCGGCACTGCCCTCCTCGGGGACGCCCTTCTCGGCGATCAGCTTCTCCGCGTAGACCTCCGAGTCGTCCCGCGGGTCGAAGCCGAGCGCCCGGGCCGTGGAGAGGTCCCACCACACGCGGGTGTTGGCGGAGGAGCCGTACGCCACGGTGTGGCCCACGGACCCGGCGGTCAGCGAGGCGTGCAGGAGGCGGGCGCAGTCCGCGGGGCTGAGCCACATCGAGAGCATCCGCACCGAGGTGGGCTCGGGGAAGCAGGAGCCGATGCGCACGGACACCGTCTCGATGCCGTGCAGGTCCCAGTAGAGCTGGGCCAGGTCCTCGCCGAAGCACTTGGAGAGGCCGTAGAAGGTGTCGGGGCGGTGCGGGGTGTCCACCGGGACGACCGGCTCGCCGTCGCGCGGGCGGCGGGTGAAGCCGACGGCGTGATTGCTGGAGGCCAGGACGACCCGTCGGACGCCCTCCTCGCGGGCGGCCTCGTAGAGGTTGTACGTCCCGGCGATGTTGGCGGCCATGATCCGCTCGAAGTCGGCCTCCAGGGAGATCCCCGCCAGGTGCACGACCGCGTCGACGCCCCGGACCGCCTCGCGCAGCGCCGTACGGTCCGCGAGGTCGGCGACGATCGCGTCCGGTGCCCCCTGCACGGGGACGACGTCCAGGAGGCGGAGCTCGTAGCCGTACGGGGGCAGCAGCTCCCGCATCAGCGTGCCGACGCCGCCGGCGGCGCCGGTGAGGAGGACGGTGCGGGGTACGGACATGGAGTGGTTCTCCTCCGTCGAGTGCCATGCAGGTGAATGCCATGCAGGTGAGTGCCGTTCACAACCGTGGACACGGTAGGGAGCGGTCCGACGGAGCGTCAAGACTCCGCGATACGGCGTGTTCTCTCCTTGACCGGCCCTTCCGCACTGTTCTAGCGTGCAGCGCGTCGGTGTTCAAGAATATGGATGACAGTCAGAACCGTGCACGACTGTGCGCGGTGGTGGCTGTACACGACGGACTTCCCTGGGAGCGCCCGTGACCACTGCCCCGCTCGCCGGCCGGCTCGACGGCCTGCTCTTCTTCCCCGTCACCGCCTTCGGGCCGGACGGCTCCCTCGACCTCGACGCCTTCCGGGCCCACGTCCGCGGCGGTGTCGACGCGGGCGCGGCGGCCGTGTTCGCCTGCTGCGGCACGGGAGAGTTCCACGCCCTCACCCCGGAGGAGTTCCGGGTCTGCGTCGCCGCGGCCGTCGAGGAGACCGCGGGCCGCGTCCCCGTCGTCGCCGGAGCCGGCTACGGCACCGCGCTCGCGATCCAGTACGCGCGGCTCGCCGAGGAGGCCGGCGCCGACGGACTCCTCGCCATGCCCCCGTACCTCGTCGTCGCCGACCAGGCCGGACTGCTCCGCCACTACACCGAACTCGCCGCCGCCACCTCGCTCGACGTGATCGTCTACCAGCGGGACAACGCGATCCTCACCCCCGACACGGCCGTCGCCCTCGCCCGCACCGACGGCATCATCGGCCTCAAGGACGGCCTCGGCGACCTCGACCTCATGCAGCGCATCGTCAGCGCCGTCCGCTCCGAGGGCCTCGACCTGCTCTACTTCAACGGCCTGCCGACCGCCGAACTCACCGGCGCCGCCTACCGGGGCATCGGCGTCACCCTCTACTCCTCCGCCGTCTTCTGCTTCGCCCCCGACCTGGCCCTCGCCTTCCACCGCGCCCTCACCACCGGTGACGACGCCACCGTGGACCTGCTCGTCGACGGCTTCTACCGGCCGCTCGTCGAACTCCGCGCCCAGGGCCGGGGATACGCCGTCTCGCTCGTCAAGGCGGCGGTACGGATGGGGGGTCTGGACGTCGGAGAGGTGCGGCCGCCGCTGAGCGAGCCCGCACCCGAACACCTCGCGGAACTCGCCCGGCTCGTCGAGCGCGGCCGGGCCCTCCTGAAGGAGGCCGGGGCGTGAGCGCCGAAACGCCGGGTCTGCGGGCGGGGGCCTTCCTCTATCCCTGGGACGTCGACGGCGACCCCGCCGCGCCCGCACTCCTCGCCGACCTGGGCATCGCCCAGGTGACGCTCGCCGCCGCCTACCACTCCACCCGGGCGCTCAGCCCCCGCCACCCGGCCCACCGGATCGTCACCGCCGAGCACGCCGCCGTGCTCTACCCGCCGGACCCGGACCGCTGGGCGGGCCGAGCGCTCCGCCCGTACCCGGCGGGGGACTGGGCCCCCGGCGACTCCTACGGCCGGGCCGCCGAGGCCCTCGCCGGCACCGGCCTCGAGGTCCACAGCTGGGTCGTCCTCGCGCACAACTCCCGGCTCGGCGCCGAGCACCCGGAGACCTCCGTCGTCAACGCGTACGGCGACCGGTACCCCTGGGCCCCGTGTATCGCCCGGCCCGACGTCCGTGCCCTGCTCGTCGACCTGGCTGCCGAGGCCGCCGTCCGCCCCGGCGCGGCCGGCACCGAGCTGGAGTCCTGCGGCTGGTACGGCCTCGCCCATCTGCACGCCCACGACAAGACCTCCGGGGTCCCGCTGGGCGACCGCGAGCAGTACCTGATGTCCCTCTGCTTCTGCCCCTCCTGCCGCGAGGGGTACGGGAACGGCGGCGCCGACCCCGACGCACTGGCCGCCGCAGTCCGCCGTGCCCTGGAACCCGTCTGGGCGGGCTCCGGCCCGGCGGGCGGGCTCGGCGACCTGGAGGCCCCGGTCCTGGCCTGGCGCGCCGGGACCGCCCGCTCCTTCCAGGAGGCCGCCGTGGCCGCCGTACGGGCCGCCGCCCCGCCCGGCTTCCGCGTCCTGCTGCACGCCGACCCGGACCCGTACCGCTGCGGCGCCGACGCCGGCACGGACCCGGCACGCGTCCTCGCCCTCGCGGACGGCGTCGTCGCCCGCCCCCCGAAGGTCGCCGCCTTCGCGACCCACGCCGGCCCCGGCAGTGTCGTCGCCGCCAATCTCTCCGTCGTCACCGGCATGGGCGGCGCCCCCGGCCACCTGGCCCGCGACGCCGGACGGGCCCGCGACGCGGGCGCGACCGAACTGCGGCTCTACCACGCGGGCCTGGCCTCGGACGGCGACCTGGAGGCGATCCGCACGGCCCTGCTCAAGCCGGTCTAGCGGGTCCGGCGTCCGGCTGCGCATCTCCGTCCTGGACATGGTCACCACCAGGGGGCCGCCGAGGCGCGGTTCGTACCACTCCGCGATCAGAGCCGTGAAGAGGCAGACGACCAGGACGGTCATGGCCACCCAGAGGGACCCGCCGAGCACGTCCCCTGTGGTGGAGACCTCTCCCCGCTCGAACTCGCAGACGACGGACGGGGGAAACGCCTCGTACCGCGTTCCCGTCGGCGCGCCCGGGCCCTCGGTCCAGCCCCGACCGCACTCGTCGTCGGCGTTCAGCGTGCCGACCAGAGCCACCGCCGAGCCGAGCCCCGTGGCGACGAGCGCGATCCGGAAAACCGTCCACAGGGGATCGGTCCGATAGCCACCGTGCGTCCGTGTGGGTGACATCCGGGCCATCCGCGCACAGTAGTCGAGCCGGGTCAACCGGATTGGTTCCGCCGGTCGTTCAGCAGCCGCAGGGCGGAGGCGCGGGTGGCCGCGACGTGGGCGCGGGCCAGGGACTCCGCGGCCGACTCGTCGCGGTCGCGGACGGCCTCGTAGAGCCGTTCGTGGGCGCCGCACATCGGTTCGCCGTCCGAATCGGCGGAGGTGAGCCGGAAGAGGCGGCGCAGGCGGGAGTCGAGCGGGGCCATCAGCTCCACCAGGAGCGGGTTGCCGGAGAGTTCGACGACGGCCCGGTGGAAGTCGGCGTTGAGGGAGACGGCCTCGCGGAGACGGCCGGACTCCGCCGCCCGCCGCGCCCGGGCGAGGAGCTCCTCCAGCGCGCGGAGCTCCTCGGGACGCGCGTGCCGGGCGGCGAGGCGGGCGGCCAGGCCCTCCAGGTTCTCCCGTACGTCGAAGAGGTGCTCGGCGTCCTCCGGGCCGAAGTCCGTCACCACGGAGCCCCGGCGCGGCCGCACCGAGAGGAACCCCTCCGATTCGAGGCGCTGCATCGCCTCCCGCACCGGCACCCGGGAGACCCGCAGCTCCTCGGCGACCTCCCGCTCCACGAGCCGTGTCCCCGCCGGGTACTCCGCCTCGACGATCCGCTCGCGCAGCTCCGCGTAGACCCGCTCCCGCAGGGACGGGTGGGTGTCCCCGGGGGTGGAGCCGCGGGGGGCGGAGCGAGGGCTCGTCATGGGGAGGGCTCCAGTCCGGAGGGGGCGGCGGTTCCCGATCTTCGCAGACCGACGGGGTCGGTCCGCGCCGTCCCGCCAGGGCCCGTCAGACCAGGCGTCCGTCCCTCGCCACCACCCGGCCCGCGCGGATCACCAGGTCGCGCGGGGGCCGGTCGACCACCACCTGCGGGAGGCACTCGCCGCCGACGAGCATGAAGTCGGCGGGGGAGCCCGTGCGCAGGTCGGCCCTCGGGAGGCCGAGAAGCTCCGCGCCCCGCCCGCCGCCTCTCACCAGGCCAGGCCCGCCGTCCCTCACCAGGCCAGGTCCTCCAGCGCGTCCAGGTCCGGCACCACCGTCGCCGCCAGCGGCTCCGCGTCCGCGTCGACCGCCCGCAGCTCGGCCCAGATCGTCTTGCCGCGCCGGCCGTACCGCGTGCCCCAGCGCTCCGCGTACTGCGCCACCAGGTACAGCCCGCGCCCGCCCTCGTCGGTCGTCGTCGCGTGCCGCAGGTGCGGGGACGTGCTGCTGCCGTCCGAGACCTCGCAGATCAGCGTGCGGTCGTGGAGCAGCCGCACCCGGACCGGATCGGCGCCGTACCGCACCGCGTTCGTGATCAGCTCGCTGAGGATCAGCTCCGCCGTGAACGCGAGCCCGTCGAGCCCCCACTCCGACAGCTTCGCCGCCGCCGCGTTCCGTACGGGCGAGACCGCCGACGGGTCCCGCGTCACCTCCCACTCCGCGATCCGCTCCCGGTCGAGCAGCCGGGTCCGCGCCACGAGCAGGGCGATGTCGTCGCGCGGCGAGGGCGACAGGAGCGTCGCCAGGACGTCCGCGCAGGTCTGCTCAGGGGTCCGGTCCGGGCGCGCGAGCGTCGATCCCAGCAGCGCGAGACCCGTGTCCAGATCCCGCCCCCGGTCCTCCAGGAGCCCGTCGGTGAAGAGCACCAGCTTGCTCCCCTCCGGCAGCCACAGCTCCGCCGTCTCGAAGGGCACGTCGCCCAGTCCGAGTCCGAGCGGCAGCCCCGGCGCCAGCTCCGGGAACGTGACCTGCCCGTCCAGGCCCACGAGCGCCGGACCGGGATGCCCCGCGCTCGCCACCGTGCACCGCCCGGACGCCGGGTCGTAGATCGCGTACAGGCAGGTCGCACCAGTGATGCCCTCGTCCCGCCGCCGTCCCTCGGCGTCCGGGCCCTCCATCTCGCGGTGGTCGATCCGGGCCGTCAGCTCGTCGAGATGGCCCAGGAGCTCGTCCGGCGGCACGTCGAGCGTCGAGAAGTTGTGCACGGCCGTCCGCAGCCGCCCCATCGTGGCCGCCGCGTGCAGCCCGTGCCCCACGACGTCCCCCACCACCAGCGCCACCCGAGCGCCCGGCAGCGGGATCACGTCGAACCAGTCGCCGCCCACCCCCGCCTTCGCCGGGAGGTAGCGGTACGCCACGTCCACCGCGCTCTGCTCCGGCAGCGCCCTCGGCAGCAGGCTCCGCTGGAGTGTCACCGCCATCGCGTGCTCCCGCGTGAACCGGCGGGCGTTGTCGATCGCCACCGCCGCCCGCGCCGCCAGCTCCTCCGCGAACGACAGGTCCTCCTCCCCGAACGGCTCCGGGGTGTCCGCGCGCCAGAAGTTGGCCATCCCCAGGACCACCCCGCGGGCCAGCAGCGGCACCGTGAGCAGCGAGTGCATCCCGTACGCGAGGGCCTGAGCCGCCCCCTCCGGGTCCTGCGCCCGCCAGCCCTCCGCCGACGCCAGCTCCGCCTGCGCCATGGCGTGGCCCGCCCTCAGGGCCGTCGCCATGGGAGTACTGGGCACGTCGAAGCGGATCGTGTCGCCGACCGGCTGGAGCGGCTGGTCCGGCCGCAGCCCGCTCAGCGCCGTCCGCCGCATCTCCGTCGTCGTGGCCGCGTCCTCCGGGGGCTCCTCCCCGCGCAGCACCGGTTCGAGGAGCTCCACCGTCGCGAAGTCCGCGAACCGCGGCACCGCCACCTCCGCCAGCTCCTCCGCGGTCCGTACGACCTCCAGCGTCGTCCCGATCCGCACCCCCGCCTCGTACAGCAGCTGGAGTCGGCCCCGGGCCACCGCCGCCCGGCCGGTCACGGCGGCCAGCTCGGTGGTGTCCCGCATCGTCATCACGCTGCCGGACTCGTCGTTGCCGGGGAGCGTGGGGCGCACGCTCACCGCGAGCAGCCGGTCACCCGCCCGGTGCACCTCGTCCGTGGCCGCCCGCCCCGACGTGAGGAGTTCGACCGTACGGGGATCGAGGCCGAGCTCCGAGACGTGCCGCCGCTCCGCGTCCGCCGACAGACCGAGCAGCCGGCGCGCCTCGTCGTTGGCGAGCAGCAGCCGGTGGTCGGGGCCCACGATCAGGACGCCTTCGCGCACGGCGTGCAGGACCGCCTCGTGGTGCTCCTTCATCCGGGTCATCTCGGCGGGCCCGAGGCCGTGCGTCTGCCGCCGCAGCCGTCGGCTCACCAGGGCCGCCCCGCCCACGGCGAGGACCAGCGCGCCCGTCCCCGCGGCCGCGAGCACAAGGAGCCTGCCTTGCACGGACTGCGCGATGTTCTCCACCTCGATGCCGCTGCTGACCATGCCCACGATCCGGCCCTGGTCGTCCACCACCGGGACCACGGCCCGTACCGCGTCGTTCGGCGCGCCCCGGAAGACCTCGGTGAAGGAGTTGCCGTCCACCGCCGCGCGCGAGAGGTCCCCGGTCGCCTTGGTGCCGATGAGGGAGGTGTCCGAGTCCGTGTACCGCACCCCGTCAGGGCTCAGGACCGCGACGAAGTCGATGCGCGTGGCCAGCCGGATCTCCTCCGCCCGCTTCTGGAGCTCCGCCGTCGGATCGGGCGAGGTCAGCGCCTCGGCGATGCCCGGGGCGCGCGCGACGGACTCCGCGACCGCGAGGGACCGGATCCGGGCGTCCTGCTCGGTGTCCTGCCGGGCCTGCTGGAACGTGATGAACACCGCCGCCACGATCACCAGGAGGGCGATCAGGGCCTCCAGGGCGAAGACCTGGCCGGCGACGCTCCGCAGCCCCGTCCTGCTGTCCCGGCCCGTCTTGGCGTCCCGGCCCGTCCTGCCGTCCCGGCCCGTCTTGGCGTCCCGGCCGTCCCGGCCCGCCCGGGCGTTCATCCCGTGCTCCGCGCGACGAGCAGTGCGACGTCGTCCTGGGCGCCCGGCCGTCGCAGCGCCTGGAGCAGCATGTCGCAGGTCTCCTCCAGGGGCCCGCGCGCCCCGTCGAGCAGGCCCACGAGCACCGCGAGCCGGTCGTCGATCGCCTCGTGGCGGGTCTCGACGAGCCCGTCCGTGTAGAGCACGAGCACGTCCCCCGGGCGGAAGGGGACCCGGGCCGTCCGGAAGGTGCCACCGCCCACCCCCAGCGGCAGCCCGGTCGAGAGCCGCACCAGCTCGGCCGGGCCGGCCGCCGGGATCCGCACGGGTGGCAGATGGCCCGCGTTCGAGATCCGGATCCGGCCCAGGCGCGGATCGTGCACGGCGAAGAGGCAGGTCGCGATGTAGTGCTCCAGGCCCGCCGTGATCCGGTCCAGATGCCGCAGCACCTGCGCCGGCGACAGATCGAGGTCCGCGAACGCGCAGGTGGCCGTCCGCAGCCGCCCCATGGTCGCCGCCGCGTCGATCCCGCTGCCCATCACGTCCCCGACGACCAGCGCCGTCTTGTCGTCGGGCAGGGCGATCACGTCGTACCAGTCGCCGCCGACCTCGCTCGACGCCTGCGCCGGCTGGTAGCGGGCGGCGATCTCCAGGCCCGCCCGCTCCGGCGGCGTGCCCGGCAGCAGACTGCGCTGGAGCGTCACCGCCGAGTTCCGCACGCTCTGATACCAGCGGGCGTTGTCGATGCTGACCGCGGCGCGGGCCGCGAGCTCCGTCGCCAGCAGCACGTCGTCGCTGTCGAAGGGCAGCGGATTGCGGTCCCGCTTGAGGTCGAGCGCGCCGAGCACCTCGCCGCGCGCGATCAGCGGCACCGCCAGGTACGAGTGGACCCCGGCCCGCCGGAGCTGCTCCGCCGCCTCGGGGCTCCGCGCGATCCGGGGCAGATCACCGGGACCGACGTGCTCGACCAGGACCGGCAGTCCGGTGTGCACACAGCGGGTGACGAGCCGGTCCGCCCCGTACATCGCGACCGCCCCGGGCGGGTCCGCGGCCGGCAGGGCCTCCGTCGGGCCCGAGGCCTTCACCGCGAGCGCGCGGAACAGTTCGGGGCCCGCCTCGGGAGCGCCGGGCCTGCGCAGCGCCAGGACGGAGTCGAGGACGTCGACGGCCGCGATGTCCGCGAGCTCCGGCACCACGACCCCGGCGAGTTCGGCGGCCGTCCGGTCCACCTCCAGGGTGGTGCCGACCCGCGCCGAGGCGTCCGCGACGAGCGCGAGCCGCCGCCGGGACCGCATGGCCTCCGCATCGGCGTCGTGCCGCTCGGTCACGTCGATCACCGACGCCGCGACCCCCAGGACCCGGCCCTCGGCGCCGTCGAGCCGGTAGAAGGACACCGACCAGGTGTGCTCGTGGTCGGGGTCCGCCGGGGTCCGCCCCGTCGTCTGGTGGTCGAGCAGCGGACTGCCCGTCGCGAGGACCGTGCGCAGCGCCGCCTCGAGGGTCGCCGCGTCGACCCCGGGCAGCATGTCGGCGATCCGGCGCCCGAGGTGCAGCGCGGCCGGAACGCCGTTGATCCGCTCCAGGGCCGGGTTCACGAGGACGTACCGCAGGTCGGTGTCGAGGACGGCGAGACCGATCGGCGACTGGGAGACGAGCCGGTCGGAGAGGGCGAGGCCGGTCTCGACGCGCTCGACGACGGCGCGGTCGGCGGCGATCCCCAGCGCGTACAGACCGCCGAGGTCGTCGGTGAGCCGCATGTTGCGGAACTCCACGGCGCGGGTGCTGCCGTCCTTGTGCCGTACGGGGAAGGTGCCCGCCCAGGCCGCGCCGCCGTGCAGCACCTCGCCGAAGAGGCGCATCGCCTCCTCGCGGTGCTCGGCGCCGACGATCAGCCGGGCCACGTACTGGCCGAGGGCCTCGTCGGCGCTGTAGCCGAAGAGGGCCTCCGCCTGCGGGCTCCACAGCACGATGCGGCCGTGTGCGTCGATGACGACGGCCGCGACTCCGAGGACGTCGAGGAGCCCCTTGCCGTCGAACGGCACACCCGCCCGCCCCGCCGTCTCCGGGAAGGAACCGGCCGTCACACTGCCCTCCTCCCGCCGCCCTACGCGCCCCCCTCCATGCTCCCCGCCCCCTGGCCGCCCCGCACTGCGAGCCCGTCCGTCAGGCCCCGACCTTGTCCTCCTCGCCCGCGCTCCGGCCCGCGCTCCCGTCCTCGCTCCTGTCCTCTCCCGGTCCCGTACGCCGGACCGTGAGCCCGGCGGCCCAGACCGTCCCCGCCACCGCGAGGACCGGAAGCAGGATCCGGACGTCGGCCACCGCGACCAGACCGGCGCCGAGCGCGATGGCCAGCGCGTTCGGGGCGAAGACCAGGGTGTGCGCGGTCGCCGCCACCCGGCCCACCGCCTCCGCGGGGGCCTCCCGCTGGACCGCCGTCATGGTGGCGACGAGGACCCACGGCATCCCCAGACCGATCACCGCACTGGCCGCCAGGGCCGTCGCCTCGTACGGCAGCGCCCGTACGCCCACCGCCACCGCGAACAGCGCGAGACCGGCGGCGGCGAGCACCCGCTCCGGGACCCGGCGCAGCAGGGGGCCCGTGACCAGGCCCGCGAGGACCGACCCCACGCCCTGGACCGCGTACAGCACACCGGCGTACGCGGGGGAGCGCCCGAGCCCGCTGTCCACCACGGCGTAGATCGCGGCCCCGTTCACCCCGGCGAGCAGCATCGTGAACCCGCCCGTCGCCACCAGCGGCCGCAGCACGGGCGACGCCCGCAGGAGCCGTACGCCCTCGGCCGTCTCCCGCCACCAGTGCCGCTCCGCGGGCCGCGCGGGGCGCTCCTCCTGTACGGGCATCAGCGCGAACAGCACCGCCGCGAGCGCGAAGCTCGCCGCGTCGAGGAGCGCGACCGGGCCGCCTCCGTAGCGGGCGAAGAGGCCCGCCGCCACCAGCGGGGCGATCAGCTTCATCGACTCGTTCGCGGTCATCCTGAGCCCGTTGAAGGTGCCGAGCCGCCCCTCGTCGAGCGTCGTCGCGACGAGCGCCTGCTCGGCGGCCTCGTGGACGGCGCCCTGGGCCCCGTACAGCACGAGCACCGCGAACAGCAGCCAGACCCGGTCCGCCGACTCCACCCACAGGAGCACGGGCAGCAGGAGCGCCATCGCCGCGTTCAGGACGACGAGGAGGGGCCGCCGCCGCACCCGGTCGGCGAGCGTGCCGAGCAGCGGGCCGAGGAGGACGGGTGCCCACAGGGCGAAGGCGGCGAGTGCCGCCAGACTGTCCGAACCCGTGAGGGACTTGACCCAGATCCCGGAGACCAGCCACATGGCCGTCGTCCCGAATCCGGACACGACGATGCCTGTCAGATACCAACGCATGGCGGCAGCCTGGCCTCTGAGGAGGCCCTCAGGGATCGGTCAGCTGCCCTATTCCGGTCGGCCGGCGGGGCTCTCCGACGTCAGCGGACGGTGAGCGGGGCGGTTCTCGTACCGCAGCGCCGCCCCCGTCACCACGGCCCCGAGCCCCTCCCACAGGCCCACGCCGAGGAAGCCGGCCGGGGCACGGCCGGTGACGACGGCGAGCGTGAAGACCGCGCAGGTGAGGAGCCGGAAGGGGACGGTCCAGCGGAAGAAGGGCTTCCAGTCGGCGAGCGCGGCCAGGACGTAGTAGACGCCCATGTTGAGCGCGGCCATCGAGGAGGCCGTGAGGAAGACCAGGGTGTGGTCGCCGTCCGCCCGCCCGCCCTCGCGCACCGGCTCGAAGCCCATGACCGTGAGCAGGGCGTCCGGGGTGACCAGGCCCACCACACCGAGCGCGGCGGCGAGCACGCCGAAGACCGCCATGGTCCAGCCGGACAGGGAACGGGGCAGGCGCACGGCGGTCCTCCGCGAGGGGAAGCAGGGTCAACGAGCAACGTCGGTGATTCGAATGCGCGCTCGGAAACGAGCGTGCCCCTGCATATCGCGTGGCGGGGGCCCAGAGCCAATCGGACCCCCGCACGGATCACTTCAGCGCCGCGGCCATCATCTTCTGCGCCACCGGGGCCGCCAGGCCGTTGCCGCTGACCTCGGAGCGGGCCGCGCCCGAGTCCTCGATCAGCACCGCGACGGCGACCTGCTTCCCGGTCGAGGGGGTCTTCGCGTAGGAGGTGAACCAGGCGTACGGCGTCTTGCTGTTGTTCTCGCCGTGCTGGGCCGTGCCCGTCTTGCCGCCGACCTCGGCCCCGGAGATCGCCGCGTTGGTGCCGGTGCCCTTCTCCACGACCGTCCGCATCGCGCTCCGCAGCTGCTCCGCCGTCGAGGAGGAGACGACCCGCGTGCCGTCCCCGTCGTCGAACGTGGCCAGGGCGTCGCCGTCGGAGTCGACGACCTCCGACACCACGTGCGGGGCCGCGAGGAGACCGTCGTTGGCGATCGCGGCCGACACCATGGCCATCTGGAGCGGCGTGGCGGTGACGTCGAACTGGCCGATGCCGGTGAGCGCCGTCTGCGCGGAGTCCATGCCCGACGGGTACACGCTCGCGTAGGCGCGGACCGGGACGTCGAGCTCGGAGTCGTTGAAGCCGAACTTCTCCGCCATCGCCTTCACCTTGTCCTGCCCCAGGTCGGCGGCCATCTTGGCGAAGACGTTGTTGCAGGAGTACTGGAGCGCGGTACGGATCGTGGCGTTCTCGCAGGGCGCTGAGGCGTTCTCGTTCTTCAGCACGGTCCGGGTGTTCGGCAGGGTGTACGGGTCGGGGCTCTTCGTCGCCGTGTCCACCGAGCCGTACAGGCCGTCCTCCAGGGCCGCCGCCGCGACGACCAGCTTGAAGGTGGAACCGGGCGGCAGCGGCTGGCGCAGGGCCCGGTTGACCAGCGGCTTGTCCTCGTCGCTCATCAGCTCCTGCCAGGCGTCGCCGTCCGCCGTCCCGGCGATCTTCGACGGGTCGTACGACGGGGTCGACACCATGCCCAGGATCCGGCCGGTGGCCGGGTCGACGGCGACGGCCGCGCCCTTCTTGTTCCCGAGCGCCTCGTAGCCGGCCTTCTGCACGTCCGGGTCGATCGTGGTGACGACCGTGCCGGGCTCCTGCTGCTTGCGCGTCACCGCGTCCACCGGGTTCTTCAGCCGGTCGTCGGTGCCGTCGAGGACGTCGTCGTAGATGCCCTCCAGCTGCGTGGCGCCGTACGCCTGCGAGCTGTAGCCGGTGACCGCCGCGTACAGCTCGCCGTCCGTGTAGGTGCGCTTGTACGCGAGATCGCCTCCTTCCGTCTTCTTCGAGCCGGTGACCGGCGAACCGGCCACGACGATGTTGCCGAGCGGCTGCGCGTACTGCGCGATGGTCTTCCGCCGGTTCTTGGAGTCGTCCGCCAGCGCCTTGCCTTCGTACGCCTGCACCCAGGTGGCCCGCCCGAGGAGGGCGAGCACCAGGACCAGGACGAAGACCGACGTGTGCCTGATCGTCTTGTTCATCGCACTTGTGGGGACGAACGGGCCGGTGGTGCCCGTTCCGGATGTGTCCCGTTTCTCAGGGAACCTTCATCCCGGCGTGGCGGCCTGCCGCCTCACCCCGCCCGGACGAACCCCGACTCGTACGCCAGGATCACCGCCTGCGTCCGGTCCCGGGCGCCCAGCTTGGCCAGGACCGCCGCCACATGCGACTTGACCGTCGCCGGGCCGACGCCGATCCGTCCGGCGATCTCGGCGTTCGTCGCGCCCGTCGCCACCTGCCGCAGCACCTCCGCCTCCCGCTCGGTGAGCCGCGCCGCCCAGGGCGGCGCCGCCGCCGGAGCGCGCCGGGCGTGCTCGGCGGCCAGGCCCCGTACCGCCGCCGGGTAGAGCAGCGAATCGCTCCGGGCGACCAGCCGGACCGCGGCCACCAGGTCCTCCGCCGCCGCCCGCTTCAGCAGGAAACCGGCCGCGCCGACGCGCAGCGCGTCGTACACGTAGGAGTCGTTCTCGAAGGTGGTCACGACCACGATCCGGGGCGGCTCCGCCATCCCGCCGAGGATCTGCTCGGTGGCCCGGATCCCGTCGATCTCCGGCATCCGCACGTCCATCAGCACGACGTCCGGGCGCGTCGCCCGCACCACCGACACCGCCTCGGCGCCCGTGGAGGCCTCGCCGACGACCTCCAGGTCGGGCTCCGCGTCCAGGATGACCCGCAGGGCCGTCCGCACCATGCGCTCGTCGTCGGCGAGCACCACCCGTACCGCCGCGCTCACCGGGGGATCCTCACCGCGAGGCGCCACACGCCGTCCACCGGGCCCGCCTCGGCGGTGCCGCCGAACAGCCGGGCCCGTTCGCCGACGCCGCGCAGGCCGAGCCCGCCGTGCGGTCGGGCGACCGGTGGCCGCTCGGGCAGGGGGTTCTCCATGGTGATCTCCAACTCCTCGGTACGGGCGTCGAGCCGTACGGTGACGGGCGTGCCGCCCGCGTGCCGGGCCGCGTTCGTCAGCCCTTCCTGGACGATCCGGTACGCCTCCCGCGACAGCGCCTCCGGTACGGGCGCGAGGTCCCCGCTCACCGTCAGCCCGACGCGCGGTCCGGCGCCGCGCACGAGGGCCTCCAGGGCGTCGAGCCCCGGCCCCACTCCCTTGTCCGCCCCTTCGCCGCGCCGCAGCAGACCGAGGACCCAGTCCAGCTCCCCGACCGTGCGCCGCGTGGTCTCCTCGATCGCGGTCAGCGCCTCCCGGACGAACTCCAGGTCGGCCGCGTCGCCCGTGTCGAGGACCCGGCGCGCCGCGCCCGCCTGGAGGGTGACCGCGCTGAGGGCGTGGCCGACCGAGTCGTGCAGTTCGCGGGCGAGCCGGTTGCGCGACTCCGCCTCCGCCGCGCGCCGCTCCGCCGCCGCGAGCCGGTCCATGGGGCTCGGCCCGAGCAGCCGGGGCGCCTGCCCGGCGAGCAGGGCCCCGGTCGCGGCGGCCGTGGCGGCGAGCGCGAGCAGCATCAGCAGGCCCGCCGGGAGCGCCGCCCAGACCCACCAGTCCTGGTCGAGCCCCCAGTAGCGGCCGATCTCCGACTCCCGCAGGGCCGGCGAGAACGGCAGCGCCATGACCGACACCGCGAACGGCGGCAGGGCCAGGGACGCCCCGCTGATCAGCGCGCCCGCGCCCACGTGCAGCGTGAACCAGCCGGCCGTCCGGGCCTTCGCGTCGCGGCCGCGGGCCGGGCCGTCCGCGAGCCGGTCCGCGGGAACCCCGCAGAGCGTCCGCGCCACCGCCACCGACATCGGCCGGGCCGGCGGGAAGAGCGCGGTGACCGCGGCGAGCGGCAGCCCGATCGCGTACGCCCCGAACTGCACGGTGAGACTGCCGCCGAACATGCCCGGCGAGTCGAGGAAGGCCCCCAGGACGATGGTGCCGACCAGCCAGTACGGCATGAACAGCGCGCCGCCCAGGATCAGATGGACCCAGCGCAGCCTGGCCCGCTGCCCGAACAGGGCGACCGCGCACCGCCTCACGCCTCGGCGCTCCGCCGCCGCAGGAAGACGGCCACGCACGCGGCCAGCAGGAACCCGGTGATCATCTCGCCAGCGTAGGACAACTGTGCGAGGCCCGTGACCTGCTTGGCGGGATCGGTCTCCGGCATGAGGGCGACCAGCGACATGTACGCGCCCCAGCAGCCCGCCGCGCTGGTGGAGACCCAGGCCAGGGCGAGGACGGGCCGCACCCCGAGTCGCGCGGGCCGCCGCAGGACGAGGACGAGGGTGAAGACGACGGCGGCGACGAGGAAGCCGAGCTGGATGGCGCTCAGGACGTAGAAGTCGGAGTCCCGTTCGGCGGCCCGCTGGGCGGAGAGCCCCCTGGCCGAGCCGGAGAGCCAGATCAGCTGGACCGTCGCGGGGACGAGCGAGACCACCGCGCCGGCCAGGGCGGCCGCCATCACGCCGGGCCCGGAGACGCGTGCCGAGACCTCGCCGAGCCGGCCGCGCCAGACGTGGCCCCAGCGGTCCCGTGCGTAGAGGACGAAGAGGGTGCCGAGGGTGAGGCCCTGGAGGATGAAGCCGCTGTAGACGACGGCGAAGACCCAGCCGTCCAGGAAGGGTTCGCTGGGGGCGGCGGCCCGTTCGTCACCGGTGAGGAGCGCGATCGCGAGCTGCGCCGGGTACCCGGCCATGATCGGCGCGAGGAGTCCGGTCGCCGCCCACATGGGGAAGGCGAGCAGCCAGGCCCGTACCCGAAGGCCCCACGCCTGGGTGAGCAGCAGGGCGAGGACGATGACGGCGGCGTCGGCGAGGACCGAGAGCGAGTTGGCGACGGCGAGCGTCGTCCGGTGCTCCAGGAGCACGCTCCCGGCGGGGATGCCGAGTTCGCCGCCCGCCACCCAGACGATCTTGAGCGAGATGTACGGGAGGCAGGCGGCGATCGCGAGGATGCGCAGGACCCGGCGGAGGAGGGAGGGGCGGTACGCGGCGGAGGGCGCCGGGGCGAGCCGGTGCGCGGTCGGTGTCATGGCTCCACGCTCCCGTGCGGGGTGCCGGTGCCACGTCCTGCCGTGTGGTGAACCGTCTCCGCCGCGCGGGGGAGGAGCCCTCCGCCTCGCCCCGCCTCGGGGGAGGCGGGGCGAGGCGGAATTGACCCATGATTCCTGTGATCAATTGACCCATTCCCCGGGGTCAATGGCTCACTAAAGTAGTGATCATGAACGAGAACGCGACCTTCGCCCCGCTCCTGACCCGCGCCGCCACCGCCGAGACCACCGCCGACCCGAGCAGCGTGATGACGCTCCTCGCCGACTCCGACACCACCGGCGGGCAGCTCACGAGCTACCGCTCCTCGTTCGCGAAGGGCGCGGTCGGTGCCCCGGCGCACTTCCACACCAAGGCCTCGGAGATGTTCTTCGTCCTCGGCGGCTCGCTCCAGGTCCTCGTCGGCGAGGAGCTGACCGTCCTGGAGCAGGGCGACTTCCTCCTCGTCCCGCCGCACACCCCGCACGCCTTCGCGGCGGCGCCCGGCGCCGAGGCGGACGTCCTCTTCGCCTTCACGCCCGGCATGGCCCGCTTCGACTACCTGCGCCTCCTCGGCCGGGTCATGCGCGGCGAGGCGAGCTTCGAGGAGATCAAGGCGTCCTCGGAGCAGTACGACAACCACTACGTGGACAGCCCGGTCTGGCAGAAGGCCCTCGCCGAGCGTGGCTGACGCCTGGCGGGAGGCTCAGAGGCGGCGGGTCGCCAGCGTCAGCCGGTCCCGCGCGTCGAAGAGCGCGTCCTTGATCATCTGCTCGTGGGCCGGGGTGAGCCGCGCCACCGGCACCGAGCAGCTGATCGCGTCCCGCGCCGGGGTCCGGTAGGGGATCGCGATCCCGAAGCAGCGCAGCCCGAGGGTGTTCTCCTCGCGGTCCACCGAGAAGCCCTGCTCGCGGATGACGTGCAGCTCCTCGATGAGCTTCTCGCGGTCGGTGATCGTGTGCTCGGTCAGCGCCGGCAGGGTCTCGGGGAGCAGCTTGCGCACCTGCTCGTCGGTGTGGGTGGCGAGCAGTGCCTTGCCGAGCGATGTCGAGTGCGCGGGCAGCCGGCGCCCGACCCGGGTGAACGGCCGCAGGTAGTGCTGGGACTGGCGCGTCGCCAGGTAGACCACGTTCGTGCCGTCGAGCCGCGCGAGGTGGATGGTCTCGGTGGTGTCGTCGGAGAGCCGGTCCAGCGTCGGCCGGGCGGCGGCCACGACCTCGTCGCCATCGATGTACGAGGTGCCGACGAGCAGTGCCCGCACCCCGATGCCGTACCGCGTGCCGGTGGCGTCCGTCTCCACCCAGCCCAGCTCGACCAGGGTGCGCAGCAGCATGTACAGGCTGGACTTGGGGTAGCCGACGGCCTCCTGGACGGCGGCGAGCGAGTGCATCCCGGGGCGCCCGGCGAAGTACTCCAGCAGCTCCACGGTCCGCACCGCGGACTTCACCTGTGCCCCACCCGCGTCGGCAGTCGCCATGACCCTCGCCCCTTTTTCCGTTGTCCGGTCGTCCCGGCGGTCGCCCCCCGGCCCGCCCTGGCCACCTGGCCGAGCGGGCCCCTTGTGGAGACGGCCGGGCCGTCAATAGAGTCCCTCGCAGACGCGTTCATCTACGGGAACGGCGTTCAGAATAGCGAACAGGGGCGTGGCGGTGGCGGCAGAACCAGTGTGGAGTGTGGACCCCCGGACGGGGAAGCCGCGCGAGCAGGTTGCGGTGGAGGCCACAGCGGAGGAGGTCGACCGGGCGGTCAGGGCCGCGCACGGCGCCCGGGACGCGCTCGCCGACCGCACGGTGCGGGCCGCCTTCCTCCGTGCCGCGGCCGACCTCCTCGACGAGGCACGCGAGCACGTCATCGAGGCCGCCGACGCCGAGACCGCCCTCGGGCCGGTCCGGCTCACCGGCGAACTCGCCCGGACCACCGCCCAGTTGCGGGCCTTCGCCGAGGTCGTCACGGAAGGGTCCTTCCTCGACATCCGGATCGACCTCCCCGACCCGGACGCCACCCCGCCCCGGTCCGACATGCGCCGCTGGAAGATCCCGCTCGGCGTCGTCGCCGTCTACGCGGCCAGCAACTTCCCGCTCGCCTTCTCCGTGCCCGGCGGCGACACCGCGAGCGCCCTCGCGGCCGGCTGCCCCGTGGTGGTCAAGGCCCACCCCGACCACCCGGCCACCTCCGAACTCTGCGCCTCGCTGCTGCGCCGGGCCGCCGCCAAGGAGGGCCTGCCCGAGGACGTCGTCGTCCTCGTCCACGGCTTCGACGCGGGCGTGGAGCTCGTCCGCCACCCGCTCGTCGCGGCGGCCGGCTTCACCGGTTCGGTACGCGGCGGACGCGCGCTCTTCGACGCGGCCGCCGCCCGGCCCGTACCCATCCCCTTCCACGGCGAACTCGGCTCCCTCAACCCGGTCGTGATCACCCCGGCCGCCGCCGAGGAGCGCCCCGAGGAGATCGGGGCCGGCCTGGCCGGCTCCATGACCCTGGGCGCGGGCCAGTTCTGCACCAAGCCCGGATTCGTCCTGGCCCCGCGGGGCGAGGCGGGCGACCGCTTCCTCGCCGCGCTCACCGCCGGGGTCAGCGAGACCGAACCGGCCGTGATGCTCGACCACCGCATGCGGGACGCCTTCGTCACCGGGGTCGCCGAGCGCGGCGCGCTCGACGGGGTGCGGACCCCCGTCACCCCGGGCGCGGGCGGCGAGCACACGGTCAGCGCCGGCGTCCTCGCCGTCGACGCCGACCGGCTCACCGGCGGCGGTCACCACCTCCTCCTGGAGGAGTGCTTCGGACCCGTCACCGTCGTCGCCCGCTACTCCTCCCGTGAGGAGGTCACCGCCGTCCTCGGCCTGCTGCCGGGCAATCTCACCGCCACCCTGCACATCGCCGAGGAGGACGAGGCCGCGGGGCCGCTCCTCGCCGAACTCACCCCGCTCGCGGGCCGCGTCCTCGTCAACGGCTGGCCCACCGGGGTCGCCGTCGCCGCCGCGCAGCACCACGGCGGCCCGTACCCGGCCACCACCTCCACCAGCACCTCGGTCGGCGCGACCGCGATCGAGCGCTGGCTCCGCCCGGTCACGTACCAGACGACCCCGGAGCACCTGCTCCCGCCGGAGCTCCGGGACGGCAACCCGCTGGGCCTGCCCCGCCGCTGACCTTCAGTGGCGCACGCGCACCACGATCTTCCCGGTGTGCGTGTTGGACTCCATCAGCCGATGGGCGTCGGTGATCCGCTCCAGACCCTCGAAGGTCTCGGCGATCACCGGCGCCAGGGAGCCGTCCCGCAGCCCCGAGCCGATGAACCCGGCCGCGCGCCGCCGCCCCTCCTCGGTCCTGGCGAGCGCCCCGTTGGCGTATCCGTGCGTGGTGATCGGCCAGTTCATCGACAGTTCGACCGGCCGCGGGTCCAGGAAGCCGTACAGCACGGCCGTGCCGCCGGGCCGCAGCGCGTCCCCGAGCCGGGCGAAACCGGGCCCGCCGATCGCGTCGAACACCAGGTCCGCGCCGGCCCCGCCCGTGATCCGCCGCACCTCCTCCACCAGGGCATCGGCGTCCTTGTTCTCCGTCACGATCACGTGCGCGGCCCCGAGCTCCAGCAGCCGCTTCCGCTTGCCCTCGCCGCGCGTGGTGGCGATCGGCACCGCGCCGATCCGCAGCGCGGTCTGGATCGCGGCCGTCCCCACCCCGCTCGACGCGCCCGTGATCACCGCATGGTCGCCGGGCCGCAGTCCGCCGGTCAGGACCATCCCGCCGTACGCGGTGAAGTACGTCAGCCAGACCGCCGCCCCCGTCACCGCGTCCACCCCCTCGGGCCGGGCCACCACGTACTCCTCCGGCAGCACCACCCGCTCCGCGTACACGCCGTGGACCCCGAAGTCGAAGTTGGCCGCCGCCATCACCGGATCGCCCGGGGCGTAGGCGGTGACGCCCGCGCCGACCGCCTCCACCACGCCCGCCGCCTCGTAGCCGAGCCGCGAACCGGGCAGCGTCGCCCGGTAGTAGTACGTGCCCTCGCGGAACAGCGCCTCGGCACGGTTGAGTCCGATCGCCTCGACCCGTACGAGCACCTCCCCGGGCCCCGGGGCGGGCAGCGC
The DNA here is from genome assembly GCF_044456565.1 of Streptomyces sp. NPDC050842. Classification (NCBI taxonomy): domain Bacteria; kingdom Bacillati; phylum Actinomycetota; class Actinomycetes; order Kitasatosporales; family Streptomycetaceae; genus Streptomyces; species Streptomyces sp. NPDC050842. The sequence goes on along the minus strand of NZ_JBITGA010000007.1, from coordinate 84,380 downwards.
CACCTCCTCCACCGTCAGCACCTCGGGGCCGCCGGTCTCGTGGAACAGAACCGCCTTGGTCGTCCTGCCAGTTGTCGTCGTCATGCCTCGACCGTACGAAGGCGCGGCGAGACGATCCATATCCCCATGACTCCCGGTCATATCCGATCGTCTCGCCACCCTCGACGAGGAGTACGGTGCCGGGATGGACGTACTGAGCGATGCCATCGCCGCCATGCGCACCGGGCGGCCCCACTCCTCCCGCACGGTCCGCTTCGCGCCCTGGGGCTTCCGCTTCGCCCCGAGCAAGGGCGCCGGATTCCACGTCGTCCTCCAGGGCACCGCCTGGCTCATCCCCCCGGACGACGGCGCCCCCGTCAGGCTCGGCCCCGGCGACGTCGTCCTGCTCGCCCACGGCACCGGCCACGGCCTCGCGGACCGCCCCGACACCCCGCTCGTCGACGCCACGCCGGCCGCCGACGGCTCCTGGCCCACCGTGCCCGACCGGGGACCCGTCGGCGCCGAGGAGACCCTGCTCCTCTGCGGCGCCTACCAGCTCAGCAGGGCCCGCGCACACCCGCTCCTCACCGAGCTGCCCCCGTACGTCCACCTCCCCGCCCGGGTCGGCGCCCACCCCCGGCTGCGGGCCGCCGTCGACCTCCTCGGCGCCGAGCTTGCCGAACCCCAGCCGGGATCCGACGCCATCGTGCCCGCCCTGCTCGACACCCTGCTCCTCTACCTGCTGCGCACCTGGTGGCTCACCGAGTGCGGCGACCGGTCGGCCGGCTGGTCGGCCGCCCTGCGCGACCCGGTGGTCGCCGGTGCCCTCCGCGCCCTCCACGACGACCCGGCCAGAGCCTGGACGGTCGAGGAACTCGGCGCCCTCGGCGGCCTCTCCCGCGCGGCCTTCGCCCGCCGCTTCACCGCCCTCGTCGGCCGCTCCCCCCTCGCGTACCTCACCTGGTGGCGCATGACGACGGCCGGCCGCCTCCTGCGCACGGACGACCTCCCGCTCCGCGCGGTGGCCGAACGCTCCGGATACTCCTCGGAGTTCGCCTTCGCCAAGGCCTTCAAGCGGGAGTACGGAATGGCCCCGGGCCGCTACCGCAAGGGCGCCTGAGCGCGCTCAGCGGGTCCGGCGGCCCGGCAGGCGCAGGGACGCCAGGGTGGTCAGGGTGAGGAAGGCGGCGCTGATCAGGAGGCTCGTGTGGAGGGCCGTCTCCATGCCGGCCATGTCGTGGGCCGCCAGTGAGCCGAAGACCGCGATCGCGAGCGCGCCCGCCGTCTGGCGGATCGCGTTGAGCAGGCCCGCCGCCGTGCCCGCGCGTTCCGCCGGCACCGCCTCCATCATCGAGGCGATCAGCGGCGGCAGCGAGAAGCCCGCGCCCAGCGCCAGCGGCACCAGCAGCAGGGCCTGGGCCGGGAGGGAGGAGTCCGCGTCCACGGTGAGCAGGCCGAGCAGGCCGGCCACCGCGACCGCCTGGCCGACCACGATCGGCAGCCTCGCCCCGTACCGGGCCGCGGCCTTCGCCGACAGGAGGTTCACCCCGGCGAGCAGCCCCGTCATCGGCAGGAACATCAGCCCCGCGCCCAGCGCCGAGAGCCCGAGCACCTGCTGGAAGAAGAGGCTGAAGACGAAGATCATCCCGTAGAAGGCCACGCTGTTCGCCGCGCCCGCCGTCACCGCCACCGCCACCGTCGTGTTCCGGAAGAGCCCCAGCGGCACCATCGGACGGCTCCGCCGCGCCTCGATCAGTAGGAAGGCGGCCAGGGAGACGGCCGCGACCCCCAGTGCCCACCAGGCCTCCGTACCGCCCTCGATGGCCGCGAAGGTCAGCGCGCCGACCGTCGTCGTCGCCGTCAGCTGCCCCGGCAGGTCGAGCGGCGCGGGCCGCGGCTCCGAGCGTGCCACCCGGGTCAGCAGCGCGAGCGCGAGAAGCCCGAGCGGCAGGTTGACGAAGAAGATCCCGCGCCAGCTCCAGGCCGTCGTCAGGGCCCCGCCCACGACAGGGCCGAGTGCCACCGCGACCGTCCCGCCCGCCGCCCACAGCGACACCGCCCGCGCCCGCCGCCCCGGATCGCCGTAGGCCTCGCGCACCAGGGCGAGCGAGGCCGGCAGCATCACGGCCGCCGCCGCGCCCTGCACCGCCCGGGCGGCGAGCAGCGAGGGGAGGCCGGGGGCCAGACCGCAGGCGGCCGACGCGACGGTGAAGACGACGACCCCGACCCCGTACGCCCGGGCCGCCCCGAAGCGGTCGGCGAGCGCCCCGCTGGACAGCAGGAGCGCGGCGAACACCAGCGTGTACGCGTCGACCACCCACTGGAGACCGGTCATGCCCGTGCCCAGGTCGGCGCCGATCGCCGGCAGGGCGACGTTGACCACAGAGGTGTCGAGGGTGATGAGGGCGAAGCCGAGCGTCGCGGCGGCCAGGGCCGGAGCCGGACCGGGGGAGGGGGCTCCGTCAGGGGTGCCGCGCCGGGCGGCGAGGGCTTCGGTGAGATCGGTCGATGACATGTCCCCACCTTCGTGACCGGCGCGGACGTAGAGTAGTGGCCCGAATGCCATATGCCCGGAGGTTCTGGCCATGTCGATCACAGGCGCCGTCCCGCGCGTCCAGCGCGTCGCCGTGATCGCCGCCCCGCCCGTCTCCCTGTTCAACCTGGCCATTCCCGAGATGCTGTTCGGGAAGGTCGAGATCGACGGCCGGCCCGGGTACGAGACGGTCATCTGCGCCCCCGACCCCGGTCCCGTCACCACCACCGGCGGCCTCGACCTGCTCGTCCCGCACGGCCTCGACGCCGTGGACGCCGCCGACACCGTGGTCCTCGCGGGCAGCGGCTCGTACACGGACCCCGACCCCCGCATCCTCGACGCGCTGCGCCGTGCCGCCGCCGCGGGCAAGCGGATCGCCTCCATCTGCACCGGCGCCTTCGCGCTCGCCGAGGCCGGGCTGCTCGACGGCCGGGCGGCGACGACGTACTGGGCGTACCGGGAGCTGCTCGCCGAGCGCCACCCGGCCGTCGACCTCCAGGACGACGTCCTCTTCGTCCAGGACGGCCCCCTCCTCACCTCCTCCGGATACGCGGCGGGCATCGACCTCTGCCTCCACGTCATCCGCACCGACCACGGCGCCGCCGTCGCCAACACCGTCGCCCGTCTCGCCCTCGTCGCACCCGTACGGCCCGGCGGCCAGACCCAGTTCACCCAGACCCCACTGCCGCCCGAGCGCGGGATCTCCTTCGCCGACACGCGCGCGTGGGCCATGGGGCGCCTCGACGAACCGCTCACGCTCACCGACCTCGCCCGGCACGCCGGGACCTCCGTCCGCACCCTCTCGCGCCGCTTCCACGCCGAGACCGGGGTCAGCCCGCTCCAATGGCTGCTCCACCAGCGCGTCGAGCGGGCCAAGGAGCTCCTGGAGGCCACCTCCCTCGGCATGGAGCAGGTCGCCCGCGCGAGCGGCCTCGGCACGGGGGACTCGCTCCGGCAGCACCTGCTGCGGCGCACCGGCCTCACCCCGAGCGCGTACCGGGCCTCCTTCAGCCGCCTGGCCACCCGGACCGGGCTCCCCGGAACCGGCGCGCGCGCCGCCGCGTCCTGAACGTTCATGATCCGATACGCGACCGCCGCCGATCTCGACGCCGTCACCGCCCTCCACGCCGAGGCCCGGGCCACGTACTACCGCGGCCACCTCCCCGAGTCCGCCTACGCCGGCCCCGACGAGCTGGCCCGCTCCCGGACCGGCTGGACGGGCGCGATCGACCGCGGGGCCGTGCTGTGCGCCGAGCTGGACGGGGAGGTCGCCGGGATCGCCGCCTACGGCGAGCGCGACGGCGTGATGTTCCTCAGCCAGCTGCACGTGACCCCCGCCCACTGGCGCCGGGGCGTCGGCAGCGCCCTCCACACGGCCTGCGTCGAGGCCTGGCAGGCCGCCGGAGTGACCACCGCCGTCCTGGAGGTCTTCGAGGAGAACGAACGAGCCCAGGCCTTCTACGCGGCCCAGGGCTGGGCCCCCGACCCGGTCTCCCCGCACTCCGGCAACCACCTCGTGCTCCGCCTCACACTGGCGCCCGAAGCGGAATGAACCGGACCGGTGGGGGCGTTCCCGTCGACGAACACCCCACCGGCAACCCCTCGGAGAGAAGTCCCATGCGCGTCGAGATCTGGTCCGACATCGCCTGCCCCTGGTGTTACGTAGGCAAGGCCCGCTTCGAGAAGGGCCTCGCGGCCTTCGCCCACCGGGACGACGTCGAGGTCGTGCACCGCTCCTTCGAGCTGGACCCGCACCGCGCCAAGGGCGACACCGGCCCGGTCCTGGAGATGCTGGCGAAGAAGTACGGCCGGACCCTCGACGAGGCCCGCGCCATGGAGCAGCACGTCGCCGACAACGCGCACGCCGAGGGCCTCGGCTACCGCACCGACGGCCGCGACCACGGCAACACCTTCGACATCCACCGGCTGCTCCACCTCGCCAAGGCGCGCGGCCGGCAGAGCGAGCTGCTCGACCTGGCCTACCGCGCCAACTTCGCCGAGGAGCGCTCCGTCTTCGACGCCGAGACCCTGGCGACGCTCGGCGTCGAGGCCGGTCTCGACGAGGCCGAGGTCCGGGCGGTCCTCGCCGACGACTCGGCCTACGCCGACGCCGTACGGGAGGACGAGCGCGAGGCCGCCGAACTCGGCGCCAACAGCGTGCCGTTCTTCGTCCTCGACCGCCGCTACGGCGTCTCCGGCGGTCAGCCCGCCGAGGTCTTCACCCAGGCCCTGGAGCAGGCCTGGCAGGGCCGCGTACTCCAGCCCGTCGTCGACGCCGGCGCGGACGCCTGCGGCCCGGACGGCTGCGAGGTCCCGCAGGCCTGACCGGTGCCAGCGCACCCAGTCTGACCTGCGCGGATAAGGGCGTCTTGGAGCTTCCCCACGGTCGAATCGCCATTGACGGGTGATCGTGGGGAATCCAGGGTGGGGACATGGATTCCCTGCATCAGCCGCTCGGCGGCGCCGAGTTCGCGCCCAAGAAGACCTATCTGAACACCTCCGCCTGCGGGTTGCTGCCCCGCCGGACGATCGACGCCGTCACGCTCCTCGCGGAGGAGACCGCCGACGGCCGCGCCGACGGCGCGGGCAGCTTCGCGATCGTCGAGGAGGCCCGGGCGGCCTTCGCGCGGCTCGCCCACGTCCCGCACGAGCGCGTCTCCGTCGGCAGCTCCGTCGCCGTGCACTGCGGAATGATCGCCCAGTCGATGCCCGCGGGCTCCGAGATCCTCTTCCCCGAGGGCGACTTCTCCTCCGTCCTCACCCCGTTCACGATCCGCGGCGACCTCAAGACCCGCTTCGTGCCCCTGGAGCAGCTCGCCGAGTCCGTCCGCCCCGAGACCGCGCTCGTCGCCTTCTCCGCCGTGCAGTCGGCGGACGGCCGCACGGCCGACTTCGCGGCGGTACGGGCCGCGGCGGCCGCCCACGGAGCCCGCACCCTCCTGGACGCCACGCAGTCGGCCGGCTGGCTGCCCCTGCACGCGGGGGAGTGGGACTACACGGTCACCGGTGCCTACAAGTACCTGCTCTGCCCGCGCGGGGCGTCCTTCCTCACCGTCACCGAGGAGGCGCAGGACTCGCTGCTCGCGATCCACGCCAACTGGGTCACGGGCGAGGAGCTGTGGGTGAACAGCTACGGCCCGGTCCGCGAACTGGCCCGCTCCGCACGCCGCTTCGACGAGCCTGCGGCCTTCCTCTCGTACCACGGGGCGGCCCGCTCGCTCGCGCTGCTCGAAGAGATCGGCATCGACCGGATCGAGGCCCACGACAAGGGGCTCGCGGCCCGCTTCCGCGCCGGACTCGTCGAGCTCGGCCACGCGCCGGTCATGGACGACTCGACGGTCGTCGCGATCCCCGGCCTCGGCGACCGGGCGGACGCGCTGCGCGACGCCGACGTGCTGCTCTCCGACCGCGCGGGCAACCTGCGGGCCTCGTTCCACCTCTACAACACGGCGGCGGACGTCGACCGCGTCCTGGACGTCCTGGCGGGCTGAGCCCTCCGCGAGACCCGGCGCCCCGCCTCCGCCGTCAGCAGCTCTTCGGCAGCGGCGGGCAGTCGCCCTCCTCGCCCGCCTCCTCGTACAGGTTCTCCGCGACGAGACCGAGCAGGCGGGCCAGCTCCGCCCGGTCGGCCTGGGCGAGCCCGCCCAGAGACAAGTCCTCCAGGCCCTTCCAGGCGCCCTCGACCCCGGTTCGCAGCGCCAGGCCCTTGTCCGTCACCTCGACGAGGACCGCGCGCCGGTCGGCGGGGTCCGGTCGGCGGCGGACGTGACCGCACTGCTCCAGGCGCTGGAGCATCTTCGTCACCGTCGAGGGGTCGAGCCCGAGCGACTGGATCAGCTCCGACTGGCGGACCGGCCCGGAGTCCCACAGGCGCATCATCATCAGCTCCTGCCCCGGGTAGAGGCCGAGCTCCCGCAGCCGCCGCCCCATGGCGATCCGGTGCATCCGGGCGACCCGCGCCAGAGTGTGGCTGACAGGCCCGCCGCGCGCGGCGTCCGGCAGCGGTTCGCCGCACACACCGGTGGGCGCCGCGGCGCGGGGCTCGGTACAGACGGGGTCGGTACAGGCGGGGTCGGTTCCGGACATCAGGGCTCCTCGGGACGGCTCTCCCAGAAGATTACCTTGGTCGGCCAATGAATGGGTTACAGTGGCAACGGCCCCATTAGTTGGCCGACCACATAATGATGTGAGGGAACCGCCATGACCACCGCTTTCGACCCCGTCGACCTTGCCGGCATCCGTCTCGCCAACCGCATCGCCATGGCCCCCATGACCCGCAGCCGGGCCGAGAGCGAGAGCCGCACCCCCACCGCCCTCGTCGCCGAGTACTACGCCCAGCGCGCCTCGGCCGGCCTCATCATCACCGAGGGCGTCCAGCCGACCGCCATCGGTCAGGGCTACCCCAGCACCCCCGGCCTGCACAGCGCCGAGCAGATCGCCGCCTGGCGCCAGGTCACCGACGGCGTCCACGAGCGCGGCGGCCGGATCTTCGTCCAGGTGATGCACGCCGGCCGGATCAGCCACCCCCAGGTCCTCGGCGACGGCCTCCACCCCGTCGGCCCGTCCCCGGTCGCCCCGGCCGGACAGCTCTTCGCCGGCTCCGGACTCATCGACTTCGTCGCCCCGCGCGAACTCACCGCCGACGAGGTACGGGAGACGATCGCCGGCTTCGCCACCGCCGCCCGCAACGCGGTGGAGGCCGGCTTCGACGGCGTCGAGATCCACGGCGCCAACGGCTACCTGGTCTCGCAGTTCCTCTCCACCAACTCCAACCTGCGCACCGACGAATGGGGCGGCCCGGTCGAGAACCGCATCCGCTTCGCCGTCGAGGTCGTCAAGGCCGTCGCCACCGAGATCGGCCCCGAGCGCACCGGCCTGCGCATCTCCCCGGCCAACACCTACAACGACATCGCCGAGACCGACACCGAGGACATCTACCCCGCCCTCGTCGAGGCGATCGACCCGATCGGCATCGCCTACCTGCACGTCACGGAGCCCGCGCCCGAGGTCCGCGAGCTGACCCTCGCCCTGCGCAAGGCCTTCTCCGGCACCTTCATCCTGAACCCGGCCGGCGAGGGCCCGACCGGCCCCGACGCCCTGGCCCTCGTCGAGGACGGCACCGCCGACCTCGTCGCCTACGGGGCACTGTTCCTCGCCAACCCCGACCTGCCCGCCCGCCTCAGGGCCGGCGGCCCGTACAACACCCCGGACACCGCCACGTACTTCGGCGGCGACCACCGCGGCTACACCGACTACCCCGCGCTGTAAGGGATGCCACGCACGACGAAGGGCGGGGTCCGGTCGCCGGACCCCGCCCTCCTTTCCGTACGCGCTCCTACTTCCAGGCCTCCGTGACCGCGCGCCGCGCGGCCTCCAGATCCACCGGGCGGCCCGTGTCGCCGAGCGCGGCGCCCAGCGCCGCGAGCGAGGCCTGCACGGCGCCCGGAGTCGCGTCCACCCCGTAGTGGTTGACCCGGATCATCTTCTTCGCCAGCGCCCCGCCGCCCGCGATCAGCGGCAGCGACGGATCCGCGGAGAGGGCCCTCGCGACCAGCTCCGAGGCGTCCACCCCGGCCGGCACGCGCAGCGTCGTCGCGACCGGGGCCGCGTCCTTCGCCTCGTACACGTACGGCTTCAGACCGCCGCCCAGCGCCAGCGCACCCGCCCGGGTCGCCGCCGCGGCCGAGGCGTGCCGCGCCATCAGCGCGTCCAGACCCTCCGCCTCGATCCGCTCGACGCAGGCCTCGAGGGCGAGCATCTCCAGCTGCGCCGGAGCGTGCAGCAGCGCCTTCCGGCCGCCGTCGATCCACCGCTCCTTCCAGTCCAGGAGGGAGAGGTACGAGCGACGGGGCGCGGCCGGGTTCGCGGCGAACCGCTCCCAGGCCCGCGCGCTCACCGAGACCGCCGAGACGCCCGCCGGGCCGCCCATCGCCTTCTGCGCGCCGATGATGCACATGTCCACGCCCCACGCGTCCGGCAGCACCGGCTCCGCGCCGATCGACGCCACCGCGTCCAGGTAGAACAGCGCGCCGTGCGCCCGGACGACCTCGCCGATCTCCGCGACCGGGTTGGTGTTCCCGGTCGCCGCCTCCGCGTGGACGAGCGACACGAAGTCGATCTCCGGGTGCTCGGCGAGCGCCCGCTCCACCTGAGCGGCCGTCACCGCCGTGTGGAAGGGCACCTCCAGGTCGACCACGGTCGCCCCGCAGTCCCGCAGCCAGTTGCCGAAGGTCTGCCCGTACGGACCGGTGACGACGTTCAGCGCGGTCGAACCGGCCCGCGCCCCGCTGCGGATGCACCCCTCCAGGGGAAGCAGCGCCTCGCCCTGGGTGATCACCACGTCCTGCTCCGTGGAGAGCAGCGTGGCCACCCGCCGCTCGATCGACGCGAAATGCGCGGCGGTCAGCGGGGCCAGGTCCAGGAGCGGATGTGTCACGGTCACGTCGGTGCCTCTTCGACTCGGTGCGGTGCGGGCGGAACTCCCGATCAGGGTACCGACGGACGGTCCGCTCGCTCCTTGGCCCACCTGTACAAAAGGGATCTTCGTCCTGATGCAACCGTCAAGGGACATCAGCTGTCCAACAGGACGACGGACCGGGCACGGGCGGGCATCGGCGTCGCCTCCTTCGGCGGGCCCCACCTGGACGCCCGCTACGGGAGCGCGATCGACGAGTGCCCCCCTCGACCGGGGGTCCCGGCCCGGGCGCCCGCCCTCGTACAGTGCAGACATGAGCGATCACGCGGTGCTGCATGTGAAGGGGCGGGTGCTCGTCGGCCCTGAGGACGTACGGGACGAACTCTGGTGCGTCGACGGGCGGATCACCTACGACCGGCCCGCCGCCGAGGCGGTGACCGTCGAGGGTTGGGCGCTGCCCGGCCTGGTCGACGCCCACTGCCACGTCGGACTCGACCGGCACGGCCCGGTCGACGAGGCCACCAGCGAGAAGCAGGCCCTCACCGACCGGGACGCGGGCACGCTCCTGATCCGGGACGCCGGTTCGCCCTCCGACACCCGCTGGATCGACGAGCGCGAGGACCTCCCGAAGATCATCCGCGCCGGCCGGCACATCGCCCGCACCCGCCGCTACATCCGCAACTACGCCCACGAGATCGAGCCCGCCGACCTCGTCGCGTACGTCGGCCGCGAGGCCCGGCGCGGCGACGGCTGGGTCAAGCTCGTCGGCGACTGGATCGACCGCGACGCGGGCGACCTCACCGCCTGCTGGCCGCGCCCCGAGGTCGAGGCGGCCATCGCCGAGGCGCACCGGCTCGGCGCCCGGGTCACGGCGCACTGCTTCGCCGAGGACTCCCTCCGCGACCTCGTCGAGGCGGGCATCGACTGCATCGAGCACGCCACCGGCCTCACCGAGGACACGATCCCGCTCTTCGCCGAGCGGGGCGTCGCCATCGTCCCGACCCTGGTGAACATCGCGACGTTCCCGCATCTCGCCGACGGCGGCCAGGAGAAGTTCCCGCGCTGGTCGGCCCATATGCGCAGGCTGTACGAGCGGCGGTACGACACCGTCCGCGCCGCCTTCGACGCCGGCGTCCCCGTCTTCGTCGGCACCGACGCGGGCGGCTCCCTCGCCCACGGCCTCGTCGCCGAGGAGGTCGAGGAACTGACCCGCGCCGGCATCCCGCCGATCGACGCGCTCTCGGCCACGGCCTGGGGCGCCAGGGCCTGGCTCGGCCGCCCGTCGCTGGAGGAGGGCGCCCCCGCCGACCTCGTCGTCTACGGCGAGGACCCGCGCGCGGACGTCCGCGTCCTCGCGGCGCCGCGGCGGGTCGTCGTCAACGGCCGGGTGGTCGGCTGACCGCCCGGCCGTTGACCGGGGCCGGTCAACGGCCGGGCGGCGGGCCGGTCAGCGGCCTGTCGGCGGCCGGTCGGCGGCCGGTCAGCGGGTGAGGAACGCGAGCCGCGCCTTCTTCTCCGGGATGAAGACCTCCGGCAGGTCCACCTCGGGCAGCACGACCTCCGGGCCGAGCTCGAAGCCGACGCGGACCATCCGGGCGATCGCCTTCTCGTTGGTGGCGTCGGGCTCGACGACGACCCGGGAGTGGCCCCGCAGCGAGAAGTCGACGAGGGCGCCGACGAGTCCGGCGGTGAAGCCGGAGCGGGGGGTCGCGCTCGGCGCGATCAGGAAGTGGACGCCGATGTCGCCGGGCTCCACCGTGTAGCACTCGCTGACCCGGTCCGCCTCGGGGTCGTACGTCTGGAACAGCGCGACGGGCTCCCCGTCCAGGTCGACCAGGAAGCCGTGGTGGGTGGTGAGCGAGTCCAGGTGCGCGTAGATGTCCCGGACCTGCTCGACGGTGGTCCCGCCCATGCCCCAGAACCGGGCGCGCTCCTCGTTGACCCAGCCGTGCAGGAGCGGGGCGTCGCGGTCGGGGTCGACGGGCCGGATCGTGACGGTGCCGAAGCCCTCGACGCTCTGGACGTGTACGGCGGTGGTCATCCCTGCTCCTTGGTGAGGTACTGCCAGTCGGTCGTGACGGGGGCCAGCTCGCCCCGCAGCCACAGGGGAAGCTGGTCGCGGTGGTGCGGGTCGCCGGGCACCCCGGACGCCCCGAACGGCACGATCCAGCCGCTCCGGTCGCGGTCGGCGAGGTCCCAGACGTAGCGGGCGGCGGAGGCGCGGGCGCTGCGGTCGGTCCAGCCGGGCACGCTCGACGTGGACAGGACGCAGTCGTGGTCCCCGGCGAGCCCCGGCCACTGCGCGTCGTCGGCGTCGGGGAGCGCCTGCCAGGGCGCGAGGCGGTGGGTCACGCCCCAGGCGGCGGGCGGCTCACCGGCCCCGACTTCCTCAAGGGCCTCGCGGACGATCCGGTCGACGTCCCCGGCCGGCACGGGACCGGCCGTGAGCAGCGTCTCCAGGGCGTAGGCGACCCGGGGTCCGAGGGCCAGCCAGGGGCGGAACAGCTCGGGGTACGGGGCGGGTTCGCGCAGCGTAGTGAAGGCCGCGTGCCCGGCGAGCCGCCGCACGACGGCGCCGCGCACGGCCGCGTACAGGCCCGCGTCGGTGCTCTCCGCCGCCATCCGCCGGTCCCAGCCGAGCAGCCGCTCGCGCACGGCGGAAGCGTCGGGGGAGAGGCTCTCGGCCGCCCGCTCCACCGCCGCGAGGAGGCGGGCGGCCGAGGGGTTGTCGGTGTCGGTGTGGACGGCGGTCGTGGACTCCGGGGTCCACTCCGCCGAGGCGTCGAGGAGCTCGCCGATGCGGGCGGCCCGGTGCGGCGGGGCGAACTCGACGCCGAGGGGGGCGGCGAGCCCCCGGGCGTTGGCCATGACGGCGTGGCCGCGGACCTCGGCGCGGGGCAGCGGCGCGGGCGCGGGCTCCCAGTCGTGCGCGGGGTCCCAGGCGGGTACGAGACGCAGGGAGTTGGCCCGGTTCCGTACGGGTACGTGGCCGGCGACCCGGTGCAGCAGCCCGCCCCGGGTGTCGGCGGCCTGCACGACGTTCACGGGCTCGACCCAGCCGTCGAGGGCGGCGTCCACATCGGCGACGGTCCGGGCGCGCAGCAGCGCGGGCAGGGTCCCGAAGCCGAGCTCCCCGGTGACCCGGGGCGGGTAGCGCAGGCTCACGGCCTCCCACTCGGAGGAACCGCCGGCGGGCTCGCCGTCCGCCCCGATGATCACGGGCCCCCGGTCCGTCTCCACCACCTCGACGACGACGGGTTCACCGCCCGCGACCTCGATCGTCTCCGTGTGCGTCGCCGCCGGGCGCCACCCCTCGGGGCCGAAGGCCTCGACGCCGCCGCCGGGCAGCCGGCGGAGCCGCTCCCGGTACAGGTCCTGGTAGTCGGCCATGGCGTTGGTGATCGCCCAGGCCACCGAGCCGGTGTGGCCGAAGTGGGCGAGCCCGGGGACGCCGGGCACGGCGATGCCCACGACGTCGTAGGCGGGGCAGGCGAGCCGGATCTGCTGGTAGACGCCCGGCGCCTCGATGAACCGGTGCGGGTCGCCGGCCACCAGGGCGGCGCCGCTCGCGGTCCGCTCGCCGGACACCACCCAGCCGTTGGAGCCCGCGGTGCCGGGGCCGTCCGTCGCGAAGAGCTCCGTCCACTCCTCACCGAGCCGGGTGGCGACCTGCTCACGCCACAGCTTGGTGGGGAAGCCGGCGAAGAGGATGTGGGTGGAGAGCCAGACGGCGAGCGGGGTCCACGGCTCCCACCGCCCGGGTACGAGACCGGTCTCCGCGAACTCGGGTGCCCGCAGGGCCCCGTCCGCCAGGCCGTCGTTGACCCCGTCCACGTACGCCCGGACCCACGCGGCCGTCGGCGCGTCGGAGGCTTCGAGCCGCGCGTAGCAGCGGCGGGCGGTGTCGGCGAGCCGGGCCCGCCGGGCGAAGGCGTCCCAGCCGAGCTCGGCGGCACCGAGGAAGGCGGCCGTCGTGCCCTGGGCCCGGTGCCGCTCGACCTCCAGCTGCCAGGCGCGGTCGCGGGCGGTGACCCGCCCCTGGGCGAAGGCGAGTTCCTCCGGGTCCGTGGCGCGCAGATGAGGGACGCCCCAGGCGTCCCGGTAGACCTCGATGCTCACGGAGAACCCCGATCCCGTCCGTATCTTTTTCAGAACCTTAGGTTAGGCTGACCTAAGTAACTTACAGGAGTCCAGGGGAGGAGATCACGGTGGGGCATGGCTGGCAGGGGGCGGTCCTCAAGCTGTTTCGGGGGAAGGACTTCACCTTCACGGTGACGGGGGCCGAGCAGGTCACCGAGGACTACCGCAGGGTGCACTTCACGGACGGCGGCCTGCTCGCCGCGGCCGGCATCCACCCGACGATGTGGGTGCGCCTCTGGTTCGACGACGCGGGCAAGCCGCACCAGCGCGCGTACACCCTGGTCGACCCCGACCTGGCCGCGGGCACCTTCAGTCTCGAATTCGCCCTCCACGACGGCATCGCCAGCCGCTGGGCCCGCACCTGCGCCCCCGGAGACACCGTGGAGGCCACGCTCCAGGGCACCGGCTTCGACGCGCCCGACCCGCTCCCCGCGCGGCTGCTCGTGGTCGGCGACCCGGCCTCCCTGCCGGCCGTCAACTCCCTGCTCGACGCGCTCCCCGGAGTTCCCGCCACCGTCTGGTTCGAGACGCAGCACGCCTCCGACGACGAGCTGCCGGTCCGGCTCGACCCCGCGCACCACGAGCTGCGCCGGGTCCCGCGCCAGGGCGGCGGCCCCGACCTCGTCGCCCGGGTGAAGGCCGAGCTGCCCGAGCTCGCGGACGCCGCCTCGTACGTCTGGATCGCCTGCGACACGGCGACGACCCGCACGCTCGCCGCGTACGCCCGCAAGGAGCTCGCCCTTCCCAAGGAGCGTGTCCACGCGCTCGGGTACTGGCGCGCGAGCTGATCGAGCTCCAGGGCGTGGCGTTGACGATCCGTTACCCCGGGCGGTAGCGGGTCGTTCTCACTTTCTCCCGCGCGGCCCCGCACGCACCCGTCGGTGCCCGCATGCGCCCGCTCGTACGAAAGACGCGGGACGTGGCGGGACGGTTGTGTCGAGAAAAATCGAAAATGAACACGGAAACCCCCCTTTGGAGTGAACTCACGCCAGGCGACTGTCGGTTCACTCTCCGTGCGTAAAGATTCCGGTGTCTCAAGTCGCCGAGGCCGCGCCGACCCACCGTCCCCGTGGTGAGCGGCCGGCGACGCCATGTCTCTTGTGGGGGTTCCACCATCTTGAACAGCAACACCTTCCGCGCGCCCGTACGCCGCACCGCCGCCGCCGCGACCGTCGCCGCCCTGGCCGTCGGCCCCGTGCTCCTCGCGGCCCCGGCGGCGCACGCCACGGGCGGCGAAGGGCGTGCCACCGCCGTCGTCCTGCGCGCCGGCCTCGACGTCTCCCTCCTCGGCGAGACGGTGAAGGTGCCGGTGCGCACCTCGCTCAACGAGGTCAAGGCGCCCGAGACCGAGAGCGAGACCGCGCTCACCGTGAAGGTGCAGGGGGCCGAGGGCGGAAAGCCGATCGACATCCTCGCCGCCGACGTCGCCACCTCCAAGGCCACCGTGGACGAGGCGAAGGCCGAGGGATACGTGAACCTGGTCAAGGCGCAGGTCCACGTCCCCGGCATTCCGCTGCTCTCCCTCATCGAGGTCGAGAAGGTCACCGCCAAAGCCCTGTGCGAGGTGGGGAAGGAGCCGGTCGCCGAGTCCAACGTCCTCGGGCACGTGACCGTCTTCGGCAAGAAGACCACCCTCTCCACCGCCGGCCGGACCCAGGTGACCGTGCCCGGCATCGGCCAGGTCACCCTGGACCTCTCCCGCACCTCCACCACCTCCCGCACCGCGGCGGCGACGGCTCTCGAACTCACGGTGAAGGTCGACCCGCTGCAGCTGGGCGTGGCCAAGGTCAACGGCACCGTGACGCTCGCCGAGGCGACCTGCGAGACGCCCGAGGGCCCGGCGCCGACGAAGGAGCCCACCCAGGAGCCCACGGAGCAGCCCACCGAGCGGCCGACGGAGCAGCCCACCCAGGAGCCCAGCGAGCGGCCCTCCGAGCAGCCCACGCAGAAGCCCACCGTCGAGCCCGGCAGCGACGGCGGCGTGAAGACCAACAACGGCGGCACCACCCCGACCGAGAACCTCGCCGAGACCGGTGGCAGCTCCTCCACCACGTACATCGCGGCGGGCGCCCTCGCCCTCCTGGTGGCCGGCGGCGGCGCGCTCGCGGTCACCCGCTCGCGTGCCCGCTCGCGCGGCTGACGGCCCGAGGGGGAGGCGCCGGGGGGTGCCGGAAGGGTAGGGGAAGAGGGAAAGCGGGGCGCGGGGTGGGCGATGGTGACGACATCGCCCACCCCGCGCCCCGTTCGCGTGCTTCTCTACGGGGGCGGTCAGCCGCCCAGCAGGAGCGCCTGGTCCAAGGCCTGGAGGAAACGGTTCGTCGTGGCCCGGTCCCGGACCGCGAGCCGCAGCCAGTTCCGGTCGAGCCCCGGGAACGTGTCGCCCCGCCGGGCCGCGAAGCCGAGCAGGCGCAGCCGGTCCCGTATCGCGTCCGCCCCGTCGATCCGCAGCAGGACGAAGGGGCCCTCCGACCCGGCGACCGTCCGCACCTCGTCGAACTCCGCGAGACCGGCGAGCAGGTGCGCCCGCTCCACCCCGATCCGGTGCGCCGCGTGCTCGGCCTCCGCGAGCGCCAGCCGCGACATGCAGGCCTCCGCCGCGACCAGAGCAGGCGTCGACACCGGCCACAGCGGCTGCGCCCGCTCCAGCAGGGCGATCGTCTCCGGCGCGGCGAGGACGTACCCGATCCGCAGGCCCGCGAGCCCCCAGGTCTTGGTGAGGCTGCGCAGCACCACGAGCCCCGGGACGTCGGTCCGCCCGGCCAGCGACTCCCGCTCACCCGGCACCGCGTCCATGAACGCCTCGTCGACCACCAGCGTCCGGCCGGGCCGGGCCAGGGCGGCGATCGAGGCGGCGGGATGCAGGACGGAGGTCGGGTTCGTGGGGTTCCCGATCACCACCAGGTCCGCGTCCTCGGGCACGGCCGCCGGATCGAGCCGGAAACCGTTCTCCTCGCGCAGCAGCACCCGGCCCACCTCGTGCCCGGCGTCGCGCAGCGCCGCCTCCGGCTCGGTGAACTGCGGGTGCACCACCACGGGCCGACGCGCCGGCAGGGCCCGCGCGATCAGCACGAAGGCCTCCGCGGCGCCGGCCGTGAGCAGCACCCGGCCGGGCGGCAGATCGTGCCGCACGGCGACCGCGGCCCGCGCGGCCCGGCCGTCGGGATAGGCCGCGAGGCCGGTCAGCGAATCGGCGATTCTCTGTCTCAGCCAGTCCGGAGGGGTGTTCGTCCGGACGTTCACCGCGAGATCGATCAACTTCTCGTCCCGGACCTCGGCGTCACCGTGGTGGCGCAGGTCGTGGGCGTCGGAATGCGTGTGCGTGTCCATGGCCGCCGTCGTGTGGGGGGTGGGGATGGTGGGGGGTGAGCCAGGCTCGCCAGCGATGTACCCGTGAGCCCGGTGCAACAACCGTACGCCTGACGCGTGTTCGTGCGGACAAACCGGTACGCACGTGGCGATCGCACACGTAACGCGCCGCGATTTCCGCTTCGGCACGAGCAACACGGCCCGCGGGGACCCGTCGGACCCGTCGGACCCGTCGGACCCTCCGACCCCCGCGCCCGCCGTCAGCAGCGCCGCCGCCTCCGCCACCGACGGCGTCCCCGTCGCGTCCAGCGGCAGCGACGACGGATGCGGTACGGAGACGGCGGCCAGCTCCCCGGCCGGGAACCCCCGCACCGGAACCCCCAGCTCCCCGGCCGCGCCCGTGACGCCCGGCTCGGCGGCCCGCGCGTCCAGCGTCGCCAGCGACCGCACGGCCGCCCGCGTCAGACCCGCCTCCCGCAGCACCACGTCGACCAGCGCGAGCACTTCGTCCACCGGAACGCCCGACCTGGCCCCCACACCGAGGTGCGCGCACACCGTCCCATCCGATAGCAAAGGCCCATGGCTGTGGTCGTCGCGCTCGGCGCGTTCCTCATGACGCTCTTCGGCGGCTGGGTCGCGCAACGCGTCACCGACCGCCGCCACCTCGTCCTCGGTCTCGCCGGCGGACTCATGCTCGGCGTCGTCGGACTCGACCTCCTGCCGGAGGCCGTGGAGGCCGCGGGGGAAGAGGTGTTCGGCGTCCCGGAGGCCCTGCTGCTCTTCGTCGGAGGCTTCCTCTTCGCCCACGTGGTGGAGCGCCTCCTCGCGGTCCGCCAGGCGGCACACGGGGTCGGAGCCGACGAGAGGGTCCCGCAGGTCGGCCTCACCGCGGCCGCCGCGATGGTCCTGCACAGCCTCATGGACGGCATCGCCCTCGGCGCGGCCTTCCAGGTCGGCGGCGGCATGGGCGCCACCGTCGCGCTCGCCGTCATCACCCACGACTTCGCCGACGGCTTCAACACCTACACGATCACGAGCCTCTACGGGAACGCCCGCCGCAAGGCCATCGGGATGCTCGTCGCCGACGCGGTCGCCCCGATCCTCGGCGCCGCCTCCACCCTGCTGTTCACCCTTCCGGAGGAACTCCTCGGCAGCTATCTCGGCTTCTTCGGCGGCGCCCTGCTCTACCTCGCCGCCGCCGAGATCCTGCCCGAGGCCCACCACGAACACCCCGCCCGTTCGACCCTGCTGTGCACGGTCGCGGGCGTGGGCTTCATCTGGCTCGTGGTGGGCGTCTCCGGCGGCTGATCTCACGCGACCGGACCACCCGCGCACCGCGCGACGAACCGCGCGGCCACCTCCGGGGCACCCGCCCAGTGCGTGTGCACGTAACTGGCGTGCACCCCGCCCTGCACGAAGCCCTCGACACGCCGTTCCGGCTGCCGCAGCCCCCAGGCGGCCTGCGCCCCGGCGCCCGGCTCGATCACGGTCCGGTGGAACTCGTGCCCCCGCAGCCGCGCCCCGGCCGGGGCCAGCACGCTGTCGCTCACGGCGACGGCGTCGCGGTACCCGAGCGTCAGCCGCTCCGACATCCGCGCGTCCGCGTCGAGCACCCCGCACATGGGCGTCCCGTCGAGGGACCGCGCCAGGTACAGCAGCCCGGCACACTCGGCGGCGATCGGCGCCCCGGCCGCGGCGAGCTCGGCCACGGCCTTCCGCAACGGCTCGTTGGCGGACAGCTCGGCCCCGTACATCTCGGGGAAGCCGCCACCTATGACGAGCCCGGAGGTCCCCTCGGGCAGGCTCTCGTCCCGCAGCGGATCGAAGGTCACGACCTCGGCCCCGGCAGCGGTGAGCAGTTCGCCATGCTCGGCGTAGGAGAAGGTGAACGCGGCCCCACCGGCGACGGCGACCCGCCGTGGTGGGCAATCGTCCCGCAGGGCTGGGGGTACCTCCCAGGCGGAGCTCTGTGGGAGGGTGGGCGCCACAGGACCACCGGCGTGCAGCCGTCCCGCTACCTCCGGCACCCACGGCTCGGCGTTCAACGGCGGCGCCGACCGGGCAAGGGCCAGCAGCGCCTCCAGATCGCACCCGGCCCGCACCTGCTCCGCCTGCGCGGCCACCGCCTCCACCGCCGCAGCCTGCCGCTCGGCAACCGGCACCAGCCCCAGGTGCCGAGAAGGCGTGGCAACGGCAGGAGCCCGCCGCAGCACACCCAGCACCGGCACCCCCGACTCGCCCAGCGCCTCCCGCAGCAGATGCTCGTGCCGATCCGTGGCGACCTTGTTCAGGATCACCCCGCCGATCCGCACCTCCGGATCCCACGACGCGAACCCGTGCACGAGCGCCGCCACCGACCGCGACTGCGACGACGCGTCGACGACGAGCACCACCGGCGCTTTGAGCAGCTTGGACACCTGTGCGGTGGAGGCCAGTTCACCCTGATCGGCGGCACCGTCGTAGAGGCCCATCACCCCTTCGACGACCGCCAGGTCGCACCCGCGCGCGCCGTGCGCGAAGAGCGGCGCGATCAGCCCCGTACCGCACATGTACGCGTCGAGGTTGCGCCCCGGGCGGCCGGTCGCGAGCGCGTGGTAGCCCGGGTCGATGTAGTCGGGCCCGACCTTGTGCGGGGACACGGCCAGACCACGGCCCGCGAACGCGGCCATCAGGCCGGTCGCGACCGTGGTCTTGCCCGCGCCGGACGACGGCGCGGCGATGACGAGACGTGCTACCACTCGATGCCCCGCTGGCCCTTCTGACCGGCGTCCATCGGGTGCTTGACCTTGGACATGTCGGTGACGAGATCGGCGAAGTCGACCAGCTCCTGCGGCGCGTTGCGCCCGGTGATGACGACGTGCTGGTGACCGGGACGGTCGCGGAGGACCTCGACGACCTCCTTGGTGTCGATCCAGCCCCAGTGCAGCAGGTAGGCGAACTCGTCGAGGACGTAGAACTTGTACCGCTCCTCGGCGAGGTCCCGCTTGACCTGCTCCCAGCCCTCGCGGGCCTTGTCCTCGTGCGACTGCTCGCCCTCGGCGACCTCGCGCTGGATCCAGGACCAGCCCTCGCCCATCTTGTTCCAGGTGACCGTGCCGCCCTTGCCGGTCTCGCCGAGCGCCTTGAGGGCGTTCTCCTCGCCGACCTTCCACTTGGCGGACTTGACGAACTGGAACACCCCGATCGGCCAGCCCTGGTTCCAGGCGCGCAGCGCCATGCCGAACGCGGCGGTCGACTTCCCCTTGCCGACGCCCGTGTGCACCATCACGAGTGCGCGGTTGCGGCGCTGACGGGTGGTGAGACCGTCGTCGGGCACGACGGTCGGCTGTCCCTGCGGCATTAAGCGGCCCTCCTGGTTGTCTGATCTGCTGCCTGTACGTCCCTGACGAGGCCGGCGATCGAGTCGGCCCGCAGCTCGTCCAAGGTGACGGCGGTGCCGCCGAGTTCGCGTGCGAGGCTCCCGGCGAGCCCGAGCCGCACCGGACCGGTCTCGCAGTCCACGACCACGCTCGCCGTGCCCTCGGCGGCGTGCAGCCGCGCCGCCCTGGCGGCCAGCGCCACCGGGTCGGCGCCGCCGCTGGTCGCCCGCCCGTCGGTCACGACGACGAGCAGCGGGCGGCGCGAGGGGTCGCGCAGCCGCTCGATCCGCAGGACGTCATGGGCCTTGAGGAGCCCGGCCGACAGCGGCGTACGGCCACCGGTCGGGAGCGTCTCCAGCCGGGAAGCGGCCGCGTCCACGGACGAGGTCGGCGGCAGCGCGAGGTCCGCGGTACGGCCCCGGAAGGTGATCAGGCCGACCTTGTCGCGCCGCTGGTAGGCGTCGAGGAGCAGGGAGAGCACGGCCCCCTTCACGGCGCTCATCCGCTGCCGGGCCGCCATCGAGCCTGAGGCGTCCACGGCGAAGAGCACGAGGTTCCCCTCACGACCCTCACGGGTCGCCTGCCGCAGGTCGTCCCGCCGGACGACGAGCCCGGGACCGGTCCGCCCGCGCGCCCGCTGGTGCGGGGCGGCGGCCTGCACGGTCGCCGCGAGATGCAGCTTGGTCAGGGCGCCCCGGGGCCGGGTGGCCCCGGTGGTACGGCCGTGTTCGGTACGGGCCCGGGAGCGGCGCCCGGCGGCGCCCTCGCCGAGACCGGGCACGCTCAGCATCTTCGTACGGAAGGGCTCGGCGGCCTGGACGGCCGCGCGCTCACCGGCGCCGGAGCCCCGCGGGGCGGGCGCGGGAGCCTCGGCCGGGGCGGGGGCCTCGTCGGGCACACCGTCCGTCTCGGGGCCGGGGCCTTCGCCCTGCGGCGGAATGCCACCGCCACCGCCGGGACCGCCGTCACCCGGACCGTCGGGCTCCGGGTCCTCGTCGGGGTCGGTCTGCGGCTCCTCGCCCTTGAACTGCTCCAGGGTCTCGTCGAGCTTGTCCTCGTCGAGGCCGGGCGCGTCGAAGGGGTTGCGGCGCCGCCGGTGGGGGAGGGCCAGGAGGGCGGCCTGCCGCACGTCCTCGGAGGTGACCCCCGTCCGCCCGGCCCAGGCGGCGAGGGCGGTCGCCGCCCGCGCCATCACGATGTCGGCGCGCATGCCGTCGACCTCGAACGCGGCGCAGGTCGCGGCGATCTGGAGCAGCGCGGCGTCCCCGAGGACCACCTTCGGGAGCAGGTCGCGGGCGGCGATGATCCGCTCGCGCAGATCGGCCTCCTCACCGGCCCAGCGCGCGGCGAACGCGGCCGGGTCGTCCTCGAAGGCGAGCCGCCGCCGGACGACCTCCACCCGCTGCTCGGGCACGCGGGAAGCGGCGACCTCCACGGTCAGCCCGAACCGGTCGAGCAACTGCGGCCGCAGCTCGCCCTCTTCGGGGTTCATGGTCCCGACGAGAAGGAAACGGGCGGCATGGCGCACGGAGACGCCCTCGCGCTCGACGTGGGAGGCGCCCATGGCGGCGGCGTCGAGGAGGTGGTCGATCAGGTGATCGCTCAGCAGGTTGACCTCGTCGACGTACAGGATGCCCCGGTGGGCCGCCGCGAGGAGCCCCGGCTCGAAGGCCTTCACGCCCTCGGCGAGCGCCTTCTCGATGTCGAGCGCGCCGACGAGCCGGTCCTCGGACGCGCCGACGGGCAACTCGACCATCCGCGCGGCCCGTTCGGCCCCGGGGGCGCCGTCGTGCGGCCCGTCGGGGCAGCCGGGGTCGGGCGAGACCGGGTCGCAGCTGAAGCGGCAGCCGGCCACCACCGGTACCACCGGAAGCAGATCGGCGAGCGCGCGGACGGCCGTGGACTTGGCGGTCCCCTTCTCGCCCCGGACGAGCACACCGCCCACCGCCGGACTGACCGCGTTCAGCAGCAGCGCGAGCCGCAGGTCGTCCATGCCGACGACGGCGGTGAACGGAAACCGGGTGCTCATCGGGCGGTCACTCCTTCAAGTTCGATCAGATGATGCGAGAGGGCCGGCCGGCCCGGGATGACGCCTGGCCGTTCGCGCGCTCCGGCGCCGCGAGCGTGTGCCGTCGCCAGAGCGGCAGGCGGCCACGGCCCGGCGGTCGCCGACGGCGGGCAACCACCCACAGGGGCCACCCGCACCGGACTCTCCGAGTCGCACGGGTGGTGCGGGTGGGAACCCGAGCCCGGCCGGAGGCCGGGCGCACGCCCCGCGCGGCCCCGCCGCGCTCCCCCCACCCCGCAACCGGCACTCACGGCGCACCCGGCGGCACGAACGGCAGCCCCGCCGGGGCCCCCTCCTCGATCAGCCGCAGCAGCGCGTCCGTGTCCGCGTGCTCCTCGATCAGGTCGCCGAGCCGGTCCAGCTGCTCTTCCCGCAGCGTGCCGAACGACGTGTCCGGGGCGGGCACGAACCGACGCCCCGCCGCCGCCGCGACCTCCCGCAGGAACGCCCGGCGGAACCCGTCGCTCTCCAGCGAGCCGTGCCAGTGCGTGCCCCACACGGAGCCGACCCGGCATCCGTCGAGGAACGCCTCGCCGCCGCCCACCTCCGCGACGCCGTGATGGATCTCGTACCCCTCGACCCGTTCCCCGAGCGCCTCGCCGACCGGCCGCGCCAGGGTCTTCTCGCGCGCGAACCGCACCCGTACGGGCAGCAGCCCGAGCCCGTCGACGGCCCCGGCCTTCGACTCGACCTCGTCCTCGATGTGCTCGCCGAGCACCTGGAACCCGCCGCAGATCCCGAGCACCGGCCGCCCTTCGGCCGCGCGCCGGGCCAGCTCGCCGGCCAGCCCCCGCTCCCGCAGCCAGGCGAGCGCCTTGACCGTCCCCCGGGTCCCCGGCACGACGACGAGGTCGGCGTCGACGAGTTCCTCCGGCCGGTCCACGAACCGGACGACGACACCCGGCTCGGCGGCCAGCGCGTCGACGTCGGTGAAGTTCGACATGAGCGGGACGGCGCACACGGCGACCCGCAGCACGTCCGCGCCGACCGGCGGCGCGACGACGGACTCGCGCACGGTGCCGCGCAGCGAGACCCGGAGCCCGTCCTCCTCGTCGATGCCGAGCCCGTGCGCGTACGGCAGGACACCGAAGGTCCGGCGCCCGGTCAGCCCGTACAGCATGTCGAGCCCGGGTTCGAGCAGGGTCACGTCACCCCGGAACTTGTTCACGAGGTATCCGGCGACGAGCGACTGGTCCTCGGGGCTCAGCAGCGCCGTCGTCCCGAAGAACTGGGCGAAGACCCCGCCCCGGTCGATGTCGCCGACCACGACGACGGGTAGCCGCGCGGCCCGCGCGATGCCCATGTTCACGATGTCCGTGCGCCGCAGGTTGATCTCGGCCGGACTGCCCGCCCCCTCGCAGATCACGGCGTCGTACATGCCCCGGAGTTCCTCCAGGCACGCCATGACCGGCTCGAAGAGCTCCTTCTGCCGCCCCCCGCGCAGTGCCTTCCCGGGGGACGACCCCCCGGACCCCCCGAAGAACCCGCGTGCGCTCATCTCGCCCACCGGCTTGCCCATCAGGACGACCTGGCTGGAGCGGTCGCTGCCCGGCTTGAGCAGGACCGGGTTCATGAGCGCGGTCGGCTCGACCCGGGCGGCCTGCGCCTGCATGGCCTGGGCCCGCCCGATCTCGGCGCCCTCGCGGGTCACGAAGGAGTTGAGGGACATGTTCTGCCCCTTGAACGGCGCCACCTTCAGGCCCTTGCGGACCAGCCAGCGGCAGATGCCGGCCGTCACGACGCTCTTGCCGGCGTCGGACGTGGTCCCGGCGACCAGCAGGCCCCCACCCCTCATGCGTTCCTCCGCTTCGCGCGCTTCACGGCACCGATGATCATGCGGCCGCCGACACAGGCGGCCAGGGTCAGTACGGTCACCCGGCGGGAGAGCCGGACCGCCCGGTCGATGTCGGCGACCTCGACGGGCCGCCCTTCCCCGTTGAGCACGGGCCGGTGCTCGACCCGCCCGCCGTACGAGAGGGTCCCCCCGAGCCGTACGCCGAGGGCGCCCGCGAAGGAGGCCTCGACGGGGCCCGCGTTGGGGCTCGGGTGCTTGTCGGCGTCCGCCCGCCAGGCCCGTACGGCCCCGCGCGGATTGCCTCCGGCGAGCGTCGCGGCGACGGCCGTCAGCCGGGCCCCGGGCCAGCCGGCCACGTCGTCGAGCCGGGCCGAGGCCCAGCCGAAGCGGCGGTGGCGCGGGGACTTGTGGCCGACCATCGCGTCGAGGGTGTTGACCGCCCGGAAGGCGACGAGGCCCGGCACGCCCGCGACGGCACCCCAGAAGAGGGCGCCGACCACGGCGTCGGAGGTGTTCTCGGCGACGGACTCGACGACCGCGCGGGCCATCGCGGGGCCGTCCAGGGACTGCGGGTCGCGCCCGCACAGGTGCGGCAGCCGCTCCCGGGCGACCTCCAGGTCCCCGACGGCGAGCGCCCCGCCGATCGCGCGGGCCTCCCGCCCCAGGGTCGTGCCGCCGACGACGGCCCAGACGGAGGCGGCGGTCAGCGCCACGGCGGCGGCCGGCCGGTCCCGTACGGCCCGGGCGGCGAGTGCGCCGAGGGCGGCGGTGGAGCCGGCGCAGACGGCGGTGTGCAGGGCGCCCCAGCCGCGGTGGTCGTGGTGCAGGCGCTGCTCGACGGCGGCGGCCGCGCGGCCGAAGACGGCGACGGGATGTCCGCGGCGGGGATCGCCGACGAGCCGGTCGACGGCGAGCCCGAGGGCCGCGCCGTACGCGAATCCGTCCCGGGAGAGGCGGCTGGCTCTGATGCGGCCGGGCATGGCGCAGGTCCTCACTCAGGGTCCGCGCCCTGGATCGACGTGACCGGCGGCGAGAGTTCCTGACTCCCGGACCCTTCGGATCCGGTCACAGTGGCGGGACCGCGCCGGATTCGCACCGGACTTCCTCTGCTGCCGCCGTAATGGCCTCGGCAGTCCACCACGGCCCGCGAACACCCGTCAACCCACCCTTGACCTGCGACAGGTCACTGTGCGAAGCACCACAGACACGGGCCCCGGCAAGCACCACGAACACGGCGGCCGGGCGGCCCGCACCCGAAGGTGCGGACCGCCCGGCCGATGTACTGCGGAGTGGCGAGGACCGTCAGGCGACGATCAGGTAGATGCCGTAGGCCACGGCCGCCAGGCACGCGGCGAAGCAGGCGTAGGCGCCGGTCCGGGCCATCGTGGCCGAGCCGCCCTGGGCGGCGGCCTGCTCCTGCTTGGAGAGGCCGATGATGCCGAGGGTGAAGAGGCCCACGAGGGCGACGGTCGCCACGAGGCTGACTCCGAAGACGGAGCCGAGAGCTGCCCAGTCGATCTTCATGTCGTTGGTTCCTTACACCGCTGCGGCGGGGGCCGGGGGAGCGGCCGGGTCCGTGGGAACCGGCGAGGGGATGGTGGTCTTCAGGTCCTCGTCCGCGACGGCGGCGACGGAACCGGCCGGCGGCGGGGTGACGGCCGCGATCGCGGTGGTCACCACACCCGCGGGCTCGGACTCGCCGTCGAGGTCGTCGTCGGTGACGTTGTTGTGGTCGACCGGCTTGCGGCGGGACAGCGACCAGATGACGGCCGAGCCGGAGACCAGCAGGACCGCGACGGCGGCGATGCCCCAGGGACCCTGCTTGGTGAGGAACTCGGCGCCGGCGCCGACCAGGCCCGCGGCGGGCAGGGTCAGACCCCAGGCGACGAACATCCGGGTCGCGGTCGACCAGCGGACGACACCGCCCTTGCGGCCGAGGCCCGCGCCCATCACGGCACCCGAGCAGGACTGGGTGGTGGAGAGGGAGAAGCCGAGGTGCGAGGAGGCCAGGATGACCGTGGCGGCGCTGGTCTGGGCGGCGAAGCCCTGCTGCGGCTGGAGGTCGGTGAGGCCCTTGCCCATGGTGCGGATGATGCGCCAGCCGCCGAGGTAGGTGCCGAGCGCGATCGCGACGCCGGCGGCGACGATGACCCAGAGGGGCGGGTTGGAGCCGGGGGCGACGACGCCCTGGGTGACCAGGGCGAGGGTGATGATGCCCATCGTCTTCTGGGCGTCGTTGGTGCCGTGGGCGAGGGAGACGAGACCCGCGGAGGCGATCTGGCCGACCCGGTAGCCCTTGGCGGTGTGCTTCGTGTCGGTGTTGGCGCCGATCTTGTACGTCAGCCGGGTGGCCAGCATCGCGGCGAGGCCGGCGACGAGCGGCGCGGCGATGGCGGGGATGAGGACCTTGGTGACGATGGTCGGGCCGTTCACGGCCGACCAGCCGGCCGACATGACCGCGGCGCCGATGAGGCCGCCGAAGAGGGCGTGGGAGGAGCTGGACGGCAGGCCCACGAGCCAGGTCAGCAGGTTCCACAGGATGGCGCCCACGAGCGCCGCGAAGATCACTTCTGTACGAATGCCCTCTTCGTTGATGATCCCGCCGGAGATCGTCTTGGCGACCTCCACGGACAGGAACGCGCCGACGAGGTTCAGCACGGCGGACATGGCCACCGCCGTCTTGGGCTTCAGGGCACCGGTCGAGATGGTCGTGGCCATCGCGTTGGCGGTGTCGTGGAAACCGTTCGTGAAATCGAACACGAGAGCTGTCACGACCACAATGGCGAGCAGCAGCGTGATGTGTTCCATTTACCCAGGCAATCGTTTGACGTCAGTGGCTCGACGAACGTAGGCAACCTGAGTGAACGGAAGGTGAACTGGGGCGGGCGGCGTGGTGTCCCCATCCGGTGTCAAGAGATTCCGCTTAGGGCCCCGTCCGAGGGGGTGTCCACGATGCGGTCGCCCTGCGACCCCGGGTAATCCGGCTCCCGCAAGGCACCGGCGACGCGGCCCGGTTCGTCCCCCGCCGCCCCGTTCCGCCCCCTGGACCGAACCATCCGACCGGGGGACCCCGCCGAGGAGACCCATGTCACTCCCCGGGGTGCCCCGGGGAGTGACACCCCGGCCGGGTCCGCCCGGTGGCAGGCCGCCCGAGACCTGCCGACACTGGGAGCGTGCGCCCGGCTACAGCGACGGCAGCGGCCGTCACCACCCTGATCGGTGTCGGTGCGGCCGCGGTAGCGGCCGGCCGGTACGCCAGCGACGTCGCCCTCAAGGTGCCGTCCGGACGACCACTCCCGGGAGACCCCAGACTCACCGTGCACGCCACGGAACCCGAACGGATCACCCTCACCCGCAGCCTCGCCTCGCTGCGCCCCGGCACGTACGGGATCCAGGCCCCCGGCCTGCACGCCGTCATCGGCCCCGTCCTCGACCGCGTCCCGCACACCGCCGACTCCGTCGTCCGCCGCCTGGAACGGGTCGAGCTCGGCGTCCTCGGCCCCGGCGCCCGCGTCCGCCTCACCCCCCAGCTCCACTGCGGCACACCGATCGGCGCCCTCGGCCTCGCCCACGAGGACGTCGAGGTCCCCGGCGAGCTCGGCCCCCTGCCCGGCTGGCTCGTGGCCGCCCCGCGCACCACGTGGGTGATCGCGCTGCACGGCCTCGGCACCACCCGCGAGCACCCTCTGAACGTCGTCCCCTTCTACAACCGCCGCAAGATCCCGGTCCTCGTCCCCTCCTACCGCGGCGACGAAGGGGCGCCCGCTTCCCCGGACGGTCTCGCCCACCTCGGCGACTCCGAGTGGCGGGACGTCGACGCCGTCATCCGCTACGCCGTCCGCCGCGGCGCCGACAAGGTCGTCCTGCACGGCTGGGGGACCGGCGCCGCGATGGCCCTGCGCGCCGCCGTCGAGTCGGGCGTACGGGACCGGATCAGGGGCCTCGTCCTCGACTCCCCGGTCCTGGACTGGGAGGCCACCCTCCGCGGCCTCGCCACGGCCCACCACGTCCCCGGACCCCTGCTCCCGCTCGCCGTCCGCGCCGCCCAGGGCCGGACGGGGCCCCACGGGGACCGGCTCCAGGCCGCCTCGGAACCGGGCGCCCTGCGCGTCCCGGTCCTCCTCCTGCACGGCCCCGACGACACGCTCGCCCCCTGGGAGTCGTCCGTCGAGCTCGCCGCCCGCCGCCCCGATCTGGTCACCCTGCACACGGTCCGGCACGCCCCGCACGCGGCGATGTGGAACGCCGACCCCGTCCGCTACGAAGAGGCCCTGCGCCGCTTCCTCACCCCCCTGCTCTGACGACACGCACCCCCCTGCTCCGAAGGCCGTTCTGACGGGGCTGCGGATTCCGATTGGGCTTTCGGGCCGTCAGCGGGAAGACTGCCCCCGTGACGTCTCGAAAGCCCGATGAACCATTGGCGCGCAACTCCAGACTCCGACTCGTCCGCCCGCGGGCGCTGGCCACCGCCCGACGGGCCGTGACGACCCGGCGCACCCGGCCGGCGCCGCGGCCGCCCGAGGGCACTCCGCCCCGCGCGGAACTCGCCCGCCAGGCCCGGCACGTCCTCGCCGACGCCGTACGGATCGCCCGCTGGGCCGCCGTCGAGCGCGGCCCCGAATCCGCCCTCCGTACGGGCGCCGAAGCCGTCACCGCCCAGGAACGGGCCGCGGCCGCACTGGACCTGACGCCCGGCCAGATCCGGGCCGGCTGGGACCGCGCCAGGCTCGCGGGACTCGTCGAGCTCCACGGCGACACCGCCCGCCCCGGCTGGCGCCTGCACGCGTGGGACCGCGACGACTCCGCCGTCCTGCGCGGCTGGGTCGCCCTCTTCGACGCCTGGTCCCTGGTCCACCCGGCCCCCGAGGGCGTCGCGCCGAGCGCGGTCGCCGAGGTCGTCGAGGCCGTCCCGCAGGTGCTCTCCCTGCTCCAGCTCTCCCAGGGCCCGGTGCTCGTCCCGGCGCTCCTGGACCTGCTCGGCCAGCGCGTCGAGGAGCTGCGCGAGGAGCGCTGCGAGGTCCCCGTGACCGACCAGACCCCCGGGCCGGCCACGGACACCGCCCCCGAGCCCCCCGAGACGCCTCGCGGCACGGACGGGCTCCCCGCCCTCCTCGACTGGGCCCTGGAAGGCCTGGCGGCCGTCGGCGCGCTCACCCTCGACCCCGGCGCGGACGCCCGGCACGCCACCCTGACCCCCCTCGGGAACTGGGCGGTCTGGGTCAAGCTGGAGCAGATCTGCGTCGCCGCGCAGAGCCCCGCGGGCAACATCGAGCAGTCCGCCGAGGACATGCTCCGCGGCTGCGCCCGGCTCACCCCGGGACCGGCCCGCGCCGAGTACCGCGCCTGGCTCGCGGCCCGCACCCTCTCCAGCGCGGTCGGCGAGCTGCTCGCCGTCGCGAGGGGCGAGGACGCCCTCCTGCGCGGCCTCGCCTTCGAGGCGCTCCGGGTCGTCGGAGCCCCCGCCGAGGCCGAGGTCCGGGCCACCGTCGCCGAGCCCTCCCTGCGTCCGTACGCGCTGCTCTGGCTGGCGGAGTACGAGGGTGCCGACCCCGACGACGCCCAGGAGGTGCTCACCCGCGAGGAGGCGACCTGGCTCTGGGTGGACACGGCCGCGGCCGTCGCCGACCACGGCGAGAGCGAGCTGCTCGTCCGCCACCTCGAATCCGCCGTCCAGGGCACCGTCCCCGCGCTGCTCGACGAGGTCAGGGCCGTCGGCCACCCCCGGACCGTCCAGGTCCTGGTCGCCCTGGCCGCGGCCCACCCGGACCCCGCCCTGTCCAAGGCGGTCCGCAGGGCCGCCTTCCAGGTCCACACCGGCGGAGCCTGACGCGCACCGAACGACGACGCCCGGCGCCGCCGATCCGTTACTCGGCGGCGCCGGGCGTGTACGTCCCGAAGCTCCAGATGTTGCCCTCGGCGTCCCGGGCCGTGTAGTCCCGCGAGCCGTACTCCTGGTCCGTGGGCGGCAGCACGATCTCGACGCCGTGGGCGACGGCCCGCGCGTGGTGCTCGTCCACGTCGTCCACGTGCACGAAGACGCCCACCGGGCCCCCGCCCGCCATCAGCTTGTCGAACTCGCTGCCCGTGCCCTTGCTGCCGAGCATCACCATGCCGTTCCCGTACGCGAGCTCGGCGTGCGCGATCAGCCCGTCCTCGGCCTCGTACACGGCGTTCGCCGTGAAGCCGAAGCCCTCCGTGAGCAGCTTGATCGCGCCCTTCGCGTCCTCGTACGTCAGCGTCGGACAGATGTGGGGTGCCTCAGCCATCCCGATCACTTCCTCTCGATTCAGCCGAATGTGACCTGGATCTCAGTCTCTCAGCCCCCACCGGTAACTCAGCGGAAGGTGTTGCACTGGGCCATGTCGCCGGTCTTGTACCCCTGGTAGAACCACTGCTGCCGCTGCGCCGCCGAGCCGTGCGTCCAGTTCTCCGGGGTCACCCGGCCCTGGAACCTCTCCTGGATCCGGTCGTCGCCGACCGCGGCCGCCGCGTCGAGACCGTCCCGGATGTCGTCGTCGGTGAGCCGCGTCAGCAGCGGCCGGCCCGTCCTGTCGTCGGGGGTGGTCGTCGCGTGCCGCGCCCACACCCCGGCGTAGCAGTCGGCCTGGAGCTCGACCCGGACGGCGTTGGAGTTCGCACCGGTCCGCCCGTCCTGGGCGCGGCCGAGGGTCCCCATCAGGTTCTGGACATGGTGGCCGTACTCGTGGGCCACCACGTACGCCTGGGCGAAGGGTCCGCCGCTCGACCCGAACTTCGTCCGCAGCTCGTCGAAGAAGCCCAGGTCCAGATAGACCTGGCGGTCGCCGGGGCAGTAGAAGGGCCCGACGGCCGAGGTCGCCGAGCCGCACGCGGTCCCGACCCGCTGGGTGAACATCACCGTGGCGGCGCTCCCGTAGGTCCCGCCCCGCCGCGCGTACTCGGTCCGCCAGAAGTCCTGGAGGCTGTTGACGACGGCGACGATCCGGCAGTCCTCGCGGGCGTTCGCGTCCGAGCCCTTCTTGCAGGTCTGGTTCACCTGGGCCGCGGAGGACGAGGTCGCGACCGGTTCTTCGCCGCTGTCGGTGAGCCCGAGCTGGTCGGGGCCGACGCCGAAGAGCACGCCCAGGATCAACGCGATGAAGCCGATGATGCCGCCGCCGACCGTCGCCTTGCCGCCCGGGACGCGACTGCTCCGGACGTCCTTGACCTCCGAGGTGTCCAGGTCGGCGTCGTCGTCGAACTGCACGGTCCACCACCCTCCGCGTCACTGCCGCGGCAGTGGCCGCCGCCCTGCGCCGAGTATCGGTCGATCTTTCACCTTTCGCCCCTTTTGGGGGAGATGGGAGAGAAGGGGCTGGAATGTGAGAAAGCTCCGATCTCGCCATCGAACACCCACATGGCCGAAAACCAGTTGCAGGAGGCCGTTAGACTGGCCGTATGGCCACTCTCCCCGTGCATTAGCGGCGTCGAAGCCCGTCAATAACCGTCCTTCCGCCGTTTCCCATCGCCCTGGAGTCTGTCCGTGATCACCGCCACCGGCATCGAGCTGCGCGCCGGCGCCCGCGTCCTCCTCGAGTCCGCTTCCTTCCGCGTCGCCAAGGGCGACCGCATCGGCCTCGTCGGCCGCAACGGAGCGGGCAAGACGACCCTCACCAAGTGCCTCGCGGGCGAGGGGCAGCCCGCCGCCGGCGCCATCGCCCGCTCCGGCGAGGTCGGCTACCTCCCGCAGGACCCGCGCACCGGTGACCTGGACGTCCTGGCCCGCGACCGCATCCTCTCCGCCCGCGGCCTCGACACCCTCCTCAAGAAGATGCGGGCGAACGAGGAGCGCATCGCGACCGGCTCCGGCGGCACCCGCGACAAGGCCATGCGGCAGTACGAGCGCCAGGAGACCGAGTTCCTGACCAAGGGCGGTTACGCGGCCGAGGCCGAGGCCTCCACCATCGCCGCCGCCCTCGGCCTGCCCGACCGGGTCATGGGCCAGCCGCTGCACACCCTCTCCGGCGGTCAGCGCCGCCGCGTCGAGCTCGCCCGGATCCTCTTCTCGGACGCCGACACGCTCCTCCTCGACGAGCCCACGAACCACCTCGACGCCGACTCCATCGTCTGGCTGCGCGACTACCTGAAGACCTACCGCGGTGGCTTCATCGTCATCTCCCACGACGTCGACCTCGTCGAGACCGTCGTCAACAAGGTCTTCTACCTGGACGCCAACCGCACCACGATCGACGTCTACAACATGGGCTGGAAGCTCTACCAGCAGCAGCGCGAGGCCGACGAGAAGCGCCGCAAGCGCGAGCGGCAGAACGCCGAGAAGAAGGCCGCGTCCCTCAACTCGCAGGCCGACAAGATGCGCGCCAAGGCCACCAAGACCGTCGCCGCGCAGAACATGGCCAAGCGCGCCGAGCGTCTGCTCTCCGGCCTGGAGGCCGTGCGCGCCTCCGACAAGGTCGCCAAGCTCCGCTTCCCGGACCCCGCGCCCTGCGGCAGGACGCCGCTGACCGCCGAGGGGCTCTCCAAGTCCTACGGCTCGCTCGAGATCTTCACCGACGTGGACCTCGCCATCGACAAGGGCTCCCGCGTCGTCATCCTCGGCCTCAACGGCGCGGGCAAGACGACCCTGCTGCGCCTCCTCGGCGGTGTCGAGAAGCCCGACACGGGCCAGGTCACCCCGGGCCACGGCCTGAAGCTCGGCTACTACGCCCAGGAGCACGAGACGCTCGACCCCGAGCGGACCGTCCTGGAGAACATGCGCTCCGCCGCGCCCGACCTCGACCTCGTCGCCGTCCGCAAGACGCTCGGTTCGTTCCTCTTCTCCGGCGACGACGTCGACAAGCCGGCCGGGGTGCTCTCCGGCGGCGAGAAGACCCGTCTCGCGCTCGCGACCCTGGTCGTCTCCTCGGCGAACGTGCTGCTCCTCGACGAGCCGACCAACAACCTCGACCCGGCCAGCCGCGAGGAGATCCTCGGCGCCCTGCGGACGTACAAGGGCGCGGTCGTCCTCGTCACCCACGACGAGGGCGCGGTCGAGGCGCTCGACCCGGAGCGGATCATCCTGCTCCCGGACGGCGTCGAGGACCTGTGGGGCGCGGACTACGCGGACCTGGTCGCCCTGGCCTGACCCGGCTCGCGGCCCCGGAAGCGCCCACCGGCGGGTTCCTGGGTCCGAAGTGATCATTCAGGGCTGGATCATTCGGCTCATGGGTGATCCTTCATCTGAGTGAGGGCGTCTCGTACACCCCGGCGCGGTGCTCTGCCGAATCCTTCCGGCAGACCCGCGCCGTACGTGTGTTCCCCCTGCGGCGTTGACCTGGCACTTCCCGCCCCGGGCGCCGCGGAGTCCGCTTTCCGCCTGTGCGGAATCAGTGCTTCCGGTCGTGACGAGGGCGTGCTGCTCCAGCAACCCGGCGGCACGGACCTTGTCGAATGGGTGGCCAGGACGGCGGGGAGGGGTGATCATGAGAAGTCCAGAGCGCACTTCCCATGAGGAGGCACGGGTGGCCGAGACTCTGAAGAAGGGCAGCCGGGTGACCGGCGCCGCGCGCGACAAGCTCGCGGCAGACCTGAAGAAGAAGTACGACTCCGGTGCGAGCATCCGGGCGCTGGCCGAGGAAACCGGCCGCTCCTACGGATTCGTCCACCGGATGCTGAGCGAGTCCGGAGTCACGCTGCGCGGACGCGGCGGAGCGACCCGGGGCAAGAAGGCAGCCTCGGTCTGAGTCATCGGGGCGGCTCGACCGGCCACCGGGTCTCTCGGTGGCCACCCGGTCGGCCTCGCGGTCGGCCAGGTGGTTACTGTGCAGTCACTTAGCTCTCGTAAGTGCTGCACCGGAACCGGAGGCGCCCCATGACTTCGCTCGACGACTCTGAGCTCGTATTCGACAAGGACGGTGTACGGCTCACCGTCGAGGACGCCGTTGCCACGGTGACCCTGACCAACCCGGCGAAGCGCAACGCTCAGTCTCCCGCTCTGTGGCGGGCGTTGACAGAAGCCGGCCGGTCGTTGCCCGGCAGCGTGCGGGTCGTGGTCCTGCGCGGAGAGGGAAAGTCCTTCTCCGCGGGGCTCGACCGGCAGGCGTTCACGCCCGAGGGCTTCGACGGAGAGCCGTCCTTCCTCGATCTCGCGCGCGGTTCCGACGAGGACCTCGACGCGGAGATCGCCGAGTACCAGGAGGCGTTCACCTGGTGGCGCCGTAGCGACCTCGTGTCGATCGCGGCCGTACAGGGGCACGCCATCGGCGCGGGCTTCCAGCTCGCTCTCGCCTGCGACCTGCGGGTCGTCGCCGAGGACGTGCAGTTCGCCATGCGCGAGACGAGCCTGGGTCTCGTCCCGGACCTGACCGGGACGCACCCGCTCGTCTCGCTCGTCGGCTATGCCCGCGCGCTGGAGATCTGCGCCACCGGTCGCTTCGTCCACGCGGAGGAGGCCGAGCGCATCGGTCTCGCCAACATCGCCGTGCCCGCGGAAGAACTCGACGCGACGGTACGGGACCTGAGCGCCGCCCTGCTCGCGGCGCCGCGCGCCGCGGTCAACGAGACCAAGGCGCTCCTTCAGGCTGCCGCCGGACGCTCGTACGAGGAGCAGCGCACCGCCGAGCGCGCCGCGCAGGCCCGCCGCCTGCGCGACCTCGCCGGCCTCGGCGACTGACGCCCCCCGCGAGGCACCCCCTTACCGCAGCTCCGAGATCAGCACCGTGACCGCCGTCGCCTCCTGGGTGGCGGCGGTCACGGCGTTCCGCACGGCACGGGCCACGTCCAGGGGGCGGTGGCCCGCCGTCACCGCCAGCTCGACCCGCACCCGGCCGGAGGCCCGGTGGACGGGCGGGCCCAACGCGTCCGTCACGCCCGCCACGCCTTCGACCCGCAGGGCCGCCAGCGCGGCGGGATCGTCCGTCGCGGGGGAGGGTCGCCCG
Source organism: Streptomyces sp. NPDC050842 (assembly GCF_044456565.1). NCBI lineage: Bacteria > Bacillati > Actinomycetota > Actinomycetes > Kitasatosporales > Streptomycetaceae > Streptomyces > Streptomyces sp. NPDC050842. The sequence goes on along the minus strand of NZ_JBITGA010000007.1, from coordinate 49,893 downwards.
GGTGGGGGAGCGGCCGGCCCGGAAATATCCGGGGCCGCGTCGAGCAGGTCCGTCACCCGCAGGTCCACGGCGGCCACCACGAGCCCGAGCGCGTCCTCGGCCGCCGCGAGCAGGGCCGTACGCAGCTCGGCGGAGAGCTCCGGAAGGGGCCGCCCGGCCACCGCCCCGAAATCCGCCGAGATCCGCAGCGGCCCCGGCGGCACCCCGCCCAGCGGCACCGGAAGGGCATCGGCTCCCGTATCCGCTCCCGTATCCGCTCCCGTATGGGGCCCGATACGGAGCTCGCCGGGCGCGACTCCCCGTACGGCCGCAGCGACCCCGTCGAGAACCGTCCGCGCCGCACGCTCCGTGATCCAGGCCCCGTCCTCCGGGGCCCCGAGCGGCAGCAACCTGCCCGACGCGAGCCGGTCCCGTACCGCCGCCGTCCAACCCTCAGCCGTCGTCATTACCCCAGCCTGCCGTATACCTGGGGCGAGACCGGGCAGCCGCCCTTAGTGTGGGCAAAGAACCCCGAAATATCCCAGAAGGGGCGAAATGCAATGACGGAATCCACGCACTCCGGTGACAGCACGACCGACGAACCGCGCCGGACCTCCGTGACCAAGCGGGGCGGCGGCGCCGCGGCCACCCGGGGCAGGACCACGATCGCCGACGGCGTCGTGGAGAAGATCGCCGGCCTCGCCGCACGCGATGTGGACGGCGTCCACGCCATGGGCAGCGGCCTCTCCCGCACCTTCGGCGCCGTACGCGACCGCGTACCCGGCGGAGGCGGCGGCAAGTCGAGCGTCACCCGAGGGGTGAAAGCCGAGGTCGGCGAGGTGCAGACCGCGCTCGACCTGGAGATCGTCGTCGACTACGGCGTGTCCATCGCCGATGTCGCGGGCGACGTACGGGAGAACGTCATCGCCGCCGTGGAGCGGATGACCGGCCTCGAGGTCGTCGAGGTCAACATCGCGGTCAGCGACGTGAAGCTCCCGGACGAGGAGGAGGAAGAGCCGGAGCAGAGGCTCCAGTAGCCGTCGGCGGCCCGTCCGTCGAACAGGCCTCGAAAGGGGACAGGAATGAGCATGGCGGTGGTCGGCCTGGTGGCCGGCATGGCCCTGGGTTTCGCCGGGTACTTCGGCGGCTTCGGGGCGTTTCTGCTGGTCGCGGCCCTGGGCGCGATCGGCTTCGTGGCCGGGCGCTTCCTCGACGGCGACCTCGAAGCAGGCGACCTGTTCCGGGGCCGCGAACGCGGCGACCGGCGGCGGTGACCCGGGGTGGCAGCGGACCCGGTACGTGACCGCGGGGCGACCACGATCGCCGACCGGGTCGTCGCGAAGATCGCCTCCCAGGCCGCGCGGGAGGCGCTGGAAGCCGTCCCCGAGGGCGGCTCGGCGCCGCACACCTCGGTCGTCGTCCACCGGGACGTCGCCCGGGTCTCGGTGAGCCTCGAACTCGCCTACCCGTCCGACATCGGCCGCCAGTGCGGGGCCGTCCGGGGCCGGGTTCGCAGCCGCGTGGAGGACCTCGTGGGCATGGAGGTCCACGAGGTCGCCGTCCACGTGGAACGCCTCCACTCCACGCTCACGCACCAGACCACCCCGAGGGGCCGCCTCTCATGACCACCACCCCGGACCCGCCCCCGGACCCGGACGCCCCCCGCGCCGACGCCACCCCCGGCACCGGCGCCCCACCTCGCGACGGGGCCGCCGCCCCTCGCGACGGGGCCTCGGCCTTCGACAAGGCCGAGCCCTCCGATGGGCCCTCGGCCTTCGACAAGGCCGAGCCCTCCGATGGGCCCTCGGCTTCCGACGGGCCCGACGGGACCTCCGGCTCCGACGGCGCAGGGTCTCCCGACTCCGTGCCCGTACTCCCCGGTGCCGCAGGGCCGCGCGTGCGCCGCTTCTGGGCGGTGCGGCGTATCCCCGCCGCCGTCCTCGCGGCCGTCGTGCTCGGCGGGGCGGGGCTGTTGCTGTACGACGTGGCGGCCGTCCGGGCCGAGCGGTCCGCCATGGCCTGGCGGCGCGAGCTCGCCGAGGGGCTCGCGAGCAAGCCCCTCGACAGCGCCGCGGTCGTCATCGGCGCCGCCGTCGCCGTCCTGCTCGGCGTCTGGCTGCTGATCCTGGCCGCCACCCCCGGACTGCGCGCCGTCCTCCCCATGCGCCGCGCACACGTCGACGTACGGGCCGGGCTCGACCGTGAGGCCGCCGCCCTCGCCCTGCGCGACCGCGCCATGGAGGTCTCCGGGGTCCAGTCCGTCCGGGTCCGCGTGGGCCGATCCAAGGTGGGCGTCCGCGCCGTCTCGCACTTCCGGGTGCTCGACGAGGTCCGCGCCGACGTGGAGACCGTCCTCGCCACCGGCGTCGACGAGCTCGGCCTCGCCCACCCGCCCGCGCTGACCGTACGGGTGACCCGACCCCCCAGGAAGGGGTGAACCCCGGTGACGGTCGTCCTCCGACGCGTCAACCGCGTCCTGCTCGGTCTCGCCGGGCTGCTCCTCGTCCTCGTCGGCGGCGCCGTCCTCGCGGCCGCCCTCGACCTGCCCGTACCGTCCTGGTGGCCCTGGTCCGGCCCCTCCGACGTCCTGCTCTCCGCCGCGGACCGTCAACGGTGGCGCGACGAGAGCTGGTGGTGGCCCGCGGTCATCGCGGGCCTCGGGCTCGTCGTCCTGCTCGCCCTGTGGTGGCTGCTCGTCCAGTTCCGGCGCGCCCGGCTCCGCGAGGTCCTCGTCGACACCGGCGACGGCGAGGAGGCGACCCTGCGCGGCCGGTCCCTGGAGGCCGTCCTGGAAGCGGACGCCGCCGCCCAGGACGGTGTCTCCCGGGCCCGGGTCCACCTCACGGGCCGCCGCGCCGCCCCCCGGACCCGCGTCGCGCTCCTCCTGGAGCCGTACGCCTCCCCGGGAGACGCCCTGAGTACCCTCAGCACCAAGGCCCTCGCGCACGCCCGTACGTCCACGGGACTCCCCGCGCTGCCGACGGAGGCCCGTCTGCGGGCCGTGAAGCACCGCGCCCGCCGGGTCACCTGACCCACGGCGAGGACGCGACGGCTCAGAAGCCGCCCCGTGCCCCGCCGTCCACCGGGAGCATCAGCCCCGTCAGGTACGAGGCGGCCGGCGACAGCAGGAAGGCCGCCGTGCGCCCGAACTCCTCCGGGGTGCCGTAGCGGCGCAGCGGGATCGCGGCCTCGTTCGCCGCGCGGGCCGCGTCCGCGTCGCCGGAGAGCGCGTCGAGGGAGCGCACCCGGTCCGTGTCGATCCGGCTCGGGAGCAGCCCGACGACCCGGACCCCGCGCGGGCCCAGGTCGTTGGCGAGGGACTTGGCGAAGCCGGCGAGTCCCGGCCGCAGCCCGTTCGAGATGGTCAGGCCCGGGATCGGCTCGTGGACCGAACCGGACAGGACGAAGCCGATCACACCGCCCTCGGCGAGCGTCTCCGCCGCCGCGCGGGCCAGCCGTACGGCCCCGAGGAAGACGGTGTCGAAGGCCGCCGCCCACTGCTCGTCGGTGTTGTCGGCGGCGAAGCCGGGCGCCGGGCCGCCGACGCTGATCAGGATGCCGTCGAATCCGCCGAAGCGGGCCCGCGCCTCGGCGATCAGCCGGGCCGGGGTCCCCGGGTCGGCGTTGTCGGAGGCGACACCGGCGACCCGGCCCGCGCCCACACCCGCACCCGCACCGGCGCCTGCGTCCGCGCCCGTGCTCAGCTCGGCCACGGCGTCGGCGACGGTCTTCTCCTCGCGCCCGGTGATCAGCACCTTCGCGCCCTCGGCGAGCAGCGCCTCGGCCGAGGCCCTGCCGAGCCCCCGCGTCGCGCCGGTCACCACGTACACACGGTCCTTCAGTCCAAGATCCATGGACCTATCCTGCCGGGTCCCGATCCTCCCGGGCCAGCGCGAGGGCGGTGCCCACCAGCCCGATGTGGCTGAAGGCCTGCGGGAAGTTCCCCAGCTGGCGCCGGGCCACCGGGTCGTACTCCTCCGCGAGGAGCCCCACGTCGTTGCGGAGGGCGACGAGCCGGTCGAAGAGCCGGCGCGCCTCCTCGGTCCTGCCGGTCATCCGCAGCGCGTCCGCCAGCCAGAACGAACAGACGAGGAACGTCCCCTCCTGCCCCGGCAGCCCGTCCACCTTGCCGGAATCCGTGCTGTACCGGCGCAGGAACCCGCCGTGCAGCAGCTCGGCCTTCACCGCGTCCACCGTCCCGACCACCCGGGGGTCGTCCGGCGGCAGGAAGCCGACCTGCGGGATGAGCAGCGTGGCGGCGTCCAGCTCCAGGGAGCCGTACGACTGGGTGAAGGTGTTCCGGTCGGGGTCGTACGCCTTCGCGCACACCTCGGCGTGGATCTCGTCCCGCATCGCCCGCCACCGCGCCGGGTCCCCCGGCAGCGAGGGGTCCGACTCCAGGGTGCGCACCGCCCGGTCGGCGGCCACCCAGGCCATCACCTTCGAGTGGGTGAAGTGGCGGCGCGGCCCGCGGACCTCCCACAGGCCCTCGTCGGGGTTCCGCCAGGTCGACTCCAGGAAGCCGAGCAGGCTCAGCTGGAGGTTCCAGGCGTGCCGCTCCGCCGGGATCCCCGCCTCGCGCGCGCGGTAGAGCGAGTCCATGACCTCGCCGTACACGTCGAGCTGGAACTGCTCCACGGCCGCGTTCCCGGTCCGTACCGGCGCCGAGTCGGCGTAGCCGCGCAGCCACGGCAGGGTCGTCTCGGGCAGCCGGCGCTCCCCGCCGGGGCCGTACATGATCTGGAGGTCGGCCGGGTCGCCCGCGACCGAGCGCAGCAGCCAGTCCCGCCAGGCGGCCGCCTCCTCGACGTACCCGGCGGCGAGCAGCGCGCCGAGGGTGAGGGAGGAGTCGCGCAGCCAGCACGCGCGGTAGTCCCAGTTCCGTACGCCACCGAGCTCCTCCGGCAGGGAGGTGGTGGGAGCGGCGACGATCCCGCCGGTCGGGGCGTACGTGAGCGCCTTGAGGGTGATCAGGGAGCGCAGCACCGCCTCCCGGTAGGGGCCTTGGTAGGTGCAGCGGGCGGTCCACTCCCGCCAGTCCTCCAGGGACTGCTCCAGGGCCTCGAAGGGGTCGACGAGGTCGGGGCGCGGCTCGTGGGAGGGGTGCCAGGTCAGCACGAAGGCGACCTTCTCGCCGGCGGCGACGGTGAAGGAGGAACAGGTGGCGAACTGCTGGCCCCAGGTCTTCACGGGCGGCTCGCTGCGCAGCCAGACGGCGTCGGGCCCGGCGACCGCGACCCGGTGGCCGTCGGCGCGGCGCATCCAGGGCACGATCGAGCCGTAGTCGAAGCGCAGTCGCAGGACGGCGCTCATCTCGACGGTGCCGCTGACGCCCTCCACGATCCGCATGACGTCGGGGGCCTTGTCCCGTTGGGGCATGAAGTCGACGACCTTGACGGTGCCCGTGCGGGTCGTCCAGTAGGTCTCCAGGACGAGGGAGTCCTCGACGTAGCGGCGGGTCGTGCAGGTCGTGGCGCCCTTGGGCGCGATCCGCCAGTGGCCGTTGTTCTCGTCGCCGAGCAGTGCGGCGAAACAGGCGGCCGAGTCGAAGCGGGGCAGACACAGCCAGTCGATCGACCCGTCACGGCCGACGAGCGCGGCGGTCTGGAGATCGCCGATGAGGGCGTAGTCGTCGATACGTTGCGTCACGCTTTGGGCTGTTCCCGCAAGCGGCGGCCGTCAATCAGAGGGACGGGGTGGCCTGGATCGCGTTGCTGTCCCCGGCAGGGGCCCCGGAGGCGCCGGAAGGCCCGCCGTCGTCGCCCCCGCTTCCGTCGCCGTCGCCGCTCCCGTCTCCGCTCCCGGAGGCTTCGGCGTGGGCGGCGGCCTCCTGGTCGCGCTTCTCCCGGCGGACGAGGATCACCCAGCCGACGGGCACTCCGGCCGTGAAGAGCCACCACTGCACGGCGTACGCCATGTGCGCGCCGATCGAGTCGTGGTCGGGCTCGGGGATCAGCTCGGGGGTGTCGCCGGCCGGCTCGGGGGCGATCTGTTCGAGGTAGCCGCCGAGGACCTCGCGGCCGATGAGCGCGGCCTGCTGCTCGCTGTTGATCAGCATCACCTGACGGTCCGGCAGGCCCTTGAGGTCCTTGATGCCGCTGGCGCCCGTCGTCTCGTCCGCCTTGAGGCGGCCGGTGACGGTGATCTCGCCCTTGGGGGCGGGCGGCACCGTCGGGTACGCGCGCTGGTCGGCGGCGGCCGGCACCCAGCCGCGGTTGACCAGGACGACGCTGCCGTCCCGGAGGACCAGCGGCGTCAGGACGAGCACGCCCTGCTTGTCGTCGGCGTTGGTGCGACGCCGGACGACCACCTCGTGGGCGGTGTCGAAGGTGCCGGTGGCGGTGACCTGCCGCCAGTAGTCGGCGCGCGGGACGGTGTGGCCGGGGGAGGTGAGCTCCTCGACCGGGACCGGCTTCGCCTTGAGGTTGTCCGCGATCAGGGCGTTCTGGGTCACACGGCGTTCGTGCCGGTGGAACTGCCAGAAGCCCAGCTCGATCATCGTGGGGATGAGGGCGAGGACGATGAGGGTGAGGATCACCCACTGCCGGGACAACAGGAAGCGGTACACCCCATGACGGTACAACCGGGGTCATGGGGTGCACGCGGCGGGGTTCGGCCGACTCGGGGAGGCCGCCCCCAGGATCGTTTCCTCACACCCTGTCGACGATGCCCACCTTTCCCTCCGCGCGGGCGCAGTGGGCGCCGCAGTACCAGCTGCCCTCGCTCTCGACGCCCTGTCCGATGATCTGGACGCGGCAGTGCTCACAGATGGGCGCCATGCGGTGGATGGCGCACGAGAAGCAGTCGAAGACGTGCACCGCACCTTGTGCATGAACCTCGAAGGACATGCCGTAATCGTTTCCGCAGACCTCACAACGTGCCATGCGCCACAGGGTGGAGCTCCCGGCGGGTGGGCGCAGCGAGGCACGCCCACCCGGCCCCGCGCGTCACCCGTCTGCCGGGGCCACGTCCCGCAGCAGGTGGGTGTAGGCCGCCTCGTCGACGACCGGCGTGCCGAAGGACTTCGCCTTCAGCGTCTTGGAGGTGTGCGCGTCGGGGTCGTTCGTGACGAGCAGGCTCGTCAGTCGGGAGACGCTGGTGGCGACATGGAGCCCGGCGTCGACCGTGCGGTCCTCCAGGAGCTCGCGGTCGACGGAGGTGTCGCCGGAGAAAGCCACCCGCATGCCCTGCTTGAGCGGCCGGTCCGACTCGTACCGGCCGGGGTTGGGGTACGGGCAGGCGGGGCGCTTCCGGGAGGGGCGCCAGCTGTTCATGCGGTACGCGCCGGAGGACGACGAGGACGGGTGTCCGCCCTGGTGCCCGACCCGGGGCTGCGCCGGGGCGCCGGCCCACTCCGTCAGCGGCCGGCACTCCAGGAGCGGCAGCCGGACGTTCCGCTCGGCCGCCGTGTGCAGGCTGGGCCGGAACGCCTCGGCGAGGACGCGCGCGTCGTCCAGCGCGTTGTGCGCGCGCTGCTGGACGACGCCGAAGTGCGCGGCGAGCGACTCCAGCTTGTGGTTGGGCAGCGGCAGCGACAGCTCCTTGGCGAGCGCGATCGTGCACAGCCGCTGGCGCACGGGGGCGGCGGACTCGGCGCGCGCGTACTCCCTGGCGATCATCTGCCAGTCGAACATCGCGTTGTGCGCGACCAGGACCCGGCCGTCGAGCCGGGTCGCGAACTCCGCCGCGATCTCCGGGAAGAGCGGAGCGCCCTCCAGGACGTCGCTGGTCAGCCCGTGGATCCAGACGGGACCGGGGTCGCGCTCGGGATTGACGAGCGTGTACCAGTGGTCCTCGACGTTCCCCTGGGCGTCCAGCCGGTAGACGGCAGCCGACACTATCCGGTCGTCGCGGGCGAGGCCGGTGGTCTCCACGTCGACGACCGCGTACCCCTGTGGGTAGGCGGCCGGCCACGTCGCTGCTGTCGTACGGTCGTCGAGCATGGTCAATGAGAATACGGCCCGCGACCGACAGTGCCGTCCCCGGTGTCCGCGGCGCCCCCGCCGGCCCGGGTGAGCAGACCCTCCACCAGGGCCCGTACGGAGTCGACGAAGAGGGCCTCGGTGTCGATCGGCGCGGCCAGGGCGCGCGTCAGATCGGGGTCGGCCGCGGCCTCGGCGGTCTCCTCGCGCCACAGCTCCTCCTCGGCGGGGGACTGGGCCGGGGACCGCTCGCGGTTGCGCTCCACCAGCACGTAGCCGACGACCTGGAACTGCAGCGCGCGGACGGCCCGCGCCGCGTGCTCGCCGCGCAGCCCCGCCGCGTGGGCCTCGTGGACCAGGGCGCGCTGGGCCGGCAGGAACATCCGCTCCGTCAGGCCCCGTTCGTGGACCATCGCCACCAGGTGCGGGCGCTCGCGCAGGGCGCGGCGCAGCGCGCGGGCGACCGAGACGATCCGCTCGGCGGGGGTCGTCCCGCGCGGGCGGATCGTGCCGAGGTCGGTGACCGTGCGGGTGACGAGCGCGTCGAGGAGCGACTCGCGGTTGCCGACGTGCCAGTAGATCGAGGTGACCGCGGTGCCCAGCTCGGCGGCGAGCCTGCGCATGGTCAGGGCGCCCGGGCCGTGCTCCCTCACCAGAGCGGCCGCGGTGTCCAGGACTTCGTCGCGGCTCAGTGCCGAGCGTGCCATCGCTTTCCCCCAACTCCTCCGCGTGCACGGGTCTTTACCCTTCATCGACGACGGTGTAACTGTGTTACAGGCCGACTGTCCAGGGGACGATCCCGAAGGGTGGTACGTCATGGCACGAGTACGGTACGGGGCGCGCAGCGAGGCCGAGGCGGCGGCGGCGCGTGAGCGGAGCTCCAAGCTCCCCGACATCTGGTCCACCGGAGTGGTCGCCGTCTGGGAGACCGACCCCGATGTCGTCGCGGCGATCCTGCCGCCCCCGCTGAAACCCACCGCGCGCCCGCTCGTCCGCGTCAACATCAGCCAGGTCGACCTGTCCGGCTACCCCCTGGGCGCCGGCTCCGTGGCCGTGGCCGCGGCCCACGGCGACCAGGAGGGCTGGTACCCGCTGGTCATGCCGATGACCCACGAGCGCGCCCTGATCGGCGGGCGCGAGGTCTTCGGCGAGCCGAAGAAGCTGGGCGAGGTCACGGTCGACCGGGAAGGGCTCGTCGTCCGGGCCGCCCTCGCCCGGCACGGCATCGCCTTCGTCGAGGTGCGCGGCGCCGTCTCCGGTCCGCTGCCGCTGCCGGAGCCCGTCCGGAAGACGGACTTCTACTTCAAGTTCCTGCCCGCCGTCGACGGCACCGGCTTCGACGGCGAACCCGTCCTCGTCCACTGCGTCCGCAACGAGAAGGTGCGGAAGCTGGAGCGGATCACCGGCGACGTGATCCTGCGCGAGTCCATGTACGACCCGGTGGCCGACCTCCCCGTACGCCGGCTCGTCGAGATCACGATCGGCGAGAAGACCACCGACCAGAAGGGCACGGTCGCCGAACGCGTCTCCGCGCAGGCGCTGCTGCCCTACATCCACCAGCGGTACGACGACCCGCTCCAGATCCTCGACGGACCCCCGGAAGGAAGTGTCTGATGGAACTGCGCGCGGGACAGGTCGCCGTCGTCACCGGCGCGGCGAGCGGCATCGGGCGGGCCATGGCCCGCCGCTTCGCCGCCGAGGGCATGGCCGTCGTCCTCGGGGACGTCGAGCCGGGCGCGCTCGCGGAGGCCGCCGACGAGCTGATGGAGGGCGGGGCGCAGATCCTCGCACGGACGGTCGACGTCTCCGACCCCGACCAGGTCCGGGCGTTCGCGGACGCGGCGTACGACACCTTCGGCGCCGTCCACGTCCTCTGCAACAACGCGGGCGTGGGGTCCGGCGCCGAGGGCCGGATGTGGGAGCACGAGCCGAACGACTGGAAGTGGGCCTTCTCCGTCAACGTCTGGGGCGTCTTCCACGGCATCCAGGCCTTCGTCCCGCGCATGATCGCGAGCGGCGAGCCCGGCCACGTCGTCAACACCTCCTCCGCCGACGGCGGCATCGCCCCGCTCCCCACCGCCTCCGTGTACGCGGTCACCAAGGCGGCCGTCGTCACCATGACCGAGTCGCTCTACGCCCATCTCCGGGCCGAGCACGCGTCCGTGGGCGCCTCCGTGCTGTTCCCCGGCCCGCACATGCTCCGCACCGGCCTGTGGGAGTCGCACCGCAACCGGCCCGAGCGGTTCGCGAAGGAGCGCCCGCGCAGGACCCCGTACCGCAGCCTCGACCAGTGGGAGGCCGCGATGAAGGAGGCCGGGCAGGAGATCGCCTTCACCCCGGTGGAGGAGGTCGCCGAGCAGGTCGTCGAGGGCATCCGCGCCGACCGGTTCTGGATGCTGCCGGAGAGCGAGCACAGCGACGGCCAGATCCGGGCGCGCTCGCGGTCGATGCTCGACCGCGCCGACCCGTCGTACCTGGAGAGCTTCATCCTCGACCGAGACCGAGACTGAGGACCCATCGACATGACGACGCACGAGGACCCGTATCTGATCATCTCCTCCGACTGCCACGCCGGACTGCCCACCGAGCGGTACCGGCCCTATCTGGAGTCCCGTTTCCACCGCGCCTTCGACGAGTTCCTCGCCGGGCGCGACGCCCGCCGCGAGGCCATGACCCGCCTCGGGGTGCGCAACGAGGCCTTCGCCGACAAGTGGTTCCACGACAACGAGGAGGGCCTGCGCGGCGGCTGGGACGCCGCGCAGCGGCTCAAGGAGCTCGACGGCGACGGGGTCGCCGCCGAGGTCGTCTTCCCCGACGCGGACGCCGTCGACAGCCAGACCGCCGCCCCCTTCGGCGTCGGCCTCGGTCTCTCCGGCGACCAGGACCCGGCGCTCGGCATGGCGGGTGCGAAGGCGCACAACCGCTGGCTCGCCGAGTTCGTCGGGCAGAATCCCGAGCGGCACTGCGGGGTCGCGCTGCTCCCCGTCACCGCCGACCCCGTCGAGGTCGTCGCCGAGATCCACCGGGCCAAGGAGTCCGGGCTCGGCGCCCTCATGATCCCCTCGATGTGGGTGGACAAGGCCCCGTACCACGACCGGCGTTACGACCCGGTGTGGGCGGCCGCCGCCGAGACCGGCATGCCGGTCGTCACCCACTCCGGCGCCGCGCCGCGCGAGGAGTACGGCGACCACCTCGGGATCTACGTCTCCGAGGTCACCTTCTGGCCGGCCAGGCCGCTCTGGTTCCTGCTCTGGTCCGGGGTCTTCGAGCGCCACCCGGGCCTGAGGTTCGGCGTCGCCGAGTCCGGCTGCTGGTGGCTGCCCAACCTGCTCTGGTTCATGGACCGGCTCTACCTCGGCGCGCACGGCGGCAAGAAGCTCTCCCCGTTCGCGGAGCTGAAGCGGCCGCCGAGCGAGTACCTGGACCGGCAGGTCTTCATCTGCGCGACCAACACCAAGCGGCGCGAGCTCGCCCAGCGGTACGAGATCGGCGTCGACAACATCCTGTGGGGCTCGGACTTCCCGCACCCGGAGGGGACCTGGCCCGCCACGCGCGCGTGGCTGCGGAACACCTTCCACGACATCCCGGTGGAGGAGACCCGGCGGATGCTCGGCCTGGCGGCTGCCGAGGTCTTCGGCTTCGACCTCCCCGCCCTCGAACCGATCGCCCGCCGGATCGGCCCCACCCCCGCCGAGCTCGGACAGTCGCCCGACCAGGCGGCGGTGGAGGCCTCCTGGGCCCGTTCCCGCGAGGTCGGCCGCCACTGGCTGACGGAGCACGACTTCCCGGTCCTGGGTCTGGGGGCGAACTGATGGACGGACACGACAGGTACACCGTCATCTCCGCCGACTGCCATGCCGGCGCCGACCTCCTCGACTACCGGCCGTACCTGGAGAAGAAGCACCACGCGGCCTTCGACGCCTGGGCCGCGGGCTACGTCAACCCATACGAGGACCTGCTCGCCGACACCGCCGACCGCAACTGGAACTCGCAGCGCCGGCTGCGGGAACTGGAGGCGGACGGGATCGTCGCCGAGGTCGTCTTCCCGAACACCATCCCGCCGTTCTTCCCGTCCGCCTCCCTGATGGCCCCGCCGCCGACCCGCGAGGAGTACGAGCTCCGCTGGGCGGGCCTGCGCGCGCACAACCGCTGGCTCGCCGACTTCTGCGCCGACGCGCCGGGCCGCAGGGCGGGCGTGGCGCAGGTCCTGCTCAACGACGTCGACGAGGCCGTACGCGAGATCCGCCGCTCCAAGGAGGCCGGTCTGACCGGCGGGATCCTGCTGCCCGGCGCCCCGCCCGGCTCGGGCGTGCCCGAGCTGTACTCGGAGGCGTACGACCCGATCTGGGCCGTCTGCGCGGAGCTGGGCGTGCCGGTCAACCACCACGGCGGCTCGGCCTCGCCGCCGCTCGGCGACGAACCGGCGGCCCGGGCCGTCTTCATGGTGGAGACGACCTGGTTCTCCCACCGGGCCCTGTGGCACCTCGTCTTCGGCGGTGCCTTCCGCCGGCATCCGGACCTCAGGCTCGTCCTGACGGAACAGGGCTCCGGCTGGATCCCCGGGGTCATGGAGATGCTGGACTACTACCACGGACGCCTGGTCGCGGCGGCCTCGAAGGCCTCCACCGCCGAGTCCAAGTTCGGCGCCGGGCTCGCGGAGTCCATGGGCAAGGGCCCCAGCGAGGTCTGGCGCGACAACTGCTTCGTGGGCGCGAGCTTCATGCGCCCGCACGAGGTGCCGCTGCGCGAGCGGATAGGCCTCGACAAGATCATGTGGGGCAGCGACTACCCGCACGACGAGGGCACCACCCCCTACTCCCGCGAAGGCCTCCGCATCGCCTACGCGGGCGTGCCGAGGGAGGAGGTCGCCGCCATGGTCGGGGGCAACGCCGCCCGCGTCTACGGCTTCGACCTCGCCCTCCTCGACCCCCTCGCCGCCGTCCACGGCCCGGAGGTCACGGAGATCGCCACACCCCTGGAGAAGATCCCCGAGGGCGCCACCAGCCCCGCCTTCGCCACGGGCGGGTCGGTCCGCGTCTGGTGACCGGACGGGTGCGAACCTCCTGACGTGACCGCACCCGCGCCCGAACCGCCCGCCCACGACGAGGCCCACGGCGGTGGTCTCGGCTCCCGTCTCAACTGGCTCCGGGCCGCCGTGCTCGGAGCCAATGACGGAGTCGTCTCCACCGCGGGCCTCGTCGTGGGCGTCGCGGGCGCCACGGAGTCCCAGGCGGCCCTGCTCACCGCGGGCCTCTCGGGGCTGCTCGCCGGGTCGATGTCGATGGCGGCGGGGGAGTACGTCTCCGTCTCCAGCCAGCGCGACTCGGAGAAGGCGGCGCTCGCCCAGGAGAGACGCGAACTGCGGGAGGAGCCCGAGGCGGAACTCGCCGAACTGACCGGCCTCCTCGCCGCCCGAGGGCTCTCCGCGGAGGTGGCCCGCGAGGCCGCCGAACAGCTCACCGAGCGCGATGCCCTGCGCGCCCACGCGCGCGTGGAGCTGGGCATCGACCCCGACGACCTCACCAACCCCTGGCACGCGGCGGGCGCCAGCTTCCTCGCCTTCACCGTCGGCGCCCTGCTCCCGCTCCTCGCGATCGTCCTGCCGCCGGCCTCGGCCCGCCTCTGGGTCACGGTCGCCGCCGTCCTCGCGGCCCTCGCCTTCACGGGCTGGTGGAGCGCCCGCCTCGGCAACGCCCCCGCGGGCCGCGCGATCCTCCGCAACGTGGGCGGCGGCGCGCTCGCGATGGCGGTCACCTACGGCGCGGGCTCCCTCCTCGGCGCGGCGGGGATCTAGGGGGTGTCCGGCCGATCAGGGTCGGACAGGCGCCGGCGGGCCTGTCAGAAGGTGCCAAATCTTGCTGACATGCCGTCTCGCATACTTGTTGGTAACAACGTCTAGCGGGCCCCCGCCCATGCCGCCTACCGTCGACGGCATGCCGAACCTGCCCGATGTCGTGCTCTGGTCCATACCGGCGTTCGTCCTGCTCACCGTCCTGGAGATGGTCAGCCACCGGATCCACCCCGACGAGGACGCCGCCGGGTACGAGACCAAGGACGCCGCCACCAGCCTCGGCATGGGGATCGGGAGCCTCGCCTTCGACGCGCTGTGGAAGATCCCCGTGGTCGCGATCTACACCGCCGTCTACGAGCTGACCCCGCTCCGCGTCCCCGTCCTGTGGTGGACGATCCCGCTGATGCTGCTCGCACAGGACTTCTTCTACTACTGGCAGCACCGCGGGCACCACGTCATCCGCATCCTCTGGGCCTGCCACGTCGTCCACCACAGCAGCCGCAAGTTCAACCTCACCACCGCCCTGCGCCAGCCGTGGACCAGCGTGACCTCCTGGCCGTTCTACCTGCCGATGATCGCCCTCGGCGTGCACCCGGCCGCCGTCGCCTTCTGCTACTCGGTCAACCTCGTCTACCAGTTCTGGATCCACACCGAGCGCGTCGGAAAGCTGCCCCGGCCCTTCGAGTACGTCCTCAACACGCCCTCGCACCACCGCGTCCACCACGCCTCCCAGGGCGGCTACCTGGACCGGAACTTCGGCGGCATCCTCATCGTCTGGGACCGGATGTTCGGCTCCTGGGTCGGCGAGACCGACCGGCCCGTCTACGGGCTCACCAAGAACATCGAGACGTACAACCCCCTGCGCGTCGCCACCCACGAGTACGCCGCCATCGCCCGCGACGTCCGGTCCGCCGGCGACTGGCGCGAGCGGGCCGGCCGGGTCTTCCGCGGCCCGGGCTGGCAGCCGGGACCCCCACCCGAGCGGTCCCCGCAGGCCGGTGCCGCGCCGGAGGCCGCCGCGTGAGCGCCGACCCGACGGCCGTCCGCGCCGCCTCGCCCGCCTCGCCCTCCTCGACCGTCTCCCGCGCGCTGCTCGTCGCCTTCGGCCTCGCCGCCGTCGTCGACCTGGGCTCGCTCCTCGCCGGCGCCGAGCTCGGCCACCAGCTCGCCAAGCCGCTCCTGATGCCCCTGCTCGCCGCGTACGCCGTCACCAGGGGTGCCCCCAAGCTCCTGGTCGCCGCGCTCCTCTTCGGCTGGGGCGGCGACGTCTTCCTGCTCTCCGACGCCGACTGGGCCTTCCTCGTCGGCATGGGCTCCTTCGCCGGCGGACACGTCTGCTACCTGATCCTGTTCGGACGGCGGCGTACGTCGACGCTCCTCGGCGCCGGATACGCGGCCGCCCTCGTCGGCACCGTCGCGCTCCTCTGGCCCGACCTCCCCGCCGACCTGCGGATCCCCGTCGCCGGGTACTCGCTGCTCCTCACCGCGATGGCCTACCGCGCGAGCGCCCTCGGCCGTGCGGCCGGCCTGGGCGGAGCCCTGTTCCTGCTGTCCGACACCCTCATCGCCACCGGCGTCGCCGAGTGGCCCCAGCTGCCCGCGCCCGACTTCTGGGTCATGCTGACCTACATCGCGGCGCAGTACCTGCTGACCGTGGGAGTGCTCTCCGCGATGTACGGTGAACGTCGTACAACCGTCTGACAGCAAGGACCGCCCCCCATGCGCGCCACCACCATCCACGCCCCGTTCGACATGCGCGTGGAGGACGTGCCCGACCCGGTGATCAAGGACTCCACCGACGCCGTCCTGCGCGTCCTGCGCGCCTGCATCTGCGGCAGCGACCTGTGGGCCTACCGCGGCGAGTCCGCCCGGCAGCCCGGCCAGCGCATCGGCCACGAGTTCCTCGGCATCGTCGAGGCCGCGGGCTCCGACGTCACCGGCTTCGCCGCCGGCGACCTCGTCGTCGCCCCCTTCGTCTGGTCCGACGGCACCTGCGAGTACTGCGCCGAGGGGCTCCAGACCTCCTGCCCGCGCGGCGGCTTCTGGGGCTCGGTCGGCTCCGACGGCGGCCAGGGCGAGGCCGTCCGCGTCCCCTTCGCCGACGGCACCCTCGTCAAGCTCCCCGCCGACGCCGCCTCCGACGACCACCTGCTGACCGCGCTGCTCGCCCTCTCCGACGTCATGGGCACCGGCCACCACGCCGCCCTCGGCGCGGGCGTGACGCGGGGCTCCACCGTCGCGGTCGTCGGCGACGGCGCCGTCGGCCTCTGCGGGGTCCTCGCCGCCAAGCGCCTCGGCGCCGAGCGGATCATCGCCCTCGGCCGCCACACCGCCCGCACCGACATCGCCCGCGCCTTCGGCGCCACCGACGTCGTCGCGGAGCGCGGCGAGGCCGCCGAGGCCGCCGTCCGCGAACTCACCGGCGGCCAGGGCGCCCACGCCGTCATCGAGGCCGTCGGCACCGAGCAGTCCATGCGCACGGCCGTCGCCATCGCCCGCGACGGCGGCTCCATCGGCTACGTCGGCGTCCCGCACGGCAGCGGCACCGGGCTCGACCTCTCCGTGATGTTCGACCGGAACATCGCGCTGCGCGGCGGCGTCGCGCCCGTCCGCGCGTACATCCCGGAACTGCTCCCGGACGTCCTCGACGGCACCATCGACCCGTCCCCGGTCTTCGACCTGACCGTCGGCCTCGACGGCGTCCCGGGCGGCTACAAGGCGATGGACGAGCGCACCGCGCTCAAGGTCCTCGTCAAGCCGTAGTCCAGACAGGGGTATCGGCCCCCGCGACGCCCGGCGGGCGTGACCAGCCCGCCGGGCCGCCCTCGTACGCGACCGGCGACAGCGCGTGCCGAAGGCGTCCCAGCGGCCCCTCCGACTCGGTGACGTACCGCCCGGGCTCGTACCGCGGCAGCCCATGCGTCAGCCAATGCCCCGTCTGCGCGAGCGCGACCCGTACGAGCCGCGTGCCGCCGTCCCGGTCCTGCTCGGTCAGCGAGCGCAGCACGGCCGCCGCGAGCAGATAGCCCGTGCCGTGGTCCAGGGCCTGCGCCGGGAGCGCCCCCGGCTCCTCCGCCGAGCCCTCGGTCACGGCGATCCCGGTCGCCACCTGCACCAGACTGTCGAAGCCGCGCCGCCCGCCCCAGGGGCCGTAGTCGCCCCAGGCCGACAGCCGCGCGGTCACGAGGCCGGGCCGGTCGAGGTCGAAGCGGTCGAGCGCGCCGGGGCGGTAGCCGGTGACCAGGACGTCGGCCGCGTCCAGCAGCTCGTCGAAGGTACGGCGGTCCGACGGGCGGTCCAGGTCGAGGGCGGCGGTCCGCTTCCCGACGTCCGTGTCCGCGTGCTGGTCCGGCAGTTCGGGGTTGCCCGGCGGATCGATCCGCAGCACGTCCGCGCCGAGCAGCGCCAGCGTCCGGGTCGCGACGGGACCGGCGATCACCCGGGTCAGATCGAGCACCCGCAGGGGACCCGAGCGGCGCCGCGGCGGGGCGTCGTCGAGCCGCTCCAGGGTCAGCAGCGGCCGCGCCGCCACCTCGCGGCCCTGCGCGTGCTCCGCCCACTCCGCGGGCGTGCGCAGGGCGACGGCCAGACCCCCGGCCGCGTACACCGCGCTCTCGACCTCGACGGACCTCTGCTCGCCGATCGCCGCCGCGACCGCGCCGACCGCGTCGACGGAGTCGGGGGCGCCCAGCGCGGCGAGCAACGCCGCCCGGTGGTGCGGGTAGTTGGCGTGCGTACGGACCCAGCCGTCCGACGTCCGCCAGAACCGCGACAGCGGCGCGAAGCTCACCGGCGCCCGCCCGTCGACCCGCAGATGGCGCTCGCTCACGAACGCGGTGGCGACGGCCCCGTCGTCGACCCGCACGGGCCCCGGCAGCCCCGCCCGCTCGACGGCCGCGAGCCCCGCGACCGCGACCGCGGCCCGGGCCAGATCCAACACGGGCAGCCGCGCGGGCAGCAGCCCGGACGTCCCGCCGTACTCCACGCGGTCCACCAGGGCGGGATCGCCGCCGAGGGCCGACCACAACCACTCCGTACCGGTGCGCACCGTGTTGTCCATGACCGCACTATGGCACTCGGTGCCACGTGAAAGGGCCCTGGTGTGGCACACCACACCAGGGCCCTCCGTCAAGCACACGCGGTGACTACCGGCGGACGGCGTCCAGCGCGTCGATCAGACCGGCCCCGTAGAAGCCGTTCTTGTTCTTGCCACCCTCGCAGACGGCGTCGATCTTGCCGTCGCCCTCGATGTCGTACGGGTTGGTGCAGGCGCGGTCGTCGGCCTGCGCGTACAGCAGCGCCTTGAGGGCCGCCGGGGACGCGTAGGGGTGCGTCGACTTGATCAGCGCGAGGACGCCCGCCGCGTGCGGCGAGGCCATCGACGTGCCGGCCTTGTAGTTGTAGCCGCCGTTGACCGTGGTCGACAGGATGCGGCCGTTGACCGCCGGGGCGTCCGGCGTCTGGTACTCGGTGCGGTCACCGCCGGGGGCGGCGATGTCGATCACGCCGAGACCGTAGTTGGAGTAGGACGCCTTCAGGTCCTTGGCTCCGGTCGCGGAGACCGTGACGACGCCCGGCAACATGGCCGGGTAGTCGAGGCACTCCTTCGGGTCGATGACCCGGTCGCCCGGCGTGGTGTCGTTCGGGCTGCTGTTGTCGACGATCGAGTCGGCCGCGAGGTCGAACTTCGAGTTGCCGGCCGCCGCCACGTTGACCGTGCCCTTGCGCTCCGCGTAGCGGGTCGCACGGGTGACCGCCTCGATGAGGGCCTTCTGGTCCTCGTCGTTCTTGCAGGCGAACATCCACGGGTCGGTGTAGTAGCTGTTGTTCGTGATCTCGACGCCCTGCTCGGCCGCCCACATGAAGCCGCAGACCACGGCCTCGGTGTAGAAGAAGCCGTCCGGGGTGGACACCTTGATGCCGGAGACCTTGACGCCCGGGGCGACACCGGTGATGCCGACGCCGTTCTTGGCGGCGGCGATCGTGCCGGCGACGTGCGTGCCGTGGTCGCTCTCGCCCGGGTTCGGGCGCCACGAGCCGGCGGTGGTGTCCGGCTTGCCGGTCACGCAGTTGGCGGAGGCCTTGACGTCGAAGTTCGGCGCCAGGTCCGGGTGCGTGTCGTCGACGCCCGTGTCGATGACGGCGACGGTCACGCGCTTGCTGCCCAGCGTCTTCTGGTGGGCCTTGTCCGCCTTGATGGCGGGCAGGTCCCACTGCAGGGGCTCCAGCGGGTCCTGCGCGTCCGTGGCGTTGGCCGCGGCGGCCTTCGCCTCGGCCGCGGTCAGCGTCTGCGCGCCCTCGTCGACGGAGGTGTCGGTCTGGACGGAGAGGGGGGCGGTACGGGTCGAACCGGCCGACACCACGCCGCGCGCCTGACGGATCGTCTTCGCGAACTCGGGGTTCTGCGAGTGGACGACTATCACGCCTATCTGGTCGTACGAGATGACCACCTCGCCACCCGCGGCGGCGATCGCCTTCTTCACCGAGGCGGCGGTCCAGCGGCCACCCTCGACGTTGACGACGTACGAGAGCTTCGGCCCGTTCGTCGCCGCTACGGCTGCGGCCGGGGCGTCACTCAGCTCCGCGGCGGAGGCGGCGCCGGAGGGAAGGAAGCCGAGCGAGGCCGTGAGCGCGAGACCAACCGGCAGAGCAAGAGCTCGGCCGCGCCTCGATCCCAGATGAGCCATGGGTTCTCCACATCATCCGTATGTACTGCCCCCGCGCGGGTTTGCGCGCGGACAGGTGCATGACGAGTGAAGCTATCGCTGATCTTCCCGGTCCTTCAATGAGTTGAGAAGACTTCATGAAGATCTGTGCGAATAAATCCCCCGCGTGAACCACTTCGCTTCCCGCTCCGTGCCGTTGGACAGGGGAGGGGCTCCGCCCGGAGCCCCCGTTCCCGCCCCCTGGTGAGGCCCCCTTGACCATGCCGTCCGTCCCCGCGTCACGAGGAGATTCCGTGGCTACCGAAGCACCGCCGCCGCCCAGAAACGGAACGGAGACCGACCGCGGTCCCGTACCGCCCACGACGGAGCAGTTCGTCGAGGTGCAGGAAGGCGCGGAGTTCGGCGAACTGCGCCGTACGTACCGCTCCTTCGCCTTCCCCCTCACCCTCGCCTTCATCGCCTGGTACCTGCTCTACGTGCTGCTCTCCAACTACGCGGGCGACTTCATGGGCACCAAGCTCTTCGGCAACATCAACGTGGCGCTGGTCCTGGGCCTCGGTCAGTTCCTGACCACCTTCCTCATCGCCTGGCTCTACTCGCGGCACGCCGCGAACCGCCTCGACCCCCGGGCCGAGGTCATCCGGAACCGTATGGAGGGCGACGCATGAGAACCACCGTCCTGCTCGCGGCGGGCAACGCCACCAGCGAGCACCGGCCGCTGATCATCGCCCTCTTCGGGGCCTTCGTCGTCGCCACCCTGGTCATCACCGTCTGGGCCGGCCGCCAGACCCGCAGCGCCGCCGACTTCTACGCCGGCGGCGGCCAGTTCACCGGCTTCCAGAACGGCCTCGCGATCTCCGGCGACTACATGTCCGCCGCGTCCTTCCTCGGCATCAGCGGCGCCATCGCCCTCTACGGCTACGACGGCTTCCTCTACTCGATCGGCTTCCTGGTCGCCTGGCTCGTCGCCCTGCTCCTGGTCGCCGAGCCGCTCCGCAACTCCGGCCGCTTCACCATGGGCGACGTCCTCGCCTACCGGATGCGCCAGCGGCCCGTCAGGACCGCCGCCGGCACGTCGACCATCGTCGTCTCGATCTTCTACCTGCTCGCCCAGATGGCGGGCGCCGGCGTCCTCGTCTCGCTGCTGCTCGGCATCACCAGCGACGGCGGAAAGATCGCGATCGTCGCCCTCGTCGGCCTCCTGATGATCGTGTACGTGACGATCGGCGGCATGAAGGGCACCACCTGGGTGCAGATGGTGAAGGCCGTCCTCCTCATCGCGGGCACGCTCCTCATCACCTTCCTCATCCTGCTGAAGTTCGACTTCAACCTCTCGCAGCTGCTCGGCGCCGCCGCCACCAACAGCGGCAAGGGCGACGCCTTCCTGGAGCCCGGCCTCAAGTACGGCACCAGCGCCCTGTCGAAGCTCGACTTCCTCTCCCTCGGCATCGCCCTCGTCCTCGGCACCGCCGGCCTGCCGCACATCCTGATCCGCTTCTACACGGTGCCGACCGCCAAGGCCGCCCGTAAGTCGGTGAACTGGGCCATCGGCATCATCGGCGCCTTCTACCTGATGACGATCGTCCTCGGCTTCGGCGCCGCCGCCCTGCTCAGCGGCGACACCATCAAGGCGTCCAACAAGGCGGGCAACACGGCGGCCCCGCTCACCGCCCTGGAAGTCGGCGGCGGTGCCGGCTCCACCGGCGGCGCGATCCTCCTCGCCGTCATCTCCGCCGTCGCCTTCGCCACGATCCTCGCCGTGGTCGCCGGTCTGACCCTCGCCTCGTCCTCGTCGTTCGCGCACGACATCTACGCGAACGTGATCAAGCGAGGGAAGGCCACCGAGAAGGAGGAGATGCGGGCCGCCCGCTGGTCGACCGTCCTCATCGGCATCGTGTCGATCGCGCTCGGCGCCCTCGCCCGCGACCTCAACGTCGCCGGCCTGGTCGCCCTCGCCTTCGCGGTCGCCGCCTCGGCCAACCTGCCGACGATCCTCTACTCGCTCTTCTGGAAGCGCTTCACCACCCAGGGCGCGCTCTGGTCGATCTACGGCGGACTGATCTCCTCCGTGGTCCTCGTCCTCTTCTCGCCGGTCGTCTCCGGCGGACCGGCCTCGATGTTCAAGGGCGTGGACTTCCACTGGTTCCCGCTGGAGAACCCCGGCCTCGTCTCCATCCCCCTCGGCTTCCTCCTCGGCTGGCTCGGCTCGCTCCTCTCCAAGGAGGAGCCGGACGCCGGCAAGTACGCGGAGCTGGAGGTCAAGTCGCTCACCGGCGTCGGGGTGGCCGCAGCGGTCAAGCACTGACCGGAGCGCAACGGGCCGTATACGTTCCGCAGCGATCCGCCGGCCGCGTCGTAGGGTTCTACGACGCGGCCGTGCCGGTCCCGTGACAATCTGCCCTGCTCGTTGTCCGCGGGCTCACGTAGTCTCGAACCACACGTATCCGCAAGACGGGGAGGGGGCCCACAGTGCTCATCGACACCTACGGCAGGGTCGCCACCGACCTGCGCGTCTCGCTCACCGACCGGTGCAACCTGCGCTGCACGTACTGCATGCCGGAAGAGGGCCTCCAGTGGCTCGCGAAGCCGGATCTCCTCACCGACGACGAGATCGTCCGGCTGATCCGCATCGCCGTCACCGACCTCGGCGTCACCGAGGTCCGCTTCACCGGCGGCGAGCCGCTGCTCCGCCCCGGCCTCGTCGGGATCGTCGAGCGCGTCGCCGCCCTCGAACCCCGCCCCCGGATGTCCCTCACGACCAACGGCATCGGGCTCAAGCGCACCGCGACCGCGCTCAAGGCCGCCGGTCTGGACCGGGTCAACGTCTCCCTGGACACCCTGCGCCCCGACGTCTTCAAGACCCTCACCCGGCGTGACCGTCACCAGGACGTCATCGACGGCATGGCCGCCGCGCGGGACGCCGGCCTCACCCCGGTGAAGGTCAACGCGGTCCTGATGCCCGGGCTCAACGACGACGAGGCCCCCGACCTGCTCGCCTGGGCGGTCGCGGAGGGTTACGAGCTCCGCTTCATCGAGCAGATGCCGCTCGACGCCCAGCACGGCTGGAAGCGCGACGGCATGATCACCGCGGGCGACATCCTGGAGTCCCTGCGCACCCGCTTCACCCTGACCGACGAGGGCGCCGACGAGCGCGGCTCCGCCCCCGCCGAGCGCTGGGTCGTCGACGGCGGACCGCACACGGTCGGCGTCATCGCCTCCGTCACCCGCCCGTTCTGCCGGGCCTGCGACCGCACCCGGCTCACCGCCGACGGACAGATCCGCACCTGCCTCTTCGCGACCGAGGAGACGGACCTGCGGGCCACGCTCCGCTCGGACGCCCCGGACGACGAGGTCGCGCGGATCTGGAAGCAGGCCATGTGGGGCAAGAAGGCCGGCTCGGGCCTCGACGACCCGAGCTTCCTCCAGCCCGAGCGCCCGATGTCGGCGA
This sequence comes from Streptomyces sp. NPDC050842, assembly GCF_044456565.1. NCBI lineage: Bacteria > Bacillati > Actinomycetota > Actinomycetes > Kitasatosporales > Streptomycetaceae > Streptomyces > Streptomyces sp. NPDC050842. Next base: position 27,087 of record NZ_JBITGA010000007.1, on the reverse strand, counting down.
TCGGCGGCTGACCCCGCGAGGCGTCAGGTCTCGGGGGACTGCTCGGTAGGCTCCCACTCGCTCAGCGGGACGACGTCCTTGAGGAAGCCCCGTACACCCAGGAACTGGGAGAGGTGCTCGCGGTGCTCGTCGCACGCGAGCCAGGTCTTCCGCCGCTCGGGCGTGTGCAGCTTGGGGTTGTTCCACGCGAGGACCCAGAGGGCGTCGGCGCGGCAGCCCTTGGCGGAACAGATCGGCTTCTCTTCGCTCACCTGATCATTGTCCAGCAAGGGCGATGCCGGGCAGCCACGGGGGGAGCTGCCCGGCATCGGTCCGTCGCTCCGACGGGGGATGCGGAGCGCGTAGGCAGTATGTCACGGCACATGGGGTGAGGTGCACGGGAACTTCATGATTGATCTGAGCTTTTCTTGAGGTTTCCGGCCACTGTCCGTGATCAGTTCCGGCCGGTCGGAGTCTCCGCTCGGACGCCCTCAGGCGCCTCCGCCGCATCGAGCGCGGGGCGCGTCGGAGCCGGTACGAAGGTGGAGGGAAGGGACGGGGCCGACTCCCTGCCCGCGTTGGCGATGACCACGGCGATATAGGGGAGCAGGATCCCCAGCACGAGCCCCACGATCGCCACGTGCCGTTCGATGTTCCACAGCACCGCCGCGGCGATCACGGAGAGCGTTCGGACGGTCATCGAGATGATGTACCGCCGCTGTCGCCCCCGGACGTCGTCGGCGAGCCCTTGCCGGGCCCCCGTGATCCGGAAGACCTCGGTCTCTCCGCGCTTCGGCATCGCCGTCCACCACCCAACGGTCGTGCCGGACTCTCCCCGGTCCGGACCTGCTTCCACCGTACGCCCGGCCCTTCGCGCCGACGAGACCGGGGCACGGATGGCGCTGTCCGACATGCGCCGTTTGGCGGACGGGCCGAGACTGGGCCCACGTGCGCAAAAGGAGGCGACGATGAGTTGGTTGTGGGCGATCATCGTGGGATTCGTCCTCGGTCTGATCGCGAAGGCGATCCTGCCGGGGAAGCAGCAGATCCCGCTGTGGCTGACGACCGTGTTCGGCATTCTCGGCAGTGTGCTCGGCAACGCGGTCGCGACCTGGATCGGTGTCGAGGACACCAAGGGCATCGACTGGACCCGCCACCTGCTCCAGCTGATCGGCGCCGTCGCCGTGGTCGGCGTGGGCGACATGGTCTGGGCCTCGATCAAGGGCAACAAACAGCGGGCGTGACGCACCCGTGAAACCGGGAGGCCCCGGTACGGCACATCACGTGACGTACCGGGGCCTCCCGGCGTGCGGGGCAGGCGCGGTCAGCCCTCCGCAGCGGCGAACTCGATCGCCGCCAGGTTCTTCTTGCCGCGCCGCAGCACCAGCCAGCGGCCGTGCAGCAGGTCCTCCGCCGACACCTCGGCGTCCTCGGCGGTGACCTTCACGTTGTTCACGTACGCCCCGCCCTCCTTCACCGTGCGGCGCGCACCCGACTTGCTCGGCGCGAGCCCGACCTCGGTGAACAGGTCCACGACCTGACCGAGCTCGGTGACGCGCGCGTGCGGCAGTTCGGACAGCGCGGCGGCGAGCGTCGCCCCGTCCAGCTCGGCCAGGTCGCCCTGCCCGAACAGCGCCTTCGAGGCGTCGATGACGGCCGCGCACTGCCCGGCGCCGTGCACGAGCGTGGTGAGCTCCTCGGCGAGCGCCCGCTGGGCGGCCCGCGCCTGCGGCCGCTCGGCGGTCTGCTGCTCCAGCTCCTCCAGCTCCTCGCGGGACTTGAAGGAGAGGATCCGCATGTACGTCGAGATGTCCCGGTCGTCGACGTTCAGCCAGAACTGGTAGAACGCGTACGGCGTGGTCATCTCCGGGTCCAGCCAGACGGCCCCGCCCTCGGTCTTGCCGAACTTGGTGCCGTCCGCCTTGACCATCAGCGGCGTCGCGAGCGCGTGCACGTCCGCACCCGGCTCCAGGCGGTGGATCAGGTCGAGACCGGCCACCAGGTTGCCCCACTGGTCCGAGCCGCCCTGCTGGAGCACACAGCCGTAGCGGCGGTACAGCTCCAGGAAGTCCATGGCCTGGAGCAGCTGGTAGCTGAACTCCGTGTAGCTGATGCCCTGCTCGGACTCCAGACGCCGGGCGACGGAGTCCTTGGTCAGCATCTTGTTGACCCGGAAGTGCTTGCCGATGTCCCGCAGGAACTCGATCGCCGAAAGACCGGCGGTCCAGTCCAGGTTGTTCACCATGACCGCCGCGTTCTCCCCCTCGAAGGAGAGGAAGGGCTCGATCTGCGAACGCAGCCGGTTCACCCAGTTCGCGACCGTCTCGGGGTCGTTCAGGGTGCGCTCGGCCGTCGGCCGCGGGTCACCGATCTGGCCGGTGGCCCCGCCGACCAGCGCCAGCGGCCGGTGCCCGGCCTGCTGGAGCCGGCGGACGGTGAGCACCTGCACGAGGTGACCGACGTGGAGACTGGCCGCGGTCGGGTCGAAACCGCAATAGAACGTGACGGGACCGTCCGCGAGAGCCTTGCGCAGTGCGTCCTCATCAGTGGACTGGGCGAAGAGCCCACGCCACTTCAGCTCGTCGACGATGTCCGTCACGACCGTCAGTCTCCTCAGGTTGTTGGTGGTACGACGACTCAGTCTAGGTGGGTCAGACCCCCTGGCTGACCGAGCTCATGTTGAAGTCCGGCACCCGCAGGGCGGGCATCGCGGCCCGGGTGAACCAGTCGCTCCACTCGCGCGGCAGCGTCTTCTCCGTCCGGCCCGCCTCGGAGGCCCGCGACAGCAGGTCCACCGGCGACTCGTTGAACCGGAAGTTGTTCACCTCGCCGACGACCTCGCCGTTCTCGACGAGGTAGACGCCGTCCCGGGTCAGACCGGTCAGCAGCAGCGTCGCCGGGTCGACCTCGCGGATGTACCAGAGGCAGGTCAGCAGCAGACCGCGCTCCGTCGAGGCCACCATCTCCTCGAGGGAACGCTCACCGCCGCCGTCCAGGATCAGGTTCCCCGCCCCCGGCGCCACGGGCAACCGAGTAAGCCCCGCGGTGTGCCGGGTGGTGATCAGGTGGGCCAGGCTCCCCGCCTTCACCCAGTCGATCGGCCCGACCGGCAGACCGTTGTCGAAGACGGAGGAGTCGTCGCCCGAGGAGTGCGCGATCACGAACGGCGCGGACTCCAGACCCGGCTCGTTCGGGTCGCTGCGCAGGGTCAGCGGCAGCGGGGAGAGGGTCTCGCCGAGCCGGGTGCCGCCGCCGGGCTTCGAGAAGACCGTACGGCCCTCCACCGCGTCCCGGGCCGTGGACGACCACAGCTGGTAGATGAGCAGGTCGGCCACGGCCGTCGGCGGCAGCAGCGTCTCGTACCGCCCGGCGGGCAGCTCGATGCGCCGCTCCGCCCAGCCGAGGCGCGTCGCCAGCTCCGCGTCGAGCGCGGCCGGGTCGACGTCCTTGAAGTCCCGCGTCGAGCGCCCGGCCCAGGCGGAGCGCGATCGGTCGGGGGACTTGGCGTTCAGCTCCAGGGTCCCGTTGGGCTGGTCGTGGCGGAGCCGCAGCCCCGTCGACGTACCCAGGTAGGTGGAGGTCAGCTCGTGGTTGGCGAAGCCGTAGAGCTCACGGCCGCCGGCCCGGGCCCGGGCGAAGGCCTCGCCGAGCGCCGGGGCGAAGTCGGCGAAGACGGCGGAGGAGGTCTCGGCCGGCGCGTCCGTGAAGTCGGGGGACGAGGGCACGCCCTCGACCAGCGGCTGGGCGTCCTCGGCGGGCCCGGCGGCCCGCGCGGCGGCCTCGGCGGCCCGGACCAGCGGCTCCAGGTCGTCGGCGGTGACGGCCGACCGGGAGACGACACCGGAGGCGGTGCCCTGGGAGCCGTCGACGGTCGCGATGACGGTGAGGGTGCGGCCCCGCGTGACACCGTTGGTGGTCAGCGCGTTCCCGGCCCACCGCAGATTCGCGGAGGACTCCTCGTCGGCGATGACGACACACCCGTCGGCACGGGACAGCTCAAGCGCCCGCTCGACGATCTCGTACGGCTTGCTGACGCGGCTCATCGACCGGCCTCCTGCGTCGTATTGAGGATGTTGACACCCCGGAAGAGGGCGGAGGGGCAGCCGTGGGAGACAGCGGCGACCTGGCCCGGCTGGGCCTTGCCGCAGTTGAACGCGCCGCCGAGGACGTACGTCTGCGGGCCGCCGACCTGCTCCATCGAGCCCCAGAAGTCGGTCGTCGTCGCCTGGTACGCCACGTCCCGCAGCTGCCCGGCCAGCCGGCCGTTCTCGATGCGGAAGAAGCGCTGCCCGGTGAACTGGAAGTTGTAGCGCTGCATGTCGATCGACCACGAACGGTCGCCGACCACGTAGATCCCGCGCTCCACACCCCCGATCAGGTCCTCGGTCGACAGACCGCCCGGGTCCGGCTGGAGCGAGACGTTCGCCATCCGCTGCACCGGCACATGCGCGGGGGAGTCCGCGAACGCGCAGCCGTTCGAGCGGCCGAGGCCCGTGAGCTTCGCGATCCGCCGGTCCAGCTGGTAGCCGACGAGCGTGCCGTCCTTCACCAGGTCCCAGCTCTGCCCCTCGACGCCCTCGTCGTCGTACCCGATGGTCGCGAGCCCGTGCTCGGCGGTCCTGTCACCCGTCACGTTCATGATCGACGATCCGTACGCCAGCTTGCCGAGCTGGTCGAAGGTGGCGAAGGAGGTGCCGGCGTAGGCCGCCTCGTAGCCGAGGGCCCGGTCCAGCTCGGTGGCGTGCCCGATCGACTCGTGGATCGTCAGCCAGAGGTTCGACGGGTCCACGACCAGGTCGTACCGCCCGGCCTCGACGCTCGGCGCCCGCATCTTCTCGGCCAGGAGCGCCGGGATCTCGTCCAGCTCCTTGTCCCAGTCCCAGCCGGTGCCCGTCAGGTACTCCCAGCCCCGCCCGACCGGCGGCGCGATCGTCCGCATCGAGTCGAACTCGCCGGTCGTCCCGTCGACGGCGACCGCCGTGAGCTGCGGGTGCAGCCGGACGCGCTGCTGCGTCGTGACGGTGCCCGCCGTGTCCGCGTAGAACTTGTTCTCGTGGACGGTGAGCAGCGAGGCGTCCACGTGCGCCACGCCCTCCGCCCCGAGAAGTCGCGCGCTCCAGTCGGCGAGCAGCGCGCTCTTCTCCTCGCCGGGGATGGAGAAGGGGTCGATCTCGTACGAGGAGACCCAGGTGCGCTCGGCGTGCACCGGCTCCGGCGCCAGCTCCACGCGCTCCTCGGAGCCGGCCGCGGCGATCACCTTCGCCGACAGCTTGGCCATGGCCACGGCCTGCGACGCGACCCGTGCCGCCCCGTCCATGGTCAGGTCGACCCCGGAGGCGAAGCCCCAGGCCCCGCCGTGCACCACCCGCACCGCGTAGCCGAGGTCGGTGGTGTCCGAGGAACCGGAGGGTTTGGCGTCCCGTAGCCGCCATGAGGCGCTGCGTACCCGCTCCAGGCGGAAGTCCGCGTGCTCGGCGCCGAGCGCGCGCGCCCGGGCGAGCGCCGCGTCGGCGAGCGCCCGGAGCGGCAGCGCGACGAACGTAGGGTCGATCTGATGGACCACGAGCGGCCTCGCTCTCAGTGATCGGAAGTCTGGGGTGGAGACGGTGGTTCAGCTGTCCCGGAAGTCAATCATGGGAAGGGCGGCCGGGTAGGCCCATTAGAGGGCCCCCGTGGGCCGCGCGCCGGGCTCTCCCGGCCGGACCCGTACCGCCCCCGAGCTGTAGGGATCCGACAGTGCCGCCCCTACGCCACTGTCGGAGGTCGATTCCTCATGTCGGGAGCGATACCGATAGGTTTTCGGCTACCAGACCGCTATCGAAAGGGTGATCCGTTGAGCCGCTCGGTTCTCGTCACCGGAGGAAACCGGGGCATCGGCCTCGCCATCGCCCGCGCGTTCGCCGAGGCCGGCGACAAGGTCGCGATCACGTACCGCTCCGGCGAGCCGCCGGCCGCCCTGGTCGAACTGGGCTGCCTGCCCGTCAGGTGCGACATCACCGACACCGAGCAGGTGGAGCAGGCGTACAAGGAGATCGAGGAGAAGCACGGTCCGGTCGAGGTCCTCGTGGCCAACGCCGGCGTGACGAAGGACCAGCTCCTCATGCGCATGTCGGAGGAGGACTTCACGTCCGTCCTCGACACCAACCTGACCGGCACCTTCCGGGTCGTCAAGCGCGCCAACCGTGGCATGCTGCGGGCCAAGAAGGGCCGCGTCGTCCTGATCTCGTCGGTCGTCGGTCTGCTGGGCTCCGCGGGCCAGGCCAACTACGCCGCCTCCAAGGCCGGCCTGGTCGGGTTCGCCCGCTCCCTCGCGCGTGAGCTCGGCTCGCGCAACATCACGTTCAACGTCGTCGCCCCTGGTTTCGTCGCCACCGACATGACCGCGGTCCTCACCGACGAGCAGCGCGCGGGCATCGTGTCCCAGGTGCCGCTGGGCCGTTACGCGCAGCCGGAGGAGATCGCCGCCGCGGTGAAGTTCCTCGCCTCCGACGACGCCTCGTACATCACTGGAGCCGTCATCCCGGTTGACGGCGGATTGGGCATGGGTCACTGATCACATGAGCGGAATTCTCGAGGGCAAGCGCATCCTGATCACGGGTGTGCTGATGGAGTCCTCCATCGCCTTCCACGCCGCGAAGCTGGCCCAGGAGCAGGGTGCGGAGATCATCCTCACCGCCTGGCCCCGGCCGACGCTGACCGAGCGCATCGCCAAGAAGCTGCCCCACCCCGACAAGGTCAAGGTCCTGGAGCTCGACGTCTCGAACGACGAGCACCTCGCCCGCCTGGAGGGTCAGGTCCGCGAGCACCTGGGCGACCGCCTCGACGGCATCGTCCACTCGATCGGCTTCGCTCCCCAGGACGCCCTCGGCGGCAACTTCCTGAACACGCCGTTCGAGTCCGTGGCCACCGCCATGCACGTCTCCGCCTTCTCCCTGAAGTCGCTGACGATGGCGCTGCTGCCGCTGATGAGCGAGGGCGGCTCGGTCGTCGGCCTCACCTTCGACGCGAAGTTCGCCTGGCCGCAGTACGACTGGATGGGCCCGGCCAAGGCCGCCCTGGAGGCCACCAGCCGCTACATGGCCCGTGACCTGGGCAAGCAGAACATCCGCTGCAACCTGATCTCGGCGGGCCCGCTCGGCTCGATGGCCGCCAAGTCCATCCCGGGCTTCGGCGACCTGGCCGCCGTGTGGGACAGCCGCTCCCCGCTGGAGTGGGAGCTCTCGGACCCGGAGCCGGCCGGCCGCGGCATCGTCGCGCTGCTCTCGGACTGGTTCCCGAAGACCACGGGCGAGATCATCCACGTCGACGGCGGTCTGCACGCGATCGGCGCGTAAGCGCTCACCGTACGGCCGAAGGTCCGCGCGTTTGCCCTGGTGGGGCGGGTGCGCGGGCCTTTTTCCGTCCCCGAGTCGAAAAGTCGCGCGAATCACCCCAGACTGGTGCAGAGCGTGATGATCTGCTGCTGACGGGGAGGAGGTACGGGCATGCGCGCGATACGCAACGGGTTCGGCGCGTTCGCCTCGGTCGCCGTTCTGCTCACCGGGATCGCCGTGGCCGCCGAGGTGCGGGCCGCTCCCGCCCCGGCCGAGGAGCTCCCCGCCGCCGGCCCGGCGGCGGAGGAGCCGGAGAACTTCGGGGCGTCCTGCCGCACCGTCGTCCAGGGCTCCCGCGTCACCGCCTACTGCCAGAACCCGTACCCCGACACCGACCGCGTCCGGCTCCACGTCGAGTGCGACCGGTGGTGGGACGTCGACACCGACAGCGCCCCCGTCGACGTCGGCCCCGCGGACTACGCCCAGGTCACCGGCCGCTGCTGGAAGGAGGTCCGGTCCGCCTGGGTCACGCACCAGCCGGCGGAACCGGAGCCGGAGCCGACTCCGGGACGGGGCTCTTGAGGCACATGAAGGGGTAGCCGGCCGCCTCCGTGCCGGCCCGCTCGGCGTCGCCCGCGCGGATCGCGTCCACCAGGCGCGCGTGGTCCATGTGGTTCTCCGGCCGCAGCTCCTGCCCCACGTCGTCGCGCAGCCAGTCCCGCAGGAGATCGCCCAGGTCCGCGTAGAGCTCCGTGAGGACGTCGTTGCCCGAGGCGGCGACGACCGCGTGGTGGAAGGCCGCGTCGACGGTCACGAACCGCTCCGCGTCACCCGACTCCCACGCCTCCTCGCGCCGCACGAGCAGCGCGTCGAGCTGCTTCAGGTCCCGCTCCGTGCGCCGCTCCGCCGCGAAGCGGGCGGCGGCGGACTCCAGGGTCGAGCGCAGCTCCGCGACGTGCCGGGGGTCGGAGCCGGCGAAGCGCCGGTGCATGACGCCCGCCAGCTCGCTGGTGGCGATGACGTACGTCCCCGAGCCCTGGCGGATGTCGAGCAGCCCGTTGTGCGCGAGCGCCCGGACGGCCTCGCGCACGGTGTTGCGGGCCACGCCCAGCTGCTCGACCAGCTCGGGCTCGGTCGGGATGCGCGAACCCACCGGCCACTCGCCGGAGGTGATCTGGTTCCGCAGCTCGGCGATCACCTGATCGGAGAGTCCTGCGCGCCGCGGGTGGCCGAGGGCCATGGAGTACCGTCCCATTCGTTCGAGATTGGACAACCAATCATCCCATGATTCTATGATGGCCTCATGCCTGACGAACCGAAGACCCTCGACCCCGCCGTACGACCGGCCGGTATCACCGCCCGAGCGGCCGCAGCCGCCGGCGATCCTCCCGCACCCGGCCGGGCGCACCGCTGGACCCTCGGGCTCGTCATCGTCGGCCTCGTCCTCGCCGCCCTGAACCTGCGCCCGGCCATCACCAGCCTCGGCGCGCTCCTCGAAGAGGTCAGTGCGGGCCTCCACATGAGCGGCACCGTCGCCGGCGTCCTCACCTCCGTCCCCCCGCTCTGCTTCGCCGTCTTCGGCATCACCGCCCCGCGCCTGGCCCGCCGCTTCGGCCCCGCCGCCGTCGTGTGCGCGGGCATGGCGGCGATCTTCGTGGGCCTCGCCGTCCGCCCCTTCGCCACCGGCACGGCCGGCTTCCTCGCCGCCAGCGCCCTCGCCCTCATGGGCATCGCCCTCAGCAACGTCCTGATGCCCGTCATCGTCAAGCGGTACTTCCCCGACCGCGTCGGCACCATGACCGGCCTGTACTCCATGGCGCTCGCCCTCGGCACCTCCGTCGCCGCGGCGGCGACCGTCCCGATGACCGAGGCCCTCGGCGGTGACTGGCGGCTCGGCCTCGGCGTCTGGGCCGTCGTCGCCGCGCTCGCCGTCCTGCCCTGGATCCCGCTCCTGCGCGACGGCGACCGTGACCGCGCCCGCCCCACCCGACGTACGGGGAACGCGACCGCGACCGCCGCCCCGGCGGACACCACGGCCGCCCCGCGCGTCACCCGCAGCCGCACCGCCTGGGCCCTCGGCTGCTTCTTCGGCCTCCAGGCCACCGGCGCCTACATCACCATGGGCTGGATGCCGCAGATCTTCCGCGACGCCGGCGTCCCCGCCTCCACCGCGGGCGTGCTCCTCGCCGTCACCATGGTCATGGGCGTCCCGCTCGCCTTCGTCATCCCCCGCCTCGCGACCCGGATGAAGAACCAGGGACCGATCGTCGTCGCGCTCGGCCTGTGCGGCCTCGGCGGCTACACCGGCCTCTTCCTCGCCCCGGCCGCCGGAGCCTGGGTCTGGGCGGTGCTCCTCGGCGTCTCCAACTGCGCCTTCCCGCTCGCCCTCACCATGATCGGGATGCGCTCGCGGACCGGCGCCGGCGTCGTCCGCCTCTCCGCCTTCGCGCAGAGCGTCGGCTACCTCATCTCCATCCCCGGCCCCCTGCTCGTCGGCGTCCTCTACCAGCACAGCGGCGGCTGGGGACTGCCCATCGCGCTCATGGGCGGCCTGATGATCCCGCAGATGATCGTCGGAAGCCTCGCCGGGCGGGACCGGACCGTCGAGGACGAATGCTGAGATGCGAGACTGGTCCCATGCCAGTCCTCGAACCCAATCCCCAGAACGGCCAGAAGAAGCTGCTCATCGTGCTCGGCGCGATGCTCGGCATCGGGGCGGTCATCGCCGTGATCGCCACCCTCGCCTCACCGTGACCCCCGGGGGTGGGGATATCCCCCGCATCCCCTAGGGGGCGAGTGTCAGGGTGAAGTGGGTGGATCACCTGATGGGCCGCCGAGCCCCGGGTCCGTACGTTGGAGACATCCCGCCGGAGACGGCGGGACCTGCATCTCCCACCCCTCGGAGGCGGCCATGTCGGCCCGTACGGACACCAGCACCCGGCCCCTGCCGACCGGCGTCGACACCCGGCTGCCCTGGTGGGCGCTCGCCCTTCCCGTGGCCGCGTTCGGCGTCCTGCTGATGCTCATAGCGGGGCCGGGTGGGGCCCAGGCGACCGCTGGTGACACGGGGGTCGGCCGGGTCCTGGAGCAGCTCCAGCAAACGCTCGCTCTCTGAGTCACCGAAAGCCGTTCCGTGCGAAGCTGTTGACCATGAGCGTCGATACACCCCGCAGGATCGTGCTGCTCCGCCACGCGAAGGCAGACTGGAGCGACGAGTCCGACCACGAGAGGCCCCTCGCCGAGCGAGGCCGCGCGGACGCCCCCGTCGCGGGCCGCAGGCTCGCCGGGACCGGCATCGCCTTCGACCTGGCCCTCTGTTCGACCGCCGTCAGAACCCGGGAGACCTGGAAGCTGGCCGTGCACGAACTGCCGGAGCGCCCGAAGACCGTGTACGAGGACCGGCTGTACGAGGCCTCGCTCGGCGAGCTCATCGCCCTGCTCAACGAGACCTCGGAGGACGTCGACGACCTCCTCGTCATCGGCCACAACCCCGGGATGCACGCCCTGGCCGAGGCCCTCGCGGGCGAGGCCGACGGAGAGCTCCTGACCCGCATGAACCGCAGCGGCTTCCCGACCTCCGCCTACGCCGTCCTCGGCTTCAACGGCTCCTGGAAGTCGCTGGAGCACGGGGCCGCACGGCTCGTGGACTTCTGGACCCCGCACGACTGACGGGCGGACCCTGTTCGTACGCGAAAGGGCCCGCCCGTCCGACGACGACCGGGCCCTCTCCGTACGGGCGCACCGATGGCTCAGTGCAGCAGGTCCTCGCCGCCGTCGGCGACCTCGACCTCCTCGCGCGTGATCCCCAGCAGATAGAGCACGGTGTCCAGGAACGGCACGTTCACCGCCGTGTCCGCGGCCCGGCGCACCACCGGCTTGGCGTTGAACGCCACCCCGAGACCGGCCGCGTTCAGCATGTCCAGGTCGTTGGCCCCGTCGCCGATGGCCACGGTCTGTGCCAGCGGCACCCCCGCCTCCGTGGCGAACCGGCGCAGCAGCCGCGCCTTGCCCGCACGGTCCACGATCTCGCCGGTCACCCGACCGGTGAGCTTGCCGTCCACGATCTCCAGGGTGTTGGCCGAGGCGAAGTCGAGCCCCAGCCGCTCCTTCAGATCGTCGGTGACCTGGGTGAACCCGCCGGAGACGACACCCACCTGGTAGCCGAGCCGCTTGAGCGTACGGATCAGGGTCCGGGCCCCCGGCGTCAGCCGCACCTCGGCGCGGACCTTGTCGACCACCGAGGCGTCGAGACCGGCGAGCAGCTCCACCCGCGCGTGCAGCGACTGCTCGAAGTCCAGCTCACCGCGCATCGCCGCCGCCGTCACCTCGGCGACCTTGTCCTCGCACCCCGCGTGCGCCGCGAAGAGCTCGATGACCTCGTCCTGGATCAGGGTCGAGTCGACGTCCATGACGACGAGCCGCTGGGCCCGCCGGTGCAGCCCGGCGGAGACCACGGCCACGTCCACCCCGCTGGTGTGGGCCTCGATCGCCAGCGCGGTCCGCAGCGGCTCGGTCTCGCAGCCCGAGACGGCGAACTCCACGGCCGTCACCGGATACTTCGCGAGGCGGAAGATACGGTCGATGTTGCCGCCCGTCTCCGCGATCCTGGCCGCTATGGCCGCCGTCTGCTCCGCGGTGAGCGGGTTGCCGAGCACGGTGACGTGCGAGCGCCCCTCGCCACGGGGCCGGTTGTCACCCGTACCGGAGATGATCTCGGCCTGGAGCTTCAGGGACTCGGCCCAGCTGTGGATCGTGGCCCGCAGCTCGCCCTGCGAGGCGACGGTCGGCTCGGTGACGAGCGCGCACAGGACGAGACGGCCGCGGGAGACGACCTGCTCGATGTCCACGACGTCGACGGAGTAGGCGGCGAGGGTGTCGAAGAGTCCGGCGGTGATCCCGGGACGGTCCTTGCCGAAGATCTTGACGAGAAGGGTGGGAACGTCTGAGGTCTGCGATGCGCTCATGGTGGTTCCACCGTATCGGGCACCGCGTGCCACCTGACCCCCCGTCCCGCCCAGCGGACACCCGAGTGGTCGTGGGCTTGCCTCGGCCGACTCTTCACACGACCCGAACACGGCACGAGCGTGGCCCGACTTTCGGAGTGGGGACCGGGCCTGAAATAGTTCCCCACGATGTTCGCCATCCCTAGACTCCCGACGACGGGAGCACATCGGGGGACAAGTAGTGGGGCATGGAGTGCCAGAACTCGTACTGGAATTGAATGGAAGGACCTGGACGCTCGATCCGTCCAGGTCGTACACCCTCGGTCGCGATCCGCAGGGTGACCTGGTCATCGACGACGCCCGGGTCTCGTGGCGGCACGCCACGGTCAGCTGGGGCGGCCGCAGTTGGGTCATCGAGGACCACGGCTCGACGAACGGCACGTTCGTCCAGGGGCAGCGGATCCACCAGATGGAGATCGGCCCCGGATCGGCCGTCCACCTGGGCAACGCGACCGACGGCCCCCGGCTGAATCTCGCCGCCGGAGCCCAGCCCGCGCACCAGGCGCACCAGCAGCCGGCCCAGGCGCAGGCGGCCCAGCCCGCCGCCGCCCACCAGGCCGCGGGGCCGCAGGCCGCCGCCCAGGCCGACTGGGCGACGCACCAGGCCCCGCCGCAGCACCAGGCCCCGCAGCACCAGGCCCCGCCCCAGCAGGGCTGGCAGCCGCAGGCCCCGCAGCCGCAGGTCCCGCACCAGCAGGGCGGCCCGCAGGGCCCCCACGGCCACCAGGGGCCCGGGCGCCCCGGCGCCGCCGCGGGGGCGTCGTCGGCCTACGCCGACCGCAGCCCCACCACGTTCCACCAGCTGAACCTCGGCCACGTCATGCGCATCGGCCGTGCCCTCGAGAACGAGCTGGTCGTCTCCGACCTCCAGGTCTCGCGGCACCACGCCGACTTCCACGCGACGCCCGACGGCCGCTTCGAGATCCGCGACCTCGGCTCGCACAACGGCACGTACGTTAACGGCCAGCCGATCCCCAAGGGTGGCTCGGCCGTCCTCGGCCCGCAGGACATCGTCGGCGTCGGCCACTCGACGTTCCGCATCGTCGGCGGCCAGCTCGAGGAGTTCGTCGACACCGGCTCCGTGTCCTTCTCGGCCCGCCACCTCACGGTGACGGTCGACGGCGGCAAGAAGATCCTCCAGGACGTCTCCTTCGGCGTCCCGGAGAAGTCGCTGATCGGTGTCATCGGCCCGTCCGGCTCCGGAAAGTCCACGCTGCTCAAGGCGCTGACCGGCTACCGCCCGGCCAACGAGGGCGACGTCCTCTACGACAACCGGAGCCTCTACAAGCAGTTCGCCGAGCTGCGCCAGCGCATCGGTCTGGTCCCGCAGGACGACATCCTGCACAAGGAGCTGACCGTCAAGAAGGCCCTCAAGTACGCGGCCAAGCTCCGCTTCCCCGGCGACACCGCCGAGGCCGAGCGCGAGGCCCGGATCGACGAGGTGCTGCGCGAGCTCAAGCTCGACATCCACAAGGAGAAGAAGGTCACCTCCCTCTCCGGTGGCCAGCGCAAGCGCGTCTCCGTCGCCCTGGAGCTCCTCACCAAGCCGTCGCTGATCTTCCTGGACGAGCCGACCTCCGGCCTCGACCCGGGCATGGACCGCGACGTCATGCAGCTGCTGCGCGGCCTCGCCGACGACGGCCGAACGGTCCTCGTCGTCACCCACTCGGTGGCCGAGCTGGGCCTGTGCGACAAGCTCCTCGTCATGGCGCCCGGTGGCTCGGTGGCGTACTTCGGCCCACCGGAGGAGGCGCTGAACTTCTTCGGCTACTCCACCTGGGCCGATGTCTTCTCCGCCTTCGAGAACTACCGCGACTACGACTGGGCGGGCCGCTGGAAGGGTTCGCAGCACTACCAGATGTACGCCGCGGACATCGACGCCGTCGCCGCGCAGCCGGTCCAGATGCCGCAGCAGGCGATGGCCCGCCCGCCGAAGCCGCAGGGCTGGGGCTCCCAGCTGTGGACCCTGATCCGCCGCTACGTCTCGGTGATCGCCTCCGACAAGGGCTTCCTGGGTCTGATGGTGATCCTGCCCGCCGTCCTCGGCGCGGTCTCGGTCGTCATCCCGGCGGACTTCGGCCTCGGCTCGCCGACGGCGCCGTCCCGCTTCAACGGCGACGCCGGAACGATCATGCTGATCCTCATGGTCGGCATGTGCTTCAGCGGCGCGGCCAACTCGGTCCGCGAACTGATCAAGGAGCGGGTCATCTACGAACGGGAGCGCGCCACCGGCCTCTCCCGCTCCGCGTACCTGATGTCCAAGGTGATCGTCCTCGGCCTGATCACGGCCTTCCAGGGCGTCATCATCTGCGGCATCGGCTTCTCCACCCGCGCGCTGCCCGCCGAGGGCCTCCTCATGCCCCCGGCCGTCGAACTGTGCATCCAGGTGATCGCCCTCGGCCTCACCTCGATGATGTTCGGCCTGGTCATCTCCGCGCTCGTGAAGACCGCCGAGAAGACCATGCCGCTCCTCGTCATGTTCGCGATCATCCAGGTCGTGTTCACCGGCATCCTCTTCCAGGTCTACGGCTCGCCCGGCCTGGAGCAGTTCGCCTGGCTCATGCCCTCCCGCTGGGGCATCGCCGGCGCCGGCACCACCCTCGACCTGGCCCGCCTCATGCCGCCGTGGGACCCGAAGAACCCCACGGACACCGACTCCCTGTGGGAGCACACGGCCGGCCAGTGGGGCTTCGACCTCGGCGTCCAGCTGCTCATGGCGGCCGTCTGCTGCGTCGTCGTGGCGCGCCTGCTGCGCCGCCACGAGCCCGAGGTCATGCGCAAGTAACGACCCCGGCGATACGCCGAAGGGCGGCACCCCCAGTGCGGGGGGTGCCGCCCTTCGGCGTGCGACAGCGGACTCAGGGCCTGGCTGACAATTCCCGCCGGGTCCGGCCCGCCCGCCCGGCACGCACGCTCGGCGCATTATCAGCCAGGCCCTATGCGATCAGTACGCGCTGTTGACGTTGTCGATCGAGCCGTAGCGGTCGGCCGCGTAGTTGGCGGCGGCGACGATGTTGGCGACCGGGTCGTACTGGTCGAACGGCGTGCCGGCGACGTGGTAGGTCTTGAAGGTCGGGTAGATGACCTGGAGCAGGCCCTTGGACGGGACGCCGTTGATGGCGTTGATGTCCCAGTTGTTGATGGCCCGCGGGTTGCCGCTGGACTCGCGCATGATGTTCTTGTGCAGGCCGTTGTAGCTGCCCGGGATGTCGTGCTTGTCCATGATGAACAGCGCCTCGCGGATCCAGCCGTCGAGGTTGTTCGCGAAGACCGGCGTACGGGCGACGGAACGGCTCGCGGCCGCCTTCTCCGCGGCGCGCTTCGCCGCGTCAGCCTTGGCCTTGGCCGCGGCCTTCGCCTTCGCGGCGGCCTTGGCCCGGGCGTCGGCCTTGGCCCGGGCGTCGGCCTTGGCCTTCGCGTCGGCCTTCGCCTTCGCCGCGGCCTGCGCGTCGGCCTTCGCCTTGGCCGCCGCCTTGGCGTCGGCCTCCTGCTTGGCCTTCAGGCCGATCGTGGTCTGCTGCTCGGTGACGCTGGCGGCCAGCGCCTTCGCCTGCGGGCTGGCGGCGTCGTACGACCAGGCGACCTGCTGCGTACCGGAGAGGGCCTGGGGCTCGGTCTCCTTGGAGCCGCCGTTGCCCGGCACGAGGGAAAGAGTGAGTGCTGCGGCGCCCAGAGCGGCGACGCCGGCGATCGTGGCCTTGTGGGTCTTCTTCAGACCACGACTGTGGCCGGGGGTGTTCGCAGACATCAGGACTACCTCTTCGAATCGCTGGGGGGTCGCTCGCCGGGGCGGCGCTGCGCCTGCTCGGCGGCGACGAGGGCAATTCTTAGCGGCAGCAAAATCGTGTGGCAAAGGTGTGACGTACGATCCCGGGTAGTGGATCAGGGGCTTGTGCACAGGCCACGGAATGCCCGTTGTGGCCAGGTTCCTCCACGTCAAACTGGCCTTCTGGCGTCCACTAGGGGTCTTCGTAAGTGATGTGGGTCCTATGCGCGGGCTCACATCGGGCACGTAACGAACTCACCAGGCGTTGCGGCAGCAATGCAGACGGTGAGGCGGGTCCTCCGGGAGGAGGAGAGGGACGCCGCCGGACTCGTACCAGAGGCGCCCCCTCACCCCTCACCCCCTCATCCCACGGCCCGCGCCAGCTCCGGCGCCACGTACCGCCCGCTGGCCGGCCGCCGGTCGAGCAGGTGGAGGAAGCCCGGCACCACGGACTCCGGACCCGGCCGCGTACCGATCCCCTCCGGCACCGCCGCCGCGTACAGATCCGTCTCCATGTCACCCGGGTCCACCGCCCACACCCGCAGCTCCGGCTCCTCCACGGCCAGCACCGCCGCCAGCAGGTCGACCGCGGCCTTCGACGCCCCGTACCCGCCCCACGTCGCGTACGGCACCGCCGCCGCCTCCGAACTGAGCGCGATCACCGTCCCCGCGTCGCTCGCCCGCAGCAGCGGCAGGCTCTCCTGTACGAGGCCGAGCACCGCCACCACGTTCGTCTCCAGGGCGGCCCGCAGACCGTCCAGCGGCTGGTGCTCAAGGCGGGGGAGCGGCGCGGCACCCAGCACGCCCGCGTTGTTCACCAGCAGATCGAGCCCGCCGAACCCCTCGGCCGCGGCCACCAGCTCCCGCCGGTGCGCCGCGTCCCCGACGTCGCCGGGCAGCGCGACCACCCGCGTGCCGTGCGCCGCGCGGACCGCCGCCGCGCTCTCCTCCAGTGCCCCCGCCGTCCGGGCGTTCAGGACGAGGTCCCAGCCCCGCCCGGCCAGCGCGTGCGCCAGCGCCCTGCCGAGCCCCTTCGACGCCCCCGTGACGATCGCGACTGCCATGACGAGTCCCCCTTGTATCCGTGAATCCGTGCCGTCCGGCACCACCTGCCGAAGCCGACAGGCACCACCCTCGCGCCGGGCCCCGCCGCGCCGCCTCGGCCCCCGGCCCGGCCCGCCGAGGGCATTGGACCTAGGTCCCGAGTCCCCCTCCCACGCCGTCCCCAGGCGGATACGCACGGTCACACCCCGCCGGTACGGTGAACACATGAGCCATCGACCCAGCTCCGGCCTCTCCGCCGTGAGCACCGCCCTCCTCGCGATGAGCCGCCATCTGGAGGTCCGCGACGTCCTCAAGACGATCGTGGCCTCCGCCCGCGAGCTCCTCGACGCCGAGTACGCGGCCCTGGGCGTCCCCGACGACCACGGCGGCTTCGCCCAGTTCGTGGTCGACGGCGTCAGCGACGAGCAGTGGAAGGCGATCGGCCCGCTGCCCCGGCAGCACGGCATCCTCGCCGCGATGCTCCACAAGGCCGAGCCCGAGCGCCTCGCCGACGTCCGCGAGGACCCCCGCTTCGAAGGCTGGCCGGCCGCCCACCCCGAGATGTCCGACTTCCTCGGCCTCCCCGTCAGGGACGGCGACGAGACCCTCGGCGCGCTCTTCCTCGCGAACAAGCGCTGCCCGAAGGAGACGGGCGGCTGCGGCTTCACCGCCGAGGACGAGGAACTGCTCGGGATCCTCGCCCAGCACGCGGCCATCGCCCTCACCAACGCCCGGCTGTACGAGCGCAGCCGCGAGCTCACCATCGCCGAGGAGCGCTCCCGCCTCGCCCACGAGCTCCACGACGCCGTCAGCCAGAAGCTCTTCTCGCTCCGCCTCACGGCCCAGGCCGCGGCCGCCCTCGTCGACCGCGACCCCGCCCGGGCCAAGGACGAGCTCCAGCAGGTCGCCCTCCTCGCGGCCGAGGCCGCCGACGAGCTGCGCGCGGCGGTCGTCGAGCTGCGCCCCGCGGCGCTCGACGAGGACGGCCTCGTCCACACCCTGCGCACCCAGATCCAGGTCATGGACCGCGCCCACACCGCCAGGGTCACCTTCGAGAGCCCGGGGATCCGCGCCCTGCCCGCGGCCCAGGAGGAGGCCGTGCTCCGCGTCGCCCAGGAAGCCCTGCACAACGCCCTGCGCCACGCGGAGGCCGAGCTCGTCAGCGTCACCCTCGCCCGCAGCGGCCAGGGCGCGCGGCTCACGGTCGCCGACGACGGCAAGGGCTTCGACCCCCGTACGGTCCGCAGCGCCGGTCGCCACCTCGGTCTCGTCTCCATGCGGGACCGGGCGGGCGGCGTCGGTGGCGGACTCACCGTGACCTCGGCCCCCGGCGAGGGCACCACGATCGAGATGGAGGTACCCGGTGGCTGACAAGCCGATCCGTGTCCTGCTGGTCGACGACCACCAGGTCGTCCGCCGAGGCCTGCGCACCTTCCTCGAGGTGCAGGACGACATAGAGGTGGTGGGGGAGGCCTCCGACGGCGCCGAAGGAGTCGCCCGCGCCGAGGAGCTCCGCCCCGACGTGGTCCTCATGGACGTGAAGATGCCCGGCACCGACGGCATCGAGGCGCTGAAACGGCTCCGCGAGCTCGCCAACCCGGCCAGGGTCCTGATCGTCACCAGCTTCACCGAGCAGCGCACGGTCGTCCCCGCACTCCGCGCCGGAGCCTCCGGATACGTCTACAAGGACATCGACCCCGACGCCCTGGCCGGCGCCATCCGCTCCGTCCACGCGGGACACGTCCTGCTCCAGCCGGAGGTCGCCGAAGCGCTCCTCAGCCAGGAGGACGCCCCGAGCGGTACGGGACGGGGCACCACCCTCACGGAGCGCGAGCGCGAGGTCCTCGGCCTGATCGCCGACGGCCGGTCCAATCGCGAGATCGCCCGCGCGCTCGTCCTCTCCGAGAAGACGGTCAAGACCCACGTCTCGAACATCCTGATGAAACTCGACCTCGCGGACCGCACCCAGGCCGCCCTCTGGGCGGTCAGACACGGCCTCACCGACTGAAGAGCGCTCCGTGCGCCCCCTGGCACTCCGGGCGCACGACCGTTCAGTCCTTCATACCGTCGGGTGTATATCCCCCGTTCGGCGCAACCCGGCGGGCGCGGCGGCGTTCTCCATGACGTGCTGCGGCGGACCTGCCGCAGCGACGACCAGGAGGATGTACC
The DNA here is from genome assembly GCF_044456565.1 of Streptomyces sp. NPDC050842. Taxonomy (NCBI): domain Bacteria; kingdom Bacillati; phylum Actinomycetota; class Actinomycetes; order Kitasatosporales; family Streptomycetaceae; genus Streptomyces; species Streptomyces sp. NPDC050842. The sequence continues at coordinate 7,813 of NZ_JBITGA010000007.1, read as the reverse complement.
AAGTGAAGAACCTCAAGAAGGCCGCTGCCGTCACCATGATCGCCGGCGGCATCATCGCCGCCGGTGCGGGTGCCGCCTCCGCCCACGGCGCCGAGGCCGACGGCAAGGCCCTCAACTCGCCGGGCGTCGCGTCCGGCAACCTGGTGCAGGTCCCGGTCCACGTCCCCGTGAACGTCTCCGGCAACACGGTCAACGTGATCGGCCTGCTCAACCCGGCCTTCGGCAACCACGCCCTCAACGGCTGAGCCACCCCAGAACCACCGGCCCCCGGACGATCCCCCGGGGGCCGGCCCCTTTGGCCCCTCCTTCCTGACGCGCCCCTCGCACCGCTCGGCCCTGGCGGGCCTCCCGGGCTTCGGCACGCTGCGGCGGCCTCCGACCGCCGAGTCGGGGGCAAGGCCCGGGGCCGGAGGCGCCGGGAGGGCCAGGGGCTCAGAACCCCCGCTCTCGTTCCTTCTCCCGTTCCCGCTCCTCCACATACGCGTTGTACGCGGCGACCTGCGCCCGCCGCGCGACCCGCTCCACCGGCCGCAGAGCCTCCCCCCGCGCCGCCATTTCCGAAGCGCTGACCGCGCCCCCGTGCCCGTGGTCGTACGCCAGGTCCACTAGGAGACCGATCCGCTGGGCCAGCTCCAGGACGCGCACCGCCCGCGGCGGGTAGCCAGGGGCCAGCACCTCGCGCCCCACCTCCGCCCGCGCCCGGTACGCCTCGCGCGCCGCGTCCGCCGCGGGGCCCGAGGCCGCCACGTCCAGCCGCGTCAGCACCGCCGTCGCGTCCCGCAGCGCCTCCGCGAGCTCCCGCTCCGCCTCGCCGAGCGACGGCACGTCCGCCGGCGGAGCCTCCCGCACCGCGAGACAGCGCCAGACGACCTCCACATGCGCGTCGCCCGCCGGCCCCGCCTCCGAGACCTCCGGCACGAGACCGTACGGCGCGCCGAAGCCCACCACGGCCTCCTCCGACTCCAGGGCACGCGCGTTGAACTCCGGCGGTCCGCTCAGCCCCAGCGGATGCCCCGGCGCCGGCAGCGCGACCCGCCACCCGGTCACCCCGAGCCGCCGCAGCCGGCCCAGCGCCAGCGTCAGCCCCACCGGCGCCGCCTCACCCGGCAGCCCCTCCACGCGGTGCACCGCGTCCTCCCCGACAATGGCCAGCGCCGCGTCGTCCGGCGACACCGCCCCGGCCAGCAGGGCATTGCCCCAGGCGGCCAGGCGTCCTGAGCGTGGTTCCGAAAGCATCCCCCCAGACTAAGGACTCAAAGGAAGCCCTAGGGACCGGCCCGCTCCATCGATAACGTAGGTTTTCCCCTGGACGCCGCGCCCATCGGTGCAAGGCGACGACACGACTCGACCGCAAGGGGAGACAACGCGCTCATGAGCGATGTACTGGAGCTGGTGGACGTATCCGTGGTCCGCGGCGGACGGGCTCTGGTGGACGAGGTCTCCTGGTCGGTCAAGGAGGGCGAGCGCTGGGTGATCCTCGGACCCAACGGCGCCGGCAAGACCACCCTCCTGAACATCGCCTCCAGCTACCTCTTCCCCACCAAGGGCACCGCCACGATCCTCGGCGAGCGGCTCGGCGGCGTCGGCACCGACGTCTTCGAACTCCGCCCCCGCATCGGCATGGCCGGCATCGCCATGGCGGAGAAGCTGCCCAAGGGCCAGACCGTCCTCCAGACCGTCCTCACCGCCGCGTACGGCATGACGGCCACCTGGCACGAGGACTACGACCCGGTCGACGAGGAGCGCGCCAAGGCCTTCCTCGACCGCCTCGGCATGAACGACTACCTGGACCGCAAGTTCGGCACCCTCTCCGAGGGCGAGCGCAAGCGCACCCTGATCGCCCGCGCGATGATGACCGACCCCGAGCTCCTCCTCCTCGACGAGCCCGCCGCCGGCCTCGACCTCGGCGGCCGCGAGGACCTCGTCCGCCGTCTCGGCCGCCTCGCCCGCGACCCACTCGCCCCCTCCATGATCATGGTCACGCACCACGTCGAGGAGATCGCCCCCGGCTTCACCCACGTCCTGATGATCCGTCAGGGCAAGGTCCTCGCCGCCGGCCCCGTGGAGACCGAGCTCAGCTCGCGCAACCTCTCGCGCTGCTTCGGCCTGCCGCTCGTCGTCGAGCGCGTCGGCGACCGCTGGACCGCCCAGGGCCTGCCGCTGAAGTAGCGGACCGGAGCGCCGGCGTCCCGCACAGCCGCCCGCGCCCTGTCCCGGAAGGTCCCCACCGCCCTACCATGACCACGTGGACATCGACGCGTGGGTCTGGTGGTTGATCGGCGCGGTGGGGCTCGGCATTCCGCTGGTCCTGACCGCGATGCCGGAGTTCGGCATGCTGTCCGTCGGCGCGGTCGCCGGGGCGGTGACCGCCGCGCTCGGCTTCGGCATCACTCCCCAGGTGATCGTCTTCGCCGTCGTCTCCGTGGCGCTGATCGCGGTGATCCGCCCGATCGCCGCCCGCCACCGCGACGACCGGCCCCGCCTGGCCAGCGGCGTCGACGCCCTGAAGGGGCGTCAGGCCGTCGTCCTGGAACGGGTCGACGCCGGCGGCGGCGGCCGTATCAAGCTCGCGGGCGAGATCTGGTCCGCCCGCGCGCTCGACAGCGGACAGACCTTCGAACCGGGCGACCAGGTCGACGTCGTGGAGATCGACGGCGCGACGGCAGTCGTCATGTGACCGGACGTCATGTGACCGGACGTCATGTGACCGAACCTCGCCCATGACGTTCCGCCGTCTGGGAAACTCGATCTGGATCATCGAAAGCCATCCGGCACTCAACCGGTATCGAAGGGCACGGGGAACACGATGTCAGCAGTCATCATCGTCCTGATCATTCTGGTGGTGCTCGTCTTCATCGCCCTGATCAAGACGATCCAGGTCATCCCGCAGGCGAGCGCGGCGATCGTGGAGCGCTTCGGCCGCTACACCCGCACGCTCAACGCCGGACTCAACATCGTCGTCCCGTTCATAGACTCGATCCGCAACCGGATCGACCTCCGCGAGCAAGTCGTCCCGTTCCCGCCGCAGCCGGTGATCACCCAGGACAACCTCGTCGTCAACATCGACACGGTCATCTACTACCAGGTGACCGACGCCCGGGCCGCGACCTACGAGGTCGCCAGCTACATCCAGGCGATCGAGCAGCTCACCGTCACCACCCTGCGCAACATCATCGGCGGCATGGACCTGGAGCGGACCCTCACCTCCCGCGAGGACATCAACGCGGCGCTGCGCGGCGTCCTCGACGAGGCGACCGGCAAGTGGGGCATCCGCGTCAACCGCGTCGAGCTCAAGGCGATCGAGCCGCCGACCTCCATCCAGGACTCGATGGAGAAGCAGATGCGCGCCGAGCGCGACAAGCGCGCCGCGATCCTCACCGCCGAGGGCACCCGCCAGTCCCAGATCCTCACCGCCGAGGGCGAGAAGCAGTCCGCGATCCTCCGCGCCGAGGGCGAGGCCAAGGCCGCCGCCCTGCGCGCCGAGGGAGAGGCCCAGGCCGTCCGAACGGTCTTCGAGGCCATCCACGCCGGCGACCCGGACCAGAAGCTCCTCTCCTACCAGTACCTCCAGATGCTCCCGAAGATCGCCGAGGGCGACGCCAACAAGCTCTGGATCGTGCCCAGCGAGATCGGCGACGCACTCAAGGGCCTCTCCGGCGCCTTCGGGAACATGGGCGGCGGCGTCCCCGGCTTCAACACGAAGGACTCCCGGTCCGACCGGCGAGAAGAACCCCCGGTTGACTGACACGTACACGTAAGTTTCGTGCATGATCAGTGCGAGCCCCTCGACCCCGACGACGTCGGAGCGGGGAGGCGACTCACTGACCATGTAAGGAGATGGCGTTGTCCATCTGGGAAGCGCTGGCAATCTTCGCCGCCGGTATCGGCGCCGGCACCATCAACACCATCGTGGGATCGGGAACACTCATCACGTTCCCGGTCCTCCTCGCGACCGGGCTCCCCCCGATCACCGCGAACGTCTCCAACACCCTGGGCCTCGTCCCCGGTGCCATCAGCGGAGTCGTCGGCTACCGCCACGAACTGAAGGGCCAGAAGGCCCGCATCCTCCGCCTCGGCGGCGCGGCCCTCATCGGCGGCCTCATCGGCGCGATCCTGCTCCTCGCCCTGCCGTCCGAGGCGTTCGACGCGATCGTCCCCGTCCTCATCGGCATCGCGCTCGTCCTGGTCCTGCTCCAGCCCCGCATCGCCGCCGCCGTGCAGCGACGCCGTGAACAGACCGGCACCGTGGCCCACCCCGACGGCGGCCCCGTCCTCCTCGTCGGCCTCTGCCTGGCCAGCATGTACGGCGGATACTTCGGCGCCGCCCAGGGCGTGCTCTACCTCTCGCTCATGGGCCTGCTGCTCCATGACACCCTGCAGCGGATCAACGCCGTCAAGAACGTCCTCGGCGCCCTCGTCAACGGCGTCGCCGCCGTCTTCTTCCTCTTCGTCGCCGAGTTCGACTGGACGGCCGTTCTCCTCATCGCCGTCGGCTCCACCATCGGCGGCCAGATCGGCGCCAAGGTCGGACGCAGGCTCTCGCCGTCCGTCCTGCGCGGAGTGATCATCGCGGTCGGCGTCGTCGCGATCCTCCAGCTGACGCTGAAGTAGCCCGGACGACGGAAGGGTCCGCCTCCCACACCGGGGGAGTCGGACCCTTCCGTACGCGTACGAGACGGTCTACGCGGCCGAGTTCGCCAGCCACTCCGGCAGCTCGGACCGCTCACCCGCCCGCATGGCGAGCAGCATCGCGTCCGCCGGCGACGGTACGAACGGCTCGTGCAGCAGCGGCATCCCCGCCTGCTCCGGCGTCCGGTCGGCCTTGCGGTGGTTGTCCTCCGCGCAGGACGCGACGGTATTCAGCCAGCTGTCCCCGCCCCCCTGGGCACGCGGCACGACATGGTCGACGGTCGTCGCCCGCCTCCCGCAGTACGCGCACCGGTGTTGGTCCCTGACCAGCACCCCCCGCCTCGACCACGGGGCGTGTCTTCGGAACGGCACCCGCACGTACCGGCAGAGCCTGATCACCCGCGGCACCGGAAGATCGACGGCGGCACCACGCACCCGCAGCTCGGGATGGGCCTGCTCGACGACGGCCTTGTCCTGCAGGACAAGCACCACCGCACGGTTGAGTGTGACCGTCGAAAGCGGCTCGAAGCTTGCGTTGAGTACCAGCGTGTCCCGCATTGTGCCCACCTCCCGTGTGCCGGCCCCGTCCCGGAGCGGGGCGTGGGGCCTGGATCAACGATGGCCGGGCCGGCCGGGGTCGGACAACGCAATTTCCCCCCGCGAAACAAAAGATGCCCGCTTCTGATCTCTCCAAGACCAGAAGCGGGCAAACAACAAACGAACGATCAGACCGCCGCGGGAGCCGCGTACTCACCGACCAACTGGGCACGGCCCAGCGTGTGGAACCGCAGGTTGAAGCCGACCGCCGCCGGCGACGCGTCGCTGTCGGGCCCCAGCTTCTCGCTGTCCACCGCGTACACGGTGAAGACGTAGCGGTGCGCCGGGTCCCCGGCCGGGGGAGCGGCGCCGCCGAACTCCTTCGCGCCGTAGTCGTTCCGGACGTGCACGGCCCCGGCCGGCAGCCCCTCGAACGACCCCGACCCGGCACCGACGGGCAGCTCCGTCACCGACACCGGGATGTCGAACAGCGACCAGTGCCAGAACCCGCTGCCCGTCGGAGCGTCCGGGTCGAAGCAGGTCACGGCGAAGCTCTTGGTCTCCGCGGGGAAGCCCTCCCAGCGCAGGTGCGGAGAGGTGTTCCCCGCCGCGTACACCTGAGCGTCCTTCAGGACCGCACCCGGCGCGATGTCGTCGCTCACCACGGTGAACGCCGCCACCGGCGGATGGAAATCGTGAGGGAGCGGCGCCCTCTTACCGTCGGACACGTCGAGCCTCCGTATCGCCTGTCGCTACTTTCCCGCCGAGCCTAGAGCCAGTTGCGGCGGCCGCCGACCTCGGCGAGCCACTGGTTCAGGTAGGCCGCCCAATCGGTCGTGTGGAAGTCGTGCAGCCCCACCTTGAACGCGCGGAACGAGTCGCTGCCCTCGCCGAACAGACCGGGCTTCTTGTCCATCTCCAGGACGACGTCCATCTCACGGTCGTCGGCGACGAAGCTGACCTCGACCTGGTTCAGCCCGCGGTACTGCTGCGGCGCGAAGAACTCGATCTCCTGGTAGAAGGGCAGCTTCTGCCGCGTCCCCCGGATGTGCCCGCGCTCCATGTCCGCGCTCTTGAAGCGGAAGCCCAGACCGATGAAGGCGTCCAGGATCGCCTGCTGCGCCGGCAGCGGGTGCACGTTGATCGGGTCCAGGTCGCCGGAGTCCACGGCCCGGGCGATCTCCAGCTCGGTGACCACGCCGATGTTCATGCCGTGCAGCTGCTGCCCGGCGATCGAGGTCACCGGCGTCTCCCACGGCACCTCGAGACCGAACGGCACCACGTGCACGGCGCCGGCCTTCACCTCGAAGGCACCGCCCAGCCGCACCTTGAGGAACTCGACATCCTGCTTGTGCTCCTGGTCGCCACCCTCGACCTCGACCCGCGCCTGCAGCCCGACGGAGAGCGCCTCGATCTGCTGGTCGACGCTGCCGCCCTGGATCCGCACCTCACCCTGGACGACACCGCCCGGAACCACGTTCGCCTCGGTGAGCACGGTCTCCACGGTGGCCCCACCGGCACCCAGGCTCGCGAGCAGCTTCTTGAATCCCATGACTTTCACTCCTTCTCGGTACTGACCTCTACATACGCGCGACGACCGTAGCCGGTTCCCCGCCACCCGCCACTACGCTCGGCCGCCATGAGCGACACCCCCTCCCGTACGCCGCTCCCGCGGGCCTTCTTCGACCGCCCCGTCCTGGAGGTCGCCCCCGACCTGCTCGGCCGCACCCTCGTCCGGAACTCGGCCGAAGGCAGGATCGAGCTCCGCCTCACGGAGGTGGAGGCGTACGCCGGCGCGATCGACCCCGGCTCGCACGCCTTCCGCGGCCGCACCGCACGCAACGCCGTCATGTTCGGCCCGCCCGGACACGCGTACGTCTACTTCACCTACGGCATGTGGCACTGCCTCAACCTGGTCTGCGGCCCCGAAGGCGAGGCGAGCGGAGTCCTCCTGCGCGCGGGCGAGATCCTGACCGGCGCCGAGCAGGCCCGCGCCCGCCGCCGCTCGGCCCGCCGCGACACGGAGCTGGCCAAGGGCCCCGCCCGTCTGGCCACGGCCCTGGACATCGCCCTCTCCCTGAACGGCACGGACACCTGCGCCGGCCCCGAAGCCCCGCTCTCCCTGCTCACCGGCACGCCACCCACCCCGGACGCGCTCAGCAGCGGCCCCCGCACGGGCGTAGGCGGCGACGGCGCCCCGCACCCCTGGCGCTTCTGGATCACCGACGACCCGACGGTCAGCCCCTACCGCGCCCACACGCCCCGAAAGCGGGGCCTTGACTCCGGCCGCCCGATCGCCTAACGTGGCCCGAGCCGCTGGACACGGACCTGCTTGTTCAAGCACTCCGTAGCGGCCATCCACTACACACACGATGATTCCCCAGCAGGGGCGTATTTCGGCATTCCCGAAATTAGTTTCGAATGACTCGATTATGAGTCACCAGAGAAATCAGCTAAAGTAGTGAACACGCCGGAAGGGCCCGGAGCGAAAGCGAACGGGAACCGGAAAGCACCGAGGAAATCGGATCGAAAAGATCTGATAGAGTCGGAAACGAAGGGAAGCCCGGAGGAAAGCCCGAGAGGGTGAGTACAAAGGAAGCGTCCGTTCCTTGAGAACTCAACAGCGTGCCAAAAATCAACGCCAGAT